>CAYJVR010000024.1:1222-4371 GCA_964373715.1 uncultured Planctomycetia bacterium | reverse complement strand
CCGGGTTCCGAAGGGACACGTTAAAGATCGTTCTTTGACAATCTGACTTCCTGACCGACCGCCTCGGGTCTGTCACCGGGATTCTAGATCAGAAGGGTGCCGTCAAAGAATCCTTCACCTACGGTCCCTTCGGTGAAACTGTCATTGCGAGCGGAGCGAAGCAATCTCAATCCGTTCGTGGTGAGCCTGTCGAACCACGCGGCAATCTCATCGCAGTTGCTTGACAATTGGACATTTAGAATGTATTATTAGCTATATGGCTAATAAGATGAATTTCATAAAAGTGACCCAGACTGTCCGAAGGCATGGGCTTCGGTTGTTTAGCCCCTTGGAGCTCCAGCGTGTTCTGGAGATTTCTGCCATTGCGGCGCGGTTTCTCGTGCACCGCTACGCTAAGCGGGGAGTGTTTATCAAACTCAGGAACGGACTTTATTGCGTAGCGGATCAGCCCCCTTCAGAGCTTGCAGTGGCCAACCGGTTCTACGAACCCTCGTATATTTCATTTGAGTTCGCCTTGTCGTACCACCACCTGATCCCGGAGGCAACCTACCTGATCACCTCGGCGACTTCGCGTCCTACGCGGGTGGTCACCTCACTTGGTAAGACGTTCGAGTATCATCGGTTGAAGAAATCTGTGTTTACCGGGTATGAACCGCTTAAAATGGGCGCAGAGATAATCCTCATGGCCACGCCGGAAAAAGCTTTGGTAGATACGTTGTATTACGTGGATCTCAAAAAGAAGAAAGACGTCAACGACCGGATTGATCTGCGAACCCTGAACTGGAAGCAGGTAGAATCCTATGCTCGGTTCTTTGAGCGCCCCTCGTTACTTCAGCTTCTTCGGAGCCTTCGATGATTGCCGAAGAGACTATTCAAAAATTAGCCATCCAGAATCAGACGCCAGCCCTTAACGTCGCCCGAGAATATTGCCAGCACCTCTTCCTGTCGGCGTTCTATCAGCGCAGCGCGGCCAGCCGTGTCCTCTTTAAAGGGGGAACAGCGCTTCGCATCATTTACGGCAGCCCCAGATTCTCAGAGGATCTCGATTTCTCCGGTATTGGTATCCGCAAGCCGGCGATCGAGGAATTGATCACAGACACCTTGAGTGCCGTCGAGCGGGTCGGAATATCCATCGAGATTGAGGAGGCCAAGGCAACCAGCGGCGGCTACTTAGGGATCATCCAGCATCGATTCGGAGATTACCACGTGGAAATCCGGCTGGAGATTTCTCTGCGGGATCGGTCGACTGTGAAACCGGAGACAGCATTGATTGCCAGCGACTTTCTGCCGGCCTACACATTGGTGCACCTGCCGCAGGACATGTTGGTGGAGGAGAAGCTCAAGGCTCTGCTTGATCGCGCCAAGCCCAGAGATTTCTATGACCTGTACTTTATCCTGCGCAAGGGGCTTTTGCCTCAGAGAAGTCGTCACCTTCTTAAGGAGGTTTTAATTCGACTCAAGCAAATAAAACACGAACCATTTCAAGAGCTCAAACTCTTTCTGCCGCGCGATCACCAGGCGATCGCGAAGGATTTACGATCGACGTTGGAGCGTGAATTACGGCGCTACTTGGGTTGAAAAGTGGTTCCGGGTCCGGAGTGGCCTATTAAGCGGGGGGGGCCGGTCCGGTCCGGGTGCTTTTCTCGATGGCGTCCTTCACCGTTTCCAACACCTGCTCCATGCTCAGCGGCTTATGCAAAAAGGCGAAGGTCCCCAGCCGTTCGCATTCCTTCTCTATCTCTTCCGTTTGGTGGGTGAGCCCCGTGATCATGATCGCCGTGACGGTTGGGTCCATCGAGCGGGCCGCCCTCAGGAAATCCACCCCGGACATCTGCGGGAGTTTGTAGTCAATCAACAGGAGTTCCGGCCGGGCGCTGGCCATCACCTTTACGGCTTCCTCCCCGCTGGTGGCGGTGTAGACCTGGTATCCCAAGGTTTCGAAGGCCCATTGCGTGGTTTCCAGCACATCCGGCTCATCGTCCACCAGAAGGATCTTCGCGGACGGTTTCTCAGGCATAGGTCGCCTCCTCGGAGGAAAGCGTCCCCACCAGTTGGTTGAGCCGTTCCATCCGGACCGGTTTCGTGCAGTAGGCATCGGCCCTGCCGGAGAGAGCGGCCCTCCCGGAAGGCTCCTCCTCCGTCACCGTCATCACCACCAGCCGGCTTTCCGGAGAAATCCTCCGGATATTCCGGATCAGCTCCGCCCGCGTGAACGCGGGCAGTGTCAGGTTCAGCAGGATCACCGAAGGCTGGGCGAACTCGGCCACCGCGAGAGCGTTTTCCTCGGTCTCCGCGGTCCAGACGCGCGTCCCCCTCGCCTCGAAATACTCCCGCAGGGCCTGCGCCGCCTCCGCCTCCTGATCCACGATCAGGCAACTTTCCGGGCCCTCCGTGAGCCTGACCAGATCCGCTCGCAGAGAGACATTCAGCGCCGCCTCAAAAAGTTCTTTCGCCATTCCGGCGAACCGGCAGGGTTTCATGAAGATCCGCTGTATTCCCAGCCGCTTGGCGAGGCTCTCGGAGATGCCGGGCCGCCCCGTCGCCGTCCCGAAAAAAACCGCTTCAGGGGCGAGTATCCTCGCTGCTTCCAGCATCTTCAGGGACAGTCCCCCCCTCAGGCTCATATCCGCCAGGAACAGGTGCGCGGGGAACCGCCTGAGGTAGCCCAACACATCCTCCTCCCGGGCGACGCCGGCGGCGTCAAATCCCCATCCCTTGAAAAAATAGGTCAGCGAATCGGCCGTCTGCGGTTCCTCCTCCAGGATCAGCAGCTTAACCCGGTTTTCTCGCGGCTTGAAGGAGGCCCACAGCTCCTGTGCCTCCCTGAGGGACCTATCCTGTTCCGACGCCCATGTTTTTGAGCGGGCGGCTCCGCCGGCTAAGCGCCGCTCAAAACAGCCGGCCAGGCTCACCCCATAAAGATTCAGGTAAAGGGCCGCTCCGGCATCGAGCGGGCCGCCCGCCGAGGCGGGCCCGACGAGGATAAAACCCCACAGGCCATCATTCAGCAGGACAGGGGAGATCAGCGCGGCATCCAGAATGTCCAACTCCAGCAGAAGTGATTCCGCTTCCTGCGCCGATAACCCGGCCAGCGTGAGCTGGTTCCTCACAAGGGTGCCGCCGCGCTCGATCCAGCGGGTGACGGCGGA
>CAYJVR010000024.1:0-1122 GCA_964373715.1 uncultured Planctomycetia bacterium | reverse complement strand
GCCGGTCCCTTTTTCGGCGGTTGCCTTGGTCGTGAAAAATGGAACAAAGAGTTGATGAGCATCCTCCTTACTCATACCGGTGCCATTGTCCCGTATCTCCAGAATGATCCAGGACTTGCCGTTGAACGACTCCAAAGAGCTTCCCCGTATCAAGATCTGTCCCCGGTAGGCCGCCGAATCCTCCGGGCCCGGCGCCGTCTGCCCGAGCTGGATCAGCTCCGCTTTCTTCTGCGTGGCGTCGAAAGCATTGGCGATCAGGTTGATGCAGCAGTCGGCCAACTGGTTCATGTCCCCCTTGATGGGTGGCAGATTCTCCGGGATCTCCTCCAGGATATCGAACACCCCCGAATTGACCCTGAACTGCACCACCTCTTTCGCGGTATTGAGGATTTGCTGGACCTTCACCGGCTTGTATTCGCCCGCCGGCCGGGAGAACTTCAGCAGAGTCTTGACGATATCGCCGCCCCGCAGGGCGTTTTCCTCGATTTTGTTCAGAGTTTCAATTCCCCTGGCCCAGAACTCCTTCAGTTTCTCCTTTTCCAGCGAAACGGGGTCAACCAGTTTCAAGGTGGACTTCAAGGTGCCGGCCAGAATCGTCAGCACGTGGAACCGGTTGTTGATTTGGTGGCTCATCCCGCCCGCCATGTGGCCCAGAGAGGCCATCTTAGCGGTCTGGAACAGGTCGGCCTGCGTGTGCTTCAACTCCTCATAGAACTGCGCGTTCTCGATCGCCAGCGCCGCCTGGTTCGCCAGCACCTGGAACACCTCCAGGTCATCATGGGTGTAGAGCGCGCCCGACACCTTTTCCCCCAGCACCAGGAAGCCAAGGCACGTATCTGCGACAAAACTCGACACCACCACGGAGGCGTCGAGCGATTTTAAGGAGTCAACAATCGGCTGCAGCTCCGTTTTGCCGTCCTTGATGGCAAGGATCAGCTCTTCCGTGACAAGGGGTTCTTTGCTCTCGTGGAAATATTTTGTTAACGGATTAGCTTTGTCAAAAGCAGGGGTGGGTTTATTCGGTTTCTGTCTGGCCGATCGCAAGACGAATTTTTCAGCTTGTTTATCCCACAAATAAATAGCGGCGTGCTTCAGCGGGACCCGGTGAGTGAGGTAATAAAC
>CAYJVR010000023.1:0-4384 GCA_964373715.1 uncultured Planctomycetia bacterium | reverse complement strand
GAATGTAATGCTCCCCATTTTTCAAGCTGGTGAAGACCAACCGTACCGGGTTCCGAGGGGACAGGTTGGCTCTGTAGCCCCTTTCGTTCTTTGACAATTTGAGTTCCTGACCGACCGCCTCGGGTCTGTCACAAATATTCTCGATGGCAAAGGAGCGACAAAGGAGACCTTCACCTACGGTCCCTTCGGTGAGGTTGGCCTCTCTCCCGCCCCCCGCCCCGTGCCCCACGCCCCCCAGTTTACGGGAAGGGAATTTGATCCGGAAACCGGCCTCTATTATTACCGGAGTCGTTATTACGCCCCACAGGCGGGCCGGTTCACCACGGCCGATCCGATCGGTCTCCTCGGCGGTCCGAACCTCTACGTTTACGTCAATAACAATCCTGTGAATTGGATTGATCCCTGGGGGCTTGTAGCGCCAGCAATACCAATAGTGGTGTATATCGTGATTGGGTTTGGCGGGATTATAGTTGCCCATATGTTTTTTGGGTCGGAGTACGGCGGGCCAATTCCTCCAGGTGCCTACGGGCCCGATTACGGGAGATTCGAAGAGGGAGATTTGTGGAATTGGAAACCGCCTTCCAAAAAGCCACCCTGGATGAAACCGGCAGCTTGGGCTGCTATATTAACTGCGTTAGCCGAACTTCAGAACGATCTTTTGCCTAAAGGTCCTGACAAAAAGGGAGAAAAAATAGCTGTTGTATGGCCATCGGTCGAGATTATGAGTCTGGAAGAATTTGAGAGAAGAAGATTAGTCTACCTACCAGTGGATTCTTCCGGAGAAGGGGCGCCAGAGCCAAAAGTACACATTCTAGTTATTTTGGGTTTGGTGTTGTTAATGCTAGCAAGAAGGTTTCAATCTGCAAAACACCTTAGAGAGGGGCGATAAGTTAGTGAGCATATGAATATTAAAACCGATTGGCACCGCGGTGGATTTTTGCGAGAGAGGTGGTTTTCGCTTGCTAAACTAGTCTTCCTTTTAAGCATCGGAATGTTAATCGCGCGCAGGATCTCTAACGTTGTGCCTTTAGATCTCCCCGTTTTGTTTCTCGCTCTTTCTTTCGCGATGTATCTCGCGTCAGAGAAGATTGATGGCCGTGTTATTCCTATCCAGGAGAAAGCATTTTGCTATTTTGGAATATACGCGTTATTTTTTACTAATGCAGGTCGTTATCTTTGGCGAATGTTGGAATCAAAGTCAACAGTAGCGTGGTTTACTCTTGCACTTCTTGTTGTGATTGCTGCCATTATTAGTTACCAATGTCACTATTTTCGACGTCAGGCAAAAAAACAAGCTGAGTCAAAGTGGGTTTTGATTTCAGGAATTACAGCAATAATCTATATGAGTTCTGTTCCTATCCGCTTTTTCATAGAAATCCTTTTTTGAATCCCACGGATCAAGGATAGGTGACAAAAGTAACGGGTTTAGGGAAGGGAATCGAGAGGGAAAACTCCTGGCTCTAATTTTTCAAGCATTTGGAACCGTGATATTTTTCTGGATCGGATTCCAAATGACCGTGAATAATCAAAGAATGAGTAGGGCGCATGTTGAGTCGGACAAAGCCTTCAGAAAGGTCATGGGTTGGAAAGTTCAAGAGAATTCCCGCCAATACACCCTTTTTGTTAGAGGGTTTCTTTTCTTTGCGGGGGCTGTTTTTATTCTCGGTGGTTTCCTTGCGTTGTATAGGTTTTTTAAGCCGTTATAGTCTGAAGGAGAAACAATGTATCGCTGGGTACGCAAGGGACACGTAACAGATAAAGGGCTAGAAAGAATCACTTCAGCGTGAAAAGTTAAATGATCAGAAAAACCTCTCCTGTTCTTCTCTCCCTGGTTCTCGCAATAGCCTGTTTTCCGAGCACCCTCTTCGCCGAGACGATTACTGCGTCCGACCAGCAAGTCCTGGAACAGCGTGTCAAGCAACTGGCCATTCTCGATACGGCGACCCGCCGGATGCACGTTATGGAAATCTTCCTGCTCGCGGACATCTATGCCGCACAGGGCAGGGTCGAAGAGGCCATCCCCCTCTATCAGGAAGCGCTCAAGCTCGACGCATGGCGCCTCGATTATCAACTGAAGCTGGCCCAGTTTCTTCAACTGAAGGGACGTTCTTCAGAAGCCGCCGAAAAGCTGAAGTTTGTCTACTAGTATTCGGAAAATGCCGCTGACACCAACACGGCCGAGAAACTGCTGAAGAGCCTCGGCGTTGAGCTTCCTCCGGCTCCGCGCCCAGACCACCAGGCCGCCCCCGTTCAAGATTTTACGATCGTCCTGGTTCCGGTCGGCCCGGTGGACAACCGGTTTCTGGAGGCCGTCAGGGAACGCCTCCAGTACGAAACGGGTATAGCTTACGTCATCTCTTCCGTTCCGACGGATTTCGGCCAGCCGGACAGGACCCGGGCGGAGTTCGTTTTCGAGATGATCATTGATTCTTTGAAGGACTCGCTCCCCCGCCAGAAATTCTACGAACTGCTGTCGAGATACGGTCTCACCGAGGATACTGCGAAAACGAAGGATGGGTTGGCGCAGCTGCTGCCGGCTCTATCGCAAGAGAACGGAATGCCGCCGCAGAAAGGGCAGCTGCTTTCCAGGATGCTGGGACAGCTGGAAGGCAAGGGGCAGTACAACGCCGAAAGGATCATGCCCATTCTTCAGAAGGATTACCCGATCGACCCGGCGAAGAAGATACGGGCGTACCTCGGGGTCACCGGTTTCGATCTATTCGACACGAGCTCTTTTTCTGTCGGAGGAGAAGTGTCCGATGGCTACGGCGTTATTTCTTATGGGCATCATATGGCTTCATCAAACGGGGCGCCGCCCAACCGCCAGCGTCTTATCGAACGGTGCGTGAAGAGCGCTATCCGCGGCTCATTCTCCATCCTCCGGATTCCCGACGATTGCCCGACACCGACCTGCCCAAGGAGCGCTGGCATGGGTGGGCTCGACCAGGTGGAAACCAAGCTATGCGGCTGGTGTTTGGACCAGTTGGCGGCCGCTTCGGCGGTCGCGACTCCTGAGAACCTTCAGGCGAAGCAGGCAATCCGGATGGGCTATGAACTGTTGGATAGGGGCCAAACCCAAGAAGCTATAGCGGCTTATCAGCAGGCTTTTGCGCTTAATCCGGCCAGCGTTGAGGCGCAGGTGCTTCTGGCCCGTATCTACAAGGCCGACTCAAAGATTGAAGAGGCCATGGCGTTGTACCGGCAAATTTTTGAAAAGCATCCAGGGAATAAGGGCGCCGTAATCGCGTTTCTTTTGTTTTGTTCGGACTATACCTGGTGGCCCTACGGAAATGATGACAAGGTTGCCGTAAAGGAAGGGATTCGGGTTGGGGTGCAATTTTATAAAACCCAGCCGCCCTCGCCGGAATTTCTGGAGATGTTCGGCTGGTTTTGTTACAAGGCCGAAGATTTTGAACGGGCCTATGTACTTCTGCGGGAATCCACTGCTTACGACAAGACAGCTCCCCGGCTTTACATCCTGAGTACGGTCGCTAACCGCGTTAACGAGAGGGGGGTGGCTTCTTTTGCCTACCAGGAGGCGCAGATGCTCGAAAGGGGCCGGCAGGAGACTCTGCGCGAGAAGGGGCTCCGCGAGCTTGCCGAATCCTCCCTGCGGGGTGCCCCGCCCTCGTGAATAATCCTGTAAGAATATCGGTTTTATTTGTTGGCCAGAGAACATATGCGTAACTTGCTTTTAATAAAACATGTTTTCGGGCTGTGTCTGTATCTTCTCGGTTTTGTTTTATATGGGTGTTAAAGAAGCCAGAGAGTTTTACATTTAAAGACTATACGCCAAGGCAGAAAAGGAATTCTATCTGGGGCATTCGGTTCGGGCTTTTCTTTACTGGCAGCCAGGCGATTATAGAATTCGTGAAGCTTACGGTTCTTTTGCGGGGGAAGTAGACGTGTCTTTAAGAGAAACTCAAGGAAGCGCCTATTCGTTAGGTTCAATCCCCTTTAATTGTCAGCGGTGCAGCCGTTCATTTCTTCCCGCGCGCGGAGGGATGTGCAGTTCTTGTAACAAATTGGTGTGCAGCGCCTGTTTTGGAATGTTCTATTTGGATGTGGCGAAGCTTGTCGGCAGGAAGGAAATGAAATGCTGGGCCTGCAGGAAAGGAACAGGCACCGTTTCTAGTCCCGATGGTTAAGTTGGGAGGTTTGTAAACCAACTGTGCCGGGTTCCATGAAGATAAGCGTTGGGAACCAACCGTACCGGGTTCCGAAGGGACACGGAACCAACCGTACCGGGTTCCGAAGGGACACGTTGGTTCTGTAACTCCTTCCGTTCTTTGACAATTTGAGTTCTTGGCCGACCGGTTGGGTTCCGTCACCGCTGTTCTGGACGGGAAAGGGGCTACGCGGGAGTCTTTCACCTACGGTCCCT
>CAYJVR010000022.1:0-6497 GCA_964373715.1 uncultured Planctomycetia bacterium | reverse complement strand
CTCTCTTCGAACAGCTTTCTGACGGGTTTACCGGAACACCTGCGCGGGCAATAATCATTATCCCCCGCAGGGCAAGCCTTCCTCAAGAAGAAAAACCTTCCGTCTGGGGAAGAAAGCTTGACCGATATGTAAATTATATTGCATAATATGCAAAATATCAACCAAAAAAAATACCGCACCAATAAGACTATCTCACAAACCTACTCGACTGCATCATTGCGAGGAACTTCAGTGACAAAGTAATCTCCTGAGATACCTACCCAATTTGCTCTGCGACGAGATTCCGCGTCGCTCCGTTCCTCGCAATGACGGCAGGGCCGAACCTTCTGGCAATGGCCGGATGAGCTGTCCCTAAACGGAGCATCTCCTGTCGTGTCTACGGGTTCAGCAGGTCCCCCGCGCACCCGATACCATCACCGACAGAGGAACACCTCAAATTTGAGCGACATCTTGCCAGCGAATGAATTTCACGGTCGTCTTGTTGTAGACGATATCGCCCATCGCCCGATCGGATACCACAACCCCCAGCGCCGCCTGAGGGTACCGGTCGAGAAACGCCTTCATCCCCTCCGGAAGCGCCGGGGTTTTTAAGCCGCTTTTGACCTCAATGGGGATCGGCTGACGGTTGACCACTTTCACGAAATCCACTTCCATCTTCTGCTTGGTCCGCCAGAAGTGAAGCGACGTCGTTGGAGAAACCATCCGAAGAAGTTCCAGGAAAACAACGGATTCGTAGAGAACCCCTTTGTCCTGGCGTTTGTCCGGATCCGATTCGAAGTTTTTCAGAATCGCGTTCCGGATCCCCAGATCGTACAAATAATATTTCCTGGATTTCCTCAGCTCATTGGCAAGACGGGTGGAAAAGCTGGGCAGAGAGTAGCACACGTAGGTCTGTTCGAGCACGGTCAGGTATTTCTCAATGGTTCGAGCGGTCAACCCTACTTCCCTAGCAAGATTGGCCACCGGAACCACCGACCCCTGGAACTCCGCCAACAGATAAAGAAGATGGTTGAACGCCTTGACGTTCTCCTCTTTGATGAGTCCCTTGATGTCTTTCAGAATGTAGGTCTCGAGGAGATCGCGCAGGTAGCTTTGCCTTTCTGGAGCGGTTTCTCTGGACAGAAGCCCCGGCAATGTTCCCTCCGTGAGGACGGAATCCAGCGGAAGACCGTTGTCTTTGTGCTCCTGAAGCGACAGTGGAAAAACTTTGATCAAATGCCGTCGTCCCGCCAGACTTTCCTTGAGGTGCTTATGGATCTCCAAGGACGAGGAACCGGAAGCGACGATTTTTACTTTCGCGCCGCTGTCGAAGACCGCCTTGAAAAGATGGGAGGCATTCTTCAAGTAATGAAACTCATCCAGAAGAACGACATCCGCCGCGCGGGTCAGCAGATGGAAAATTTCTTGTTCCGAACCGGTGAATTTTAGAAGATCCCCTGGAATTTCCAGATTATAGTAGACCGCTTTCTGCCCGGATTTCTGTAAAGCCCTTTCCATCTCCTTCAAAAGAAAGGTCTTGCCCACCTGCCGGGCGCCCAGCAGGATGGTGATCTCCGGCCGCTTGAGGTCATTCCACAACTCATTCCAGATGAATCGGTTGACTTTCACATTAACCATTCTATACAATCAGTATATAAAAGTAAATGGGCCGCTCCGGACCCGGGATCGCTCCTGTCGTCCCGTCAGAAAACATGGGGAGGATATCCTGGTTCCACGAATAGGCGCTGCGTCCGCGCCAGGTATAACCCCTCGTACAAACCGTTAAAGACATAGGCACCGAGCAACAAACCTTGCTGTATCCAATAACGCTCTTGCGGCCCCTTGTTCCAAGAGGGTTGGAGAACCTCAAAAAAATCCTGGGCATGTTTGACGTCAAGTTCCTCATGAAGATTGTAATGAATCATCTTTTCGCGAGGCAACCAGCCGCGGGCCACAATCCCTTCAGCTAGCCACTTGGAAATATCAACGAACATCCGCTCAATGGTCCCCATGATCGCGGTTCCGATCAACCATTCGTCCAAGACGCACGCACCCGCAAGCGTGGTATTGAAACAACGAACCTCCGGCCACAGGGCTCTTTTGTTGAACTCCGCCTCGCTTACTCCCAGCCTTGACAGGAGCACCCTGAATGTATGCGCGTGGAATTTCTCAGAAGAGCCCTCCCCGTGTTCTTCAAAAACATTCCTGATGATCTCGACTCTCAGTTGACCTTGGGGAATCTTAGCCACAAGAGCTGCCATTGGCCTTGAAAAGAAAAAGACCGCCCAGGCGAATTGAATCTGGGTTTCAATGAAATCTTCCTTGGAAAAGTCTCCGTCTCTGAGGTTCACAAAATACGGATTCTCCCGGTACTTGCACACCGAGAGCACTTCTTCAACTGCCTTTGTGACCATTTTCACCCCCCTTATTTGCCTTAAATCTGATACGTTCCAATGCGGCAGACCGAAGTTTGTTTAATAAGACCGGTCCTTGAGAATCCATATACTCCAGCATTCCCTACGGGAGAGATATCCTTCGACTGTAAATATTCCGTCAAGGCTTTCTGCCTAACATCCAGGCAGAAACACAAATAGTCGTAGGTGCCGGCGGTTGCTTTCCCAGCCTCTCTCAGGAAGTCCACATAGGCTGCGCCTGTAAGCCCTGTATTCTTAAGATGAGCGACTTTCGCGGGGAAGCATTTGTCTGTGAAGGTGAGATCCTTTACCCCGAGCAGAGAGACGATGGCAGATCTGCTTTCGGAATCGCCGACTAGGTCTGGAGATAAATCCAACATCGCTCTATCTCGAATCTCCTCTTGCAAGTCGGCTTTGCCCAAACTCCTCACCTGTTCAGGGTCTGCGAAATATATGCTCAGTTGCCCCAAGGGAATGAAAATCTTAAGGAGGGATAAACCCTTCGCCGAGCGGGCAACATCGCCCTGTTCTCCCTTCATACTGATGAAGTAGTAAAAGGGTGTATTCCAGCAGTCCCGCATTCGCAAACCGCGCAGTGCGGCCCAAAGGTACATTTTAGAGCTAAGGAGGCCTCCTCGATAGTCCTCCCGAATCTTCAAGTCGGAGAGGTAGGCTGATTTTACCGCTTGGTTGTTCACTTGAATAACTTTGAATACAACAGCCATGACCCCAACGATGGCCCCCATCTCTTCGGCTAAAACGAAGAAACTTTTCCCCATCCGTTCAAAGAACTCGGAGTAACAGGGCCCATGACTGATGCGGAACATCTGGTTGCCATAGAGCGGGTACATGAACCCCTCCTCTAACTCCGCCAGTCCCTTTTGGTATTTCTCCAGCTTATTCCCCGGCACCCAAAGAAAACGAGCCACTCGGATTACTTTCTGTATCCTATGTTCAACTTGCAGTAGAAAAGGCTCCCGTCTTGCTCCAATAACTCCCCGGCTTTCCCCTCATCGAAACTAAACTCGGGCCTAAATTGCGCTTGAAAGTCCGAGAAATTGTTGAGTTGACGAAACACAACAACAGAGTCCTTCTTCGCCCGGCTGCACACCAAACGCGCCAATGCATGCACTTCCAAATCCGACATCCAGTCCATGATATTCGATAAGCTGACAAGGTCATACTCCCCAAGACCAGATACGCCTTCGATCGTCCCCTCGATTAATTGCAGATCGGATTGGGGCGCAGAATTCCTGAGGTAGAGGGGTAGGCTTTGAGGGCGGTTCATGTAGTGTCCCAGGAAAATGTGATGCAGGAAATAATTCTCTGAAACGTTTGGAGAGCGAAGTCCCTTTTCCAGAACCTGCTGAAAATATCGGGGATACGACCCCTTAGGGGCACGCTGGGTGGCGACCAAGCCAAACATGGTGTTGAGGAGAGGGTCGCTAAAGAACATCTGAAAACCGACGGGCCAATACCTGTTTCCGAAAACGCGTCCCAGGAATCCGGTGTCCTCATGCGGATCTTCAAAGAACCTTGTGAAGTCACCGTACGGAGCTACCAGGTCGTGAATGAATCCTCGAAACCCGCGAAACAACGATTCAAAGTTCCCGCACTCATTCAGCCCAGAAAGATCGGGAGTTCCGATATTAAAAAAGCGTTTGAATGATTCGTCTCGAGGACCTTTTAATTTCTCAATCTTCTTCTGAACATGCTCAAGCTGAGCCTTATTGAAGTCAAATAGAGTTAGCTTCAGGTCAGGAAAATTCGCCTTTAGGCTCAGGGCGACACACCCTCCGGAAGCGACCGACAATGCTTTTCCTGCCTTTGCATGTTTCAGCAACTCCATTTCAATCAGCGGATCTTCTCTAACGACAGCAAACTGAAGAGGATTACCCTGACCTATCCCTTCGGAACCCGGTACGGTTGGTTCACAACGCTCATCCTTATTTGAAGAAGTAGCTGGCAAAGAAATTCCCCGCATTATCCATTATCTTTTCGACCAGAAAATACGCCCACGCATGAAATACACCTAACAAAATAACTACGACTGCCATAAAAACTCGTTTTCCCCTAGCACTACCAACCAAAAATCCAACAGATCCCCAATACAAAATCGTTAAGATAAAAAAGACCCACCCCGACAGCCCCACTTTAAGCACCACAAGGAGCGGTGGGGCTAAAAAGAATCCCATAAAGAGCCCAAAAACCTCATTTTTACCGAACAAGAAATTCCCCAGTTGAAGGATAACACCTACACCTAACCCAAGAAGAGAATCCCTAAGAGTTTTTTTCGTTGTCATATTTAAAATCCTATTGTTATTTAAGGACAAAAATTTACAGGGATTGCCTTAGAGCGTCTTCCCCTGTTTCTAAAAAACAAAATAGAAAATAGCCCGAAACTTACAAGAATCCAAGAAGATGGCTCAGAAGCCCCTTCCCCATTCTCCCCTGTTTTAGCACCGAAGAGATCAACCCATTGACCAACAGGCCAACCAGGATGTTGTTTCCCCATTTCTTCAGTAATTCGTTTTAAAAGCTCCTGTTTTTCCTCAGCTGTTCCTTTCTGTAGCACACGAATATCTGAATGCTTAAGGATATCCGCTATTGCACCAGAAACCATATCAATTGTTTGTTGCTGGGTTGTTCCAGAAATAAGTGGAACAGTTTTCCCTTGAGTATTTTCGCTGAGAAATTCTTTGATTTTCTTTTTGGCAAGAAGCCACTCTACACCTCCAAGTAAACCAAATGGATCCACCCAATTCACGGGGTTGTTGTTGACGTAGGAATAGAGGTTCGGGCCGCCGAGGAGGCCGATCGGGTCGGCCGTGGTGAATCGGCCTGCTTGGGGGGCGTAATAGCGGCTCCGGTAATAGTAGAGCCCTGTCTCGGGGTCGAATTCCCTTCCCGTAAACTGGGGGGCGTGGGGCACGGGGCGGGGGGCGGGAGAGAGGCCAACCTCACCGAAGGGACCGTAGGTGAAGGTCTCCTTTGTCGCTCCTTTGCCATCGAGAATATTTGTGACAGACCCGAGGCGGTCGGTCAGGAACTCAAATTGTCAAAGAACGAAAGGGGCTACAGAGCCAACCTGTCCCCTCGGAACCCGGTACGTTTGACACACAACTGCGCGGTTTTCGACCCATGACAATTCCGATTCAGTTACTTGTCCCCACCGTACCCGGTACCGTTATTCCTAACTATCAAAACCCCGCACTTCCGGAAACAGTACCTAGCTATCTCACAACTTCATATTCCATATCAGAAGATTACTAATCGAGAAAATAGCCAAAAAGAAAAGGGGGAGAAATCTCACATACTCTCCGGCAAATAAACAATACAAAAGAACGGAAAACCCATAAAATAATGGCGCGAATACAAACAGGCATAATTTCCTCTTCTTTGTGTAAAGCTGTTCCATAGACACGCCCTTTTTAAGAGCCCTCCGACGAATAAATGCGCTTGCTAGAACATACAAAACTACGCCAGCTACTCCGACAATAGATAGGAAATCACTGTTCAATTTTGAGCCTCCAAAACTTATTGTCTATGTTTTTAAGCACTTGAATTAAGCAGGGCACCTGCCAATTTTCTTTCGCCTAAACCAACAATAGATAGCCAATATCAATACACCGAGACCGGCTAACCCCATGGTAGGTGGTTCGGGTGCACTAGCATCAGGATTTCCTTCTTCATCACCCCGTAATCGTAAACGACGTTTTATCTCTTCGATAATTTCAACTCTAATCCGAGCACCATCTATAGCTTCCCCAGAAGCATTTTTAAAAGTAATGTAAAGAGCGAATGCCCCTCCACCTAATACAATAATTCCCGAAATAATACCGACTACATTCCCCGAAGTAAGAAGGATTTCTCCAATATGGAAAATTTCAGCCGCTGCGACCGCCCCAAATGCCGTCAAAAGCACTTTTACAGTTATTGGCGGAAGTGGCCTTGAGTTACCCTTCTTGCCTCCATCCAATCCCCAAGGATCCACCCAGTTGATCGGGTTGTTGTTGACGTAGGCGTAGAGGTTCGGGCCGCCGAGGAGACCGATGGGGTCGGCTGTGGTGAACCTTCCGGCTTCCGGGGCGTAATAGCGGCTGC
>CAYJVR010000021.1:0-8494 GCA_964373715.1 uncultured Planctomycetia bacterium | reverse complement strand
CACAGCGGGGTTGACCGGCGGGACGTACGTGGTGACCTTTAAGGTAGTGGATGGGGTCGGCACCCAGATCGGCCAGGCCTTCTTCGGGAACCCTCTGCAGATCGGGACTGCGATCTCGAGCTTCTCGTCGCTTCCTGTGTATGACAGCACGCTGACGACATCGGAGAGTTTCTTAGCGACGTTCACGATCGGCAACACGGGGAACGTTCCGGCTGCGCTGACGCTGGTGACGGTGATCACGCCGGCGGGGTCTGTGGACCCGACCGCCTCGAAGGAGTTTGATCTGGGAGTAACGGTGAACCCGGGAGGCGGGTTGTTTAACCAGCTGATTACGAACAGCCAGTTGGACACAGCGGGGTTGACCGGCGGGACGTACGTGGTGACCTTTAAGGTAGTGGATGGGGTCGGCACCCAGATCGGCCAGGCCTTCTTCGGGAACCCGCTGCAGATTGGCAGTTCGGGCGTTACCTTTGTTACACTACCCGGCTTTACAAACCAAGTTCCGTTGGACGGAACTTTTGAATCTTATTTTACGGTGGGCAACGCTGGGGATGTCCCCGCCACGGTTTCTTTGTTGGCGGTTTTCCGGCTCGTCGGATCGGACCCGAACAACCCGGCTTCTTTCCGGGAGTTTGAGCAGGCGGCCTCTATTCCGGTAGGGGGGACGACGGCGGTCTTGACGATTGACGTTGCCGCCGCCGGTTTAGCGGGCGGCCGGTATCTGGTCAGTTTCCGGGTGCTGGACGCGCAAGGTGTTCCCATCGGAACCCAAGCGAATCCTTTGGAGAGAGGGTTCTTCGGCCAGCTGGTTCAGGTCGGCACGATCGGTCTGTCACTCCCGAGCGCTCCGGTTAATTTTCCGGATCTGATCGAGCTGGACAGCAATCTGGAGTTTGATATGACGGTGACGAATACCGGCACCGCGACAGACAGCTTCACGGCGTTCGTGGTGTTGACGAAACCGGGTTCGACGAATCCGGCTGATTCCCATGAACTGTATGTGACCGGTTTGACGGCTCCGGTTGGGACGACGATTCGCCATATCGTTATCACCGCTGCCCAGCTTGCGGCGGCGGGGATAACGGCGGGCCGCTGGAACAGGGCGGTCTCCGGTTTTGACGGCGCCGAACGCCGGCTCGAGAGCTACTACGGTCTGCTCACGATCGGCCGGCCAGTGGTTGGTTTGCCGTTCGCTCCAACGGTTCCTGCGAGCCTGGCCGTGGATCAGAGTTTTGAATTCGACCTCACGGTCGAGAACCTCGGCAATGCGCCGGATAACTTCACCGCATTCGTGGTGCTAACGCTGCCGGGTTCGACGAATCCTGCTGATTCGCACGAGTTCTATATCACGGGACTCACGGCTCCGACCGGCGTCTCGACGCAGCATGTTACTATTACTTACGCCCAGCTTTTGGCCAACGGCATTACGCCGGGCCGGTGGAACAGGGCGGTTTCCGGTTTTGACGGCACAGGGACCCGGCTGCAGAGCTATTTCGGGTTGTTGACGGTCGGCAGTTTCGTGCAGTCGTTTGACCAGAGGCCGACTTACAGCACGATTGTGGCTCCAGGAGCGGATTTTGTGGCGAATTTCACGATCGCCAGCGATCCGGGGGAGAAGATGACGATGGTGGCGGTTTTTAACGGCCCGACCTCCTCCATTGAGGTTTACCGTTCCGTGGATGTTGCTCAGGGGACGGGAACCTACCAGTTTATCCTTACCGAGGCGGAGCGGTTGGTGCTTGGTATTAATCCCCGCGTTTACACGGTGACCTTCCTTCTGTACAACGGGGCCGATGTCCGGGTGGGCACCGGGTTCTTCGGGAATCTCGTGGATATTAACGGAGCAAATCCCTCGTAACGCAATAAAGCATAGCGGGGCCGGTCTCGAACAAAGAGACCGGCCCCGTTTTCTTTCCGCGCGCCGGCGTTGCCTTCCTCGTGGAGCTCTGTTATTCTGAAACCTGCCATGCAGACAACGGTTCGCGTTATTGAGGTTTTCTCCTCCATCCAGGGGGAAGGGGTTTACGTGGGGCAGCCCCATCTTTTTGTCCGCTTTTGGGACTGCAACATGGCGTGCCGCTATTGCGACACCGACTACCGGGGGCCCTATAAAGATTATTCGCAGGAGGAGCTCCACCGGGAGGTCTCGGATCTGGAAAAACAGGAAGGGCCCCACCACGCGGTCAGCTTGACTGGCGGGGAGCCTCTTTTGTGGTGGAGGTTCCTGAAGGATTGGCTGCCGCAGCTCAAGGAGTTGGGTCCCAAGGTCTATCTCGAAACCAACGGAACACTGCCGTCGGCGCTCTCGGAACTTCTGCCCTGGATTGATATCATCGCCATGGACATCAAGCCGCCGAGCGCGACCCAGGACAGGCCGGTGTGGAAAAACCACGAAGAATTTATCCGGACCGCTTACGAGTCAAAAAAGGAGATCTTTGTGAAGATCGTCGCCTCCCGAGGGACGGCGGATGATGAGATGCAGAGGGCCTGCGACCTGGTGAAGTCGGTGGATTCCCGCATACCTGTCATCCTCCAGCCGGTGACCCCGTGGGGAACCGTCAAAGAAAAGCCTGATTCGCAGCAGCTCCAGAGATGGCGGCTGGAAACCGCGAAAGAACTTGCCGATGTCAGGATCATTCCGCAGGTCCACCGTTTGTTGGGCGTAAAATGAAAGGGTTTTGCTGATGCCTCGTTTGGACCGCCGTTCCTCCTCCGATATCAGGCCTGTTTCCATCACGCGCGGTTATCTCAAGTATGCCGAGGGTTCCTGCCTGATCGAGATCGGCCAGACAAAGGTTGTTTGCAGCGCTTCCGTGGAGGATAAGGTTCCCCCTTTTCTTGTGGGTAAAGGCTCCGGCTGGGTGACCGCGGAGTACGGCATGCTGCCCCGGGCGACCTCCAAACGGACCGTGCGGGAGGCGGTGAAGGGGGCGCAGGTGGGCCGTAGCCAGGAGATCCAGAGGCTTGTCGGCAGGTCCCTGAGGGCGGTGGTGGATCTGGAGGCGTTGGGCCCCCGCTCGATCCTGATTGACTGCGATGTTATCCAGGCCGACGGCGGCACCCGGACGGCCGCGATCACCGGTTCGTTTGTCGCCTTAATGGAGGCTCTCGATACGCTTCGCCGGCAGGGGGCTTTCTTAAAATTACCCATGCGCGATTACCTGGCGGCCACGAGCGTCGGGCTGGTGGGGGGAGAGATCCTCGTGGACCTGACCTTCGACGAGGATTCCCGGGCAGAAGTGGATATGAATGTCATCATGACCGGCGGCGGGCAGATCGTCGAAATCCAGGGGACCGGTGAGCGGGGCACCTTTGACGAAGCGCAGATGGGCCGGCTTTTCCAACTGGCGAAAGAAGGGATCAGCCGGCTGATCGAGGTCCAGCGCTCTGTTTTAAAAGATATCCGGTAACCGTTTGTTTACCGTAATTCTCGCCACAAAAAACCGCCATAAAGTCCGTGAACTGAGCCGCCTGGTCCGTTCCGTGCAGGTCCGTTTTCTCCCGATGGATCTGTTCCGGGGCATTGCCGCCGCCAGAGAAACCGGCGCCACGTTCCGCCGGAATGCCGAGAAGAAAGCCCGCGTTGTTTCCCGGCAGACAATCCTGCCTGTTCTAGCCGAAGATTCCGGCATTGAGGTGAGGGCGCTCGGCGGCAGGCCGGGCGTCCGGTCGGCCCGTTTCGCCGGCTTTTCGCAGGACGACAAGGCGAATAACGATAAACTTCTGCGTCTGATGGCGCCGGTGCCCCCGTCGCGCCGTCAGGCCCGTTTTGTCTGCTGTATGGCGCTAGCGATCGGGGGGAAGGTGGTCCGGGTTTTCGAAGGCAGCTGTCCCGGCGTTATCGCTCCCGGTCTTGCCGGGAAAGCCGGGTTCGGATACGACCCTCTTTTTGTGCCTTGCGGCTGCCGGAAGACGATGGCGCAGTTGGGCTCTGCCGTGAAGGACCGGATCAGCCACCGGGCGAAAGCTGCCGTGAAATTGGAAAAATGGCTGAAGCGGTTTCCTTATACTCAGACTAAAAGAGTTCTTTGAATAGCTCTTCGAGGTTGAGGAGCTGTTCGTTGAGTATTTGGGGGATCGGTTTCGGAATGAACCGCCTCTTCGGCTCTTTCCAGGTGCCGGTGATCCGTATTTCCCCGATGAGATAGCTTGTTCCTTGGGTGATGACGCGCCCCAGTTTTGAGCGGTTTTCTTCCGGTATGAGGTCCGGCGAAAGGGTCGGCAGTATCTTCAGCTTGATGGGGCTCTCCGCCCCGTTCAAGAAGCCGCAGCTGCCGATGATCGTCAATGTCATTTTTGGAGGAGCTTTCAGTTCAAGGTTTTTGGTGGTGATCTGCCCGTTTCCCACGTCGAAGGTGCCTCCTGCCTCCCGAAGAGTAAGGGTTCTCAGTGTTGGAATCATCAGCAGGTCGGCAAACCCGCCAAGTAGGGGCAGTTCCGCGATCTGGCCGCCTTCAATCCGCAGGTTTCCTTTTCCTGAGAGGGTCTCCAGCCCGCTGAACTTGGCTCCGCCGTCAAACTGAAGCGAAAGCTGTCCCGAGATCTCCTTTGTGTCCCATTGAAGGTCGCGGGCGAGCGTTGCCAGCTCGACATTCTCGCCCGTCAATTGCCCGGTCCAGTTTTGCCCGAGTGTGCCGGTATAGAGCAGGCCTGTAGAGACCAGCGTTCCTCCCGCGCATTCCGATCTGGCGAGCCAGGTGACCGGTTTTTCAGGTTCCCCCTTAATTTCCAGAGAAACGCGCTCCAGTTTGAGTTTTCTGTACGCGAAGGAAGGGGAATCTGCTTTCACCCCGAAATTCCAGGCGGCCGGCTTTAAGAGAGGCCCCTCCAAAATCCAGCGGGAAGAGACCATGCCCTTGAAGTTTTTTTCTTTCAGCCATGCCGGCGGGGAAGGGAAAAAAGAGTCCGCCTCTTCAGCCTTTAAAGAGGTTTCTCCGTAGAGGTTGGCGTTCAGCCCTTTCCAGCCGCTGAGCTGTCCGGTGACGCTGAAAGTCCCGCTGCCGTACCGGCCTTCCAGCATGTCGATTTGCAGCTGTTCCCCCTCTATTTGGAACCGGGAATCCAGCGTGAGATTGTCCCACGAAAGACTGGCCTCGATCTCTGGGTGATCGAACCCCACGAGCGTGCCGTCCAGCTCAAACGGTTTCTCCCTGCAGTTTCCTCGCAGGCCGGAGACGGTCAAAAGGTCGGGTTGCCACCGTATCTTGCCGGTGATGCCGGTGAGCGGCCCGAGGTTTGGGACGTCGGCGGAGCAGTTTTGCAGAGTCCCGAGCGCAACCGGCCGTATCGTGAGCGACGGGTAAAGAGCTCCTTCCAGCGATACGGAGACGGCGGCGTTGCCGGCCGGTTTGAAGGCCAGCAGGGCCGTTTTTTCTCCCGGGGCGAGGGGGATCAGTTGTTCGAGCGGGGCGGCGGTTTCTATCCGGAACGAGAAGCTTTTCTTATCGTCGTTTTGGATCCCTCCCGCGGCGGTCAGGAGCGGCCCGTCCGGCAGCAGCGCGGTGAGTTTCTCGGTTTTCGCCCCTTCGAGGGAGAATTCAACGCGGCCGTTCAACTCTTTCAGCTCCTCCACCACCGGCAGAGGCCGGATCGCCATCCGGCGGAAATCCACAGCCCCTTGCCAGCCTTCCCACGAGGACCGGCCCTTCTCTGCCGGAAACCGGCCGGCGGCGGTGACGGTGACGCCGCCGCGGCCTTCCAGCGCGGAGAGCTCCTCGTCCCTCCAGGTGATCGGTTCGGGTGCCGATGCGTGCCAGCTGATATTGTTTGAAAGGAGCTTCCCTTTCACAGAAAAGGGTCCTTTCGCAGGGCCCGAAGCGGACAGCTCGAATACGGCAGGGCCGCTGAGCTTGTCTACCCACCGGCGGACCTGTCCGGGCAGGAGTGGAAACACCGTTTTGGATTCAAATGAGCAGCTGCATTCGAGCGAGATGTTTCTGCTGCGTATGTCGTAGATGCCGTGCATCAGGAGCTTGCTTGGAGAATCCGGGCTGATGCTGGCCGACAGGGACCAGACAATCTCCGAGGGGAGGGCCACCTGGACTTTCGCGTCGACCTTGTTGAAAAGTATCCTGAAAGGAAAGGATGATTTTTGCATCTGAATTTCCAGTTGGCTTTCCTCGAAAAGGACCATTGGCACCAGCACCTGCAGTTTTCTTTTGGCCGACGGCCGGATTTGTGAAAGGACCAGGCTCTGGATGTTCCAGACTCCGTGAGGGTCCTGGATAAGCCGGATTTTCGGCCGGATGACCCGGACGGAAGGAAGGATGATCTTCCTGCTTTTCAGCAGCGGAAGGTAAAGGATTTTCCCGGAGACCTGCTCGATCTCCAGGAAAGGGGCCGTTCCGTAGCGGGAATCCTCCCCGACCGTTATCCCCTCAATCACGATCCCGCGCCAGAGGTGGATCCGGATGGCCCGGATCGTTGTCGTTCTGCCGAGCGACTCGGAGAGGTTCTTTTCCACCCAGGTTTTGGCTTTCACCGGCAGGACCATTCTGTTGACATATTCCACGGTGACGGCCGCGGCGGCTATCAACAAGGCAAAAAGCAGAATAAAAAAAGGCCATTTTTTTCGCATTGGTAGAATTGTCCCAAACACCTTATTATAAAGGCATTTCTCTCTCAAACGGGTTTCTCGGTGTTAGAATATTGTGTTCGCGGGTGATTTTTTCGGGGCGTAGCTCAGCTTGGCTAGAGCGCTTGCTTTGGGAGCAAGAGGCCGCAGGTTCGAATCCTGTCGCCCCGACAGAGCATCGGTCTTATAAATGCTGTTTCGTCATTGCGACCGCGAGCGCAGCGTGGCGGGAAGCAATCTCATGCAAAGTCCGCTTACGGGTTAGCGGGTTTTCGAGTTTGCGGGTTAACTGGCCAACTGGCCAACTGGCGAACCGGCGAACCGGCAAACACGCGAACCGGCAAACTGGGCCTCCTCGCAATGACGTGGCGCAACGAATTTATGGGAAGGCTTCTAGCTTCCCTTGCTGGAGATGGGAACTATAAGGGAAGAACCAGGATATGGTTCTTCCCCTAGAATAAGTTCGACAAAAAGCTGATCTTGTTTTTATGCTTATTTGTGTGTGCTTGAGCTAGTTTGCTGAATATGCCGGTTTGTCGAACTTATTGCGCCTGTAGCTCAGTTGGATAGAGCAACTGCCTTCTAAGCAGTGGGTCGCAGGTTCGATTCCTGCCAGGCGCGTGCCTAGCCGTTCTCCGCCACAGAACGCGGCGGATCCGCCAAAGATTTGTGGCGGAGATTCGGCCCAGGCGCGCTTCTGCGGTTGTAGTGTCGGAAGAAGGAGAATGTTATGAAGCGGACCAGGGTGCTTTTAGGCATCATAGCCGTCGGGATTCTTGTGGGCGGGTATGTCGCGGGCATGTCCGTTTTTAAAGAGAAAATAGAGGCGTCTCTGACCGGCATGATCGGCAAACCGGTCAAGATCCGTTCGGTGCAGGGAACGCTCTCTCCCGGCCTCGTTCTCCGGGGGATTTCTCTCGAACATGCGCAGGAGGGGTCAGCCCGGTTTTCGGTCTCCCAGGCGGCGCTGAGATTCTCCTTCCTGTCGTTGTTAAAGGGGCAGGTCGGGTTCGATCTGGAGCTTATCCGCCCTCTTTTCTCGGTCGAAAGGGAGGCCGACGGAAAGCTGAAACTGCCCGCCTGGATTCAGGCGGTTTCCGCCGGGCGGCGGCCTCCGGCGATCCCGCTGGTCAGGCTGCGCGTCAGGAACGGCAAATTTATCTTTATGGACCGGACGGTTTCTCCCGAGTTTCCGTGGATTTTAAAGGAAGCGGCGTTGAGCCTCAAACAGAGCGGCACCCCCGGCGTCTACCTTTACAGCTTGCTTGCTACGGTGGACAGTCCGGAGGAGAAACCGGTTGGAAAGCTGAGCGCGAATGGGTCCCTTTCTTTTGCCGATAGAATGGCCGACGCGAAAGTAACGGCGGAGCACGGCGCTTTGGAATACCTGTTGCCGTATATCCGGCCCCTGCTGGGCACGGCCCCGAGCCGAGGGAGGTGTTCTTTTGTGAGCAAGGTCGTGATCCGCGACGGGATGCTGACGTCCGAGACCGATTTTACGGGCAGGGATATCGTCTTCGCCATGGAACAGCCCACCGTGCTGGGGCCTTCCGGCAACCGGCTGGTGGAACTGCTGAAGGACAAGGACGGGGCGGTCCACATGGTTTTTACCGTTACTGGTAAAATCGGTGAACAGATGGACTGGTCCGGCCTGGTCTCCGGTGCTGTCCGTGAGGCGATGCGCCAGGCAATGACCCGCACCATTCAGAAGGCGCTCGGCGATTCGGAGCAGGGCACTGTCAGCGAGTCGGTGCGCAAAGGCATAGAATCTCTCGGCCGGTAAAGACTGGTCTTCAGTTGTGAGTCTTGAGTTGTGAGTTTTGAGCAGGCGAAGTTTCGAAGCAGATTCTTAGCGGTGCAGTCGTATGGTGGCTATGGTGTAATGGCTAGCACGAGAGATTGTGGATCTCTCAGAACGGG
>CAYJVR010000020.1:0-11077 GCA_964373715.1 uncultured Planctomycetia bacterium | reverse complement strand
CTACAGCTACGACAAAACCGGCAACCTCATTGAGATGGTGACCCCTGCTGGCGAATCGATCCTCTTTGAATACGACGCATCCAGCCGCCGGACCGCCGTTCTTTTTCCAAACAGCGTCAAGATCAGCTACCGGTATGATCTGGCGGGCAATCTATTGCAGATCAAGAACGAGAACCTCCAGACAAAGCAGATCCTCTCGCAGACCGACTATGTCTACGACGACCTGGGCAACTGCGTCTCTAAGCGGGATGCCCAAGGGGAGACGACTTACGCTTACGACAAACTCTCCCGCCTGATTGAAGTCACTGACACCCCTCAATCGTCCCCTGTCTCCCGCCCCGTGCCCCTCGCCCCAGCTTCTATCACCTACACCTACGACAAAGCGGGCAACCGGCTGACCCGGACGGTCACCCCACCACCTGCTTTTCCCGCCGACGGCGGGTTCAATCGAGAATTGAACCGGCTCGAAGAGCCGAAATCAGGTGGTGAGGTCAACGGTGCAAAGGAAGAATACGCCTACAACGAGCTGAACCAACTGCTGAAACAGGGGAACACCGCCTACGACTATGATGTGTTGGGCAATCTCATAATGAAGAAGGAGGGGGGCAAGACAACCCGCTATGCCTACAACGCCGCCAATCTTCTGGAAAAGGCCAAACTTCCGGACGGCGCCGAGGTGGCCTATCGCTACGACCCGGTCGGGCGGCGGGTGTCGAAGCAGTCACCGAAGGGGCTGACCCAGTACGTTTACGATGCCGAGGATGAGATCCTCGAGCTTGGCCCCGAGCAGAAACCGGCCAAGCGGACGCTCCACGGGCCCGGCATTGACGACCTGCTGGGTTCAACCGACTACACGAAGAATGAATCTTCGTATTTCTTAAGTGACCGGCTGGGTTCCGTCACCGGGATTCTAGATCAGAAGGGCGCTGTCAAAGAGTCTTTCACCTACGGGCCATTTGGAGAGGTTCCTTCTCCTGCCCCTCGCCCCGTGTCTCCCGCCCCCCAGTTCACGGGAAGGCAGCTTGATCCTGAAACCGGCCTCTATTACTACCGCAGTCGCTACTACGCCCCGCAGGCGGGCCGGTTCACCACGGCCGACCCCATCGGCCTCCTCGGCGGCCCGAACTTGTATGCCTACGTCAACAACAACCCCGTGAATTGGATTGATCCCTGGGGATTAAAAAAGAAGATTGTAGTAGGTGGTAGGGGCGGTGTAGTAATTGGTCGCGGGGCCGAACAATCAGGAGGTTTGGTTTTTTATCCTGGCTCGGGTTTGGACAAAGCTGATGCCGGAATATTTATTAATCAGTCAGAAGGGAAAGGACTAGAGGCTTCCCTCGAGTTCTTTTTTGGCTATTATTGGGGAAATGGGGCCGATTCAGGTAATACCTCTATTGATGTGTTCTTTATTAGCCTGGTATTTGACAGTAGCGGCAGACTAGTAGGAATCGAGGGAACTGTAGGGCAAGGATTGCCAATTGGAGGATCAAAAACAGAAAAGGAGCTTATTGCTAAAGAGATTACCGCTCGAGAAGTTGCAGATGCGGTTGAGCAGCTTTCTGAATATCTTAAACAGGTTTCTGCTGAGGGGACGCCTTTTTCAGGTGCCCCTGCACCGGAACCAGCCACTACCATATTGTCTGGATTTGGCGTGATTGTGGTTGCTTTATATCGGCGAAGGACAATAGGAAAAACCAGAATTAAATTATGATTGCTTTGGGAAAAATATGATTGGTTTAGAGCTGCCTTGGATTTATTTGTTGGTCTTCTTCGGGTTGTGGAGTCTTTTTGAGTGGTTAGGGTGCGTCTCGTTAATTCCAAAGTATTACAAAGCCACCCCGACAATCCAAAGAATCCGGCTCAAATCAAAAACGTTGAATAAAAATATGCACGACGAAATATTAGGTGTTCTCAGACATAAAAACATGAGTTGCAAGGAAGTCGACGAGCTTATTTTGTTTAAATACCCCAGCACTCCTTTCGTTCGGGCTAATGTTGTTTTTGGATATGTAAGACGAACCGGATCCGGAGAGATAGAGTTAATTGCTAAGACTTTCCTTATTGTGCCGGTGTTTGTAGTTGCTACGGGTCTAAGCATTCTTATTGACAGGGTTTTGAGTGGAGCCACTTCAAGCTTTCAGGCGGATGCCCCTTTTTTAATCGTGGGTTTGTTCGCTATTTGGCCACCTGTTATTGTGGTGCAGCGTTTGATATTGACGAAAGTTGTCAGGGCTATTGGGGAGCAATTTGAAATAGTCCGGAATAAATGAGAGCAGAAGCGTTTGATGGCAATGCTGTTGTTTGATAGCAAAAATGAGGCATCAATAGTCCATAAGCCGACCTATAGCTTTTTTAAGCGGATTCCGGCGTTTTTCTTAGATTGTTTTGTTTTGGGCATTCTTGGTTTGGTTCTTGGGTTGTTTTTTGGCCGCCAATTTGCAGCGATGGGACCGTGGGGTCGTATTGTCGGTTTTTTTATTGCCCTTTTTTATTTCGGCCTTCTGAATAGTTCTTTTGGGGACGGGCAAACTCTAGGCAAGAAAATTCTGAAAATTCGGGTTGCAGACGCAACAGGTAAAAGTAGCTCACTCGCCAAATCGTTTCTTCGCGCCGCTATTTTGTTGATGCCCGTATTTCTTAATGGCGCTTTTTTGCCGCCGTCTATCGTTCTCTCTCCGATTGGAGGTCTTGTCCAATTTGCAATCTTTGGCTTGGGCGGAGCGATCGTTTATCTTTATCTTTTCAATCGGCGGACCAGGCAATCCCTGCATGATGTTATTGTGGGTACCTATGTGGTTCCCGGGGATGTAAATAGTCCTCTAACAGTTGTGCCGGTCGACAAATTTCATTATGCTGTGATCGCCGCGTGGATGATCTCAGTTTTAGTCATTCCCAATATCGTTGGTTCTCAATTGCGTAAAAAACCTGTTCTGCAGGATATCTCGGTTACTTATCGGAAATTACAAGAGTCCAATGATCAGTATCTTCTTGAATTAATGGTTGGTAAAACTTACGGAACGTGGGGGAATTATCGCTATCTTGCGGTAAAAGCCTTATCTAAGACAGAGCCATCTTCGTATGAGATGGCTGTTCAGAATATTGCGGCGCGTGTTTTGTCAGCATATCCTCGCATTAGCGAGGTCGACAGGCTTATTGTCAGGGTGATGTATGGTTACGACATCGGAATCGCTAGCACATGGAAACGACAGGAAAACAACCACACCGTTTCGGAGTGGCGGGAAAAGCTGAAACAATAGCAATCGAACAAAGAGGCGCATCGGAGGGCTTCGCTTGCGTGTAATCGGTAATCGTACCGTGTTCCGTGGGGACACGTTAAAAAGAAATAAGCTTTACGTTCTTTGACAATCTGACTTTCTGAGCGACCGGCTGGGATCTATAACCGGGATTCTAGATCAAAAGGGCGCTGTCAAAGAATCCTTCACCTACGGTCCCTTCGGTGAGATTGCCGTATCTTCTGACGGTCAGCCGTCATTGCGAGGAGCGGAGCGACGCGGCAATCTCATCCCTGCCTTCACGGGAAGGCAACTCGACTCTGAAACCGGCCTCTATTACTACCGCAGCCGCTATTACGCCCCGCAGGCGGGCCGATTCACTACCGCCGACCCGATCGGTCTCCTCGGCGGCCCGAACCTCTACGCCTACGTCAACAACAACCCTGTGAATTGGATTGATCCCTGGGGGTTGTTGACAGTTCATTATTGGGATCCACCAGGAGATGGAGGCAAGAAGAGTAAGAAAAATGGTTGGTATGGCCATGTTTCAATAACATTAGATGATGGAACATATATCTCTTACTGGCCAAACAGGACACTAGAGAGTCTAACTGACAGTACAAAAGCGAGAACACCGGATTATACAGCCGACTCAATACATGGATACGATAGATTCAGAAACCCAATATATACCGACCCTCTCGATATTGAAATCCAGGGTTTAGATGAGGTCGCGATAAGGGAATGGTGGGGAGATGGAGATCATGGTGATTTTAGCGCGTTTAATAACTGTTCCGATATAGTGATGGAAGCCTTGAGACAAGGGGGCGCAGATTTGCCAACCCATATGATTTATCATCCAGAACAGGTTAAGCGTGATATTGATGATTATCTGAGGCGGCATGGGATGCCGGATGATTGGTCGCCGGCAGGTGTTCCCGAGCCAGCTGTACCGATTCTCATCTTGATTGGGCTCTTCTACATTTTATTGATGAATAAGAGGGAAATTTTACGATATAAGAGGTCGATATGAGGAGAAAAATGGGCTACTTGTCGTTAGCAGTGGTAATCGGCGCATTGACTTTATGCGGCATGGCTCCTCGCGGAATTAAAAACTCGGGCCTAAAGCTTCTATTTCATGAGCTTCTCTTTAATCTACCTACAGATCAATTCTTTATTATCGAATTTTTTCCTGCAACCGGCGGTAGTCGTTTGCTTAAGAGGGTATCCACTACAGAAGTGTTTGATATCCTCGAGAAAAGGGAATCCGTGCCGTGGTCGTCTAGTAAGGGACATTCTGGTGTGAGATATGTAAGAAAGAATCTGGAAGGGGAAAATTACGATTTCTACGACTGTGTTTTGTTGAGCAAGCAAACACATGAAATCTTTAGGAATTTAGGGGTTGACCAAACCAAGCCTCTCTTCCTGAAAAAAGAATCATTTTGGCAAGAACTCGACTTGTTGAAAACCAGCACAGAAAAAGTCACCACTTTTATTCGATTGCCAGAAGGCGGCTTTCTTCTCTTTTACTCTTACGGTACTTATGTTGATTTAGTGCGGATTATAGATGGAAAGCAGACCACACTCCGCCGTGTCAATGGGATTATTACCGAATCAGGTCGGATTAACGAAGATTGGGGTTGGTTTTGCCAAAGGCCGAATCCAAAATGGACCGGAAAATTAATGTTCATTCGCTTGGATACGGGAAGAGTGGTTCAGAGTATTCGGACTAATGGGCAATGTGAGCTTGTGACAACGTTGTCGGAAGATGAGGCAAAAGCTTTGATTGCTGGAGACGGGTCAGTTCAGCAACATTGATGGTGATAAGGGACGTTTCATTTCGGGTCACTTCTCTCAAAAACGAACTGTCCAGTTTTTTGGGGTAAGGTCACGTTTCCAAAGGTGCGAGCCGAGATGTTTATTTTTCATATGGTGGGCGGGTTTAACCGGGTTCCATGAGGATAGGCATTGGTGTCTTTCTGCTCCTTCTTTCAGCCTCTTTCGGCATCAGTGAAAGCCAAGGCATAGAGGAACCTAAAATTCCGATAGTGTTTTCTCCTCAATATGACATTTCCTTTCTAGGGCTTGAGAAACTCCATCCCTTTGATACCAGCAAGTACGGAAAGGTTCATCGGTATTTGGTGGAAAAGCTGGGAATTCCGAGGGAAGCTTTTTACGCCCCTAAGCCTGTTTCCGAGAAGGAGCTGTTGTCGGTGCATTCCAAGGAGTATCTTTCCTCTTTGAAAGATTCCCGTGTTGTCGCCGGTATCGCGGAATTAGGACCTCTTGCGCTTCTGCCCAACGGATTTTTACAAAATAGGCTACTGCTTCCCATGAAATACGCCTCCGGCGGGACGATTTTGGGCGCGGAGTTGGCTTTAAAGCACGGCTGGAGCATCAATTTATCCGGAGGGTACCATCACGCGAAGGCGGTGTCAGGCGGAGGGTTTTGTTTCTTCGCGGATATCCCGATGGCCGTTTATCATCTCCGGAAAGAAAATCCCGCCCTGTCTTTCTTGGTTGTGGATCTCGACGCCCATCAGGGAAATGGGTACGCGTCTATTTTCAAGGACGACCCCTTAGTTCACATGTTTGATGTCTATAACCGGTTGAACTATCCGGCGGATGAAGAGGCGAAGAGATATATCGATTCCAATTTTCCGGTCGAGCCGGGTATCCGGGACGCGGAATATCTCGCATTGATCGAGAGGGAATTGAGTGTAACTATCCGGCGCGTCAAGCCGGATCTCCTGATCTACGTCGCGGGGACGGACGTTTTTGAGGGTGACCCTATCGGCGGAATGAGAATCTCGGCGGCAGGGATTGTCAAACGGGATGAGATGGTTTTTCGGGCCGCGCTGGAAAACAAAGCCCCCATTCTGATGGTTTTGGCTGGGGGTTATAGCCGTAAGAGCGCCGCCATCGTTGGAAAATCGCTGGAGAACATCTTAAAAAACGTTCTCCATGTGCTCCCAGGGGAAAGATATCTCAATAAATAATAATTGCCTTCAGGCAGAGCTAAAGCGATGGCCCCTTCCGATCTGAGACAACTAAAAAAGAATGTAAATTCGAACAAATCGCCGAACCGGAAATCTAAGGCTTGCGTTTGGATTTTGACCGCGTTGGTGCTTGCCGTGGTTGGAATACTAGTTCTAGGGGGCTACAACCATCGGTATGAATGCGAAATGCTTGCAAATCATGGGGAAAACATCGATGGGATCATTACCTCCTGCGAATCCAGGCCTGTTTTTATGGAGAGTGAGTATTTGGGGACAACAGTCCGAGAGCATTTAGCTATCACCATCGAGTATGAAGAGCCGTTTCATGGGAAAAAACAGATTCGCGAAAACTGGGATAACCGTTGGAATGGTGTTGTCCATGTCGGAGACAAAATCCCTTTGCTTTACTTGCCGGCCAACAGGTTTCTTAGGGTTGCTTCGGTGAATCATCCGGGACTTCGTGGGTTGGGTTATAAGGAAAGAAGGTTTTTGAATGAATAAGTGGTTTCTCCTTCCATTGTTTGCGCCGGTGATTATCCTCCTGGGGGCGGGGACTCTTTACGCGGCGGAGGAAGGCTCCGCTTCCAAAAAACTGCAGGCCGTCTGTTCCATCGAGGATAAGGGGATAAGCTTCATCGCCGCGGAGAACAGCGTCACGACCGATAGAAAAACCGTCCCCCAATCGGCGATATCGCTGGTCGCCATCCCTCCGCGCGCTGAAGTGGTCCGGGCCTACCTTTACTGGAATGGCGAAGTGATCGCCGTCAGCTCAGCCGACACCGGTGTCGATCTGATTCCGCCGAACGGCAAGGCCCGCCAGGTGTTCGCCGACGATGTCCGGTCTGGGTTCGAGCGCGGCCTGGCGTATTCGTGCAGAGCCGATGTAACGGGCTATGTGCGGTCAAACGGGGTTTACCGGATCCGGGGGCTGGATCTCGATCCGATCCGGGGCAAGGGGGGCGCGGCAGGAAAGGTCTCCGGCAGATGGGCGCTCATCGTCATTTATAAAGTCCCGGGGCTTTCCTCGAAGGCCAGGGTTGTCCTCTATGACAGTTTGTCCGATGGCGGCGCTGTTGTTGAGCCGGGAGTTTTAAAGGCCCGTGTCGGTCCGGCGCTGGTCGTTGAGATGAGGCCGAAGGACGCGTTGTTCCATCTGAAAAGAGGGGACGAGTGCTTCTTATCGAGGAGATGGGGCCGTTCTCTGGGGCATTACGGCCTGGCCTTTGTCCGGTCGCCGTTGTTTGCCGGTTCCTATCTTCTCGAAGTCCGGTTGAACCGGATTGTCACGGGCATCCAGCGCGGTATGTATAAGTTGAGGCCGTTCCTGGTGAAAATGAATTCCGGGTTGGCCCTTTTCTTTATCGCTTACGCGTTGCTGGTGAACGCCGTTTATCTTGCGCTGACGCTGATCGCGGCCTCCAACGCGCGGCGCTCTTTGGAGGAGGGCCGAAGCGTCGAGTACGAGAGCTTTATCCGCCGCAATAAAATTGTGCCGGTTTCAATCCTGGTGGCCGCCTATAACGAGGAGGCGGCCATCGAGAGGACCCTTGTTTCGCTTCTTCGGTTGAAATACCCGGAATACGAAGTCATCGTCATCAACGACGGCTCGAAGGACGGCACGCTCGAGGTTCTCAAACGGCGGTACGATCTCCGGGAACACTCGGTCGAGGCCCCCCAAGGGCTTCCGGCTTGCCCGGTAAGGCAGGTCTACCGCTCCGCCGCCCACCCGAACCTGTTCGTGATAGACAAGGAGAACAGCGGCAAGGCCGATTCTTTGAACGCGGGGATCAACTTGAGCCGGTTCCCTCTGTTTTGCACGGTGGACGCCGACACGATCCTCGAAGAGGATGCGCTGTTTCAGCTGGCCCTGCCTGTTCTCACGGGGGCGGAAGATGTGGTCGGTGTCACCGGAATGGTCCGGCTTCGGAACGGCTGCGAGGTGAAGGACGGGGCGGTGGTCCGGAAGGAGGCGCCGGATTCGTTTTTGGCCGGCATGCAGGTGCTGGAATATATCCGGGCCTACAGCATCGGGCGGATCGGGTGGAACGCTTTTAACGCGCATGTGATCGTCTCGGGGGCCTTCTCGCTCTACCGGAAGGATTTGGTGGTCCGGCTGGGCGGGTACCACCGCTACGCGATCGGCGAAGATGTCGAGTTGAATATGCGGATCCAGCGGGCCCTGCTGGAGGCCAAGTGCGACTACCGGATCCTTTACGCGCCGGCAGCCCGGTGTTTCACCCAGGCGCCCGCTGATTTCAAGAGCCTGGCCCGCCAGCGGAACCGGTGGCAGCAGGGGCTCATTACGACGGTGCGGCTCAACACCCGCCTGCTCTTTAACCCCGCGTATGGGTTTCTGGGGATGTTCGCGATGCCGTTTTATGCGTTCCTCGAGCTTCCGGCGCCGGTTCTCGAATTCTTCGGCTACATCGTGATGCCGCTGTTCGCTCTCTTCGGCATGTTGAGCGCGAAGTACGTGCTGATTCTGCTTGGGCTTGTTTTCCTCTATGGGACCGGGGTCTCTTTCCTGGCAGTGCTGATCGATTGGAAGAATTTCGGGTTCTACGGCGATAAATCCTACAGGAAGCTGGCTGCCCGGCTGCTGCTCGAGAACTTCGGTTTCCACCAATTGACGGTGTTTTGGAGGATGCAGGGGATACTCGATTACCTGAAGGAAGTACACGTCCGGGGAATGGGGTGGCGCTCGCCCGACAGGTGGACGGCGCTGGAGTCGGTCAAGGAGGGGGTGTCATGACGGGGGAGGCCGAGGAGTATCTGGTCGTCGAGTTCACGCCGAACGACCAGCGGCGGTTCGTCCACTTCATGGGAAGGGTCGCCCGGCTCCTGAAAGGGGGCCGGACGAAGATCATCCTCCATTTCGTCAGCGATATGGAGTTCAGCCCGGAGGCTCTTCGGGTTCTGCATCGTCTGCTGAAGATGGGGCGGATGCGGTTCGCGGACATCCGGGTCGTCGTCCCCAGCCTGAAAATGCGGGAGACCTTCCTTTTAACCCGTCTCGACATCTTCACGCGGATTTACGATTCGGTCGAGGAAGCGAAGAAGGAGAAGGGTTTCATGCCGTTCATCAAGTACGGCAGTATCGCGTCGGCCGGCATCCTCCTCTTCTTTTACTGGGATGTCGCCCGCTGGCTGGTCTTCTCCTGGCGGATTGACCCGTACTACTCGCACGGGTTCCTTGTCGCCGCGGTGAGCCTGGTCCTTCTGTGGAGGAGAAGGCAGGGGATGCGGAATCCGGTTTCCTGTGTCTCTTCAAAGAGCTTGTCGCTGATCGGGGCGGGTTTTCTTCTTTACCTCGCCGGGTGTTTTCTCGAGATGAAGTTCCTGCTGGGGCTGTCTCTGCCGGTTTTTCTTTTGGGAGCCGTTTTACTGCTCTATGGGAAGGCCGCCTACCGGCAGGTTTTCCTGCCGGTGGCCCTGTTGTTTTTTGCTATTCCGGTGCCCCGGTTGGATGAGGCCGCTTCGTTCCTCCAGCACCATACGGCCGCTTGGACGGCCCGCGTCGTCTCGGCGCTCGGAGTGGCCGCCTACAACATCGGCGTTGATATTTTCTTCGGCGAGTCCCACATCGTGATTGACGCCCCCTGCTCGGGCCTCCGCTCGCTGATCGCGCTCTTATTCGTCGGGTCGCTGTTCGTCGGGCTTCTAAAGGCGTTCCCGCGTCAAAAAATAGCGCTTCTGCTGTTGATCGTGCCGGTCAGCCTGCTGGCGAACCTGTTCCGGATAACGGTCCTTATCCTGATCGCGAACGCGTTCGGCTTGAAAGCGGCGATGTTCTATTTCCATTACCTGTCGGGGCTGTTGTTCTTCGGCATCGCGCTTTCGGCCCTGTTCCTTGGAAAGAGGTTGTTCAAATGCGGCTTGCAGGCGTTTTAACGGCGTCCGTTTTGGCGCTGGTTCTGGGGGCGGGGGCCTTGTCCGCTCAGGGGGCAGGGTACCGGTTCATCGCCGACAGCACCTTTTACTACAAAACGGGCCGCCAGGCGGAAATCCCCGCCGGGTTCAACTTCAACGAGCCGAAAGAACTGGAGAAATTCCCGCTGGCTTTCGGCGAGTGGGAGGGAGTGGACCTGCCGGTCGTGAACCGGCCGGTCGTGAAGCCGGATTTCATGTTCGAGCGGAATTACTGGAACAAGAACGGCGAATCGGTCTGGTTCCAGCTGATCCGGGGAAGGATAGAAAGGGCGGTCCACGTGCCGGCGATCTGCTACTACAACGCCGGCTGGCAGATCCAGGAGCAGGCGGCCGACAGCGTCCGGGCGGGCAATCACTCGATCCCCTGCGGCAGGATGGCGCTGAGAAAAGGGGACCGTGAGGCCGTTGAGCTTTACTTCTATTTGTGGGCCGATCCGAAGAGGGATTTCATGAAAGGATGCGTGATGGTGCGGGTTGCCTCCATCGGGCCGGTCGGCTCGCAGAAAGACCGGCTGGAGTTGGTCAGAAGGTTTGTCAGGGATATCTTTGAACAAGTGGGGCGGATGCCATGAGAGTAAAAACAGGGGCCTTTGTTTTCGTTTTCTTTGTCGCGATCGCGGGAGTTTCCGTTTGTTTTGCCGGGGACCGGCTCATGAAGCCCTCCTTGGAACCCTCGTTTGAGTTGACCGCCGAGGGATTGAGTTACGCGGTTTACGGGAAGAGCATTGTCTCGCAGGGCCGGCTTTTCCAGCACAGCGTGGTTGATTTGAGCGATCTGCCGGAAGGGGTCTCGATCGTCAAGGCGTTCCTGTATTGGGCCGGAGAGGTGGAGCCCCAGAAGGCCGCGGATACGACGGTGGAGCTGAAGGACCCGGAGGGGAAAATCTCCGTTGTTCAGGCCGGTAAAGTCTGGAC
>CAYJVR010000019.1:8840-11979 GCA_964373715.1 uncultured Planctomycetia bacterium | reverse complement strand
AGTTGGGAAATCCTTGGGTCGAGGCCGATCGTTTCGCCAAGCTGGGTAACGCCGTAAAAAGCCAACTCCCCTGCCAGCGTCGGGGCAACCTGCGCGGAAATAACCCGGCCTAACCCGTCAAAACCGGAAGTCGCCAGGCTGTTCGTGATAGCGCCGACGCCGATGCCGCCAATATTGGCGAGGCTGGGATCCAGCCCTGCCTTCACCAAAGCCAGCTGGGTGCCGGCAATGGCGGTTGAGGTAATACCTCCTGTCGCCGCGCTGGTCAGCAAATTGCCCGAATGAGCGGCCGGACTCAATGCGCCGGCAACGCCGCCGCTGGCGAACGCCCCAACCAGGCCGGAGATCGTGGGATTCACGCCAAGCGCTTCAAACCCTTTGGAGACGCCAACGTTGACTCCCGTCGTAATCGCAAAATCAAGCAGGTTGCCGAACAGACCACCCAACGAAAACCCGGAGAGGCCGGCCGCCGCGCCGAACCCTTTGCCTATGGCCCCTAACCCAAGGGCAAAGTTGCCGGCAAAAACATGGGTAAGCCCCGAGAAGACCGTCCCCAAGCCGGAAACAAAATTACCGAGGCCGTTAAAGATGAAGCCGAGGGGGCCAAACGCGTTACCCAAAGCCCAAAAGGCCGATCCGATTTGGGTGGTCAGGGTGGCCAGAATACCGCCGATGAAGGAGAGGGTCGTCGCAACCGCGGTGGTAATGCCGGAAATGAGACTGCCGAGGAAAATAAAGAGGAGGGGAAAGAAGGAGCCGGTGATGCGCTGGGCTTCCTGAAGGGAAAGAACCTGCCAGGCATGCGGCGGAGCGCGCGGAGAGAGGATAACTCCCTTCCATATCTTCTGGAATTCCGCCTGGGGCATTGTAAGGACCTGGCCGGTCGGGCCGGAGTTCGGCTCCCGGTAGGTGACCATGCCGTCAGCCGCGATGGAACTGACCAGGATGTAATGGTTCCCGTTGACATGGGCGATGGCCGGAGATTGCTTCGCACCGCTCGCAATGATGAGGGAACGCAAATCCTCGAAAGAAACCCGGGCCGCGGCCGATTCCACTTTGTAGATTTTCGCGATACGGACCAGCGTCGCCAGAGAAAGTTCCAGTTCCCCGTCCGATTTCGGGGTGATGACTCCGGTCAGGATGTCCTGCAGGATGGCTTTCACAGCCGAAGAGACCACGTCGGGCGCAGTGCCCGGCGCGGTCTGCGCCTGGATGTATTCCCTCAGCGCGAGAAACGCGGAGTGCCCGAAATGCAGAGACCGGCTGTTGAGCCATTCCAAGATGCGTTCGGCATCATAGCCGGTTAACGGGACCGCCTCTTCAAGAGGAACACCCATCTGGCCCAACAAGCCCATCTTTTGATCTGTGGAGGCCTGGACATACTGCGCCAGCCAATCCGACACCTGCCGCTTGATCGCCGAAACCTCCTGCACGCGGGAAGCATAATCTGGCAGAGCAAGGATCCTCTGCCTTAAATCGGCAAGATCAATCACCGCCGACGGGTCGGCCCCATAGCGGGTGTAAAGCCGTTCCGCTTCCTGCTGAAGCTCCGCCTCGGAGGGATCACGGCCGATCGTCTGCCGGTAAGCGGCCACAACGATCGCGTGGATCTCCTGGCGGAGTATGTTCTTGTTGAACTCCACCTGTTTGGTCCGGATGTCGGAGAGGGCTTTGGCCGATTCGGTTTCGATCTGCTGGCGGACCGATTCCACCTGAGACTGAAGCGAACCCAAAGACTGGGCGTATTGCTGTTCCAGCGGGCCGAATGCAGCCAGGATCTGGTTCACGGCCGCCCGGACCTGATCCATCGCCTCGCTCTTGGCCCGCTTGGCGCTGGAACCCTTGGCTTTCATCGCCTCCAGATCGTTGAGTTTGTGCTGAAGCGCCGTCAGCTGGTCCTGAAGCTGTGTTTTGGACTGGTTGTGCTGGTAAGCAAGCTGTTCAAAAACCACCCCTTTCTGCCTGGCAAGCTCTTCCAATGAGGAGGCTTTCCGTCCGGCCAGATCGGCCTGGAGCTGAGTTATCTGGTCCGCCAGCTGCTGCCGGGCAGCATGCAGTGTGGTTTTCACAAGCATTCCCGACGGGTCGTACTCGAAGCTGGCGACAAGATAGCCCTGAGGGTCCAGCGTGCGAACCGGCCGGCCCTCTTCATAGAGGGTGACATGCCCGTTACCGGAGGTGCGGCTGGTCAGCCGGCCGGCGGAATCAAATTCCTCTTCGACCACGGTTTCAGCCGGAAAATCTTTGGTGATTAACGCGCCGTCCGGCAGAGCCAGACGGGTCAACCAGTGGGCGACGGTAATTTCCCCCTCGGGATTCTGCAGGATCTGGATCGCCTGGGGATCATTGGCGGCCAACGTCTTCAACCGGGCCGCCTGTTCGGCTGAAAGATCTTTCGCGACGCTTACCGAGTAAGAGGTCCCGTCCGGCTGCTCAATAGCAATCAGGCTCTGTTGGGCGTCATACACGCGGGTCACGCCCGATTGATCGGTCACGTAGGTCCGCTCGCCCTGATACCGGTAGCTGAAGGTCTCCTTTTCCTTGCCCTGGTAAGAGATGCTGGCATTTTGAAGCCGGGGCCCATCAGCGATAAGCTCCGTGCTTTCCGAAGAGGCGGGCTGAATCAGCCGTAAACGCCCTTCTTCCACCAGCCGTTTCAAGCCGGCCCGGCCGGTTGGAAGAGCGGCCGAAACAGCCAAAGCAGACCGGCCGGCCGCGTCCGAGCGGCTCCCGGTTGTTTCATCGAAGCTGTAATAAGCGGCGAGCTCCTGAAACAATCCTGTAGTCGCCGAATAGGCGATGCCTGCGCCGCTGTTGTAGAGAGCCGCCTGCTCCTGGGCCATCAGAATTTTTCTCCATAAACCAAGTTCGTCGATCCGGCCGTTCCAGGCCGTCGCGCCGTGCCCTTTTCTCATCGCTCCAACCACGAAAGAATCGCCGCCGTCACGCCCGCCGGAGGGCGCGGCAGTCACCGCGGGAGCCTGCCCATCCACGCTGATCCCGATCTCCCTGCCCGCGTCGTGGTACACGTAAACGTGGTACCACCGGCCGGCCGCCAAATTCACCGGCGCCTCCACACGGTAATTCCCGCTGTCGTCCGATTTCCTCACGTACCAGACAAACCGGTTCTGCCCGCCGA
>CAYJVR010000019.1:0-8740 GCA_964373715.1 uncultured Planctomycetia bacterium | reverse complement strand
TTCCCGCTGTCGTCCGATTTCCTCACGTACCAGACAAACCGGTTCTGCCCGCCGATCCTCTCCGTCTGCAGTTCATACTCCGGCCGGTCGCTCCACTTCGCGAAAACAACCCCGCCGTCCGTAAAAGAATCGGCATACACCCACACGCCAAAGGAGATATCCCCGCTGCCGGAGTTAAAATCCGGATTATCCGCGAGAGAAAAGGTCTTGGCCTCAGTCCCGATAAACCGGGCGGCATTGCCCACCCTGCCGCCGGAAGCAGAAACAGACTCCGGATCCGCGAACCGGTTGCCCGCCGATGAAAAATCGGTGATCTGCGCTCCATCCGGCAGAACAAGTTTCTTCAGTTCCCAGAGGCTGGCCGCTCCTTCCCCTCCGTAGTGGGCCGTTGTTCCGTCCGGTAAAACCTGCTCGGCTCCGACAGCGGAATCCAACGCCGCGTCCGCCGCCTCCTTCTCGATCAGCTTAAGGGCGCCTTGATCCAACATCCGGCGCAATAAAACACGGTCGGCCGGCAAAACCGCTTCAGCGGCCTGAGCGGACCGGCCCGTGAAATTCAAGCGGGACCCTTCCGTCTCATCCAGTTTGTAGTAAGCGGCCAAATCCTGGGCCGGCGCGAAGGCGGCATCCCTGTTTCCGGCGCTGCCTCCGTAAAGATCGGCCCACTCCTGGGCCGTCAGCAGCCTGCGCCATAACCCCAGCTCATCCACCCGGCCATCCCAGCCGGTGGCGATATGCCCCTTTCTTATTGCTCCGACCACGAAAGAATCGCCGCCGTCGCGTCCGCCGGAGGGCGCGGCAGTCACCGTGGGAACCTGCCCATCTACGCTGATCCCGATCTCTTTACCCGCGTCGTGGTAGACGTAAACGTGGTACCACCTCCCCGCAGACAAATTCACCGGCGCCTCCACACGGTAATTCCCGCTGTCGTCCGATTTCCTCACGTACCAGACAAACCGGTTCTGCCCGCCGATCCTCTCCGTCTGCAGTTCATACTCCGGCCGGTCGCTCCACTTCGCGAAAACAACCCCGCCGTCCGTAAAAGAATCGGCATACACCCACACGCCAAAGGAGAGGTCGCCCTCCGCCGAACTGAAGGCAGGATTATCCGCCAGCTCCAGCGTCCCGGCATTGCCCTTTACAAAACGGGCGGCATTGCCCACCTTGCCCGATGACGAAGAAACGGTGTTGTTGTCCGATAACGCCGTACCGCCGTCGGCAAATTGCGTCAGTTCCGAACCATCCGGCAGAACAAGCTTTTTCAGCTCCCAGGGGCTCACCGCCCCTTCTCCACCGTAATACGCCGTTGTCCCATCCGGCAAAACTTGTTCAGCTCCAATCGCTCTCTCCAACCTGGCATCCGTTGAATCGTCCCACCGGCCAGGCGCATCGGCATAGCCATACGAGGTGACGGCCCCATCCGGCTCCGTTTGGGAAACAAGCAGGCCGTCCCGGTATCTCTTGGTCAGACCGGCCGCCAAGTCGCGCACAACGGCAATCTCCCCGCCAAGCTCATCAAACTCATACACGTATTCGTAAATGAGCTGGTCCCCTTTAAAAACTTTCCGGATCTTGTCATAGGAATACTCGGTCCGGACAGCAGGCCGACCGGGGTCCTGGTTGACAGCCAGTGTGCTCGCCAAACGGCTGAGCGAATCGTACGCGTAGGAGATCTCCGTTCCGTCCGACTGCCTTAATAAGCTGAGCCGCCCATTCCGGTAGAACAGCCGGGCGCCGTCATTTCTCTGAGCTTCCCTCAGCTCCCACTCCCCTGAATAGAAAAACTCCGTGAAACCATCCGCCGGGAGAAGATCGCGGGTCCCCTCTTTTACCAGAGCTTTCCAGACAACCGCGTTCGCCGCGCTGTTTTCCCGGGCAATAAGGTATCGAACGCCGTTCGGCATCACCAACTCAACCGGCTGGCTGCCCGCGTACTTGATCACTGTTCCATCCGGAAGTTGTGCCTCCGCAGGCTGCCCTTGTTCATAACGGACCGAACGGCCATCCGGCAAAGTCACCAAACCGCTGACCAAACGGCTGGCGGCATCAAAAACCCCGCCGGTTATCCTGGTACCGTCTGGAAGCCCGAGAGACTTGATCGCTCCCGCCTTAAAAGAGATTACCGTCCGGTCCGGCAAACGGACCTCGACAAGCTCTCCGCCCGCGCGGTAGGTTTTAACAACCCCTGCCCGGCTCGAAGAAAAAGTCTCCACGAGGAGGCCGGACATCTCCACCGTTAACTCCGTTACTGTCCCATCCGGAGCAATAACCCGGTCCGGAAGCCCCCCGGAGAAAATAATCCTCATCCCGTCGGCCTGAACCGCCTCCCGAACAACTCCATCCGCTCCGTAAACAATCTGTTTCGGCAAACCGGCGACAGGAGCGCCGTTCCCGCCGGCGATAATCGCTCCGTCCGCGGCTGTCTGGTGGGTATAAGAGTACCTGGCCCCGTTCGCGAAAACGACGGAATTCAGCCGTCCCCCGGTATAGCTCATGACGCGCCCATCCGGGCGCACCATCTCCATCAACCTGCCCTGAGAATCGTACGCCTGGCGAAGAACACCCGCCGGCAGGTAGGTTTCAAGATCAATTTGCAATAACTCTCCACTTTCTGCAAAATCGTAGTCAAAATTCGTGAGGATCCCTTCCGGCGAGATTTCATAAGAGGCTCTTCCGTCCTCCCCAAACCCGGTCTCGGTCCCGTCCGGGGAGATCTGCGACACAACACGGCCATCCTGAACCGTCTGAAGGGTCCCATCCGCCAGCAGGATGATCGTGTCTAAAATCCTTTGCGTCTCCTGCTCCAGTGCCGGAGTGAATAACAGGTTCCCCCCGGAATCACGCGCGACAACCAGCTCCTGGCCGACATATTGAGCCTCTACCCCTGAAGGATGCGTTGTGACAACCCGCTGAATACCCTGAGAGGGATCCTCCAACATCTGGTTGAGGCTGGAAAGGTGGGCAACCAACGCCTGGTTCGATCGCTCAAGAATCTGCGCCTGCCCAGCGGAAATCCATCCGCCCTGTTCCTGCCTTAACCAGGCCGGCAATTCTTCCTGTTCCGCGAACGCGGCAGCAACACCGAACTGTCCGGATAAAAAAGCAACCGAGGTAAAAGCGGCGAGGCAGCGGACCGCACGGTTCCAGCTTCCTTCCCGCTTCCACGCCCGACCTACCCAAAGGGGCGCTTCCGAAAATCTTGCCTTGTTCATTTTGACCACCATCCTCTCATATATGCAAATATATTGATATTTTTGCAAATGTCAAGTGAAAATTTTTAATCTTTGAAAATATTCCTATCGCTAACGGAAGGCCGATGCCCTTTAAAAGAAATTTTTCTGATATACAAGGACATTTCCGCTCCTTCGAGAAACTGGCGTCATCGTTCGACTCAACTTAATAATTGTCCCTCGGTTCTACCTGGACCAATCCGCCCGAATCAGGATTATATGCACTCATAGTTCATAATTTACTTGCCTTCCAGGGGTTAGCCGGGTACACTCTCTTTTGATGACGTACATTCGCCGACAGATAGAACCTTTGCTGAAACGACTGGCGGGGCAGTTCCCTGCCCTGGCCGTGACAGGCCCGCGCCAGTGCGGGAAATCCACACTGCTGAAGGAGCTCTTCGGAGCTACCCACCGCTATCGGACGTTTGATGATCCCATTCTGCGGGAGCAAGCGACCGCCGACCCAAAACTCTTCCTCGACAACTCCGGGGAGCGGGTCATCCTGGATGAGATCCAATATGTTCCCCAGTTGCTTTCCTACGTCAAAATCCGGATCGATGAGGAGCGCGATAAAACAGGGCGGTTTATCTTCACCGGCTCCCAGCAGTTTTCCATGATCAAGAACCTGGGCGACTCCCTGGCCGGCCGAATCGCCCTGCTGGAGCTGTTACCGTTCCACACCGAAGAAAAACAGGCCATCCCAAAAACGAAACTCCCGTCTTCTAGAGACGCATTCCTTCACGCCTGCCTGGTGGGGTCTTACCCGGATTTGGCTTTGAAGCCGGCCATAGACCGCAAGACCTGGTACGGCTCATACCTCCAGACCTATCTGGAGCGCGATATCCGCACTCTCTACAACATCGGCGCACTGCGGGAATTTCAGCGCTTCATGCAGCTGCTGGCCTCTCAAACTGGACAGATTCTGAACCTGACGAATTTCAGCCGGGATTTGGGCGTCAGTGTAAACACCCTTAAGAAATGGCTCTCGATCCTGGAGGCCAGCAGAATGGTGTACCTGTTGCCTCCTTACTATAAGAACTTCGGTAAGCGCATCACAAAATCCCCGAAAGTTTATTTCCTGGATTGCGGCCTCGCATGTTACCTGACCGGCATTGATGCTGAAACCCACGTGTTCAACGGTCCCCTCGCCGGAGCGCTGTTCGAAACCTACTGCATCCAGGAGACCGTCAAGACGTTCTTGTTCCGCGGGCAACGTCCGCGCATGTACTATGCCCGGACGTATAACGACCTCGAGATTGATTTGCTGATAGAGGGAAAGGGCCTCGAATTGTTTCCCTGCGAGATCAAGATGACCAAGACGCCACGGCCCGATATGGCTGCGCCCATCCAGCGGTTCCGAAAGTTATTCCCGAAATTAAAAATTGGCCACGGCCGGATCCTCTGCCTTACGGAAGAAGATCTCGCGCTGACCGGCGATTCTAAGACCCAGCCGCTGCCCGGCTACTGGCAATGGCTTCGGACGATTAGCTAAAAACAGGGGTGAGATCACCCGGAGACTCTACATGCACGCGGCTTTAATTAGCGGGGTGGGGTCAGGACGCCGCGCGATTTTCCATGGGTTATCTCTTCGTCATTGCGAGCCGAGCGTGGAAATCTCATGCAAAGTTTACCCAAGTTGCCCTACGATGAGATTGCTCCGTCGGCCTTCGGCCTTCTCGCAATGACGGTAAGGGCTGAGGCTTCTTTCAATGACAGTACGGATTACTTAGTTTAAAAGAAATTCTTTCTGATATACAGGAGGTATTTCCGCTCCTTCGAGAAGCTGGCGTCATCGTTCGCCCCAACATCAACATTCAACTCCATCCCCTCATTAAACTCGAAAGCCCCTCGAACAAACGCGGAATTCCCCGTATTCCCTTCCGACGACACCGAGAAAGCGTATCCCGCCGAATAGGTCAGCTTCTTGAGAAGATCCCCTTGGTAAGAGACCGGGAAGGAATGCAGTGAAAGCGCCTGCGGCGACCGATACAGCGGTTCCCCGCCGACGGTGCCGGCTGTGAACTTGTAGTCCTCATACCGGAAACGGTACCCCGCGCTGATCCCCGGACAGGCAGGCACGGCGAACAGCGCTTCCGCCGTGGCGTTATCGGCACTGTTGCTGTCCGAATAATACTTTTTGTCGAAGCCGGCCTTCAATGTAACGTGATCCACCCAGTTATTCGCGTAATGAAGCCCAACTCCATGGATGCCCAATACTCTGAGACCGTCCGGCCTCTGGAAGCCGCCCAGCGGAAGATCCTCTTTGCCGCCGGAAAAAGAAACCAAGTGGCCGTAGGAACGCCACGTCAAATTCCCACGGTAAAGCTGTTTCCAGATACCCGAAGGGGAATAGAAATCGCCGCCGTAAGAAGCTTTGGCTTCGACCCTGTCGTGGAGACGGGTTGACGCCTCTATAAGGTTGTTGTATCTCGAATAGAAAACCAGCTCCGGATCGCTCGCGAATATCTTCACGCGAAGCGGTTCTTTCGAAACCTTCAATCCCAATGAACTCTCGCCGCGACTGTACGTAACAGCGGCATCATAGCCCTGAAACTCCGCGCCTTTCCGGAGAGGCGTCCTCTGGCCCGCAGTATCCCCCGACCCCCTGTAACCGGCGCCGTGATAGGCCCCTGAAACCTCCAAGCCATCAACCGGATGGGCCTCGAATCCGACACTCCCGTAATCAGCATCAAGGTCGAAGTTAGTCTGAGAAACCCGGAGGTTCCTTTCCTTCTCGGAAGAATGGCTGTAACCGCCTGTCAGGGAAAGCCGGCTGTTCACAAACTGGGTGTAAGCCAAGCCGGCGTCCCACGCGGTGGTCTTCGTGATGTAAGCGGTATTGCCCGAATCATCCTCCTTCGATTCCGCGTACTGGAACCTCGGCCTGATGCTGGAGGCGCCCGCTTTTTTGAGCCTCGCGGCATCCTTTTCCGCTTCACTCCGGTCTTCCGGGGACACCGATGGGTCGGAAACGGCCTTCCCGTACTCCCGCCCGGCTCTCGCCCAATCCCTCGTCCAGAAACAGATGTTTCCAATCATCCTGTGGAGGTAGGAACTCTGCGCATGGCTTCCTAATAACCCTTCATATCCGGCAACAGCGCGAGGGTAATCCCCCTTCAGCTTCGCGATGTGAGCCAAAGCCATCAAACAATCAAAATCACCGGGGGCGGCCTGCAGGCATCTCCCATAAGAAAGCTCCGCCGCGTTCAGGAAACCTTCCTTCAAATATATCTCCCCCAATTCCTTATAAGCTTTCAGATTGTATTCTTCATTCAGCGGCTCAACGTTAAGCCCCCGGTTGTAAATCTGCACTGCCGGAGCGAAGCGGCCCCTCTTCGATAAAACCCTCGCTAAAGCTAAGCGGGCTTCTTTGTAGTCGGTTTTCTCATTCTTATAATGTTCGCGAACGGCAGTCTCGTAATGGAAAGCGGCTAAACGGAAGCGGTCCTGGAGCTCGCTAACTTTGCCCAACCCATAAAAAACGGGCGGCCTATTCCGGGCACCTCCCTTGAGCAGGCCGAGATACAACGTGCCGGCCCGCTCCGGTTCCCCCTTCAGGACAAGCGTTTCAGCCAGAGCAAGTTTGATCTCTTCACTTCTTTCCGTTTCGCAGAGTTCAGCCGCTCTCTTCAATACCTGTTCCGCTTCACCATACCGCTTAATCATTCTGTACACCGACGCCAGGTCTAGCCAGACATCCGCGTCGTTGACCTTCGACTCGAGAAGCTTCCGGTATCCGTCCGCCAACACCGCCACATCAGCCTCGGGCAACGGCGCGCCGGCCGGTTCTTTCGCCTTCAACGACAGGAGATTCCCCCGGATACGCAGCGCCTCTTCCAAAACCTGCCGGTCCGCGGAATTCTTCCGCGCCTGCTCGTCAAAAACACGGAGCCCCTCGGTGAGCACTTGGGCGGCCCGGCTCCGGTCTCCCATTTCCGAATACAGCTCGGACAAACAGAGGAAGGCCTCCTTATAGAGCGGGTACTCTTCCCAGACCCGATAGCAGTTAACAGCCGCTCTTTGGAAACAATCGGCCCGCTCTTTCCGCGAAGAGCTTCGGCGCATCCTATCGAGCTCGACATAGCTCAGCCCGACCAACCCGTCCGGATTGCCGGGGCTGAACGAAAACCCCTTCTGATAACACTCCTCGGCCCGGCCATGCTCCCTCATCCTCAAATAGAGCCAGCCGAGGTGGTTCCAACTCTCGACGTCGTTGTGTTTCGCGGTGAGGAGTCGCCTGAATTCCGAGACGGCCTTGCCGTAAAGGCCTTTCTTCATAAAAGCCAGCGCAAGTCCCCGGCGGGCGGACCGGTTCTCGGGGTCCTTAGCAAGGACCTTCTCATACAACTCAACGGCCTGATTGTAATCGCCGTTTCTAAAAGAGATCTCCGCCAACCCGCCGAGCGCCTCCAGGGAATCCGGATTTATCTTCCCAAGAACGCGCCGGTACGCTTCTTCCGCTTTCTGGTACCTGCCGAACTTGACGTCCAACAAAGCCAATTTGTTCCATATCTCTTCATCATCAGCCCCCATCCCGGAGAGTTTCTCCAAAAGATTCAACGCGTTCTCATAATCGTCATCCTTGAAATAACAGAGCGCGAGCGCTTTCCGGTATTGGAGGTTCAGCGTGTTGTACCCGAGGGCCGTCCGGTAATGGCCTATCGCCTCTTTGAAGTCCCGGTTCCTTTCGCGCACCTGGCCGAGGCCGTAATGCGCGTCAGGGTTACGCTCCCTCAATCGGATTGACCTCTCATAGAACCTCAGAGCGGAATCGGGGTCTCCCTTCTTCAGGTAGAGCCACCCGAGGCCGTTATACGCCTCAACATTCTTTGGGGAGGTCTCCAAAACCTGCTTGTAAAACCGGATCGCCGTGTCGTACTGCTCTTTGTGCGTGTAAACCCACGCCATCCCGACATAACTGGCGATCTCCAAAGAGCCTGTTTTCCCCTCGCCGGCCTTCCGGTACCAGTCGAGCGCCTTGTCGTACTCTTCCTTCCGGCTGTAGATCCACCCTAAACCAGTCTTGGCCTCGATATTCAGCTCGTCCGTTCCCAGCGCCCTGTAGAAGTAGCCGAGCGCCTTCTGGTAATCCCCTTTCCACGCGTAGAGCCACCCCAGCCCGTTGATCGCCTCGGCCCCCTCCGAAGCACCCGGACCGCTCTGGACCGCCTGCTTGAAATACCTCTCGGCCTCGTCATACCGCCCCAAGGCAACGCAGACCCTGCCGATCCCGTTGAGCGCGTCGGGATTGCCCGGATCGAACCCAACCGCCTTCTCGTAGCAATTTTGGGCGCTCTCGAAATCCTGGTCCATTTCACGGATCCAACCGACCTTGATCCAGGCGTCGGCGTCGTTCCACTTGTTCTTCAGGACAAACTGGTACTCCCGGAGCGCCTCCCCGTATTCCCTTCTCTTCTCGTGGATCTGGCCCAAACGGCGGTGAGCGAGCCTGTGGGAGGGATCGAGCGACAGGGCCTTCTCATACTCCGATTTGGCTTCGTCAAGCCGGT
>CAYJVR010000018.1:0-14819 GCA_964373715.1 uncultured Planctomycetia bacterium | reverse complement strand
GCTCCCCGGCCAGGACTCGAACCTGGGACATGGTGATTACGACCTTCCCTCGTTACCGAGGGGGTAGGACTATCCCTTCACCATAGGCACGGCAAGAGCCGCACCTTTAGGTGGCGAGTGTCTAGTCTCTGCACCTGCCCCGCCAAAAGCGGGGATTGGCTCAGGATTGCCCCGCCATAGGCTGGGTTTCCCTGAATTTACTCGCTGTATCACTCCACCGTTTCCGGTGAAGGCTGCTAATTTCGTTTACAGTCACCCGCTCTACCAACTGAGCTACCAGGGAATAGATGATGAATCCAATCTCGACCTTTTCCGGACTTCAGAAATCTTTCTCGTTTCCTTGCTAGCATACCGTCAGAAAAAGATTCGACATGCAACAATTCGAACGGCCCGTTCTGCCTGGTCCACACGCTTGAACCACTACGATGCTGACGGAGGCGTTCTTCAACATCTTTTTCCGTCACACCGATGTATCGTTTGCCGCTCTTAAGATTGTGCAAAATATAAACCGAGTGCATTCAGTCACCCGCTTTCTACCCCCGCCATAAGGCTTTGGCGGGTCCGCCAATCCCTGTGGCGGAAACTGAGCTACCAGGGAATGATTTATTAGTGTATCGAGAAACGGCCTCTCTGTAAACGGGAATGAGAGGCGTGCGGAAGGCCGGTCCCGCGTGTAGAATAGTGGGTAATAAGCGGGGGTAAACCATGAAAAAGATACTCCTCATAGATGATGAACGGGATGTCTGCTATTTCTTAAAGTGGCATCTGGAAGAGACGGGGAATTACAAAGTTTTTTCCTGCTCGGACAGCGCTAAGGCCGTCTCTGAGACGGAAGCCATCCAACCCGACCTGATCCTCCTGGATCTGCGGATGCCCGGGCTTTCAGGCGAAGAAATCGCCGAACAGCTGAATGCAAACCCAAAAACGTGCGACATCCCGGTTGTCTTTTTGACGGCAACCTCCGAAGAGGAACGGCTGATAAAAGGGGACGGCGTGAAAAAAGCGCGCGGTTCAATCACAAAACCGATTGCCGTCGAGGAGTTGGTCCGGATTATTGCTTCGGTCTTATAACCCGCTGATTGTCATTCTGTATGTCGAGGAAAGAAAAGAAGAGTACTACCTGAAATTCTCGTGGATGACCTCGTTCACGTCCGTAATCAGCTGGCTGATCGCGGCGCTGACCGGCTGTCTCTCTCCGTAGGGGCTGCCCCGCTTGAGCCAGAAGAAATCGAGAGAAACCAGTATGGCAAAAATCACGAACCCGAGGGTGATGGTCCGCCACCAAATAACCTGGGAGAAGTTTCCGACGGTGGTAAAAACCGGCATGGAAATGGCTTCGGTTTGGCTGGAGAGATAGGCCGTCAAACGGGCCTGGGAGGCCGGGGCGTTGTCGGCCCACCGGATGCCGATCTCATAACGGCCGGGCTGGTCATTGGCTTCACAACACCAAGCTACGACGCCATTTAACACCACATGCCCCAGCGATTTCAGCCTGAAAGAGGTGATCACCCTCTGGCCGAGCCCTAAAGGTTCGGTCTGCGAATGGAGCATGCCCCCCAAGCTGAGGTTCTCCGCCCGGCCCTCTTTCGGGACAGCAATAAGCCTCCGCTCGACTTGGTAGAGGCTCTTTAATCCGGCCTCAAACCGGCGAGACGCCCGCCTTTCCGGCGGATCTATGACTGGTTTCAGTTGCATGACAGATGCATCCTATCTACAAATATGCCACACAGAGCACACAGTATGTAATAAAAATTTAGTTCTATTAATGACAAGGATATCAGGGGTTACGGCAACCGGCGTTAACCGGTAGATTTCATGCCGTACGAAACACCGTGGATCGTCAGGCGGATGAGTTCGAGGAGTTTGGCCTGCGTAGCGGAGATCTTCTTCGACTTTTTGGCCATCTGAAGCTGCTGTAATCCCCTAATCTGCAGGAAATGGAGCGGGTCCACATAAGGGTTCCGAAGAGCAATCGAATGGTAGAGCACCTGCTGGTCTTTGAGGAGGGTCCGGCAGCCGGTGATCGCCAGCACCTCCCGGGTCGCCCTGTGGTACTCCTCCTCGATGAGCGAAAAAATCCTGTCCCCCACGCGCCGGGGTTTCACGAGGGTGGCGTAAACCCGGGCAATATTGAGGTCGGCTTTGGCCAGGGAAGCTTGGGCGTTTTCCAAAAGAACCTGCGCAAAAGGCCAATGGCCCGCCATGGTGCTTAATTCCCTGAAACCGTCTGCGCCATGCCGCTTCCGGTAGGTTTCAATAGCCGAACCGATCCCGTACCAAGCGGAGAGCATATGCCTGGACTGGATCCAGCTGAATACCCAGGGAATGGCCCGGAGGCGGTCCACCGTGAGGGGAACCTCCCCTTCGGAAACTCCATCCATGGGACGGGATCCGGGGCGGGTTCCCGCTACCGGCGTCGCCAGAACGACCCGGATCGGCGTTGCCTGGGAGTAATACTGGATGAATTCTTCATCTTCAAAAACAAGCCCCCGATAGGCCCGCTCGGAGGCTTCGGCCAACTCCTCCATCATCTCTTCCCATCGGCGCAATTGGCCGACGCTGACCTGTTTGCGGCCTGAAGCCATATTGGCTAAAAGGACGGCGCTCAAGAGCTGTTCGAGGTTCCGGCGCCCGATCGTCGGGTCGCTGTATTTGGCGGCAACCACCTCTCCCTGCTCCGTGATCTTAATCCGGCAACCAGGGGCGGAGAAGGGCTGAGCCATGATGGCCCGGTGGCTCAATCCGCCGCCCCGGTCAATCGTCCCTCCCTTGCCGTGGAAGAGAACCAGCTTGACGCCATACCGGCTTGCCGCCCGGGACAGCCTCGCCTGCGCCTGGTAAAGGGCCCAGTTGGCCGAGAGATACCCGCCATCCTTGTTCGCGTCGGAATAGCCGAGCATCACCTGCTGGCGGTTGGCGCGCGCCGCCAGGTACCGTTTATAGGCCGGATCGTTCCAGAGAGTCACCATGAACTCCTGGCTGAGCGTGAGGTCGGGGATTGTCTCGAACAGCGGCACCACGTCAAAGGTGGCTCTCGCCCCTTTGCCCTCTTTGGCCAAACCGCCGATTAAGCCGGTCCAGGCGCCAACCACGAGCACCGCTAGGATGTCGCTCGGGGAGCGGGTCATGCTGACCAAGTAGGTCATCGCCATCTCCGGGTCCAACTCCCGCTGGATCCTGCCCATCGTCTCAAATTGGGCTAGGATGTCGCCCGCGACGGGCGAGGGCTTCTGCGGTTTAAAGGTCGACGGATCGGCGGAAAGAAGGACTTTCCTCAGCACCGCCTGGCGGTCTGCCTCGGAGAGCTGGTCGTAATGGATTTGCTCTTTCAGGAATTGAGGGAGAAGTTCTGTGACCGCCTGTAGGATCTTGTCCCTGTGCTCCCGGAACTCCAGGTTCGCCAGCCGGAACCCGAACGTCTCCACCTGCCGGATCAACTGGTCGATCTCACGCGCCGCGTAACAGCTGCCCGACCGGAGGAGGCTGTCCCGGACCAGCTCCAAATCCTTCTGGAAATGGAGATAAGAAGGATACCCATCCGAGTGGTTGCCCACGGTGTAGAGCAAACGGGTGTGCATGAATGAGAGTTTTTTCCTGTAAAGTTCGGCCCCCTCATAGCGGGACAGATGGCGAGTCGCCGCTTTGAGGTCTTTCCCGTCCTGCTCGATAGACCGCCGCAAGAGATTGCTGGCCGGCAGGAGGGTCTCCGCCTGGCTGAACCGGCGGATCAAATCCTCCACCTGGCGCACGTAGTAGCCCAGGATCACCAGGCGCTGTGACTGCGCCGTCTCCCATGTGACTTGCGGCGTCACGTAAGGGTTCCCGTCCCTGTCGGCGCCGACCCACGAGCCAAAGCGAATGATCGGCGGAACCCTCCGGTTGCCGTCCGGATCAATGAATTTTACCAGGTCATCGAGCGCGTCGTAAATCTGGGGGACGAGGGTCAGGATCGTCCTCTCCATGAAGAAAAGGATCTGGGAGACTTCGTCTGAAACGGCCAGCTTCCGCTGGCGCGCCTCGTTGGTGGCCCACAGAATTTCGAGAGTTTCCCGGATGGATATCTCCGCCAGCCGGCGCTGAGCGAGAGTCGCCTGCGGATGGGCCCACTGCTCCAAAGCTCTGGCCACGACAAGCAAGTGGTCCATCGTCGTGCGCCGGCGGACCTCGGTGGGGTGCGCGGTCATGACCGGCTTCACCTCCGCCTGCTGAAGGTTCTTGAACAGGGTTCTGCCGTCCACTCCGGCAAACACGAGCTGGTAGGCCGTCCAGCTTAAAGACATCTCTAGGCCGGGCCCCGGCTGGGATTCGTAATGGTTGATACGGCGGATCCTCTGCGCCTCTTCCGCCAGGTTGACCAGCTGAAAATAGATGGTGAAGGCGCGCGCCACCTTTATCGCGGTATCCAACGGCAGCCGCTGGATCATCCGCCTGAGTTCATGGATCTGGCCGTTCCGGTTGGCGCGGCTCTCTTTGGCCAGGATACGGATCTTCTCGATCGTTTGGAAAAAGCGGACCCCCTCCTTCTCCCGGATCATTTCCCCAAGAAGAGAGGTCAAGAAACGGACATCCCGGCGAAGAGCCGGGTCCATGTAGCCGCGGGAATCTTTCTTGCTCACCCCACCACCTCACGCCGTCCTTCCATGGCCCTGCCCAGAGTGACCTGATCGGCATACTCAATCGCTGATCCCATCGGCAAACCGAAAGCCAGCCGGGTCACCTGAAAAACAGGTTCCGTCCCGGATTTCATCGACTGGGCGAGCGTTTTAAGTTCTTTGGAGAGGTAAAGGGCTGTGGACTCCCCTTCCAGATCGGAATCGGTGGCGAGGATAACCTCCCGGATGCCGCCTGTCTTCAGCCGGTTCTTGAGCTCCTGGATCTTGAGGTCTTTTGGAGTAATTCCATCCAAGGGGGAGAGAGCTCCCAAGAGAAGGTGGTAAACCCCTTTGTAGCCGCCGGCCTTTTCAAACGCGCTAACCGCTTTGGGATCTTCAACAACACAGACGACCGCCCGGTCGCGCCCCGGGTCCCGGCACACCGTGCATCTCTCTTCGTCCGCCAGGTTGTAGCAGAGACTGCAGAAACCGATCGTCTCCTTGACCCGCGTGATCGCCTGGCTCAAGTCGCGGGAAACGGAGGCCGGCTGACTCAAAAGGAAAAAGGTGAACCGTTCCGCCGTGCGGGGGCCGACTCCCGGCAGTTTCTTGAACGCCCCGATCAGGGCCTCCATCGAAGCGGTCAAGCCGGACATCGCCTTATTCCCTGCCGGGCAGGACCCGGCCCTCAAAAAGGTCCACCACGGAATCCACTAAAGAGGACGGCGGATCGGAGAGCTCCTCTTCCGGCCGGCCGGCTGGATCGCCCGGAGAAGAACCCGCTTTCTGGGAACGGATCGGTGCCAATTCCGGCAGGTGATCGCTGATCTTAAAAGAACACCGGACCGCGCGGCCCAGCAAACCCTTTAAGATCTGCTCGATCAGCTGTCTGACCGGAAGCTTTTCAAGGGAAGCCAGCTGAAACTCGGACCCCTTCGGCAGTCCGATCACCAACTGGGCCGGGTCTCCGAGATCCAACCGCAGAGGACGGGCTTCGCTCAAATAAGCCGCAGTCATCGCCTTCTGCTGGCGAATCTGGCCTACCAAAACCGGCCAGACGGACAGTATCCCCTCCAGCCCGGCAGCAGGCGGGTTCACCGCGGGGCGGACCCCTTCGCCGGCCTCAGCGGGCAACACCGGCGGCTTTTGGGCAACCGGCGCCTGGGGACGAGATGCCCGATAGTCGGAAGCGGGCTGATGAACCGCCTGCGCCTGCGGGCTCACCAGACCAGTGCCCCCGCGCAAATCCCGGCTGATCTGTTCGAGCCGGTTGAGCAGTTCCCCAACCGGCGCCATCGGTTCGCCGGAACTCAACCGGATCAATGAAAGTTCAAGGGGGATGCGGGGCTCATCCACCCGGCGCATCGTCTCAATCGCAGCAATGAGCACCTGGGCGATAATGGTCAGCTCCTCGCCGGAGATCCCTTTGGATATCTCCTGAAGGCGCTGGATAGCCTCTTTGCTCGAATCCTCGAAACCCAGCGGCCCGACGCCCGCCTTGGCCGCCGACAGATTCCGCAAAAATGAAAGGAATTCCAGAACCCACTGGATCAGGTCTGTCCCGCTGTTCGTCGCCTCGGCCACCAACTTCAACAGGCGCACCGGCTCCCTCGCTTGGATTGAGGAAACCGCCTCGGCAAAAATCTCCTCGCTGATCGTGCCTAAAAGGGTCTCGAGGTCTTCGAGCCGGATCTTTCCACCGGTGAAGGCCGCTGCCTGGTCCAGGAGTGATTCGGCGTCGCGCAGGGAACCGGATGCCGCCTTCCCGATCCCGACGGCCGCCTCGTCGCTCAATTGGAGCTTCTCCTCCTGGGCGATCCCCTTCAATTTAGAGGCAATCAGATCGAGGGGCAGCCTTTTGAAATCGTACCGCTGGCACCTGGAAAGAATCGTGGCGGGCACCTTATGCGCGGCGGTCGTCGCCAAAATGAAGATCACGTGGGACGGGGGCTCTTCAAGTATTTTCAAGAGAGCGTTGAACCCCTCCGAAGTGATCTGGTGGACCTCATCAATGATGTAAACCTTGAACGCGCCGGATACCGGGGAAAACTTGCTGTGCTCTCTCAGCGCCCGGATCTGGTCAATGCCCCGGTTGGAAGCGCCATCAATCTCGAGGACATCGAGGGACCGCCCCTGCGCAATCTCCTCGCACTGGGAACAGGAGAGGCACGGGGTCGGCGTCGGGCCTTCCGTGCAGTTAAGCGCTTTAGCAAAAATACGGGCGGTGGATGTTTTCCCGGTGCCGCGAGGGCCGGCGAAAAGATAGGCGTGGCCTACCCGGCGCTGACGGACCGCGTTGGTCAGCGTCGTGACAATAGGCCCCTGCCCCAAGATATCGGCAAAAGTTTGGGGGCGGTATTTCCGGGCAAAAACAAGATAGCTCATCAATAACCCCGTCTTGAGTCGTGGGTCATGAGTCTTGGGCTGAACTCACAACTCACGACTAGAAACCATCTCATAAATTCGTTGAGCCGCGTCATTGCGAGGAGTCCGCCAACGATCTCTGGCGGACGACGCGGCAATCTCATGCAAAATCCACTTACGGTTAGCCAGTTTACGGGTTGGCGAGTTAGTGAGTTAACGGGCAAACTCGCAAACAACCCAACCGGCCAACGCTCTGTTTCAAAACGAGATGGCGCTCCCGCCACGCTGCGCTCGCGGTCGCAATGACGAAACAGCATTTATGAGACCAATTCTAATGACTCACAACTGATATAACGGAGAGGCTGGGATTTGGCGCCCTCCGCTCTTCGCTTCAACGAATCGTTCCGGGTCGGCCATTCGCCCCTCCCAAAGAATGCCAGTTCTCCTGTCCGTCGAACTGACCTAACAAAGTCGGGGCTCTCTTCAAATCCCAGCCGACACCGGCTTTAGTCAGTAAACGGAGAGGCTGGGATTTGAACCCAGGAGCCCACTTTTGGCAGGCTAACTCATTAGCAGTGAGTTGCATTCGGCCGCTCTGCCACCTCTCCAATAAAATCGGTTTAAAACTATGGGACATTGAACTTTAAACTTTGAACTCTTTAAACTGCCTTTAATCTGGCGCGCTCGGCGTGATTTGAACACGCGACACCCAGGTCCGCAACCTGGTGCTCTATCCAGCTGAGCTACGAGCGCAAAAATTTCGGATGGTTTTTTCGAGAAAAATAACTGCAAAAAGAGGCATTTATTCTACCACGTAGATCGGGTTGCTGTAGATCCAGGGTTTACCCTTCCGCATGGCCTCCACCCGGTAAACGCCGGGACCTCCCACCTCGAACCAGCTGAGCTGTCCTTGGACCGTATGGGTCACCTGCCCATCCTTAAAGAGCTGGATCACCCCGGGACTCGGCAGGTAGGCGTAAAGGCGCAACCCCTTGCTCCATGTCACCTCATCCCCCATCACGCCCCGGAACACATCCCCCTCAATAGCCACAAAACGAAACCCCCTGGAATCCGCCACAAGGTCGTGGGCCACAAAGAGGTGCCCCCTCTCGAGAGCGTCATAGAGCCCCTCGGGGGTCGTTTTCTCGACCAGCAGATGGTTGCGCACCATCTTGAACATCGTGCTGTAAGGCCCCAGGCGCAGACCGAATCGCCGCAGGCCGTGCGCGTCGGGCGAGCCGATGCCGACCACGGGCTTGCCCTCGGACAACAGCTTGTCCCAGTAAGCCAGGTTTTCATGGGGACGGTCAAGCCATCTCACCAACGAAAACTCGGAACCGGCAAAAATCGTCCAAAAACCGAGCAAGAGGAACGGCTCTTCGGCGACATCCTCCACTGCGCTGTAGATCTCCAAACCGGTCATGCCCCGCACACCCGGCTCTTTCCAGGGCTTGCGGCGCCAGAAAGGGTGCGCGATGAACCCCAGCCCCCCCTGCGCGGAAACCGCCTCTATGGCCCACGCAGCGCTCTGCAAACGGGGGACCTCCTTCGGAACGCGCAATGCGAGGTAATGCCCCGCAGTGGTGGAAAGCTCGTAAGAAACCAAAACAAGGGTGCTTCCGTGCCATCCCTGTTTGCCGTCCCGGAGCCCCTGGAGATTATCGTGATCGGTGAAAATCAGGTAATCAAGATCCTGATCGTTGGCAATCTTGACGATCCGCTCAATCGGCAGGGATCCGTCCGAATAGGTGGTGTGGATATGGATGACGCCCACCGCTTCGCGGTACTGGCGCTTGACCGCGCTCTTCACGCGGCTGGACGGATGCGGAACTTTCGAGGATTCAAGAGGAAGTGTTGAGCACCCGGCGAGAAAAACAGCGATAAGGATCAGGGAAAACTGACGGAGAGGCAGGGATATTCTTGCGCCTGCTTTCTCCGCATTTAGCGTCCAACCAATAAGTTGCGATTTCTCTATGAGAAAACCTGCCGGTTTGAGTTTTGGATTGCTTCTACTGTGCGGATCTATTATGCCCAAGCTTCCACTTTTTTGGACACAATTGGGTCACAAGTTCAGGAGAGACTCGCGGCGCGTAGCCACTAGAAAGGGGAAGAGCCACGAATGTCTAGAAGTTGAACTGATTCCTGAACCTGGAATAAGAAGTCGGCGCGACCTGAACTGATCGTTTGCTGCCCGGCCTTATTCACGGTCACTCTCTTCTGCCAATGCATCCGAACGATTACCTTCTTCCCTTCTACAAGGGTGTGATCAACCCGAAAGAACAGTTCAATGTCAGAAAAATCGGTAAACTGACGAGATATCCTTATTCGAAGATCGGTCCCGCTCAGGTAAGCGTTCTCGCTGATCTGCTCGAAGAAACCGTTGAGATCCCTGGCCATGTAGGCCTGGCGGAGTTCTTCCAACGCCTGCTCCGCCCTGTGCTGCAGCACAACTTCTTGGGACGCTGACTTTCCTGCAGTCCGTTTCTTCTGCGGGGGAGACAACGCGTTGCATCCAAACAACAAGGAGACCATCATTGCCATTGCCAGCCGTTTCCTATTCCTCATGGTCAGAACTTCCATAAAAATTTTAACTGTGCATTGTGCTCTGAGTACTTCTCCGTTCCGACGGGATGCAGGTAATCGCTAAACTCGTAGCTGGCCGTCAGCGACCGATCCTGCCTGCCGGGGAGGCGATATTCTAGCGAGACAAACGTGTTGCAGCGGACCGTGTCGGAGTCGGCGGCCAGCCGGCTGGCGGTCTCCACGGAGTAACGCTGCTCCAGCTTCAGCGCCTTGGAAAGGGTGGACTCGGCCCGAAGGAGAACGGTGTGGGTCAGGTCGCGGCCTCCATCCTTAGGACGGTCCTGGTAATTGAACTGCCACCGGATGGAGGAGGCTGTCTCCACGCCGAAGGGTCGTACATTCTTTCGTAACCCCAGCCAGCCGCTGTTGATCAACCGGTCGCTGCTTTTGTTCAAGTCGTCGTCCTCATGGCGCAGCGACCATCCCACGTTCCATCTCACCTGCCGTAGAAGGAACTCGTTATCCAGTCCCACCTCATGGCTGGCAAAATCGGTCTGGCCTGCCGGCTCGTTGTCCGAAAATCTCTTGCGCATCTCCCAGTACATCCGGGAGGCGAAATCCTTCATCCACTCCCAGGACTCGGCAGCGACCGGAGTCCAGTTCAGCCCCAACCTGGGGGTGACCGTGAAGGTCCGCTTATCAAGCGTGCTCTTCCCCACCTTATTATTGGTAAAACGGCAACTGGCATCCGAGCTCCAGCTACTGTTCCATCGGTAGTCCAACCGGCTGTTCGCGTTCAAGCGGTCCTGCACCGCCGACCCGGCCAGCGAGTCGAAGGTGGCCTGTACCCATTCATAGCCCAATTTGACCTTCGCCTTCTTCGAGAGAGTGGTCGCGGTATTCAGCCGGAAGGCGTTGCCGATCTTACGTTTGGCTCGCATCTCCGGCGAATCCTGGTCGGTCCAGCTCCGGGCAGCCTCTCCGTCTACCTCCATGCGGTCCCACAGCCGCAGATGGGCCGTGAAACTCCCTAGTCGGTTGGTCGCCTCGGCAACGCCGGCCGTGTTATTAATCGAGCCGGCGATGTCCTCTACACTGGTAAAGTTGATCCCGAGCCGGCACTCTTGAATGGAGGGGGCATCTTTGATCAACAAAAATTGCGTGCCCCCTGCGACCACCATTCGGAGATACTGGTTTCCCTCATCCTCCCGCTGTGAGATCCCGGCCATGGTCTTCATCAGGACCCGATCGGTGTTGTACACAACCTGCCCGCCTTCCAGGGCCTGCGAAAGGGAGTATTGCGACAGGTCGCCGAAGAAATCCCCTCCCGTCAGCCGCCAGACCGTGTTGGAGGCCTGCAGGCTGTAACCCAAGATGCGGGCGTCATGCCGTCTGTCAATTTGCGGGTCGGTCGTACGGCGAAAATGCAGGTTCGTGGAGAGATTCCAATCCTTCGGCAGAGTTTGCTCCAGAACAACCTTCCCCTCCTGAGTCAGGAAAACCCCCTTGTGCAGAATGGTCTTGCTGCCGCTGCCTCCGGTAGCATGAAAAGTTTCAAGGGCGGAGTATTCCCCGTGAACGGAAGGGGTGTTATCGCCGGCGATCGCCAGCCCGCCGCTGGAGAGGAGGATGACGACCACGGCCGCCGCCGCGGCCCGAGGTTTAGAGAACCTGATAAGCAACCCTCTTTATCTTTTTGTCCTGGTCAATGGTAATGAATTTGTTATCCGGATCCAGGGTGAAAATCAGTGTGCCGCTTTCCCCGCTGTCAAACCCCAACGTCTCATTCAAACGGAAGGTCACCGTCTCGTCCGCCGCGACGTCTCCCGTGATGCTCACAATGCCTCCGTCCGCGGTATCGGTGATTTGCAGCTTGATGCCGGTGAAATCGATCTTCTTGGGATTGTCACTGATCCGGAGGGTCGCCTCTCCTCGGATGGGCCGGATAGGCTGGATCGCATCGAAGTCTACCTCCTCCTGCGCCCCGTCGGCGTAATTCGCGCTCTCGCTGACCAGCTCAAAGGTTACGGGAATATTCTCGGTGCCGGTGACAACCTGGTCGGCGATAATACCCAGCGCCCCCTGCTTGGCGGCACGGCTGCCCTCATCCTCGATCTTCTGGAGCACCTGGCTGACAGCGGCAGGCGCCCCGGAGGCAACGGCGATATCCGGCGACCGCCCGCCAAAAAGGGGATTGGGACCACGCATCTGCTTCAGCTTCCAAACCCCCTCTCGGTTGGTAAAAATGAAATGCAGCCCCTCGCCACGCACCTCCTCTTGACGGCCTCCATCGGTCAGCGTGCAGCGCATCTGCCAGTCGGCTTCCACGTCGGCTCCATCCGGCAGATCGGTGGTGCGCTTCACGAACAGATTCAAGGTGATCCCATCGAAGTCCCGGAAATCACGGCGCAGCCACTCCTCCAGCTCTCCGTGGTTCGGGAAATCGTCCGACACGCGTGCCATCAACCCCGAGAAATCCTTCGCCGCATACTGCCGCCCCATCTCCAAAAGAACTTTCCCAACATCTTCTGTTACAGCCAATGGGGGGCTTCCCGCGAATACCCTTTTTCCTACGATCAATTCCACAGTCGCATTCTTGGCAAGCGTTACGCCGCCAAAAGGCACTGTTTTTATTACATGGCTTTCTTCTCTGAGATTTTCGGTGTTCGCATAGGTTACCTTTGCCTTAAAAGAATTCTTTCTTAATTGTTCAATCGCATCGTCTTCGGATAAGCCGATCACACTCGGCACCGTGGGGAGATACCGGGCCAGGGTAATCGTGACGGTTTCTCCTTTTTTAAGTCCGCTTCCCGCCCGCGGGGTCACGTTAACAACCCGGTCATCCTCTTTTTGGTTGGTTGTGCTCGTCTCGTTCCAGCTCACCTTATATCCCACAGATTCCAATGCTTTCCTCGCCACAGGCTCCGTCATGCCGGTCACATCAGCAACTTGAGTGGGCGGGGCGACGATGGTGGGGGCTTTCCTTAAGACGACCCGCGCGCTTGCCGAATCCCGCTGCGATTTGACGTCTCCTCCGACCGGCTGCCGATCCTCTTCATAAACATCCCTTCCCTTGATCTGGAATGCCAGATTCAGTGTGTCTCCGGGTTGGGCGTCAAAGTGGCCCTTGAAGATACTCTCGCTGGAGCTGCTCACATTTAGCATCTGGGCCGGCACCCAAGAGGTTCCGCCATCTTTCGAGATCTCTGCCCCTTCGACCCTTCCCCCCTCCACCGATACGTTACAGAAAACATCCACTCCAACCGTCTGGGCCGTTGAACCGGCACTCGGCGTAACCTCCCAACCGGACGCAGGGATCTGAGAAAATGACTTTGTCTGATCGCCGACCTTTACCTTCTGTTGAGTGAACCGAACCTTCAACTGCTTCACCAGTTTCGGCAGGTACTGGACCGTGATGTGCGCGGTGCGGGGCCCATCGATCCTTTTAGGAGGATCCCCCGTGGGGTTACCCTTGTCATCCGTGGTCATGCCGGTCAGGGTGAGTTTGATCGTCAGATCGGCTCCCACGTTGGCAAACAACTCCTCCGATCCGCCGGTCGGGCTCCAGCTCTTCATGGGTGTGGAATTTATCCCATTGTTCCGGCTGATCATCGCAGTCGTGAGCTTTCCGCCTTTCACCTCCCAGTCCGCGGAAACTTGAAGCGGCACCGGCTGCCGGCTCATGAGCTTCAATCCCTCCGCGGGAAGCTCTTCAAACTTGTAGGTCCGGTCGCGCACCTTCAGCCTCAGTTCGCGAAAACTCGCATCGAACGTAGACAAGCGGAAAAACTGGACTTGCGCTTGAGAACTCGATATCGTCTTTGGCGCGCCCGAACCGTCGCCGGCTACCCCTTCCAGTTTGAACTTGATCCTGAAGTTATCGCCCGGTTGGGAGCGGACGGATTGACTGGCTCCATGAGTTCCAACCTGGTCAAAGCGGGTCCAGGAATTGCCGCCGTTGAGTGTAAAGTAAGCGGCCCGCACCTGTCCGCCCTTGACCTCCCAACTCGTTGAGATACCAAAGGAGCCCAGCCCGGAGCTGGGACTGCGCAGCCCCCCCGCGGGGATAACGGAGAAGTTATAATCTTTGCCTTGGATCCGAATCGTGGATTCTTTAAAGGAAGCGTTGAAGGGAACGACTGGAGACTGAGACTTACCCATCACCAATTCAACCGTGGCATTCTTCGCAAGGGTGACACCGACATTGGGTATCGTCTTGGTGACCACGCCTGCTTGCTTAGGGTCTTTGGTATCCGTGTATGTGATCCTTGCCCCGAAGGTATTCTGTTTTAACCGTGCGATCGCATCTTGCTCGGATAGCCCGATGACGTTGGGCACCGCGGGCATGTACCGGGCCAGGGTAATCGTAACCGTTTCCCCATTTTTAAGTTCGCTTCCCGCCGGCGGGGTTACGTTAACAACTCGGTCATCGTCTTTTTGGTTTGTTGTACTCGTCTCGTTCCAATTCACCTTATATCCTATAGATTCCAATGCTTTCCTCGCCACAGGCTCCGTCATGCCGATCACATCGGGTATCTTGATCCCGCCTATGAGTCCGACCTGCCCTACCTTTCGGATCTCTTGTTTTATAATAACTCTCATATGCGTGGTATCGGTAACAGGCTTAATAGCTCCGACAGGCTTTCCTGTATCGTCCGTGCCATGGCCTTCCGCCTTGAAAATATAGTCTCTTGTCCCGGGTGGCGGATAGACGGATACGCCGAACATTCCGGGGCTAGTTGCCCCCTGGAGAAGCTCCCAATTGTTGCCGCCGTCATTGGATAGGTAGATATTTTTAAACTGGCCTGCCTTCACCTTCCACGTGATGCCTATATTCACATTGACCCATTCCTTGCTTCCTATGGGAACTTCTATATCGAGCGCTCCGCCGGGAAGTTCTGATAGCTTCTTCTTTTGATTTAGCATGGGTCCGGTGTAGAAGGCGTGGTCGCTGAATTCAACGTTGAAGGGGGTTATGATTACTTTCAGTTTTCCTATAAAAAGGTTTATGGTCGAGCCCACCTGAACTTCGGTACCGGCATTAACACTGCTCCCTATCACCTTTTTATCTTGCGCGCGGTCCGTCACCTCCCGAAGGACAACATCTCCCTGCAAGCCAACCCCTCCCAAAGACCTCTTTGCCTCTGCCTCGGTTTGTCCCGCCACATTCGGAACACGAACCCTCCTTACCTTCGCTACGTAAAGAGTGACGGTCGAGCTCACCTCGGCATATCCTCCCGCCGCCGGACTGGTACGCACTGCCTTATCGCCCCGGGAGCGATCATCGGTAGGTTGGGTTATTACGCTTACTTTGAATCCGCGTGACTCTAACGTTTGCCT
>CAYJVR010000017.1:0-21162 GCA_964373715.1 uncultured Planctomycetia bacterium | reverse complement strand
GTCTACGTGAGGCGATAGTATGAGAACCGAAAGTACAGGAGGAGAAGAATGCGGTTGAGGTTGGGAGGGCGAAGGGCTCGTTGGATTGGGCTACTTTGCAGCACAGCTTTTTTCGCGGCGTCCAACTATTGTGTTTTAGAAACGCTTGCCGCGCACCCAGCACCCGCCGAAGGTTCCCATCATTCCGATACCGCTGGTCATGACTCGGGTATTCCAGCCCGCGGGGACGATGGGGAGCTTTGTTGCATCGCACTTCAATCGGTCCTTCTTCCTGCAACAGATCTTCATCTTGCCAGACCTAACGTACCTGTCCATTCGCTTTCTGCGTCAGAGGCTCCGTGTCCGAAACTTCCGATCACTTCACCTGGCTCAACCATCGGTTGGAGTCCTCCTGAGCGAGGATCACCACCGGCAACTCCGTTTTACCGCACGACGTTCGCCAGTCACGCTCCTCCTGCGTTTCTCGCCTAGTCTGAGCCTCTAGGTTTCTCTAGAGTCTCAATCGTTTTATTCCAATTGATGGACTATTTCTGTGTTCTTTAAGCGTATTTTCAATGAGAGATGCTTTTTAAAGGGGCGAGGCATGAATGAAATATAGCCTTTTCATGGCAATTGCGGGTCTGGGTCTTCTTTCCGGATGTGCTACTGCGTCCGCGGGGGCTGGGCTCCATGAAATCTCCCAGACCGTTGAGCAGCGGACAGGACTCTCCGTTCGGTGGAACCAAGGGACGGCAGAGGACCGCCAAGCGGAAGAGAAGGTCCAGTCGATGCTTCAACAGGAATTGACGGCTGATGCCACCGTCCAGATCGCCCTCCTGAACAATCCATCGCTTCAAGCCGTCTTTGAAGAACTGGGGATCGCACAAGCAGATTTGGTTCAGGCGGGGTTGCTGAAGAACCCTGTCTTCGCAGGCCATGTCCGTTTTCCGGATAAGTCGGCTGATGTCGCTAATACGGAAGTCTCCGTCTCTCAGGATTTCACGGATATTTTTCTTCGCCCTTTGCGTAAAAAAGTGGCAGCTGCGCAATTTGAGCAATCCAAGCTGGAGACGGGGCATGCCGTTTTAAAGGTAGCGGCCGAAGTTAGTTCCGCCTACTACACGCTGCAAGGTGCGGAACATACCCAGAGAATGCTGGGAACAATTCTGCAAGCCGCCCGCGCCGCCGCAGAATTGGCCGACCGCCAGTACGCGGCAGGCAACATCAGCGATCTGGAATTAGCCAATCAGAAGGCGGCATACGAACAAGCCGTTACGAATTTAACCCGCGCTAAGGCAGAGGTTTTAACTGACCGTGAGCGTTTAAACAATTTGATGGGCTTAGCAGTGAGTCCGGCGTGGACAATTTCAGAACAACTCCCGCCGCTTCCGGCTACAGAGCCTCCTTTCGAAGAGCTTGAGCGAAGGGCTCTCTCGCAGCGTTTGGATTTGGCTGCTGTCCGCCAGGAGGTTCGGGCTTTGGAGCAGACCGTATCCCTGTCTCGGAGAGGAGCGCTTCCTGAATTGAAGGTAGGAGCCGACACAGAGCGGGATTCGGACCGTTCCCGGGTAACGGGACCGAGCTGGGAAGTCGAACTGCCGGTTTTTGATCGGCGGCAGGGCCAGAAAGCTAAAGCGGAGGCAAAGCTTCGCCAGAGCCGACGCCGGCTCTCTGCGCTCGAGAACCAGGTGCGTTATGAAGTCCGGACGACTCTCAACCAGCTGTTGGTGGATCGCCAGTTGATCGAGCAGTACCGGGATTCCATCATTCCTTTGAAGGAGAAAATCGTCCAGGAGTCGCAAAAGAATTACAACTTTATGCTGATCGGAGTTTTCCAATTGTTGCAGGCCAAACAGGAAGAGGTCGGCGCTTATAAGGAGTACATCGAAGCTTTCCGAGATTATTGGAATGCTCGGACCGAGCTGGAACGGGTTGTTGGGGGACGGCTGCCTATCAGTGAGCCAATAATACAACCAGCCGCTGCATCTCTGGAAAAGCCGATAGTTCAGGAGGCGGTGATTCCGGAGAAAACCCACGCGCATCGTCATGGAGGTCATTCATGAAACGTCCTTTTGGATTTCTTTGTTTTCTCGGAGTTTTGGCGCTGGTATTAACGGCAGGTTTACTCTTCGCCGAAAGTGATTCTGATCAGCGGGGTCAGGCAGAGCGGCTACCGTACACGCCCGTAATAACTCCTAACGGAAGTACGCTTCCCTGGAAAATGGTGGACGGGGTCAAGGAGTTTCATCTGATTGCGGAGGAGATCTTATGGGAAGTTGCCCCCGGGATGAAGATTAAAGCCTGGGGCTATAACGGCCAGACACCGGGGCCAACGATTGAGGCGGTGGAAGGGGACCGGGTTCGGATCTTGGTCACCAACAAGCTCCCGGAACCAACGGCCGTCCATTGGCATGGGATCCTTCTGCCGAGCGGTATGGACGGGGTCCAGGGTTTAAACCAGCGCGGGATTCCCCCCGGTGAAACTTTTGCATATGAGTTCACCTTGAAGCAGCATGGCACTCAAATGTACCACTCGCACGGCGATGAAATGGTCCAGATGGGTCTTGGAACTATGGGTTTCTTCGTTATCCACCCCAGGAATCGCACTGAAAAGATCGATCGCGATTATGCCCTTTTCCTCAACGAGTGGTCCGTTAAGCCTGGGACGGCGCGGCCCGATCCGAATGTCATGACGGATTTTAACATCTTTACTTTTAACAGCCGGGCATTTCCCGGGACCGCGCCGCTGGCGGCCAGGCCAGGCGAGCGTGTTCGAATTCGCATTGGCAACGTCGCTCAGGAATCCCATCCGATCCATTTACACGGCCACGTGTTTAAGATTGTTGCCACCGATGGCGGAGAGATCCCTGAATCCGCGCAATGGCCAGAAACGACTGTTCTGGTGGCTCCGGGACAGACGCGAGATGTTGAATTCGTCGCTATTCCGGGCGACTGGGCGATCCACTGCCACCGCCGTCACCATCCGATGAATGCCATGGGGCATGATGTTCCGAATGTGATCGGTGTCAGTCAGAAGGGTGTGGAAGAAAAGATTCAAGCGCTTCTTCCTGATTATATGGCGATGGGAGAAGCCGGCATGGGAGAACACGCCGAACATGCGCAGCATATGCAGGGACCGGACAATACGCTTCCGATGATGGGCGGCGACGGGCCCTTTGGTTCGGTGGGTATGGGCGGAATGTTTACGATTCTTAAGGTCCATGAAGATATCCCGGATTTCAAAATCGCTGAGGAATACACGAAGCAGGTAAAATTGCCAGGCGATTTGGGATGGTACAAAAATCCGCCCGGAACGGTGGCAGATACCGCTCCCGGATATGAAAACAAACCGGACAAGGACGGCATGGTTTACACGTGTCCGATGCACCCGGAAGTAAAGCAGGATAAGCCGGGCTCTTGCCCGAAGTGCGGGATGACTCTCAAACCGTTAACCGGCGGGGAAGTTTCACATTAGGAGGGTCATCATCATGGATCTCAGTGATGCATTGTTGAAGATAATGGGTCCATTTCCCATGGAAAGCGTGCACCCATTGGTGGTGCATTTTCCTGTTGCGCTGCTGTTGACTGCTCTTTTTCTGGATGCGATCGCATTAATTTTCAAGCGCCCCTCTCTCCATCGAGTGGCTTTATGGAACCTTGGATTGGGAACGCTTGGAGCGGCGGTGGCGGTTTGGACAGGTCTGCAGGCGGCGGAGATTGCCAAGCACTCATTTGAAAGCCATCAGGTGATGGAACTTCACCGAAAGCTTGGCATCGCCACATTGGTTATGGCGAGTGTGCTTTTGATCTATCGACTCCTGAGGCGGGACAACTTGAGCGTCAAAGGCAGGGTAGCCGCCTTACTCGTTATGGCGGCTATTGCCGGAACGCTTTCATTCGGCGCTCATTTAGGCGGCCGGTTGGTTTATGAATTTGGGCTTGGCGGTGTTTATGGGCGTAAGGCGGACGGAATCGAAGTAGTTGAGCAGGGGCATCATCATTAAAAGGAGAACGAAAATGAATAAGAGAATAATCGCAGTTGCGGTTCTTAGCTGGGCCATGGGAACTGGTATGGCGCTTGCACACGGAACCGGAGAAGCCCATGATGAAAGCCGTGAGGCCGTGTCTATGGAAAATCAAGGTTCAGCTCAGACGATCACTGGCGAAGTGGTTGATTTAGCCTGCTATTTGGGCCATGGAGAGTTGGGCCCGGGACATCGGGACTGCGCGCAGAAGTGCATTGCCTCCGGCCTTCCGGTCGGAATCAAGTCGAAGGATGAGCTTTATTTGGTCGTGGGTACCGAGCATAACCCGGCCAATAAGACGCTCGCCTCTTTAGCGGCGAAGAAAGTTACAGCCGAGGGAACCGTTACCGAGAAGGACGGCATGCATCTTATTGCTGTTAAAAAAGTGACTGTGAATAACTAACGGGTGAATAGCGGTTCTTTTGCGATCGCTTTACGGATTTCTGCCGCCATCCGGGGAAGAATCGTGGCGCAGGTGCGGACCAGGTCATTTGAATTAACGTGTGGGATAATGAGCCCGGGGTGATATTAAAAAACCATAATGACGATATCCGCTCGGTATCACGCGTTTTTTCTTCTGGTGATCAGCATGGCAACTCTGGCTGGATGCGCAGGGATTAAAGCAAAGCCAGCCAGATTTGCGGGTTTTATCCCCCAAGAGAATCTCGTCCATTTAAAAGAGGTGCCTTTTCACAAGGTGTGGTTCAAGGAGGACGTGGATTGGACGCGCTACACGGAGATCTGCATTACACCTGTCCATACGGATTACCTTTTGAAGATGAACTGGTGGAAGCGGGCCGAGCGGCCCGCTAGCATCAAGAACGACGTAAAGAAGTTAGCCGAATACACGGAAGGGGTCCTTAAAGAAGCTTTCCGGGATGACCCGAAGCATCGCTTCCAGGTGGTTGATCAGCCAGGCCCCGCCACGCTTGTTGGAGAGTTTGCGCTGGTAGAGGTCGTTCCCAGCAAGATTTTCCTCAACACGTTGTGCCATATGCCGTTGATTGGCTGGCCTGTTTTCGCAATCAGACAGGTTGCCGTCAAGAGCACCGTGGCGTTTGAAGCCCGAGTTCGGGATGGGGGTACGGGGGGAATCGTAGCTTTATTGGCCGATCGTGAGGCAGAGAAGATGGCTTTTTTCAACGTCCAGGATTTTACATGGTATGGACACGCACAAAGTATCATCCGGGAATGGGCGGATCAGTTCGTGAAACTCGCTAACAAAAAAGATGAGGAAGTGATCAAAGACTCAAGCCCTGGTACGCTGAAGCTATGGTAATTGTCCAGTTCGAGACGAGGAACAATTAAGGGGATTGTGGGCAAGCCCGCCCGCTCATTCTCCTATCCAGCGTGAGTTTTCCATTCCGGGTCGCGGGCGGCCGCCTTGATTCAGACGACGTTGGACCGCTACGGGCACCTTCTGCCGGAGGCCCACCAGGGCTACGGAAAGCGGCTGGACAAGCTGGTCTTCGGGGAAGGCCTTTTGAAGCCCTCTGATTCCCCAAAACCGGCACCTCTCCCCGTTCCGTGACCTCAGGGATAGGGTGGATTAGCCTAACCGTGCAGGGTCCTTTCAGGTATACTATTACTTGTTGAGGATACCGTTATGGGAAAAGTACGCGTCAATATAGAAGGTTTGCCTGTACTCTTTATTAAGGAAGGCGATATGTTTGTTGCATATTGTCCCGTCCTTGATCTATCTACGGCTGCGCCCTCGTTTGATGAGGTTAAGAAGAACCTTGGCGAGGCCGTTGATATTTTCTTTGAAGAGTGTCTTAAGCATAAAACACTTGACCACGCTTTGGAATCCCTTGGCTGGGCGAGGTCGAGCGTGCGTTCCCACAACTGGCACCCTCCAATGATTGTTGGCCAGGATCGCCTCACCGTTACAGTACCTGCCACTGCTTAAATGAGCGGGTTGGCCCCTGTTCACCACAAAACCCTCGAGAAGTTTGTTTCTTCGGTTGGCTGCAAATTCATCCGGCAGAAGGGGAGCCATCGGGTTTATTAGCGTGATGATCAGACGCGACCAGTTATTATTCCGACCTATAAGCAGGTTCCCGTTTTTGTGATCCGAAACATCCTCCGCCAGCTTAACATTTCCGTTGAAGAGTACCAGCGCCTGCTGGGCGATCTCTAAGTTAACGTTCCAAGCCCGTCCCAGTCTAAAGCCAGTCTAAAGAAACCAGCACAAACAGCCAAAACGAGCAACAACGGATAGAAAAAGCGTCCGATTCCTCCCAAACAGATTTCGTTGTAACTTCAACGTATACATACAGGTAGCAATCAGCAATAAAGATGGATAAAATGACGAAGGTGCATCACTTGAGGGGTGGTTCTGATTCGGAACCAAGAAGGTCGCGTGTTCCCCACCATCCGCCAAAGGTCTTTGGCGGAGCGGGTCCGCCTTGGGTGGAAAAATATGCTGCCCCGACCACTTTTTCGCAGTGGGATCCGCACCGCCGCTGGGGTATGCTGGCTCACCCAAGCACGGAGTTTAACCCGCCTGCCTGGGAGGCGCGGCAGGCAGAGCCATCCGGCGATAGTAGGTCTCCGCCGCACTCCTCGATTTTCCGACGGCAGTATAAAGCTCTTCCAAGCGCATGTAGCCCTCTTTCCTGTGCGGTGCCGTCCGAATCACGCTTGTATAGGCCTGTTTCGCGTTCCAAAAAGAACCCATCGAGAAGAGGGCGTCGCCATACGCCAGCCATGCGTCAGCGTTCCCGGGTTCCGCGGTCGTGAGCGCCTTCAGTAAAGTGAGCGCCGTGTAATACCTGCCTGTTTTCCAAAATATTTCCGACAGATGGAGGCATGCCCGGGCAAAAACAGGTCCCGATTTCGGGGCCTGCTGGTACGCCTGAATCGCTTTTACTAATTCCGCGCTCGGCGGCCGAAATGCCGCCGCTTTTTCCCGTGCAGAAACAGAAAACGGGTCCAGCTCAAAAGCAGCTTCATAGAGGGCCTTCGCTTCCGGCAGGTGGCCGGAATTTTCTGCGACTAGGCCTAACAGTTCGTAATACTCCGAGAAATTGGGATGGCTCTGGATTGCTTCCAGCATGACCCGGGACGCGTTGCCGAGGTCCCCTCGCCGGTAGTAGTAATCGAACAGCGCGCCGCGAGCCGGATAGGAATAGAGAGGGCCGGCCGCTATGCCGCTGTGCAATAATTTTTCGGGGTTTCCCCAGTGTTCGTTCAGGCCGGCGGTACGGCCGGCACAAGCCGCTCCCAGCACCGTTAGACCGCACAGCAGGATGGCTTTGACACGTGAGGAGCGCAGATACCGCGCCAGCGCGTCTCGGACGCCGATGCCGACGCTGAGAGAAAGCCCCATCAAAGGAATGTACAAGTAGTTCGGCGAGATGAAGCGGGGGAACATGCCGTTGAGAAACGGAAGGATCCCGAACAGCGCCCACAGAACTCCGAACTGTACGCCGTGCGCGGAAGCCGGGTCTCCGGAGCGGAAACGATGCCAGGACCAGGCGGCTGCCCCCACCGCCAGAACGGACAAGATATTCTTGAGTTGAAAGACCGGCATAGTGCTGGGAAAGAACGGAAACGAAAAGTCCCCCGGAATGATCAGCAGCAAGCGCAGGCACCCGAGAAAATAATGGACGATTTCCTTGCATCGCAGAAGAAACGGCAACGACTCCAGATGACCGATCGGCAGGACAGAGAACCGCAACGCAACATACGCCAAAAAGACGAGGCCAAAACCGGCCGTTTCTTTGAGGAGACCGGCTCCCGGATGCGGTCCGGGCCCGGGCTGTTTCCGGCGTAACGGCAGTTCGTACGCCAACAACACGGCTGGAGCGATGAACGCCGACTCCTTCGAGAGGAGCACTGCCGCGTACGCCAGCGTTTCCGCGGCCAGCCGTTTGTTCGAGAGGCGGTTTCCTCCGCGACGCCATCCGATGTGAAGCAGAAGGATCGCCAACGTTCCGCATCCCGAGAGAAGGTCTCCCAGGCTGGGAACAAACGTAACGGCAGCCGCCTGAATTGGGTGGATGAGAAACGCTGCGGCGATCAGCAGGCTCACGGCGGCCCCCCCGGTCAAGAGCCACGCTACCCGAAACAGGAGACAACTGTTGAGGATGTGTACGGTGATCCCTGCGAGGTGATAGCCTGGCTGCCAGGAATTCCAGAGGTGGTGTTCAATCCAAAAAAAGAGCGTCGTTATCGGCCTGTACGCATGGGGGCCCGTGGGCGACCACCAGTCGTCACTGGGAAAGAATGGGCTGATGAAAATTCGTCCGATATCCAGACCTTTGAGAAGCGGATTATCGAGAATCAGCGGTTCGGCGTCCCAGAACAGCGGTGTTTGGATGATATTCGCGAAACAGAGGAAGCCGACGGCAGCAAGCAGAGGGACCGCTGCGACGCCGATTCTTTGTTGGAACGCCGTCATGGAAGCTATAGTATCTTTTCGGATGTCTTTCTACAAGCGGAGCGACAAGGAGCGCCTCTCAGTTCTTCTTGATGCAATCCTCAAGACCATCAAGAGATAGCAATCAGCAGCAAAGACCGTTAAAATAGGCCAGGTGAGGTCGTATTTCAGGGGAATTATTTCGGGACCAAGAGGTCGCGTGTTCCCCGCCATCCGCCAAAGGTCTTTGGCGGAGCGGGTCCGCCTTGGGTGGAAAAACATGCCGCCCCGATCACTTTCTTTAATAGGTTATCACAACGGCAGGGAACAAGCCTTATTCAACGAGGGCATTTCTTCAGAAGAACTTATATGACGCTGAAGGCTAGCCGTGCAATGAAAAAAAGATCCAAGAAAAATCAGAACAGATATTTTTTTCTATCCGTAATTGCGGTGCTTGCCGTCGCTTTTTGTGTGAGGTTTTATCTTCTTGAATTGAGGCCTATGTTTTTTGATGAGGGCACCTTCTGGAATACCTATATAAATAAAATATGCCACGGGGAAAAGTTAATCCATTATCGCGATAAACATGGTTTTGCCACCTGGTATCTTTCTGCCATTCCGGTGTTTCTATTCGGCACGAGACTGCTCACTCTTAGATTAATGGTTGCCGTGGCCGGGTTTTTGACCGTTGGCTTGGTTTTTTTACTGAGAAAACAAATCGGCACTACGGGGACGCTTCTCAGCGCGGCATTCATGGCGATTTCCCCCTCCCTGGTATATAGTTCGAGGCAGTTTTCACAATACCCGTACATTTTATTTTTCTCGCTCTTGTCTTTTATCGTCCTCGTTGCTCTTTACGAAAAGAAAAGGCCGATATATCTCTATTTTTTTTCAGCAATATTTGGATTATTAGTTACCGTTCATGAAGTGGCGGTTATTTATTTGTTCACAATAGCTTCTTTTGTGGTTTTTGTCCGTATTTTAAAACCTGAAGTCAAATTTTTTAGGCACAAAACCCCCCGTTTTAGAACCGCGATATTTTCCATCCTTATTTTTATTTTTGTGGTTGTCCTCGTTATGTCAGCCTTCTTTACAAACCGGCAATCGCTTTACAGCTTCCTGTCTCAACTCTCTTTCCAGTTCGACAAGGCTTATAGCATCACTGGCCATAACAAAACCCCGTTTTATTATGTGCGGACCTTTTTTCCTCTGGAAAAGTTTGCGTTTCTGGGGATGCTATTAAGTCCGTTTTTATTAAGAAAGGATTTATTTTGCGCATTCGTTCTCTACTGGGTCTTTTTCACCCTGATTGTTTTTTCCATCATCCCGTATAAAATACCTTGGCAGTTCACGATTGTATTGCTGCCTATGTATCTTCTTGCGGGAATTACTTTTAATGAACTCTACCGTAAGATTAGGGGGAATGAAGTACTCCGGACTTCCTTTTCTGCCGTTATGGCGATTTTATTCTGGGCTACGCTTTGTCTTTCTCTGAAGTTGAACTACGTCATACCCCTGGCAAAAGTAAGTCAAAATCCGCTTAATTATGTAGGACCCGTTGATGATACTCGCCGGCTGATCTCCGATCTGAAAACCTATAATAAGGAGGGAATTAAAATACTTTTTACTGGGGGGGAGTTGTGGCCGCTGCCCTTTTATTTACCGGCAGCTAAGATTTCTTATTCGGGCGAGAAGGATAATCTAGCCGCTTACCTGAATAATTTCGACATTTTTATAATACCCGCCAAGAAGACTTATGATTCGCGTATGTTCCATGAATTAGGGCAGTACGAACTCCGGGAAGGATACTTCATTAAAATTCTTGATAAGAATAAAAAGTGGCAAGAGCAGAAGCGCTTAGCACAGGAGGAGTTCCAGCGGCAACAGGAACAGCTTGCGCAAGAAGAGCTTTTCTACTTAGAGGAGGAACTTCAATGGGAGGATTCCTCTTTTTAGCCGTTTTGTTCCTTAGATCCCATTTCGAAACGACTGGAGTGAGCATGCGCCAGCAGGTCAGAGCATACCCCAGATGGAGAAACGCCAAATGAATCTGAGGGAGCCGTTCATAACGGATTCGCAGCTGGCGGAATTGATTTGGCCTGCAGATGAGGTGTTCAAACCCCCACTGGTGTCGCTTCCCTAATTTATCTCCAACAATGCTTTGGCCATCGGCTCCCTCCCTCGGTTGCCGGGGAGCATGGCCAGTTTACTTCGGATGGATTGGTTTTGAGATGGGGTCTTAGTTATAACTTCGAATCACACATACGGGTAGTAATCAGCAACAAAGACGGATAAAATGACGAAGATGCATCAATTTAGTCGGGGTTCTGGTTCGGGACCAAAAGGTTGCATGGTTCCCGCCATCCGTCAAAGGTCTCTGGCGGAGTGGGTCCGCCTTAGGTGGAAAATTGCGCCGCCCCGACCATGTTTTAGCGGATTCGGAAATTGTGGACGCAGTCTGCTTAATAAGGAGGCGCTCCGTGTTTTTATACCGGTTATCATGGTGAAACTCGCACCTCCTCTGTTTTTGACAAGGTTGTTTCCGTGAAAAAGCTGGTTATCCAGCTTCCGTGCTACAACGAGGCCCAAACCCTCGGCCTTGTTCTCTCCAGCCTTCCCAAAAGCATCCAGGGTATTGATCTCATAGAGACGCTCGTCATTGACGATGGAAGCCAAGATGCCACGGTGCATATCGCGAAATCCCATGGTGTTCATCATGTCGTTCGTTCAATCCGGAACCAGGGGTTGGCCCGTGCATTCATGGCCGGAGTGGAAAAAAGCCTTCAAGTGGGAGCGGACATCATCGTCAATTTGGATGCGGACAATCAGTACTGCGTCGAGGATATTCCTAAGCTGATCCAGCCTATTTTAGCGGGAAAGGCCGACATCGTGGTAGGAGAGCGCCCGATCAGCGACAGGGAAGATTTCTCTCTGGCCAAGAAATTGCTTCAAAAAATAGGCAGTTGGGTTGTCCGCAAAGCGAGCAGAACCAAAGTGCCAGATGCTCCGAGCGGATTTCGGGCCTTCAGTTATCAGGCGGCCATGCGGCTGAACGTTTTCAGCGAATATACGTATACGCTGGAGACAATTATCCAAGCTGGATTGAACAATATGGCGGTCATATCCGTGCCGATTCGGACGAATCCTTCAACGAGGTCTTCCCGGCTCGTCAAAAACTCTCTCGATTATGTCAAAAGGTCCGCCATCGTTATAGTGCTTGTTTTTGCTACTTACAGGCCGTTTCGGTTTTTTGCTTATCCCGGCGTTGTTTTTTTATTCGCCGGCATGTTGCTGGGAATCCGTTTCGTCTATTATTTCCTGAGAGGCTACGGGCAAGGCCATATCCAGTCTATCGTTTTGTCCGCGCTTTTAATCGGGATCGGCGCCTTCTTTATCATCGTGGGGATCGTTACGGAGCTTATTGCCGTTAACAGGAAGCTTTTGGAAAAGATAGACAGGCGAGTGCAGGAACTGGTAAGCGGCCGGAAGGAGTAGGGTAGAATGGGAGCCCGTTTCGCCGCCTCCAAACCACCTAAGAAGCCGAACACAGCCGGCAAGAAAAGACTTCGCGTCACCTGGTCAGGCCGGGTCCAGGGGGTTGGTTTCCGCTACACGGTTGAAACAGTGGCCCTTGAGCTGAAATTGATCGGTTGGGTTTGGAACCTGCCGGACGGCCGGGTGGAGGCGGTCTGCGAAGGATCTGAGAAGGCGTTGAATTCCTTTTTGGAGAAGATCGCCGCCGGTCCGATGAAACCCCATATCCGGGAGACCCAAACCGGATGGGGCCAGGCCGCCGGGGAGTTCAAAGACTTCCATATCCGCTTTTTTTGAAGGCCGCACCACGTGATGCGTTACGGCATCTTTTCGGATGTTCATTCAAACCTTGAAGCTCTGGAAGCTGTTTTGGATTCGCTTGCGCGCGACCGTCCGGATGAACTGCTATGCGCGGGCGATATCGTCGGTTATGCGGCCGACCCGGCGGAATGCGTCGCGCGCGTCAGGCAAAGCGTAAGCCATGCCGTCTGTGGCAATCACGACTGGGCTGTGGCGGGAAAGATGAACCCTGAGTGGTTCAATAGTTTTGCCCGCTCGGTGGTGGAATGGACCGCCGCCCGGCTTGGCGGCGAGGGAAAGGCCTACCTGGGGAATTTACCGCTCTGCTGGAGCGACGGGCGGGTGACTCTTGTCCACGGTTCTCTCGATAAACCTGAAGAATTTCATTATGTTCTTGACGGCGATGCGGCGCGCGCGTGCCTTGGCCTTCAAGCGACCCCGGTGGCTTTCATCGGCCATACCCACGTGCCCGGTTTTTTCCTCCAAGAAAAAGAAGGGATTTCGTTTGTCCCTGGAGCCGAATGCAGGGTGCGGTCGGGTCAGAAACTGTTGGTTAACGTCGGTTCGGTAGGCCAGCCCAGAGACAGGGATCCTCGCGCTGCCTACTGCCTCTATGACACCGAGTCCCGGCTTGCGGTGATCAAAAGGGTTCCTTACGATATACCGAAGGCGCAGGAGAAGATACGCAGCGCCGGGCTGCCGGTTTTTCTGGCGGAGCGGTTGACGGCTGGGTGCTAAAACGTCGGGATTTCAGGAGAATGATGACGGGAAAACAGAAACAACCTTCGCTGATTCAGGCGAAAAAAGAGGCGGAGCAGCTCAGGAAACTGATCCGCACCCATGACCGGAAATATTATGTGGAGAACCAGCCGGAGATTACCGACCAGGAATACGACCGGCTGGTGAAATCCCTTAAAAACTTGGAGACGGCTTTCCCAAGCATTGTATCGGATGATTCTCCGACGCAACGGATCGGCGACCGGCCCCTGGAAGGGTTCACACAGGCCCGCCACCGGGAGCTGATGCTCAGCCTCGATAACACTTATTCCGCCGATGAGCTGAGGGAATTTGACGCCCGGGTGAAGAAATTCTTTAAAGGGGAGTCGGTAAACTATGTGGCGGAGCTGAAATTTGACGGCGTGAGTGTCTCCCTTGTTTATGAAAAGGGAAGGTTTATCCGGGGGGTGACGCGCGGTGATGGAGAGCAGGGGGACGATATCACCGCAAATCTCAAAACGATCCGGGCCATTCCGTTGTCTTTGCCCGAATCGGAGGAGGGCTCCCGAATCCCGTTTATGGAGATCCGGGGAGAGGTTTATATGCCGAGAGCCGCTTTCGAAGCGCTCAACCGCCAGCGCGAGAAAACAGGAGAACAGGTTTTTGCCAACCCACGGAATGCATCCGCCGGAAGCCTTAAACAGCTGGATTCCCGGATCACCGCGCAAAGACGCTTAGACCTTTTCTGCTATGGATTCGGCGCGGTGGAGGGCAGGCGTTTTGACACCCACCATGAGGCGCTTGATTTTCTCAAGAAGGCCGGTTTCCGGGTGAACGCCCATGCCAGGAAGTGCCGGGACATAGAAGAAGCCATCGCTTACTGCAACGAATGGGAATCCAAGAGGAAGAAGCTCGATTACGACATTGACGGCATGGTGATCAAGGTGGATTCCACCGACCAGAGGAGCCGGTTGGGGGTAACCGCTAAATCTCCCCGGTTTGCCATTTCCTACAAGTTCCCGGCCGAGCGTGCGGAAACGCAGTTGCTTGATATCGAAGTCAATGTGGGCCGCACGGGGACATTGACCCCTGTCGCTGTTCTGAAGCCGGTTTTCTTAGCCGGCACCACCGTCAGCCGGGCAAGCCTCCACAATGAGGATGAGATCCGGCGAAAAGATGTTCAGATCGGCGATTGGGTTTTGATCGAGAAGGCCGGCGAGATCATTCCGCAGGTGATTGAAGTGATCAAACACAAGCGGGACGCCAAAGCGGGCCCTTTCCGGATGCCGCTCAGATGCCCGGTCTGCGGCGGACCGGTTTCCAGGGATCCGGAGGAGGTGGCCCTTCGGTGCGAAAGCCTTACCTGTCCGGCCCAGTTGAAAGAAAGGGTCGTCCACTTCGCGCAGCGGGACGCCATGGACATTGAGGGTCTGGGAGACTCACTTGCGCAGCAGCTGGTGGATTCCCGGCTGGTCAAGAGCTGCGCCGATATTTACAGTCTGACGAAGGGGAAATTGCTGGCGCTTGAGAGAATGGGGGAAAAATCCGCGGAGAACCTGCTTAAAGGGATAGAGGTTTCCAAAAATAGGGGCTTAAGCCGGCTGTTCTTTGCTCTGGGGATCCGGCATGTCGGACAAACAGGCGCCCAGGCGTTGGCCCGGCATTTCGGTTCGATGGAAAAAGTGGTTTCCGCCTCTTTGGAAGAGCTGAAGGAAATTCCCCAGGTGGGGCCGGTTATGGCCGGGTCGATCCGCCAGTTTTTTGAATCGGCGCTGAATAAAACGGTGTTGGAAAGGCTTAAAGAGGCCGGAGTCCGGACCCGCGAGGCGGGTGTTCACCCGGTTTCCGGCCGTTTGGCCGGGAAGGTCATTGTTTTTACCGGGGAACTGGCCGGCTTCTCCCGTTCCCGGGCGGAAGAGCTTATCCGGCATCACGGAGGAGGGGTCTCCTCGGTTGTCACGAAGAAAACCAACCTTGTCGTCGTGGGGGATTCTCCCGGATCGAAATATGAGAAGGCAAAGCGGCTGGGTGTGGATATAATCAATGAGGCTGAGTTCAAAAAATTGATAGGCCAGTAAAGGATTTCCGATGAAGAGAAGGTTGCGAACAATCATTGCTTTTCTTGTGGTGGGCGTTTTTGTTTTCAGCGCGGCGGGCTGTTCTCCGCGTTGGAAAAAGAAGTTTGTCCGGGCCCGCTCGAAGAAATCCTCCGTTCCGCAGCCGATCCTCAGCTTTTTGCCGGAACAGGAAGCGGCAGGCCCGCCCGCCGTCCGCTATCAGGAACGGTTTGCTTACTGGAAATCCTGGCACGGCGAGCTGCTGAATTCACTCGGGGAAATTCGGAAAAGGGACATCCGATACCTCGATGGCGCTATCGGCGAGCTCGGCTCGATGTCGGGGCTCCTCAATGAGGGGCCTGAAAAACAGAGATTGAGTAGGATCATTACCGAGCTGGCGCAGCTGCGCGATACATGGAACAAGAGAGACGGCTATTGGATGCCTCTGAGCAAAGAACGGACCCGGCTTCAGCAGCTGGGCCGCGAGATAGACAAGAAATACCACTATTCCAAAGTGAAGCAGTCGGTGCCTGAAGCGGTTCCCGCGGCTGTTTCCGTTGGAGGAAAGCCGGCAGGAGCTGGTGAAGATCCGGGCCTCGACGCCGAAAAAAGCACAAGCGAGTAGCCCCGGCGAGTTTTCCTCCTCGTGGGGGGATCCGATCCGGCAAACGATGGATTTCCTCAGTTTGGAGAGAGGATTGAGCGTCAATACCATCGTCGCTTACTCGCGGGATCTGGCCCAGTTCTCCCGGGAATTTCCGGACAAAACGCCCCGTCAGATTGCCAGAAACGATCTCCTGGATTACCTGATGAAACTCAAAGACTGCCACCTCAGTTCCGCTTCTGTGGCGAGAAAACTGGTGGCGATCAAGGTTTTTTACCGTTTTCTTCTCGGACAGGGGCTGCTCCAGACCGATCCGGCCAGCGTGATCGAAACCCCCCGCTTGTGGAAAGGTCTTCCCGAGGTGCTCAGCGTGGAGGAGGTGGAGCGTCTTTTGAAGGCGGTTCCGCTGCGTCATAAGAAAGGGATCAGGGATAGGGCTATTCTGGAGCTTCTTTACGCGACCGGTTTGCGGGTATCGGAGGTTTCAGGGCTGAAGCTTTCGGAGCTGAACCAGGAGGCCGGTTTTCTCCGGTGCTCGGGCAAGGGGGGCAGGGAACGGGTTGTCCCGGTCGGCAAACAGGCGATCAACTGGACCCGGCGCTATGTGAGCGAAGTCCGGGATAACCTGGAGCCGAAGCCGGAGGACAAGAATATCTTCTTGAATCGGTTCGGGAAGCCGATTTCCCGGCAGACGGTCTGGATCCTGATCACCCGTTACGCTAAATTAGCCGGCCTGAAAAAAAAGATATCCCCCCATACCTTGAGACACTCTTTTGCCACGCATCTTTTGGAGGCCGGCGCCGATTTGAGGGTTGTGCAAGAGTTGTTAGGGCACGCCACCATTGCGACCACGCAGATCTACACGCACGTGGACAAGGCCAGGCTCAAGACGATCCACGCCAAGTACCATCCCCGCGCCTGATTCACTCTTTTCGTGCTAAAATGAACAACTCTGATTATTGCGCTCGTAGCTCAGCTGGATAGAGCACTAGCCTCCGGAGCTAGGTGTCGCGCGTTCAAATCGCGCCGAGCGCGGATTTATTCTTAATTAATACGCGTTGGTTCGGGGAATGCGCCTCGCGCGTTCTCCGCCGGAGGCGGACCCGCCTTGGTGTGTGGCGGGAAATCGCGCCGAGCGCGGACTTATTCTTAAATTCAGTCGTGAGAAATGAGTCGCGGGTCTTTGGAAAGAGGCTGCCCACGACTCTCGACCCAAGAATCCTCACCGCATTTAAATGGTTATCGGATTGCTTCAATTGGACTTGCGGATTCCCGAGAACGGTTCCCTGAAGGGGAAGCGCCAGGTGCTTCTCGGGCTGAAAACACGGATTAGAAACAAATTCAACGTCTCTATCTCCGAGGTTGACCAACAAGACAAATGGCAGGCGGCAACGCTGGCAGTCGCCTGCGTCGGCACGGATCAGCCGGGCGTCAACAGGGCGCTCGATTACATCGTCGAGATGGTGAACCGTGAGCCGGCGGTGGAGATAGTGGATTCTCGGCTTGAATTTTTTTAAAGAACAAAGGAAATTAAGATGGTGTCCGAACGGTTAAACAAGGTGGCCCAAGCGATCAAAGAAGAAGTTGCCCAGATGATGATCCGCCAGGAGATCAAGGACCCCCGGATCGGCTTCGTGACGATCACGAGGGTGAATGTGTCGGCTGATCTCCAGCATGCCACCGTTTATTTCAGCATTCTGGACGGGCAGGGGACGATCAAAGAGACGGAAGCCGGTCTTAAAAGCGCCCAGGGGTATGTCAGGAAGCTCCTGGGGCAGCGTCTGCGGATCCGGGTGACGCCGGAAGTGAACTTCCGTCCCGACCCGTCCATCGCGGAAAGCATCCGGATGTCGAAACTCATTGACGACCTCAATAAAGAAAACAGGGGAGAGAATGTCTGACAACGGAATGAAGGCCGTGGTGGCCGCGATCCGGAAGAACCGGTGCTTTGTCGTCAGTTCCCACATTAATCCGGAGGGGGACGCTCTGGGGTCCGCCTTGTCTCTGGCCTCGCTGCTCAAACGGCTGGGCAAGCAGGTGATCGTGGCCAACGACGGCGGGATACCGAAACCTTTCGAGCATCTTCCGCGTCTGGTTCCTGTCGTGAAAAAGGACTTCCCCCGGATCAAGGCGGATGTCGCGATCACCGTGGATGTCCCGGTACTCGATAGGGTCGGCGCAGTCAAGCCTTTGCTCGAAAGGATCCCCTTTCTTGTCTGCATAGACCACCACATCAGCAACAAGGGGTTTGCCGACATCAACTGGATAGATCCCAAAGCGGCGGCGGTCGGCGAGATGGTTTACCGCCTCTATAAAACTTTCAAGGTCAAACCGACCAAACAAGAGGCGTACTGCATGTACGTCTCTCTCGTGACCGACACAGGGTCCTTCCGCTACATGAACACAACGCCGGTGGTACACCAGTACGCGGCGGAGCTTATCGCCACGGGTGTTTCTCCTTTGGAGGTGTCCCAGCATCTCTATGAATCCCGGTCGCCGATGGATCTGAAATTCCTCGGGGCCCTGCTGAAGGCGATCCGGGTTTCAGAGGGGGGGCGTGTTGTCTGGCTGGAGGTCCCTCGTTCGATCGTCAAGTCTTATCACGCCGGGTCTGAAGTTATGGATGAGCTGGTGAACTTCCCCCGGTCCGTTCTGAGTGCCGAGGTGGCCTTTGTGCTTAAGGAATCTTCCAAGAAGGGGATCATCCGGGTCAGCTTCCGGTCCAAGGGCCGCGTCGATGTGGACAAGATCGCCCGCCAGTTCGGCGGCGGCGGCCACATGGCGGCCAGCGGCTGTACGTTTCACGGCACCATCGCGGAAGCCCGCGGCAAGGTCCTTTCTGTTGTCCGCAAGGCGATCAAAGAGTATTTCCGGGAGTAGGATTCGGATTCGCTCAGGTGGATGTGTCAGAATCGACCCCCCTCGCTAAACCCATCGAAGGATTCCTCCTCATTGACAAGCCGGCGGGGATCACTTCCCACGACGTCGTTAACCGGGTCCGCCGCCTCTTCGGATTGAAGAGGGTAGGCCACGGGGGTACACTCGACCCCCTGGCGACCGGGCTTTTGATCTTGATGCTCGGCTCCTACACGCGCAAGGCGGACTGTTTTTTGGGTGCGGATAAAACGTATCTCGCCACGCTGAGTCTCGGAGTCACCACCGATACGGAAGATGCCCAGGGGAAAATCCTCCAAATCCGGGAGGTGGGACCTTTTCCCGCCGGCCGGATCGAGCAGGTGTGCGGCCGGTTTGTGGGCGATATCGAACAAAGAGTGCCTGCTTATTCGGCCGTCCGGATCGGGGGCAGGAGGTCGTATGAATTGGCCCGTTCCGGCAAGCCGATCCCTCCGCGCTCAAGGCAAGTGTCGGTCCGTGAGCTGAAGATTTTGGCTTACCGTCACCCGGAGGTGGATTTAAAAATCTCCTGTTCCAAGGGGACGTATATCCGGACCTTGTGCGCCGACATAGGGGATAAGCTTGGATGCGGCGCGCATATGAAGAGCCTCCGGCGCATCCGGATAGGAGCTGTCACGATTGACCGGGCTGTGAAGCTGGATGAGGCCGGACAGAAGGATATCCTTTCATGCCTCCCATGAAGGTTTTGATCAAAATTCCGGAAAGGGCTCTTCGAGGAGGGGCCGTCGTCGCGGCGATTGGTATCTTTGATGGAGTTCACCGGGGTCATCGGGCGATTCTGCGGCAGGCTGTCCGCCGGGCGAAAAAGATCGGAGGCGTGCCGGTGGCGGTTACCTTTTATCCCCATCCGACGGTTGTGCTGGCGCCCCAGGCGGTTCCTCCGATGCTCCTGTCCCTCGACCAGCGCCTCTGCGCGTTTCAGACGTGCGGCATCCGGGCCGCTGTGGTCGTTCCGTTCACCCGTTCTTTTTCCAAATGGACGGCGGAAGAGTTTGCGCGGAGGTTTCTCACCGGACGCCTTCGGGTGAAAGAAGTGGTGGTGGGACATGATTTCGGTTTCGGGGCAGGACGGAGCGGGACGGTGGAAACCCTTCGCTTACTCGGAGCCCGCTTCGGTTTTCAGGTCAGGGTGGTTACCCCGATTCGTCTGGAGGGGATGAGAATCTCCTCCCGCTCGATTCGGGAGATGGTCCGGTCCGGACGACTGGCCCGGGCGGCCCGTTTTCTCGGAAGGCCCGTCTCTTTGACCGGTCGGGTTGTCCGCGGTGATGGGCGGGGGAGGGTGCTCGGTTTCCCGACCGCCAACATTCAGACCGCATCCGGGGTTTTGCCGCCTGTCGGAGTCTATGCTGTCAGGGGGCGTGTGGGGAAGGGTCCTCTGCTGAAAGGAATGGCGAATCTGGGATACAGGCCCACTTTCCGACGGCGTGTGAAGTCGGAAAAGCCGGTGCTGGAGGTCCACTTTTTTGGGTTCAAAAAAAGGCTGATTGGCCGGGATCTGGAATTGGAGTTTGTCGGAAAGCTCAGGCCGGAAAGAAAATTTGCTTCGGCGGAACTCTTGAAAGTCCAACTAAAGAGAGATGCTGCCCGCGCCCGCAGGCTTCTCTAATGTTTTTTCAACGCTGTTTTGTCGAATTCCTTGTCGGCGACGTAAAGAAATATGGCCCCCAGGGCGCTTTTGTCGGTCGGCGAAGTATTGTTGTAAACGCTGATCAATTCGTACTCATGATCCTTATAGAGCGGGATCCCCGGTTTGCTCGAGATATCCTTCATTTTCTTAACCCCTGTTTCGTTTTTGAAAGAGGTTCCTGTCATTTTAACCACTGTTTTATTAGCTGTTAGGTCCCTGAGCTCGATCGATTCTCCGAATGCCAGGAGGTATGCCGAACTGAAATGGATTGTCGTATTGTACGGAACGTTCAAAAGCCGGGTTGTGTAACTGCTTATTTTTTCGCGGCCGGGCGGCAGAATCCATACGCCGAAAAATTTCCGGCCGAAAGGGTCGACAAGGAAATCCTGTCCCTCGATCCGTTTGCCTGGAGGAGACCCGGTCCCATATTTTGACGGAGGGGGAGTTGTTTCTTCCAGTCCCCAGTAGCTGTCCCGGTCATACTCGGTTTTTAGGGAGAAGGGGGATAGGGGAAAGACCGGTTTCAGCGGTTTCTTCAAATTCCGATCCCGCACGAATCTTACGGTGACCTCGTGCTTGACCTTCGCGGGTTTGTTCCGGCCGAGATTCATCACCGCTGCGGAGATCTTCAGCGGTTCATTCGAGTAGATTGGGATTCCGAAACCCTCCGGAAGATTGTCCGATAGGTTCCCCTGGGAAAGAATAAAAAGCCGTCCGTTAAAAACGGTTTTTTCCCATCCGGCCAGCTGGCCGTGGCGGGCGGGATCAAGGTCAATCAGGACGTACCCCATGTAATCAGTGGGCATAGCTCCCGAGCCGTTTTCGCCCACCAGACCGGTCTCGGCCCCCGTTATCCAGAGCAGTTCCGGCGGTTCGTCCGATGGCAGAAGCGTTAAGTTCGTAATGGAAGGTTCTCCGAGCGTGCCGTATTTCTTGTCGACGGCGATTGTTGCCGACGTCATCTGAATTTGCTCCAGGCCATTTGCCTTTCGTGCCGTCCTCTTCACCGTGGGCAGGTCCGGTTTCTTGAACTCTTT
>CAYJVR010000016.1:0-29691 GCA_964373715.1 uncultured Planctomycetia bacterium | reverse complement strand
GGGTGCGGATAGAAGGTGAAACGATCCACCTGGTGCTGAAGCAGTGCCTGGAGAACGTTGGGAAACCGGGCCGCCTCGTTGGCGTAGAGAGGTTTTTCCTCCAGGCCGGCGGTGTGGGCGACGATTACTGCATGGACCCTGTTCGGTGCGGCGAAGGGATGGTTCCGGATGATCTTTAGATCGAAGCTGTCGATTTCGCCCCAAATGATCAGCGCTTGCGTCAGCAGGACTACCCCGCGCCAGGGGTCTCCGGCCGGGATGGCCGTCGCGCCGACAGGGTAGTTCTCGAGGCTATTTTTGTACAGGTCAAACGACGCAGGGAAATGCTCGTTCAGCAGCATCACCAGCTGCTGGAGTGAAATCCTCTGGAGATCAAGCACGGTTTCTTCGAGACCGCCGGCATCCTGAGCAATCTGCCTGAAGACGGCATTCAGATCACCTTTGCTTGCAAATACCAGATCCAACCGGGTTCCGCCGTACGGCACTGCGTCCGTTTCGAAATTCACCGTTAATCCGGCATTTTGCAGAGCTTCTAAAATGTCTTGGGGAGTGCGCCCGCCGGGCACCAGCACCACAAGAGGTTCTTCCGCCACAATGCGCGCAAGGTTCTCGCAGAACGACTGGCGGATTTCGGGAGCAGACTCGGCCCACTGTTCTTTATAGAGACGGGGCATCTCCTGTCCGAGTGTCAGGAAACTCAACACCCATTGGAAACGGTTGTTTAAAGATTTCGGCCAGGGATCCTGGAATCGGGCCCGCACCAGCTTCTCCCCCTCGGGAATGTCGGCATCCAATCCCCAAATGTCCGTTTGTTCCGGACCGCCGCCGTGCGCCCGAAGCCATTTCACGACCGTATAGTTCTTTCCCGTGCCGAGATCAATTCCGCGCTGTTTCGCCAAAACGCGGACCAACGCGGGGATGGTCAAATGTGCTCCGGGCACCGAGGCGTTGATTTTCTTAGTCAGGTACGTCATGACATTGCGCATGAGCAGCTGCTGGCCGCCGACCTGATCGAGCAGGGCCCATTGCATCTCCGGCTCCACCTTCTGCATCATCTGCTCAAACACACGCACAAGAAAAAAATGGGATGAGACATCGGCCAGCTGAGATTTTCCAATGTTCAGATGCGAGCGAATGGTTTGGTCGATGGGTGCCAGGTCATTCAGCACCGGTTCACCCAGCCATCGGGTGACCAGGTAGCGGTGCAGCCGTTCCAGGTCGGTCATCTGTGCGTCGATCAATGCTTGAACAACTTCATCCCGCTTTCCATTGGATAGAACCTCCATCGCGGCAATCTGATTTTGCACGGTTTGTGCGATGGTGAGGTGCTCCCCTTCGCTCGGCACGTTAAAAGGATTCCGGTAATAAGGGCCCTTTGAGCCGTCGATCCAAACGAAAGCGGGCGGCCGCTGGGCCGCCGCGGCGGCGGAGAGGTCCAAGCCGAATACGCGCGTCACCCCTTCCGGCCATTTTAACCGGAGGGCAAGGTACGTTTCCCGGTTCAGGCCCCGCAGGGTCCAGGTGTTGGCCTCCCCTTCCGCGAGGACCAGCGTGCTTTCCGAGAGGGCAGAGATCGTTTCCGGCGGCAGCCTGTCCAGGGGCATTCCGTGCGCCCGGGGGCCGGGCACAATCGCGAAGCGGCCCTGCCGCTGATACTCTCGAAGCCGCGCATAAAGGTCCGGTTTCTCGCCGGCCTGCAGGAGCCGGGTTCCATCCTGCACGGAGGCGTCGTTCATGGCCCCGTTGTCCCCCTTCATCACGGTCCGGATCTTCAGGGCCGGATTTGCGGAGAGGAGGATCTCGTCCAATTTGAGACTTGCCGCTGCTTCCCCGTTGTTGTCGGTGAAATGAACCAGCACGGTGCCCGGCCGCATCGCTTGCTCGATGAACCGGCGCAGGCCGGCATCCGCGCCCAATTCCGGAAGGAACGGCGTGTTTGTCCGGGCCAGGATGTAGGCGGCCAGTCCTTCCCGCCGGATTTCCTCGAGGATCGACTCGCGGGAATAATCGATCAGGTTGGAGGCCAGCGTCAACTTGACCCACGGCTCGATCTTTCCGGCCGGGTCGGCCTGCAGGACGGCCGGGTTGTCGCTGAATTCGGCCGGCTTTTCCTGGATCAGCTGCGCGATGGCTCCCCGGACCGCCAGGTTGCTTTCATCGTTGGAGATCCGGAACGGATTTTCCAGGGCTTCAGTCAGCTTTCGGGCATCCGACGCGGCCGGGCCGGATACCAGCGCCGGCACCAGAAGACGGGGGATCTCCCGGTAAGCCCACCGGTAAAGATCGGTCTCCTCGATGAAGCCGATGAACAGCCTGTCGGCTGGTTGCCCCCCTGGTCCGGGGCGGGTGTCGCGCGCGCGAAACAGATGGGTCATCATCTCTTCCAGGACCGGCAGCCCCAGATCGTCGGTCGTCACCCTTTTTCGGGGAGTTGCTAACTGTTGCGCCACTCCTTCGGCGGTCCGGCGCACCGCCGGCAGCCATTCCTCCTCCAGGTAAAGATCGGGGCCGCGCAGTTCGTTCCGGCTGAACGGCCCGGTCCGGTATCCGGAAGAGGGGACCAAGCCTGCGGCCTGCGCGGCGGGCAGAGCCCCAGCCGGCTTGTAAGAGAAGGCGGCCACCAGCGTTTCAACCCAGGTTTCGTCCGGGTCGGACAGAGAGAGGGAAGCCAAACCCGGAGGCATCTGCGCTTGAGCGCCGTTCTGGCTGATCCACCACTGCCGCAGTTGGTCCGGCCTCACGTGCGCGCGCAAGAGTGCCGCCGCCCGGTGGGTCGACAGACGGCCTTCTTCCCGGATGTCCGGCGGCTGATAAACAAGAATCGCGGCGTTCAATCGCCGTTCCATCCCGTGCGGAGCGCTGTTGTGGCGGCCCAACACGCCGGGCCGGTTTTCACCGGCCACCCACTGCTGTACGTCCATGCTGCCTCCCAGGAGGATGAGGTCGACGGCGCCGAGGGCAAGTCCCATCCGGGCGACATCCCTGACGCTGGCCTGCGGGATTCCCTGTTCCGGACGGCCGGCCAGCGAGAAGGCAATGATCCTGTTGTCCTGCGTCCGGCCGATCGCCGAGAAGGCGGTCGTCGTCGAGGCCGGATCCCAACGGACCGCATTCGGATTAATCGCCAGCTCCGCGTATTGCGGAAGTTGGCCGGAAAGGTCCTGGCCGGAGCGGATCAGCACCGGACCGGCGATCGCGTTAAGGATTTTCCCGGGCTGGGGGATTCCAGCGGCGTCTCGTGAAAGCTGTCTCAAACCCAGATTGCCGGCATCGAGCGACAAAACCCACGGGTCGGCCGGCCAGGCAACGCCGGGGATCGCGGCCAATTTTCCGTCGGCTACCAGAAAACCGGCCGGTTCCCAAAAGTTTGTTTGCAGGCTGTGCATCGCCAAACCCAGGCGCGCTCCCTCGGGTAGATTCAGAGATCCCCACCTCTCCGGGTCGGCGACCAGCGCGGTGAGCGGAACGCCGGGGTGCTGATCGGGCGGTGAGTTGCGGATCGTCTGCCAGTTCCAAGATCCGCCGGCGACCGTTGGGTTGACCGGTTGGCGCAGCAGGACGTTTTGCGGGTCGAAGAGGACCGCCCGCCCCGACGTCTGGCGCCCCTCGTGCCGGATTTCCACGGGGATCACCTCGAAACCGGAAAGTCCGTTGGGCAAGATCGGTGCGCCGATCTGGATCTGCGGAGTCTCCTCTGCCCCTGCTTTTTGAGGGGGAGCCGGATTGAACGGAAAAGAGACCACGTAGCGGATTCCGATTCCGGGCGTGACCGATTCTTCCAAGATGCGGAATTTTCCTTCCGCATAATAGCCGTGCAGGACAGGGATGCCCCAGCCGCCTCTTTCGCCGGCTTCGGAGCGGCGGACCAGCTCCGCGAAGTCCGGTTCCCGCTCGATCCTGGGGCGGTAGAAAAACGGTTCGTAGACGGAAGGGTGTTTTGGGTCTTTTGGTGCGGCGGTGTCATGATACCGGATCGCCTCGTCTTGAAGAATGACGATCACTCGGTCCGTTTCCCGGATCAGCTGAAGGTCGGAAAAAAACCGCGGGTCCTTGAAGTAACCGTATTTGTGGATGTCCTCCAGGAATTCCCGCAGGATCATCGTCATGACGAATCGGAAATTCTCGGACAGAAGAAGACGCGGATCGCCGACCAGCGATTTCTGGAGCTTTTCCTGAAGAGCTTCTTCGATGAGGATGCCGCTGATCCGGATCTGTGGTTCGAGGGCTAGAGCGAGGATCAAGTCGAGAGAGGTTTTCTCTGAAATCATGTTCAGAAACATCTGATCTCGTGCCGACCAGGTTTCCGCCGAAGTGCCGATCCGGCGGCTTTCGGAGGCGATCTGCATGTAGGCCGCGTGGCGCGGATCGTTCCGGTCGAGCAAGCGCAGCGCGCGGGCCATGGTCTGCCGCGAGATCGCCCCTTCGGCTACCTTTTGGTCCAGTGAACGGATTACGTTGGCCAAGTCCCGCGGTCGGTCCCTGTAGGTCCTCAACCGGGCCAGGTTCGTGGAGGCCTCCATCACATCGGCCACTTCAAGCAGTTCCGAGATCGGCAGCGCCTGTTCAGCCACGCCGGGTTCCAGCGTTGCCCGGTAAGAGGGATCGTTCAGCAGGCCGGCCCAGACCGAGGCCCGGATCACCGCCTCGACGGTTTGCTCGTCGGCGAGCGAGTCGAACGTGAGCTCCCCTCGGCGCGTCATTTCGCGGAAGATTTGGATCGTGGTGATATCATCCCGCACCGTGTCGATCAGCACGCCGCGCGGGATTCCCGGGCCCAGGTCGGTTTCCAGCATGCTGATCAGCTCCGGGTTTCTGCGCCAAGTCAGCCCATAATGGTCGGCCAGGTCCCGCGCCCGCAGAGGGATCCTCTGTCCGGCCCGGTCCTGGACTTTCGTCCGGGCCAGGTCCAGCAGCTGGACCACATCGTTCCAGGTGGAGTTCCGCATCCGGCCGGAATCATGGAGCCCGGCCGAAATCTTCACGAGCCGCCGTCGGTTTTCCGGAAGGTCCTGCGCGAGCAGTTGGGAGATCCTCAGTACCCGGGTGACATGGTCCTGGAGCGTTTCGATCGGCAGGTCGGAGGCCGGCAGGTTTTCCAACTGTTTGGCCGGGTCCGGGTAGTGGGCCAGGATCGCGATCGATTCGGGGTCCTTGTCCCAAGGGGTCTCCTCCAGCCCTCCGGTCAGGCTGGCGGACAGCTCTCTCTCCACCCGATCTTCGATGGTGGGCCGGAGCGCGGAAACAGGGCTCGGAACCGCGAGCGTTCCTATAAGTAAAGCTGCGGTCAGGCCTGTGAAGCGGCTAAGCATACCTAAAAGTATGGCTGAAAAAGGGATAAAATATAACGCGTATAATTAGATTTATAGGATGATTAACTTAATCGGCGAGCTTATAAAGAGGCTGAGGATCGAAGGCGGCGATGAAGTCGTAGACCTCCTGGAAATCGGCGAGGCTGTCCGCAGCTGTTTTTCCCAGCAGTTTGGCGTCCACGAGGGAAAAAACGATATGCCCGAAGTCCTCAGTGACTTCAAGTCCCCAGTGCTGGAAAACCTGGCGGGTGAGGGGACCGAACTGGTCCAGGCCGTAGACCCGGATTCCTTCCAGGAGTTCTTTCCCGGTGACGTGCCGGGGTTCGGGCAGGGAACTGACCGTGAAGTGAAGCGCCGCCAAGGCAAAGAGGTAGGCCTCAGGTTTGTACCGGGGGTCTTTCTTATAGACAGCTTCGATTTTGGTCAACAGCTCGTTGGTTGAGTTATTCATAACGCTCTATTTTCTCACGACCAGCGGATTTTCCCAAGACCAAACAGAATTCCGATGATCGATTTGGCGTCAATGATCTGATTCGTGCGGACCATCCGAAGCGCTTCCCGGGCCGGTACGATCTTTGTGGTGATGTATTCGTCATGGTCTTTGTCCGGAGCTTTCTTTAAAAGAGCCAGTCCTTCCGCCTTGTAGAGGACCATCCGTTCCGTCGAAACGCCGGGCGCCGGGTAAAATTTATACAGTTTTGACCAGCGGGAGGCCTTGTAGCCGGCCTCTTCCCCGAGTTCCCGCCGCGCGCAGGAGATCAGCGATTCGCCCGGTTCACTCGTGCCTGCCGGGATCTCAAGGATGTACCGCCCCAGGGCTCCTCTAAACTGCCGGATCAGTACCACTTTGTCCTTATCCAGCATCGGTAGGATTACCACGGATGCCGGGTGCCGGATCGTTTCCCGCTGGAACTTTCGGCCGTCTGCCGCGCGGAAGGTGTCCATCGTCAATTGGATATGCCCCCCGTCGTGGAGGAGCTTGGATGCCGTTTTTCGTATCGAAATATCAGCCATAACATAAAAATTATAGCACACCGTTCTGAGAGCCGGCTTTTCGGTAGCGGCCTGGTTTGGACATTAAGGCCATTCATACCGTCATTGCGAGGAGGCCCAAAGGGCCGACGCGGCAATCTCATGCAAAATCAACTTAGGTGGCCCTACGATGAGATGGCGCTCGGCGCTGAAGCTCCTCGCAATGGCGACATCAGGTTTGGCCTTCTGAGCGTGCCTTGATGGATACCCTGCACGGAGACTCAGACGATTTATTTTGGTCGAGGATTCGGCACAGGTTTTGAAGGCAATCGGAGGTCCGAATGGGCAGGGTTCTCCGCCGTAATTTTTGGCGGAGAGAATGAGGGCCGACGTTTAGCGCAGCCGGACTCGCCGGGGCCGGCAAGCGGGCCTGAAAAGCCTGTGCCGAACCCTCGTGCTTAACGTTGACGCTTCGGAGGCCCCCCCGTATAATGGGGGCTTCCAACCACCATGTCAGAATCTGTCGGACTATTCCAATGGGCGGCGCAGGCCGCTTTTTACGCTGTTTCAGCGGTGACCTTGGGTGGGGCGTTTATCACCGTTTACGCCCGGAACCTATTCCGGTCGGCTTTGGGGCTGGCGCTGTGCCTTTTCGGGGTGGCCGCTTTGTATCTCTTTATGGAGGCGGAGTTTTTAGCGGCCGCGCAGCTGCTGGTCTATGTCGGAGCGATCCTGACGCTGATTGTTTTCGGCGTGATGCTGACCGCCCGGATCGCCGATCCGAACCGGGCCCGCTGGAATTCTCAGGCGAAATGGGCGGCGTTGGCCGTAACCATTCTGGGAACCGGCCTCATTTCGGCGATCCTGGAAACTCCATGGGCTGTTCCCTCTCAAAAAGAGGGACCGATCCCTCTGCCGGTTTTAGGCAGATCGCTGATCTCCTCTTATCTTCTTCCTTTCGAGCTTTTGTCCCTTTTGTTGGTGGGGGCGCTTGTCGGAGCCGTTTTTGTCGCCCGGAACGAGAAACAGGAATGACCCCACCACCTGCTTTCATGAAACGAAGTTTCATCTCTCTGAAAAAGATCCGCCTTCGGCGGAGAAAGCAGGTGGTGGGGTGATCGTTCCCTTGCCGCCGCTGCTGGTCGTTTCCTCAGGGTTGTTCGCGATGGGCCTTTTCGGCGCGTTGACCCGGCGCAACGCGATCGGCATCCTGATGTCGATCGAGCTTATCTTAAACAGCGCGAACTTGAACCTCGTTGCTTTTAGCCGTTTATGGGGGCCGACCGGTGAGATGGGCCAGGTGATGGCCCTGTTTGTTATGGGGATCGCCGCGGCGGGGGCGGTGGTCGGTTTGGCGCTGATTATCGCCATTTTCAGGCATCGGCAGACGATCTCAGCCGATGAGATCCGGCTGTTGAAAGGATGAGCACATGTCGCTGGCGCTGATCCCGATCTTCCCGCTGATCTCGTTTTTCATCCTGATCCTGGTCGGGCGCCGGATCGGCAAGGCCGCCTCGCTGGTGAGCCTTTCCGCTCTTTTCGTTTCGGCGATGCTCTCGATCCGGGCTTTCCAGGGGCTGGTCGCTGCGCATGGGCACGCTATCGACGTCACCTGGATCTGGCTCTCGCATCGGGAGACTCCTTTCCTGATCGGGTTGCAGGCCGATGCGCTGTCGGTCACGATGTGTCTCGTGGTGACACTGATCGGTTGGTGCATCATGCTTTACTCGATCGGCTACATGCATGATGACAAGCGGTTCAGCCGGTTTTTCGCCTATCTCTCTCTTTTCTTCTGCGCGATGCTTACTCTTGTGCTGGCCGACAACTTTATCCTCCTTTACGTCGGCTGGGAGGGGGTGGGGCTCTGCTCCTACCTGCTGATTAGCTTCTGGTTTGAGAAACCTGAGGCGGCCAACGCGGGCAAGAAAGCGTTCATCACAACGCGCATCGGAGACCTCGGTCTTTTCGGGGCGATATTGCTGATCGGGCTGGTTGTGGGGGACTTGAGCTTTGCCGGATTGGAATCGAAAGCGGCCGCGTTGGGGAGATGCGCCCCCGTGGTGGCTCTGTTGATCTTCTGGGGGGCTGCGGGGAAATCGGCGCAATTCCCTCTGCATGTCTGGCTGCCGGATGCGATGGAAGGCCCCACTCCGGTATCGGCGCTGATCCATGCCGCTACGATGGTGGCGGCGGGCGTTTACCTCGTGGCGAGAACCCTGCCGATGTTTCTCGTCAACCCGAACACAATGCTTGTCGTGGCGGCCGTCGGAGGGTTTACCAGCTTCTTTGCCGCCACGATCGCCTGCACGCAGACCGATTTGAAACGGGTTCTCGCCTATTCGACCTTAAGCCAGCTGGGGCTGATGATGATGGGTTTGGGCTGCGGGTCCGCTTTTGCGGGGATGTTCCACCTGGTGACGCATGCCTGGTTCAAGGCTCTCCTGTTCCTCGGCGCAGGTTCGGTGATCCATGCGGTCCACCATCAGGACATTACCCGGATGGGAGGCCTGGCGAAAAGAATGCCGATTACCGCGCTCACCTTCACGATCGCTTCGGTGGCGATGGCCGGTATTCCGCCGTTATCCGGATTTTGGTCCAAGGAGGAGCTCTTAAGCTCGGCAGCCTCGTTCTTTCATCCGAGCTACCCGTGGTCGGGGAGCTTTTTCCTGTTCCTCGGGCTGATGATATCCGGCATGACGGCCTTTTACATTATCCGGGCGGTGATTTTGACCTTTGACGGGGAACCGAGGGAAAAATCGCATGGGCACCACGCGCATGAATCTCCCGCGGTGATGACCATTCCTCTTCTGGTCTTAAGCGTCGGCGCGGCGGGAGTGGGGCTGCTGGGCTCCCCCTGGGGCGGGCATTGGTTCCAGCATTTCCTGGGCGCGGAGGTTCCCCATCACGGGCCGCACTGGCTGGCGCCGGCGTCGATCGCGGTGGCTTTTACCGGCATCACGGCGGCATTCCTGCGCTACCGGCTGAAGGTGGAATTTCTCCCCTCGGAACTGAGGAAGAACTTGAGGCCCCTTTATCGTGTTGTCGCTGATAAGTACTACATGGATGAATTCTACGAGTCGGTCATCGTCCGGTCTCTGCTGAGCCTCTCTAGGTGGGCGTTTTCCTTCGATCAGAAGGTGGTGGACGGCGCGGTCAACGGCGCGGGACAGGCGGGACTGGGTTTAAGTCGGGTCAACGGTTTATTTGATCAGCGGGTGATTGACGGCGCGGTCAACGGAGTGGGTTCTGTCTGCGGACGGGCGGGAGCCGCCGTGCGTCTTTTGCAGACCGGGCTCGTGCAAAACTACCTCCTGATTGCGACGGCTGCGGCGGTCCTGCTGTTTATCTTCTTAGGATGAGGGTCTTATGATGACACACATTCTTTCTTGGATGGTTTTTCTGCCTCTGTTAGGCGCCGTCGCGATCCTGTTCGTTCCCCGCAGTTGGGAAGGGGTGCTCAAGGCGGTTGCCGCCCTGGTCTCTTTTGCCGTTCTTGTTTTAAGCGTTTTGGTGCTGATGCATTTCCGGCCTGACGCGTCCGGTTTTCAGCTGGAGGATAAGGCAATGTGGATTGGGCCGATCAATGTCTGGTACCACCTCGGGCTCGACGGGTTAAACGTGACGATGGTCTTCTTGACGGCGCTGCTCTGCTTTATCGCGGCGATCGCCTCTTTCGGCATCGGCCAGAGGCTGAAGGAGTACTTCTTCCTTTACCTGCTGCTGGAAACCGGCATGATGGGGACCTTCCTCGCGCTGGACCTGTTTCTCTTTTACGTTTTTTGGGAGATCGTGCTGGTGCCGATGTACTTCCTTATCGGTATTTGGGGCGGCTCACGCAAGGAATACGCGGCGATCAAGTTCTTCCTCTATACGCTGGCCGGGTCGGTTTTTATGCTGCTGGCGATCCTGGCCTGCTATTTCAGCTCCTCACCGCATACCTTCTCGATCCCCGCGCTGGTGAAGCAGGGACTGCAGATGAGCCACGGGATACAGTGGGCGGTTTTTCTCGGTTTTTTCCTGGCGTTTGCCATCAAGGTTCCGATCTTTCCGTTTCATACTTGGCTGCCCGACGCTCACGTGGAGGCGCCGACCCCGATATCGGTCCTGCTGGCCGGTGTGCTGCTGAAGATGGGCAGCTACGGTTTCTTGAGAATTTCATTTCCGCTGATGCCGCAGATCACGCAGTCTTTCAGCCTGGTGCTGGGGATTCTGGGATTGATCAACATCGTCTACGGGGCGATGGTGGCGATGGCCCAAACCGATTTCAAGAAGATGGTCGCCTACTCGTCGGTCAGCCACATGGGTTTTGTCCTGCTCGGTTTTGCCGCGATGACCGCCTCCGGGTTCAACGGGGCTCTCCTGGAGATGTTCAATCACGGCGTGATTACCGGAGGGATGTTCCTTTTGGTGGGCGTCCTGTACGACCGGACGCATACCCGCGATTTGGGCGCTTTCGGCGGTTTAGGCTCGAAGGTCCCGGTGTACGGGGCCTTCCTCATCTTTTTCGCGATGGCGAGCTTAGGCCTGCCGGGCTTGAGCGGGTTCGTCGGCGAGTTCCTTGCTTTACTGGGTTGTTTTCCGACCTATCCGCTGATTGTCGGGTTGTCTGTGATTGGGCTGGTCTTGGGGGCGGCCTATTTCCTTTTAATGCTGCAGAGGGTTCTGCTGGGGCCCTTGAATTCCCGGTGGGGGAGCCTCGCCGATGTAAATTTCAGGGAGATCGTCACACTTGTTCCTCTAATAGTCTTCGTGGTGTTTTTAGGCGTTTGGCCGAAAGCGGTGCTGGACTTGCAATCACCGGCTTTGAAAGAGCTGCTCTTCCGGCTCGGCGGGAACCTCGCGTGGTAATGGCCTGAAACGATGAACGCGGAACTGCTGAGCATCCTTCCGGAACTGGTCATCGCCGCGGGCGGGCTTCTGTTTCTGGTTCTTCCCGGTTTGAAATCCGGCCGGATGATGGCCCTTTTGACAATTTTCATTTTGACTGCCGCCGCGAAACTGACCCTGTTGCGGTTGGTGGATGGGCCTGTCGCCGAGCCCAATTTCTACGGGATGGTGCTCCAGGACCGGTACGCCTCTTTTTTCCAGATAGCGATCCTTGCCTCGATGGTTTTGGTTCTCTTCGGCGTAATCGGCTACCGAAAAGGGGGGGTACAGGACCGGCGCGAATTATACGCCCTTCTTTTGCTGGTCACGGTGGCGCTGATGTTCTTGGTATCCGCCCAGCACCTGGCGCTGATCTATATCGCGCTGGAAATGGTCTCGCTCCTCTCGTATCTCCTGACCGGCATGCTGAGGAAAGAGTCCCTTTCGGCGGAAGGGGGGCTGAAATATTTCCTGTTCGGGTCGCTGGCTACCGGCACGATGCTCTACGGTATTTCACTGATTTACGGGCTCACCGGCTGCATGGATCTGCCCGGTATTGCCGCCGCTTTTCCGAAGGTGATGGTGCTGGCGCCGAGTTTGGCGGGGATAGCCCTTTTCCTTGTGCTGATCGGTTTTGCTTTCAAGGTGGCCCTCGTTCCATTCCATATGTGGGCTCCGGACGCCTATGAAGGGGCCCCGACGCCGGTCACCGCTTTTCTGGCGGTCCTTCCCAAGCTGGCCGGTTTCGCTGCTTTAGCCCGTTTTCTTTTTGTGGGGATTACCCCCGGGATTGTTTTTTGGCCGATCCTTTTAGGCTACCTGTCGGTTATCACGATGACTCTGGCGAATCTTACCGCTCTGGCGCAAACCAACGTGAAGCGCCTGTTGGCCTATTCCTCCATAGCGCATGCCGGCACGATGACGATAGGCCTGGCTGTGGCGACACCGCTGGGTTTAACCGCCGCGCTCTATTACCTGGTCACCTATTCGCTGATGAATATGGGAGCTTTCCTCGGGGTGATCGCGGTCGGGGAGATGACCGGCAGGGAGGATATCGGGGCATTCGCCGGCTTAAGCCGGCGGCAGCCGGCGCTGGCTTTTATGATGACCGTGGCACTTTTGTCTCTCTCCGGCATTCCGCCGTTGGCCGGCTTCTTCGGCAAGATGTGGGTTTTCGGCGCTGCCGTGAAGGCCGGAGCGGTCGGTCTGGCAGTGCTTGGGGCGGTCAATAGCGTGATTTCGGTCTTTTACTACATGAAGATCGTCAAGGCGATGTACCTCGATCCGGCCTCGGCCGGGGCCTCGGCCGGGGCAAAGTCCTACGCCGTTCAGCTGGCGTTGGTTCTCTGCACGATCGGGGTGTTCCTTCTTGGGCTGTGCCCCGGCCGGGTTTTATTGGTGGCGTCGGATGCATTGCCGATGCCGGTTCAGGTCGGGAATTTACCCTGGGTTACGGTGCGCTGAATGGCGGAGATGACCCAAATTTTCGTTTCAGGGTTTTTCGGGATTTTGTTATAATACGGCCTTTGCAATGACGTGAAAGAACCCACCAACGATTCTTACGGATGGGTACGACGAGTTGGGATGATGGTCCAAATCCCGCTTATCCTTGCTTTATCCCCCGTTGTTGGATGCACCATCGGTTGGGCAATGGATCGGCTTTTCGGGACACGGCCGATCTTCACATTCGTTTTATTGTTAGTAGGTTTTGCAGCCGGCGTTAAGGAAACGTGGACAATCATACGCCGCGCCACTTCGGATAACTAAGGAAATGCGAAAAGCCGTATTAATCACAGCCATTTTTTCTCTCGTTGCCGCTGCCGGGTGTTTTGCCTTCGGCAGGCCGGCGTGGGCCGTTGGGCTGTGGGTAGGGGCGGCGTGGGGTCTTGCCAATTTTTGGTGTATGGCGAAAGCACTCTCCTGCGTTGTTGAAAAGACCCGTGGCCTGCGTCTAGCGGTGTGGATTGTTTTTAAATTCGTCATTCTTTACGGTTCAGCCGGCTTGTTGCTCCTATGGGCGAAAGTGTCGCCGGTCGGCTGGATTCTCGGTTTTACGATCAGCCTCATTGCTCTCGGGATAGGCGCAATCCCATCGTTTCGCTCCTTGGCGGGGAAGACAGTCCAGGCTGTTTTATCGGTTGCGGTTCTTCTTTCCGGCCGGCTGTCCGAGGCTTCCGAAGCGGCCCACGGCGGCGGCCACGCCGAGTCCGCGGCGCCATCCCAAGCGCCGGAAATTCCGAACTTCATCACGCTGATTACCCACGGCCGGCATGACGGGGTTTCCCATTTCCTTCATGCGTGGGAAAGCACGATTTACGCGTTTGTGATTGTCCTGATCGTCGGGATGTTTTTTGCGTTCGGCGCCCGCCTGCTCGCGATGCGTCCAGGTCGCGGACAGGCCTTTGTGGAGATGGTGATTGAGGGGTTAGACAACCTTGTTTGCGGTGTTTTGGGAAAAAAGGAGGGAAGGCGGTACCTGCCGTTTCTGGGCACACTGTTCCTTTTTATCCTGAGCATGAATTTGGCAGGTCTCGTGCCCGGCCTGATGTCCCCCACCTCTAAAATTCAGATGACGATGGCGCTGGGTTTCTGCGTCTTTGTTTTTGTCCAGGGCACCGGACTCCGCCGGCTTGGCTTTGTCAAATACATGGACCATATGATCGGCGAGCCGCGGGATGCGATCGGATGGGTTTTATCCCCGCTGATGCTCTTTATCCACGGAATCGGCGAGATCGTCAAGCCGATCTCGCTGGCGCTGCGGTTGTTCGGCAACATCATGGGGGAAGACACCCTGCTGGGCGTTTTTGTCAGCCTCGGTGCGCTGTGTTTCGCCTGGTCCCATCTGCCTATCGGGGTCCCGTTCCACCTGCCGTTCATGCTTTTGGCGATGATCTTCAGCACCGTGCAGGCGCTTGTTTTTACGATGCTCAGCACGATCTACGTTTACATGATGCTTCCGCATGAAGACCATGCGGAGCATAGCGGAGAGTCACACGGCCACGCCACCGCAAAGGCTGCCGTAGGTAAGCATCACGAACCGGCCTAGAAACCGGTTCACAACAACAAGGAGTGAAATAAAACAATGGAACATGCCGCTATTGACTGGGCACGCGTTATGTTGAGTTTAGGTCTGCCTCTCGGATTGGCTTTGGCCGCGATGGCCTCCGCGATGGGGCTGGCGAAGGCCGTCACCGCCGCGATGGAAGCGATGTCCCGGCAGCCTGAAGCCGCCGCCAAGATCCAGGCCGCGATGATTTTGGGCTGCGCGTTCATCGAGGCCCTCACGATCTACGTTTTCGTGACCGTCCTTTTGTTCGGTTTCGGATTGTTGAAGGTATAAGGGGCTTCCCATGGAACTTCTGGCTCAGTTCGGCACAAACATAATTGCGTTCCTTCTCCTCCTGGCGATCCTGAAGAAGTTTGCCTGGGGGGCGCTGTTGAAATTGATTGATGACCGCCGGGCCAAGATAGATTCCGAGTTCCAATCCATTGAGCAGGCGAAAGAGGAGATTGCCCGGCTCAAGGTGGAATACCAGGAACACCTCAACAGGATTGAAGAGGAGGCCCGGGTCAAGATCCAGCAGGCTGTGCAGGAAGGCCGGCGGATCGCAATGGAGATCGAGGAGGAGTCCAGGAACCATTCGCGGGAGACCCTGGAGAGGACCAAAGAGGCCGTGGCGCTTGAGATTGCCAAGGCCCGGACCGAATTGAAGGAACAGGTGGTGGATTTGGCGATCCAGGTTTCCCACAAGGTGTTCCAGCAGAGCCTGGACGAAGAGACCGACCGGAAAATGATCGAGTCCTTTATCCGGGAGATTGATTCGCTGGGGAAGAACGGGAATGGTCGATAGGACCGTTGCCCGCCGGTACGCGGAAGCTTTCGTTGGCTCCCTTGAATCGTCCGGACGGGTGGATGAGGGGCTCGATGAAATCAAAACGGTTTCCGGCGCTTATACCAGTTCGCTCAATTTTCAGCGGTTTCTCGGTTCCCCGGAGATCGGGGAAGAGGAGAAACAGAATCTCTTAAAGAAGGTTTTCGCCGAGAATACCGGGCCGCAGGGGATGGGCCTCCTTGGTCTGCTCTTAAAGCGGGACAGGATGGACCATCTGCCGGTTATTTCCGAAGAGGCGGTTTCGGCGGCTGAACTGCGCCGGGGGGTTTTGCGGGGATGGGTCACGACCGCCCGGCCGGTTTCCTCGGCTCAAGTGGAGGTTTTGGCCAAATCGGTTGAGGGGGTATTCAAAAAGAAGGTTATCCTGGAAAGGCGCGTGGATACTAAGCTCATCGGCGGGGTCCGGATCGTTGTCGGAACGCTCCTGTTGGACGGTTCGGTCCAGACATTACTGGAAAATACAAAACGATACTTGTTGAGCGTCAAGGTAGCGGATTAGCGTATTACATCAGTTTAGATTGAACGGAGGTGGTGGGTGTCTATTCGTCCGGAAGAGGTGACCTCCATTTTGCAGCAGGAGCTGGAGGCGTACAAAAATAAGCTGAAGCTGGAAGGGGTCGGAACGATCCTCCAGGTGGGTGACGGCATCGCCAGGATCTATGGTTTGCAGGACTGCATGGCGGGCGAGCTTTTGGAGTTTCCGGGCGGTGTCATGGGATTGGCTCTGAACTTGGAGGCCAGTTCTGTCGGCGCGGTTATCCTTGGGTCCGACCTCGGCCTGAAAGACGGCGACCAGGTAAAGTTGACCGGGAAGATCGCCCAGGTTCCGGTCGGTAAAGCCCTCTTGGGGCGCGTTGTGGATGCGCTGGGCCGTCCGCTGGACGGCAAGGGACCGATCGTGACGAACGAGTTTCGCCCGATTGAGGCTGCCGCCCCGTCGGTTATTCAGCGCCAGCCGGTGAAGGAGCCTTTGATGACCGGTTTGAAAGCCGTGGACGCGATGATCCCGATCGGCCGCGGCCAGCGGGAGCTGATCATCGGCGACCGTCAGACCGGAAAAACGGCGATCCTGCTCGACGCGATCATCAACCAGAAGAGCACCGGCGTTGTCTGCATCTACGTGGCGGTCGGCCAGAAACTTTCGACCGTCGTCGGTGTCGCGGAGATTCTCAGGAAAAACGGCGCGTTGGACCACACGATCATCGTCAACGCCAGCGCTGAGGATCCTGCTCCGCTGCAGTACCTGGCCCCTTACTCTGGCTGCGCGATGGGAGAGCACTTCCTTTACAACAAGCAGCACGCGCTGGTCGTCTACGACGACCTCTCGAAACACGCGGCGGCATACCGCCAGCTGTCGCTTCTGCTGCGCCGTCCGCCGGGACGCGAGGCTTATCCCGGAGACGTCTTTTATCTCCACTCCCGCCTGCTCGAACGGGCGGCGAAACTGCGCGACGACCTGGGGGGCGGGTCTCTCACAGCGCTGCCGGTCATCGAGACGCAGGCGGGCGACGTTTCCGCCTACATCCCGACCAACGTGATCTCGATTACCGACGGGCAGATTTATCTCGAGGCGGACCTGTTCTACGGCGGCGTGCGTCCTGCGATCAACGTCGGTCTTTCGGTCTCCCGCGTCGGAGGCAACGCCCAGACGAAGGGGATGAAGCAGGTGGCCGGCCGTCTGCGCCTGAATTTAGCCCAGTACCGTGAGTTGGCCGCGTTCGCCCAGTTCGGTTCCGAGCTGGATAAAGCGACGCAGGCTCAGCTGGTCCGCGGCGAGAGGATGGTGGAGCTCCTGAAACAGGGGCAGTACCAGCCGATGCTGTTGGAGGACCAGGTAACCGGGCTGTTCGCCGGGATCCAGGGGTATCTGGACGACGTTCCGGCGGAGAGAGTGCGCGCTTTCGAGAAAGAGTTGCTCGCTTACGTCCACAAAAATTATCCGGACATTCCTCATGAGATCGCCGCCAAGAAGGCGATCTCTCCGGAAATCGAGCAGAAGCTTAAATCCGCGATCGAGAAATTCAAGGCGGAGTTCAAGGGGAAGACCGGCTCCTAAAATCGCATGGCAAATTTAAGAACACTGCGCCAGCGGATCCGCTCGGTGCAGAACACACAGAAGATCACAAAGGCGATGCAGATGGTCGCGGGGGCGAAACTGCGCCGGATGCAGGGGGAACTGCTCTCCTTCAGGCCTTACAACGATCGTCTCGACGCGATGGTTCGGCGCTTTCTCTCTGCTCAGCAAGGGATTAACCATCCTCTGCTGAGTCTTGAGAATAAAAAGGGGCCGGCCGGCCTGATCGTGATCACTTCCGACACCGGCCTGTGCGGCACCTATAACGAACGGATCATCCGGTTGACGGAGAGGTTCCTTTCCGAGAATCCTTCGGCCAGGATCGTGACGGTCGGCAAGAAAGGATCGCGATTCCTCGCTCGCCGCAAAATTCCCCGGCTTAGAGAGATTCTGGAGTGGGGCGGCAAATACGACAAGGAAAGGTCGCGGCAGTTTGTCGAATGGCTCCAGGATCTTTATTTGAAGGGAGAGGTTTCCTCCTGGCACGCCGCCTATACCCAGTTCGTTTCGGCGCTGAAGTTCAAGCCGGTCATTCAGCGTGTTCTGCCGATTGAGTGTTCGGCCGCGCAGGACGCCCCGGACAAACTGATTGTCGAGCCGGAGGCGGCTGAGCTGGCCGACCAGATCCTGAAAAGATATCTGCAGGGAGGCTTCACCCGGATTTTCCTGGAGGCCTTTACATCGGAGCACAGCGCCCGGATGATCGCGATGAAGAACGCGACCGAAAATGCCTCCGAAATGATCAGTACGCTGACGCTGGTGCGCAACAAGGTCCGGCAGGCGGCAATCACCAAGGAGCTGATTGAAGTGGTCGGCGGTTCTGAGGCGCTCAAATAGTCCGCGCTCATAGGATTGCGCGACTATTTCCTCGGCCCGCAAAGCGGGCCCTCGGCGGTCATGAGTAACTAAGAAAGAAGAGGATAAAAATGGCGGAAGGGTTCATCGTTCAGGTTATTGGTCCCAGCGTGGACGTTCAGTTTCCAAATGACGCGTTGCCGAGACTGACCAACGCGGTCAAGATCGAGGAGAAAGGGAAGGGGATCAACCTCACCCTCGAGGTGGCCCAGCACGTCGGCAATAATGTCGTGCGGTGCATCGCTCTTGGTTCCTCGGAAGGTTTGGTCCGAGGCATGAAGGTCAAGGATACCGGAGCTCCGATCTCCGTTCCTGTCGGGCCGCAGTCCCTGGGCCGGATATTCAACATCCTCGGCGAGCCGATCGACGAGAAGGGCCCCGTTGCCGACCCGAACAAAAGGCTCCCGATCCACCGGGCCCCGCCTTTCTTCACCGAACAGAACGCCGTCACCACAATTCTTGAAACAGGCATCAAGGTCATCGACCTTCTCGCTCCGTACGTTAAAGGAGGGAAGGTCGGCATGTTCGGCGGTGCGGGCGTCGGCAAGACCGTTATTTTGCAGGAACTGATCCGGTCCATCGCTACCGAGCACGGCGGCGTGTCGGTTTTCGCCGGCGTGGGAGAACGGACCCGCGAGGGGAACGACCTCTGGCTGGAGCTCAACGAGTCCGGCGTCGTCAAAAAAACGGCGCTTGTTTTCGGACAGATGAACGAACCGCCGGGATCCCGGCTTCGCGTGGCTTTGTCGGCCCTGACGATGGCCGAGTACTTCCGCGACGAAGAAGGAAGAGACGTTCTTCTGTTCATCGACAACATCTTCCGGTTCACCCAGGCTGGGGCCGAAGTTTCCACGCTGTTGGGCCGGATGCCGTCGGCCGTCGGCTACCAGCCGAACCTGGCCAACGAAATGGCCCAGCTCCAGGAGCGTATTACCTCGACAAAGCGGGGTTCGATCACATCGGTCCAGGCGGTCTACGTTCCTGCCGACGACTTGACCGATCCGGCCCCGGCAACCACCTTTTCCCACTTGGACGCGACCACCGTTCTTTCGCGCCAGATTGCCGAGCTGGGGATCTACCCGGCGGTGGACCCGCTGGAGTCCACCTCCCGGATCCTGGACCCGATGATCGTCGGCGAAGAGCATTACGCGGTTGCCCGGTCGGTGCAGAAGATCCTTCAGCGGTACAAGGATCTGCGGGATATCATCGCGATCCTCGGTATTGACGAGCTCTCCGAAGAGGACAAGCAGATCGTCGCCCGGGCGCGCAAGATACAGAGGTTCCTCTCCCAGCCGTTCTTCGTGGCCGAAGCGTTTACCGGCCAGCCCGGCCGTTACGTGAAGCTGACCGAAACGATCAAAGGCTTCAAGCGGATCGTGGACGGGGAGCTGGATCATTTGCCTGAGCAGGCCTTCTACATGTGCGGCACGATCGAAGAAGCGATCGCCCAGAGCGAAAAGCTGGCGGCTGTAGGTTCTGCGAAATAACCATGCCGGATAAAACGTTTGAATTGGAGATACTGACGCCGAACCGGAAGGTGTACGCCGGGACGGTCAGCTCCCTCATCGTGCCTGCAGCGTACGGCTATCTTGGGGTTTGGTCCAACCATGCCCCGATGGTGGCGGCTTTAAAACCTGGCCGGGTGACCTACCGGGATATGTCCGGCAACACCACGATCTTGGAGTCAAAAGGATCCGGCCTTCTCGAGGTTTACGAGAACCGGTCCGTGCTTTTAGCCGATGAGATAATATAATAAGCGGATGAAACAGCTCCCTTGGTTTTTTGGACTTTTGGGTCTGGTTATTTACATCGCTTCGTCCGCCCAACTGACTTCCCAGCAGATCGCCGCTGTCGCTATCTTTTCCAGCTTTATCCTCGGCACCCTGTTTTATTGGCAATTCCGGCTCGCGTTCGCGTTGATCGGCGCCACGGCCCTGCTGTCCCTCCGGCTGATTGACATCCCCCACCTGATTGAGTTTGCGAACGTTGACATCATACTGTTCCTGATTGCGATGATGATTGTGATCGGCTTCCTCGAGGAAAGGAAGTTCTTCGAGGTGCTTCTCGAAAAGATGCTTGATATCATCAGCCACAAAGCCAGGCTCTTCTTCCCGGCGATGATGGTCATGTCCATGGTGACGGCCGCGCTCGTGGACGAGGTGACATCAATCTTGTTCATGACATCGCTGACGCTTCATTTGACCCGCCGCTTCAAGCTCGCGTCGTTCCCATACATCATGATGATCGTGCTGGCGACGAACATCGGCTCCAGCGCCACCGTGGTTGGGAACCCGATCGGCGTGCTGATCGCGATGCGGGCCGGCCTGAGCTTCACCGATTTCCTCCGCTGGGCCACCCCGATTTCGCTGGCTTGCCTCCTGCTGGGGATCGGCATCTGCATGGTTTATTTCCGGAAGCCGCTTGAAGAAATGGCGCTGAAGGTCAGCCTGGCCCGGGAAAAAGCTGTTGAGGAGAAACGCTACGACAAAAAGCAGTTCCAGATCGCCGGCCTGATTTTCGGCCTGACCATCACCGGTCTGATTTTCCACCACCAGGCGGAGCATATCCTCCATCTGTCGAAGAACACACTGCTGATCGGGTTTCCCTTCCTGATGGCCGGCGTCTGCCTGCTCATTGAAGGAATGAAGGCGCGCGAGCTCGTGGAAAAAAGGGTGGATTGGTGGACGTTGATCTTCTTCCTAATGCTCTTCGCCTCAGTCGGCACACTCCGTTACGTCGGCGTGACCGACCGGATCGCGGACGGCCTGACGGCGCTGGCGGGCGGGAATCCGGTCGCTTTTCTCGCGCTGATCCTGGTCATCTCGGCTGTGCTGACGGCTTTGTTGGACAACATCCTGGTTGTCGCCACTTTCGTGCCGATCATCGCCGATCTCGGAGCCGCGGGTTTGAACATCGCCCCCTTGTGGTGGGCGCTGCTGTTCGGCGGCACGATGGGAGGCAACGCCACGATGATCGGTTCCACGGCGAATATTGTCGCCATCGGCATGCTTGAAAAAGAAAAACAGGAGATCAAGTTTGCTGACTGGCTCGGGCCGGGTCTCGCGGTCACCATACCCACGTTGCTGCTGGCGTTTATACTTCTTTACCTCCAGCTTCCGCTTTTAAAGTAAACAGATGAACAGCCAGCCGGATAACGCCAGCCTTCAGAAAGAATGGTCCGTCGTGACCCTTTTTGTCCACTGCATTTATGGGGCCGTGATCTTTTATGCTGCTATTGTCCATCTCAGGCTGATCGTTATCCCGCCGGCAATGAAAGAGCAGGCCGAACTTTTCTTCATGGTCTTTTTGGCGGCGGCCCTCGCGCAGTTTCCGGCGGCGCTCTTTATCGGCGGCGGGATGGTTTCCGCGGACAAGCTCAGAGAAGCGGTCCAGAGAGCATCCGACAAAAAGAAGGGTCTTCTCGAAGCGATGAAAACCGTGAAAACGGCTGCTATCCTCATGTCGGCGATGGGAGAAGCGATCGGTGTTTTTGGGCTCATCCTTTTCCTGATCACCGGCGATACCGTCCGGCCTTGGTTTTTCTTCGGCCTCTGCGGTTTTCATTATGTCGGCACAATGATGAAGCTAAAGTCCGTCCGCGAGGAACTGGACAGATTTTAAAAGGAGAGTTTATACCCATGAAAAAAACGGCGCTTGCGCTTCTGGCAGTTTTCCTTATGCACGTTCCTCATGTTTTAGCCGTCGAACCGGCGGTGCAGGTGACCACCCTTCAGCTCCCCGACATGACCACGGTTGAGAAGGTGGGCGAGGTGGAGAAAACGTTAGGTGCCCTGCCGGGCGTCTCGGCGGTCAAGGCCAGCTCCGAAATCGAGGCGGTTGTCATCGTTTATGATCCGGTCAAAGCCTCCGCGGAGCAGTTCATCGAATCTCTGAAGGACAGCGGCTATACGGCCACCTTCGCCAAGGCCAATTACCGGTGCCCGAAATGCACAGCCACCTATTCCCAGGATGGGGACTGCATTGTGGACAGCACCAAGCTGGAATCGATTGCCCAAGGTTAGGAGTCTCGCGCAAAAACAGAAAAAAGAGGGTGTAGTCCCTCTTGACAGGTTTGATACAATAGCCATGTTATGAGAAGCGTCCTGAAGGTTTTTCTCGTTGGTTTATTGATCGTCGCTTTTGCGGCGGTCGGCGCGGCGGCTGTTTTGCCCCATGCCCACGGGGCGAACACGCCGCACCATGCCTGCTGGATCTCTCACGCCAAAAAAGCCGGCGTCGCTTCTTCAGAAACGGTTTTTCACGTTTCGGTTTTTCTGCTCCTTCTGCATATTTTGGCGGCGGCTGTTCTGCGTTCGCCCGTCTCTTTCGATCTCTTCTCCGCGCAAAGCCGCGGCCCGCCCGCGGCCCTTTTTCTCTCCCTGTAATTATCGGCGGAATTCGTCCGCCCCGTTTTCGATAACACCTGTTCTTCAAGAGAGAAAGAGGGCTATTTCATGTCCAGATTTTTAAGTTCTTTCCCTAAATCAATCGCCGTGGTTGTTCTGGCTGCCAGCCTAAGTTCCTGCCCGGCGGCCGCCTTCGCCGAAACTAACGAACAGATGGCCGAGGAGCTGAGGGAGATGCGCCGGACCCTCAATGAGTTCCAGTTTACGATCCAACAGCAGAACGAATTGATCCAAAAACAGCAGGGCCGGATTGATGACTTGGAGCGTAAGGTGACCGCTCCGCCGGTTGCGCCCGTCCGGGAAGCGGTTCCTCCCGCCGCGGCACAGCCTCCGGTTTCGCTGGGCAGGGGATTGAAGCAGTTCACCCCGGATATCGGCATGGTTGCCGACATTACTGCGTTGCTGAACCAGGACGGCGCAGACGCCGAGGGCAACGACAAGATTTCGGTCCGAGAGCTGGAGTTGGTGGTCGGCCACGATGTTGACCCGTACAGCCGGTTTGATTCCACCATCACCTTCTCTGATTTTGAGGAGGTGTCGGTTGAGGAAGCGTACATCACCCATTGGGGTTTGCCGTGGGAGATGAAGGGGAAGCTCGGCCGGATGAGGCCGAAGATAGGTAAGGCCAGCGCAATCCACCGTGACCAACTGGAGACAGTGGACGAACCGTTGGTTGTCCAGCGGTACCTCGGCGTCGAAGGGCTCTTTCGGACCGGGCTGGAGCTTTCCCGATTCCTGCCGACTCTGTACGGCCCGCTGACACAGGAAGTCACGCTCGGCGTGATGGAAGGGGGCATCGGCGAAGATGGGACTCTCTTCGGCGGGACACGCCGAATCCCGTCGTTCTACGCGCATCTGAAGAATTTCTTCGAGGTATCGGATACGACGAATGCGGAGTTGGGGGCCACCTATCTCGTTGGGTCCTCCGATGCCGATGCCGCCTTCGAGGTAAACGCGTTCGGCGTGGACGCCACGCTGATCCACCACTTCACGCCGGTCAACCGGCTCAAGTGGCAGAGCGAGGCCTACATCCAGGACCGGAAGGAATTTTTCGACGTCACGGAGGATTCGACCACCTTCGAGGAGGTTCGGACCGACCGGGGCAGGCACCCGATCGGGCTCTACTCACTGGTGGACTACCGGCTTTCGCCCCGATTCAGCGTCGGGATGCGCGGGGACTACGTCCAGCCGGTTAACGCCGACGTGGCGAACCCGCGTGGCGCCGATACCGGCCTGAGCGCTTTCCTGACGTTCCACCAGAGCGAGTTCGCCCGCTGGCGCTTCCAATACAGCCACAATGAGAAAGCTGAAGGGGGCAACGATGACCTGTTCATGCTCCAGGGGACGGTAGCGATCGGGGTCCACAAGCACCAGCTCCAGTAAGACAGTCGCAGGTCTTGGGCCGTGAGTTTTGAGTGATAAAGGAGATCTTAAAATGATGCGCAGAATATTTTCTTTTCTCGTTTCTCTTCTAGCGGTGATGGCGATGGCAGGATCGGCGTCGGCGGCGCCTCTTCGGGTGGTGACGACACTCTCCACATTCGCTGATCTGGTCAAACAGATCGGCGGCAACGATGTAGAGGTCGCCCATGTGGCTTCGCCGAAATTCAACGTCCATTTCATCGAACCCAGGCCGAGCGATGTGTTGAAAGTGAAGAAGGCCGATCTGTTTGTACACGGGGGGCTTGATCTGGAGGCGTGGCGCGGCCCGCTCGTCGATGCCGCCGGGAATCCCGAAATCCGGTATGGCGGCTCGCGCCAGTTAGATCTCTCTGAAGGAATCCAGCTTTTGGAGGTGCCGATCGGAACCGTCAGCCGGGCAGAAGGGGACATCCATCTCTACGGCAACCCGCATTACTGGTCGAGCCCTGTCAACGGTCGGATCATGGCGCAGTCGATTGCTTCCAAGCTGAAGGAGATCGACCCGGCCCACGCGGCCGGTTACGACAGCCGTTTAAACGCGTTCCTTAATAAACTCGACGATAAAATCGTCGAATGGAAGCGGGAAGTTCAGCCGATCCAGGGCAAGGAGGTGGTTGGCTACCACAACGAGTGGCCTTACCTGGCCGCGTTCACCTGCATTAAGATCGAGAAGTTCTTAGAGCCGAAGCCGGGGATTCCGCCGACGCCGAAGCATATTGCTTTTTTGGAAGGGTACATGAAGCAAAATGGCATCCGGGTGATCATCCAGCCGACCTATTTTCCAACCGCCACCGCCAACGCATTGGCGAAACGGACGTCCGCCAAGGTGGTGACCTTGTGCCATAACGTGAATGAGAAATCGGAAGCCCCTGATTATATCCAGATGATCGATTATGATATTCGCCAGCTGGTGGAGGCTTTGAAATAGAATGTCTGAATTTCTGCATTTGATGGCGGCGCCGTTTGCCGCGTGTCTTGTTCTCACCGGTATTCACGCCTACTTGGGGCTTCATGTGATCGAGCGGCAGGTGATCTTCGTCGACTTGGCGCTCGCCCAAATCGCCGCGTTGGGGGCCACTTTTGGTTTTCTGTTCAATTTTGGCCTGCACAGCTGGGCGAATTACTTTTTTGCGCTTGGGTTTACTTTCGTTGGCGCGATGATCTTCGCGTTCACCCGGTTCCGAGAAGAGACGGTGCCGCATGAGGCGATCATCGGCGTTGTTTATGCTGTGGCCGCCGCGGCGTCGATCCTCGTTTTAAGCCGGGCTCCGGAAGGAGCGGAAGAGATCAAGGCTCTGCTTGTCGGCCACATTCTGTTCATTGGTTGGCCTGAGGTTGTCAAGATGGCGTCGATTTACAGCGTCATCGGTTTCCTCCATTGGCTTGTTCGGAAACCGCTATTGTTGATATCGCAAAACCCGAAGCAGGCTTTCGACTTAGGGATGCCCGTCCGGTTGTGGGACTTTTTCTTCTACGTGACGTTCGGGTTTGTGGTGACCAGCTCGGTCGAAGTGGCCGGTGTTTTGCTGGTATTCAGCTTCCTCATCGTTCCCTCGATCTGCGGGGTGCTTCTCGCGAAGGGGGTCGGCCGCCGGCTTGCGGTCGGTTGGGGTATCGGCACGCTCGGCAGCATTGTGGGGATCATCGCCTCTTATTTTCTCGATCTCCCGACCGGGGCCACCGTTGTCTGCGCCTTCGGTCTGGTCCTGCTGGCTGCCGGGCTTTTCAAGACCATCCTCCGGACGGTATAATAGCCGTCCGTATGGAAACCCTGAGCCGTTTCATCGCCGGCGGGCTTGCCGCCTCTTTTCTCGTGCTGGGGTTCCCGGTTCTTTACGAACGACCGGGAGCCACCCCTCGAAAAGGGGGATGTCGCGCCGCGAAAGCCGAGGCCAACTGCTGCTGCGGTGTTGCCGGCGGCTGCGGCGATTGCTCCTCCGGCGGTGGTGGTTCCGCCGAGAGGGAAGGGTTCGGCCTGTCCGTCTGGACTGGCTGTTCCGGGCCCGCCGCGGAAGCGGCCCCCTCCGGCGGCGGAGTCAAAGTTGTTTTTACCGCGCGCAAATCCGCGTTCATCTGTTTTATCTTCCAGGGCTGGATAACCCCTTTTCAGGAGCTGCTCCCCCCTTCTTTCACCCCGGCGCCGGAATCCCCTCCCCCAAAGTCCGTCTGAAGTATCCCTTCAGCGCGATTTCTAAGATTTCAATCATCCGTATTTTTTCAAGGAGGTTTCCATGAGGTTCCGATGGATTTTTAACGCCTTTTTATCGGTTGTATCGGCTGCCGCTTTGCCCGGGCCTCTCTGGGCGAGCTGCGGCGCTTCTTCCTGCCCGGTGGACTGCTCCATCTGGGAGCGGACGCAGGCGGGGACCGTCCGCGTGGATTACGGGTTTGAGTACAGCGAGCAGGATCAGCACAGAATCGGTACCCGGGAAGCGGCTTTTGGAGAGGTCCAGGGGCATCACGACGAGGAGTTCACGGTCAACCGGCTTCACCGGCTGGGTGTCGCTGTCGGGGTGACCGACAGGCTCAGCGTGGAAATCCGCTTGCCGGTCGTTTCCCGGTCTCATTCACATGTCCACCACCATCACGGGGAGGATATCCTGGAAAGCTGGGACATCGGCGGGGCAGGCGACCTGTCTCTGCTGACCCGGTATGCCTTCTACCGGCCGGAGAACCTCCGCCTGCCGACCCTCTCGGCGGTCCTGGGCGGGGAATTCCCGACAGGGAGGCACCACAAGAAGAACCCGGATGGAGATGAAGCGGAGGCCGGCGTCCAGCAGGGGAGCAACTCGTTCGATTTCATCGCCGGGCTCTCCTCGATACAAACGTTCGAGGCCCCGATGCTCAACAAACAAACGGGCACCCTGCCGTTCTTCATGAACGCCGCTGTCCAGCTCAACGGCGCAGGCACCGACGATTACCGGATTGGTGATACATTCCAGTTCAGCGCCGGGACATCCTATCCGGTGGTCCCCTGGCTCGGGTTGATTACCCAGTTCAACCTGCTTGTCCGGGACAAGGACGATAAAGGGCACACGGGGGAGGAGATCCAGAAAACCGGAGGGGAGACCCTCTATTTTTCCCCGGGGTTGGAATTCAAGCTCAGAGATGACTGGCGGGCCTACGGGATCATACAGATATCGGTCTACGAGCGGGTGAACTCGATCCAGACGGTTTCCGACTACAATCTGCTGTTCGGGGTCTCGTACCGGTTCAAAGCATGGGGTGAGCGTTCTTCTTGACGCGTGATTTCGGGCCGGTCAGAATAGGGAGATGAGCTTACAGGAGCTCCTGCTTCTTTTGACCGGATTCGTGCTGGGGATCCGCCACGCGTTCGACCGGGACCATGTGGCCGCGGTGACCCACTTTGTTTCTCTGGAGCATGATCCGAGGAAGAGCGCCTGGTTTGGTCTGCGCTGGGCGATCGGCCACGCGGCGGCGGTGCTGGCTCTTGGCTCGCTCATTCTCATCCTCCACTTGAAGTTTTCGCCCGAGTTTGAGCGGTATGCTGAGTTGCTTGTTGGTGTGTCGCTGATCGTGTTGGCGGTCTGGAGGCTGTTTCTCTTATTTCAAGAAAAGCGCCATGCGCACCGGCATGGCCACGTAGGCAAGGAACACTCCCATACCCATTCGCACGAGCCGGGCAAAGGGCACGTTCACTGGTTTGCGCCGACGCTCGTCGGTATGGTGCACGGCGCTTCAGGGACGGCCGAGGTTTTTGTGCTGATCCCGATCGCGATGATCAACACGACGTGGCTCGCCTACGCGTACATCGGCCTCTTCAGCGCAGGCTGTGCGATGTCGATGAGCGGCTACGGCTACCTGGCCGGCCATTTCTATCGGGGCGCGAACAAGACCGGCAAGATGATTTACCGGGCTCTCGTCGTTCTGACTTCCGCCTCCGGGCTCCTGCTCGGCGTTGTTTGGATACTGAAGAACCTCTAAAGTCCCGTGTTATAATCGGGGTCTCACGCCACCGTAGCTCAGTTGGTAGAGCAGCTCATTCGTAAGAAGCGGGATTATCGATGTAACCTTTTGATTTTCAATGAGTTGTTTTTTAAATGTGCCCAGAAATGTGCCTTACCACTCGGCACGACATAGCAATAGGTTACAATCCACAGGGCGGAAGATGTATTGAAGGATAAACTGTTCTCCAAGCAGGCAAATGATTACGCTCGGTTCCGTCCAACTTATCCAGAAGACCTCTTTGGATATTTGGCCTCGCTCACGGAAGAACATTCCTGTGCTTGGGATTGTGGAACGGGCAATGGGCAAGCGGCCATTGCGCTTGCTCATTACTACGATCGAGTTATTGGTACGGATCCGAGCACAGATCAAATTGCCCACGTTCGGCCTCACCCGAAGGTAGAATACCGAATCGCGCCAGCTGAAGATTCGGCAATTTCAGTGGAGAGTATCGATCTTATCGTCGTTGCGCAGGCACTTCATTGGTTCGATGTTGGTAAGTTCTATGCAGAAGCGCAAAGGGTGGCGAAGTCCTCTGGGAGCATCATCGCCGTTTGGTGCTATGGGCTGATGGAGGCCGCACCCGCCGCGGATCAGATCATCAGTCGGTACTATCACAACGTGATTGGCAAATATTGGGAGCCGGAACGCCGGCTCGTCGAACAAGGTTATGGTGGAATCCCGTTTCCTTTTCAAGAGATCACAGCCCCCAAATTCCTCATGGAGGCCACGTGGACCTTCGCCCATTTCTTGGGGTATCTCAGTACTTGGTCCGCTACCCAAGCCGCTATTCGTTCAGAAGGAGTTAATCCTCTCGATACGATCCGAACGGAGCTTCGCGAAGCGTGGGGAGACGTTGAGGAGGCGAAGCGGGTGAGGTGGCCGCTTTTTATCCGAGTAGGCAGTATTAGGAAGATCTGATCCAGGTCTGCACCCAAAGGCCCCCGGCAAGCTTTGCGCCCACCGTTACGTATTTTTACGTTATGGTAGTTTACGTAACGATGATCGTACGAAAGCGCTTGACAGCGTAAGTATTAGTTCATATTATTAGCAGTATGGCTAATAATATGAATTTTATTAGGGTAGAGCAAACCATCCGGAGGCACAATCTGCGGTTGTTTAGCCCTTTGGAGCTGCAGCGGATCTTAAGCATCTCTGCCATCGCGGCGCGCTTTCTCGTGCACCGCTACGCCAAGCGGGGGATGTTCGTCAAGCTCCGGAACGGGCTCTATTGCCTGGCGGATCAGCCCCCTTCAGAGCTGGCGGTGGCCAACCGGCTCTACGAACCCTCCTATCTCTCGTTTGAATTTGCCTTGTCTTACTACCACCTGATTCCAGAGACAGCCTACACGATCACCTCCGCGACTTCACGTCCCACGCGAGCGCTTACCGCGCTGGGCAAAACATTCGAGTATCATCGGCTGAAACAATCCGTGTTTACCGGGTATGAACTGGTTAAAGTGGGCACAGGAACCATTTTTATGGCCACACCAGAAAAAGCCTTAGTGGACACGTTGTATTTTGTGGATTTAAAGAAGAAAACCTTGAACGACCGTCTGGACTTACGGAACATGAACTGGAAGCGGATAGAATCCTATGTCCGGCTCTTTGGGCGTCCGTCCCTACGAGAGATTGTTCGGAGTCGTCGATGATCGCCGCAGAAACCATCCAGAGACTAGCCACGCAGTACCAGACGACGGCGCTCAACGTCGCCCGAGAGTACTGCCAACACCTCTTTCTGTCGGCGTTCTATCAGCGTGGCGAGGCACACCGGGTGCTCTTTAAAGGAGGGACGGCGCTTCGCATCATCTACGGCAGCCCTCGGTTCTCAGAGGACCTGGATTTTTCGGGATTTGGGATTCGAAAGCCCGCGATCGAGGAGTTGATCACGGATACCCTGAGTGCCATCGAACGGATCGGGATCTCCA
>CAYJVR010000015.1:0-43151 GCA_964373715.1 uncultured Planctomycetia bacterium | reverse complement strand
AACGCTTGCCACCTCCGTATTACCGCGGCTGCTGGCACGGAGTTGGCCGTGGCTTCCTTTAATCGTACCGTCAACCGATTCCGTTATTCACGAAACAGGTATTCGTCCGACTTGACAGCGGTTTACGACCCGAAGGCCTTCATCCCGCACGCGGCGTCGCATTTTCAGGCTTGCGCCCATTGAAAAATATCCTCGACTGCAGCCTCCCGTAGGAGTCTGGGCAGTGTCTCAGTCCCAGTGTGGCTGACCACCCTCTCAGGCCAGCTATCCGTCAAAAGCCTTGGTAGGCCGTTACCCTACCAACTAGCTGATGGAGCGCGGGTCCATCCTTGAGTGTTAGGCCTTACGGTCCCCAACTTTTCCCACAGCTCCCATCGGAACCGTGGGCTTATGCGGTATTAGCACTCCTTTCGGAGTGTTATCCCCCTCTCTAGGGCAGGTTACCCACGTGTTACTCACCCGTTTGCCGCTAGCCATCCAGTCATCCATCCCATCCGCCTTGCGGCTTCAAGAACTTCAGTCCAAATGGCTCGCTCGACTTGCATGCCTCAACCACGCCGCCAGCGTTCGCTCTGAGCCAGGATCAAACTCTTCATCAATAAAGACTAGAGTTGATTAGCTCGTTCTAAAACTACGTCCACTCAGGACGCTTCAAACGACAGGGTCACGATCCAATTGTCAAAGAACCAAGACTGTTGAACTTCAAGCCCACGGACAAAAACAAAAGGCGTCAAAGACGACGCCTTAACCTCCGCCTCAGGCGGAGTAAAGACACCCTCTCTGAACAACTTTGTCTAGTTATCCATCCGTGTCAAAGATGCAGCTCAAACAAATAGGCTCCTTTTGCCTATGATGAAGACTCCCTCTTTGAGGGGTACCCCACTGCAAACGGTTATTCTAGTGATTCATCTCTCTGTTGTCAAGGTCTTTTTTGAACAGGGACAGGCTTGTTGCTGGATGGCTTTTACTTTTTGCGGGGAGGGATCGGCGGATGGAAATCTTCCGGGTTCTTCGCCCGGTTAAGAGCGGTTTCAAAGGAAATAACCTCTTTGTTAAGAAGCATTTTCAGAGTGCTGTCCATCGTGCACATCCCATAGCGGGCCGATGTCTGCATTACGGTGGGTAGTTGTTCCGTGGCCTGCTCACGGATGAGGTGGCGCACAGCTGGCGTCGCAACCAGAATCTCGTAAGCCACGATGCGCCCATTGCCGTCCGCACGAGGCAAAAGCTCCTGCGAAACAATCCCCTGGAGGCAGTCGGCCAGCTGAACCTTGACCTGCTGCTGCTGATAGGGCGGAAAAACATCCAGGATACGGTCTATCGTCTGAGGAGCATCCGGTGTATGCAGGGTGGCTAAAACCAGGTGCCCCGTCTCCGCCGCCGTTAACGCCGTCTGGATTGTTTCCAGGTCGCGCATCTCTCCGACAACAATAACATTGGGGTCTTGGCGCAGCGACCGAACCAGCGCTGAGGCGAACGACTTCGTATCCGAATAGACCTCACGCTGTTTGATCACGGACCTCTTGTTCTGGTGGATGTACTCTATCGGGTCCTCAATAATAACAACCATGGCGGTCTGCTCGGTGTTAATCAGATCCACCATCGCCGCTAATGTGGTCGTCTTACCAACGCCGGTCGGCCCTGTCACCAGCACCAGGCCGTTGGGCCGGCGGGCCAGTTCCCCTACAGTCGGGGGAAGCCCGAGCTCTTCCAATGTCCTTATCCGGGGGGAAACTAGCCGCAACGCCGCCTCGACAGCCCCTTTCTGGAAATGAATATTCATCCGGAAGCGGCCCAAACCGCCGGCGTCAATCGAGATATCCAGCTCCTGATCCCGCTCAAACTGCGCCTTCTGCCGGTCGGTAAGAAGGCTGTAGATCATCCTCTTCGTATCCTGGCGGGAGAGCGGCGCCAGTTCGGTGGGAATCAGCTCCCCGTCAATCCGGAAAATCGGGGGCATATCCTCTGTCATATGGAGATCCGACGCCTGTTGTAAGATCGCCAGTTGAAAGATATCCCTGATGTCGAGCGGCAACCGATGACCGGTGACTCCCACCGAGCCTGGCCCGGGCTGCCCCTTTCCCTCCGGAGACGGGGGGTAGACCGGCCGGATGTTCGGCTCTTTTTCAGACGGTTCGTGTTCGGGTATCATAGCGGGTTGTCCTTCCCGACCGGATTTCCTTGAGGGCCAAATCCAGTTCCTCCGGGCTATCCGCCACTTTTCTCGCGTTTTCAATGGAAACGTGGCCATTTCGGACCAGTCTGTACAAAGATTGAGTCATCGTCTGCATCCCGTGCATCCCCCCGTCAGCCAGATGATGCGGGATCTGTCCCGTTTCTCCCTCGCGCAAAAGTTCCCGGATCGTCGGGGTCATCACCAATACTTCGCAGGCCGGGATTTGCCCCGGCTCGTTGGCCCTTGGCAAAAGACGCAAAGAGATGATCCCCCGCAACGACATCGAAAGCCTAAACCGCAGGGACTGCTGCTGATGCAGAGGGAAAAAAGCCAGTATCCTTTCGATCGTGGTAACAGCGCTTGTGGTATGTATGCAGGACAAGACCAGCTGTCCCGATTCGGCGGCCAAAAGGGCTGTTTCCATCGTTTCCTGGTCTCGAATATCGCTGAGGAACAAAACATCCGGACTCTGCCGGAGGGCGTTCTTCAATCCTTCCCCGAAGGAAGCGGTGTCCACACCAACCTCCCGTTGGTCAATCACCGACATTTTACTGTCAAAGATATATTCCACGGGATCTTCGAGCGTCACGATATGGGCCGCCCTCGTCTGATTGATATAATCGAGGATGGCGGCTGAAGTGGTAGACTTACCGTTTCCCGTCGGGCCTGTGACGAGAATCAGGCCGTGATACTCTTTGGAGATTTGTTGGAGTATGGAGGCCGGCAATCTCAAATCCTCCATGCTGGGTATCCGGTCCTGAACCTGCCGGATCACAAGCGCTAACGCGCCACGCTGCCATAGGAGATTCGCCCGGAATCTTCCGATCCCTTTGCGTTCAAAAGCAAAGTTTAACTCCCGCTGGGTTTCAAAAATCTGGTGTCTGCCTGGGCCCATCAATTCATGGGCAAGGGCCAAAAGCTCCTTTTCGGACAGCATATCGTTGCCGCAGGGAACCAACTGGCCGCGGACACGGAAAGAAGGGGGGATCCCCGCCTTTAAAAAAAGATCGGATGCCTTCTGCTCGACCATCATCTTAAATAAGTTGTCGGTTTGTATCATTTTGTACCATCAACAACTTAAGTATACCTATGCGTTAGAGTTAAAAACAAGCCGGCTTTTGTCGCTAAAGAAACGTTAATGGCAAAAAGACTTTGTTGTTTTTGGATTTTCGGCGTTAACCCCCTAACGCCCTAATCCGATCTTCCAACTCTCTGAGTTTCGCCTCGACATCCACCGAACTCGACCCTATAATGACCCTGCCCGAAACCTTTGTATCCCCATTGACGTCCAATAAATAGGCCGGGTCAATCTTGCCGACGCCGACACGACCCCCCGAATCGATCGTCAACCTCGCGCTGAAGGCAGTCGCATCGTAGATAACAAACTTTTGGTCGCCCATAGCAGAGGAGGGGTTCGTCCCAGCAATCGCCCAGTCCCGATTCGCAGCGTCAATGCACAGGCCCGATGCTTCATTGGCGGTGTTTGTGAGCAAAAGATGGCTGTACCAGGTAGTGGTCGAATCCCCAACCACATGGAGTTTCGCCGCAGGAGAGACGGTCCCCACGCCGACGTTGCGGGAGGCGGCAAGCACCATGAGCGGCGTTTTGGTCGTCCCATCGTACTGGTCGAAAACAAAATCCCGGAACTGGCCCGTCCCCCTCTTCTGGATCCGGATGCCGAACTGCCGCTCCGTCGGATATCCGTTGTTGTAGAGGTCGATATACTCGACGTTCGGCTCCTCCCCCCGGACCAGAGACAGGGTCGCCTCGTAGGTCGGGTTGGGATTCGGACCCAAGAATGCCGGAGGGGCCCAGATTTTTAGGATCGTATGGTCGCGCGTGTAGCGCCGGAGCGTCAAGATGCCGTCGGCGTCGGTCCCGCCCCGGTAGAGGGAGAATTCCCCCTCGTTACGACGAGGGCTGGAGGCCGGGAACGACCAGCGCAGTCCCGCGTACTGAAGAAGAATGCCGCCCCCGTCCGAGTCGCCCCTCACGTGGATCGGAAGACGGGGGTCCGTCGTGCCGACGCCAAGCCGGCCCTGCACAAGCAGTCCGTTCGGCGGAGTGGGCTGGCCGTTGTAAACAGCACCAACCGCCGCGCTGTTGACGTAGAGCGGATCGGGAACCGTTGACGCGGGCGGCTGGGGATAATAGGTCACCATCTCCACCTGCTCCGCCCAACTAAGCGAGGCAAACACTCCTCCCATGAGCAGAACGCCCAACCCCTGTATTCTCCAAACTCCCATCCTTGTCATAACCCTTCTCCCTTCCGGTACTGCAGGAGCCCGGGAAAGCTTAACCGTTCTTTTCCCAGCCGTTTCCAGGCTCTTCCACCACCTGCCCATCCCTCAGATTGAGCACGGACCGGCCGACATGAAACATTTTTTTCTTTTTCGGCGACTTGGCCGGAACCACCAAAGGAGCCAGACGTTTCTCATCCGGATGCTGCTCGGAACCGAAACCTTCATACTCATCCAGCTCAACAACATGGTCGTGACGCACGTTGATCTCAAAACAGCGGGAAACCCAAAACCGGTGTTTACCGGGGGTGTATTTCATTCCATTCTGAAACAGCTCCACAAGTAGCTTTCTATCCATCTGAACCTCCTGGCTTATTATTTGTCCTACATTTCACAGTATAGCCTATTTTTCCATATTTATCAAGTATATTTTCCATTTATGATATAAAATCTGTTTATATGGAAAATAAGATCCATTAAAAATTATAAATCTATAATATATTTCTCTATAATATTTTATACTTTCTTTTTTTGATGTGTTATGATTCAATATAAGAAAGGAGGATTTCCAGAAAAAAGTGACAAATCTCGGGTCTAGAGTCCGTTTGCTAAGAAAAGAGCTTCGTTTAAGCCTTGAACAGCTGTCGGCAAAAAGCGGCGTTGCGCTGGCAACCCTCAGTCGCATCGAGAACGACCGGGGATCTTCAACCCTCCGAACCCATCAAAAGATCGCGGAAGCCCTCGACATCGCCATTTCAGACCTCTATAAAGGACTCCAGCAGCCGGAACACGAAGCGATCTTAGTCGAGCCGGAATCCGAAGAGGCCGAGACCTTTACCTACGACGAAAAATCCTCGGCCGTTCTGCTCACCAAGCAGATCTCCGGGAAACAGATGCTTCCTCAACTGATCACCCTGCAACCGACCGGGAAAACATCTTTAGAACAGTACCCCCATACAACGGAGCGGTGGCTTTTCCTCTTAAAAGGGACTGTGGAAGTCACCGTCGCTTCGAAAACCTACCGGCTTTCCGAGGGAAACACCCTTTATTTCAGAGCGTCTCTGGCGCACCAAATCCAAAACACCGGAGAATCCACAGCCAAAATCATCTCGGTCAGCAGCCCGGCGGTTCTCTAAATCCAACTCAGGAAGGAGATGCGGTTATGAAAAAGGCGACCATTCTGATATGCGATGATGAACCGGGCATCCGGGATTCCCTGACGCTGATCCTCGGCAAGGAGTACAACCTTCTGTACGCCACCAACGGCGAAGAGGCTTTGAGCATGCTCAAAAAGAACGGCGCCGCTTTATTAATCATGGATGTTAAGATGCCGAGGATGGGGGGCCTTGAAGCCCTGCGCCCAATTAAAAAACTGAAACCTGGAATCCGGATTCTCATCGCGACCGGCTACGAATCCAGCGATGTCGCTTCCCAGGCGATTAATCTCGGGGCGGATGACTATCTCGTCAAACCCTTCACGAGAAACCAGGTCGAAACCAAGGTCTCTGACCTGCTCAACATCACCTAAAACCGCTTCCCTTTGAAAGCTCCCCTCAACGTGTGGTAAGCTTACTTCGTTGCAAGGCTGTAAGGTAAGCCTATCACCCGGGAGAAATCGTATGGGCTTGCAGTTGTCGCTGCGTTACCGGATCATCAGTCTCGTCGCTCTCTTTGCCGTCCTGCTTATCGCCGCTTTCACCATCCTGCTGGTCACCCGGCAGCTGCACGTAATCACCGAAAACAACCAATTCCGGGCGCGGATCGGCACCTTCGCCGCCAAAGGAAGTTTTGAAAGAACCCTCCTCTCCAACGTGCGAACGACAGGCGGGGACGCGGAGAAAGCGTTCCAAAAACTGATCCCGATACTCATGGAGGGGCAGTTGTCGGAAGAGGTTGACGTCGCGGACCCGAAAGGAAAGGTGATCGCCTCTTCCAATGAATACGCAGTTGGTTCCTCCCTCATGGAAGAGGAAAAACTTTGGGCCACGGAAGCCATGAAAAACTACAGCTCGCAAAACTGGTTCTTCCCCCAGGTCACGCCCAAAGAGCTCGTGATGTACACTCCGATCTCGCTCGACGACTCGCCGCGGTATGTCGCCGTCCTGCGCTACTCGCTGGGAAACATGGCCGAAGCGATCCGCCAGGTCATGCAGATGTGCTTGCTGACCGCGCTGGCGGTGACTGTGGTGGTCGTGCCTCTGGCGTTGCTGTTGATTCAGGCGATTCTCGGCCCGATCCAGATGTTGAACCGGGCTACAAAAGATATCTCTGCCGGGAATTTAAGCCTCAAGGTAGACGTTGTGACGGAGGATGAGCTGGGTGAACTGGCTGAAACGTTCAACGAAATGACCACCGCTCTTGTGGAAATGAAAAGCCGCGCGGAAAACGCCAACCCGCTGACCAAACTTCCCGGAAACAACGTGATCCACGAAGAGATCGAGAAGAGGATCAAGGGGAACAAGAAATTCGTGTCGGTCTACTCCGACCTCGATAATTTTAAGGCCTTCAACGACAAGTACGGAATCGGCGCGGGAGACCAGGCGATTAAAATTACCGCCAAGATCATGCGGGACTCCCTTAAATTAGGAGCACCGTCGGATTTCTTAGGCCACGAGGGAGGGGATGACTTCATCCTGCTGACCACCCCGGAAAAATCGGATGCCGTTACGAAATATATCTGCGATGAATTCGACAAAAAGATCCAGGAGCTTTACTCGCCCGAGGACAAAGCGCAGGGGTTCATCATGTCGAAAGACCGGGAAGGAAATGTCAAACAGTTCCCGATCATGACGGTGTCTCTGGCGGGCGTCACGAACGCGGAACGGAAACTCTCCTCCTACGCCGAGGTCACAAACATTTGCGCGGAAGTCAAAAAGAAGGCGAAGCTTCTGTCAAAAACGTCCGGAAAATCGAGCTTCTACCTGGACCATCGGACCGGGGACGAAAAAAAAGAGGTTTCCGCCGAATCCCACGGGCCGGAGCCAGCCGAGGGAACTACAACGCCAACTTGATGAACTGGCGTTTTCCGGCCTTGACGATCGCGCCGGCTTTTACTTCCACCAAACTCAACGGATCGGTTACTCTCTGCCCGGCAAAATCCACCCCTCCCTGCTCAATCAGGCGCCGAGCCTCCGATTTGGAAGAGGTTAACTTCGACTGAACCAGAAGCTCCACAAGTGAAACCTTTCCCTCTTTCAGCAGCGCAGAAGGAACTTTAAATTCGGGAACCTCATCGGGATTTCCCCTTTTCCGAAAAACCTGGCTGAACTGTTCCTGAGCAGCTTCCGCCTCCCCGGCCCCATGAAACTGGGCGACAAGGAGAAAAGCGAGCCGCTCCTTGGCCTGCATCGGGTGCATCTCTTTAACAGTTGCCATATCTTCGTCGGTGAGAAGCTCGTAGTAGCGGAGCATGAGGTTGTCCGGTATGGACATGACCTTTCCATAAATCTGCGAAGGCGGTTCGGTGATGCCAACGGCGTTCCCGAGCGATTTCGACATCTTCTGGACGCCGTCGGTCCCCTCCAACAACGGAACCATCAAAACCACCTGCGGTTCCTGGCCAAAGCGCTCTTGCAGAGCACGTCCTAAAAGGAGGTTGAATTTTTGGTCATTCCCACCAAGCTCTACATCGGCCTTTAGCGCCACCGAATCGTATGCCTGCAGGAGAGGGTAAAGGGCCTCGCTGACGGTCAGGGAATGCCCTTTCTTAAGGCGTTCCGTGAAATCGTCCCTTTCGAGGAGACGCGGCACGGTAAACCTCGCGGTGACCTCCAGGAAATCTGCCAACCGCATGGGCCCGAGCCATTCGCTGTTGAACCGGATCTGAATTTTGTCCGCATCCAGGATTTTGCTGATCTGGTCCTTGTAGGTTTTAGCATTAGCCAGAACCTGCTGAGGGGTTAAAACAGGCCGGAGCTCCGTCCGTCCGGAGGGATCGCCGATCATCCCGGTGTAATCGCCTATGAGGAAAACCACCTGATGGCCGAGCTTCTGGAAATGCCCGAGTTTTTTTAGAAGTACGATGTGGCCGAGATGGAGATCCGGAGCGGTTGGGTCAAACCCGGCTTTTACAACGAGCGGACGCCCCCGAGAAAGCTTCTTTAAGAGCTCCTCTTCGGAGATGACCTCCGACAACCCGCGTTTGATGAGAGGCCGCTGTTCGGAAACGGAAAGGATGGCTCGCTTAGACCCGCTTCATGCTGAGGGCAATTCGCCGCTGGTCGCCATCCACTCGGAGGACGCGGGCCTGCGCGGTATCGCCCAACTTGAACTGAGATTCCAAAAAGGCCGTGACCGCTTCCGGCTGAACATCCACCGGATCCGCCGCCGTAACCGGCTGAACATCCGCCGGCTTCTTGCCGCCCCGCTTCAGATGGGCCGGCAAGCGAACAGGCAGTTCGGAAAGATGAACTAGCCCGTCAAGGTCCTTCTCGATTTCGACGAAAACACCGAACGAGGCAATCTTGGTGATCTTGCCCTCGACCAGCGTGCCGGTCGGGTATTTCTCAGAAATGGCGCTCCACGGATCCGGGCTCGCTGCCTTAAGGCTCAAGCCGATCTTCCGGTTCTCCGGCTCAGCGCTGATGATTATGACTTCGATTTCCTGCGCCTTCTTCAGGCACTCGGAGGGATGGTTGTACCGCCGGGTCCAGGAAAGATCCTGCACGTGAAGAAGCCCCTCGATACCCTCAGCAAGCTCGACAAAAGCGCCGTACTCGGTCAGGTGCTGCACTCGGCCGTTGACACGGCTGTTGACCGGATGCTCTCTGACAAAAGCCTCCCAAGGATTCGCTTCGGTTTGTTTGATGCCCAGAGCGATCTTCTGGTTTTCCCGGTCAACGCTCAGGATAATGCACTCCACCTCATCCCCCACCTTGACCATCTCGCTCGGGTGGGAAGGCCGCTTCGTCCAGGAAAATTCAGAGATATGAACGAGCCCTTCCAGCCCCTTCTGAAGCTCAACGAAAGCGCCGTAAGGCATGAGGCTCACCACCTTGCCCTTGATGCGGGTCCCGACCGGATACTTCGATTCCGCCTGGTCCCAGGGGTTCGGGGTCAGCTGCTTGAGGCCCAAAGATATCTTCAGGGTCTCCCGGTCAAAACTTAAGATCATCACGTCTAGTTTCTGTCCGACCTGAACAATCTCACTGGGGTGGGCCACGCGGCCCCAACTCATATCGGTGATATGGAGAAGCCCGTCCACGCCGCCCAAATTAATGAAAGCGCCGAAATCGGTGATGTTCTTGACCGTCCCCTGGCGAGCCTGGCTGACTTCCAATTCATCAAGAATTCTCTGCCTCAGCAGTTCCCTCTCCTTAAGAAGAGCCTCACGCCTGGAGACAACGAGGTTCCGCCGGGCTTTATGCACCTTAATGATCACAACACTCATAGTCTGCCCGACCAAAGAGTCTAAATTGCCGAAACCTCGGAGGAAAACCTGGGAAGCGGGCAAAAATGCTTCGACGCCGCCGATATCCACCATAAGGCCGCCTTTGACTTTTCGGGTCACACGGCCTTCGAGAAGGTCCCCTTCTTTCGCCAGGTCCAGCAGCCGTTCCCAACCTTTGGCTCGCTCGGCCTTGCGCTTTGAAAGGACAATGAATCCCTCCTCATCTTCGACCGACTCGAGAAGGACCTCGACCTCATCACCTACTTTCAACGCGGAGTAGTTGTCGAACTCGTCTAAAGAGATCATTCCTTCGGATTTATATCCGACGTCAATCAGGATCTCCTTCGATCCGATAGACAGAATCCGCCCCTTGACAATTTGCCCTTCCTGGAGCTCCCTAAAACTTTCCTCGTACAGCTTTGACAGTTCCTCGTTCAAGACAGAAACAGATCCTCCACCTGAAAATGGGTTGTTTTCATCCTGCTCTGAGCTCATTTTGAATTCGGTGAACATAATCCAATATTTTACCAAGAACTTGCCCGGATTTCAAGCGCGTATTGTCTATTTTCACGGCCCCTTTGGCCATCCGCAAAGGGGCCACCGTCCGCCGCCGGTCCCGCCGGTCCCGCCGCTTGGTGTCCAGGAGGACCTCCTTCAGCGTCACCGAGTGGCCGAATTCCAGAAGTTCCTTCCACCGGCGCCTGGCCCGTTCTTCGGCAGCGGCGGTCAAGAAAAACTTGACCGGGGCGTGAGGAAAAACGACCGTGCCGGTGTCCCGCCCCTCAACCACCACCCGGCCGCGGGCCCCAATGGTCTGCTGCTGGCGGACAAGTGCCTCCCGTACTTTTGGGACCGCCGCCACAACCGACGCCACCTCGGAAATTTCATGGCGCCGGATCGCCTCGGTAACGTCCTCCCCGTCCAGCAGCACTTTCACCCGGCGGCCGGGATCCACCCGGAAGCTGACCTTTGTTTTGGCCGCCATGGCGCCTAAAGCGTGCGCATCGGACAGATCCAGTCCCTTTTGAACCGCCTTCAGGCCTATCGCCCGGTACATCGCCCCGGTATCCAGATAAAGATACCCCAGCCGGTCTGCTAAGAGACGGGCGACGGTCGACTTCCCGGTCCCCGCGGGGCCGTCAATGGTGATGATGAAAGGCTTCACCTCTTGACCCGGCGGCGTTTCTGCCCAGCGGCGCGGAACAGCTTCTCCATCTGCGCCCCATTGCCTCCGGCAACCAGGGTTTCCAGTTTCCGGAGGTTTTTCCTGAAAGAGCTTAACGCGCGGACAATCGGCTCCCGGTTGGCCAAGCATATCTCCCGCCAGAGGGCCGGACTGCTTAAGGCAATCCGGGTCGTATCCGCAAACCCTCCGGCGCAGAGCTTAAGCGCCGCTTTGTCCGCCGAAAGAATCAGCCCGACGGCGGAAAGATGGGGCAGATGGCTGATCTGGGCCACCAATGCGTCGTGGCGCAAGGGGTCCATCAGGATCGTCTCGCCGCCGACCGCTTCCCACAAAGAGCTGGTTTTGGCGACAGCCCTCGCGTCGGCCTTCGGCGTACGGGTCACAACGCAAGGGGCTCCTTCAAACAGGGCGGCCCGAGCAGCCTCTATCCCTGATTTCTCAGAACCGGCCATCGGATGGGATCCGACAAACCGGATCCGGGGAGGGAGTTCTTTCTCCAACGCTCGGACGACCGGCCCTTTGACGCTCGTCACGTCGGTCATCAAAAAAGAATGGCTCGTGAGCCGCGCCACCTCGCGGGCGACACGAACGACCTCCTCCGGAGGGACGGCGAGCACGACCAGATCCGATTCACCCAGCCAATCGGGACAGAGCTCCGTACAGCCGTCGTTCACCGCGCCCCGAGCTTTGGCCTGGCGGACTGTTGCCTCACGGCGGCTGAAGCCAATCACGCGGTGGGCAACGCGGCCGCGCCTGAGCGCCATACCCAGAGAACCACCGATGAGCCCCAATCCAATGATGGTGACTTGATTGAAAAGGGGCGCGGGGCGAGGGGCACGAGACAAAGAAGAATTTTTACTTGTTTGCCTGCCTCGTGTCCCGTGTCTCATGCCCCTGCCTTTACAGTTCTCTTCCGACCGCCTTGGCGACCCGCCTCAACTCCTCCATCAGCTTGGCGAACTTATCGGGCAGCATGGACTGCGGGCCGTCCGATAGGGCCTCTTCCGGTTTTGGATGAACCTCGATGATGAGACCATCCGCTCCGGCCGCGATACCGGCTTTCGCCATCGGAGGGACAAGCCCCCAACGGCCCGTGCCGTGGCTCGGGTCCACAATCACCGGCAGGTGGCTTAAAGTCTTGAACAGCGGAATGGCGTTCAGGTCCAGTGTGAACCGGGTTTCGGTCTCAAACGTCCGGATGCCCCGTTCACAGAGCATCACGTTGAAATTTCCGTTCTGGAGGATATACTCCGCGGAAAGGAGCACCTCCTTGACGGTGGCCGACATGCCCCTCTTGAGGAGAACCGGCTTCTTGGAGCGGCCGATTTCTTTCAGGAGATCAAAGTTCTGCATGTTCCGGGCGCCAATCTGGATGATGTCGGCGTTTCTTTCCACCAACTCCAAATCGCGAACGTCCATCAGCTCCGTGATGATCGGAAGGCCGACCTTTTTCCTGGCTTCGACCAGATACTTTAACCCTTCCTCCCCCAATCCCTGGAAGCTGTACGGCGAGGTCCTTGGTTTGAAAGCGCCGCCCCGGAGGATGGAAGCGCCCGCTTTCTTGACGCTTTTTCCGACCGACAGGAGCATCTCGTAGCTTTCGATGGCGCACGGGCCGGCCATGACAATAATTTTCTTGCCGCCGATCTTAACCCCGTTGACATCGACGATGGTGTCGGCCGGTTTGAATTCTCGGGAAACAAGCTTGTAGGGGGCCAGAATCGGCATCACCTTCTCAACGCCGGGGAACGCCTCGATCGGCTGGACCCGGAGGATGTCCTCCTCCCCGATAACGCCAATGATGGTCCTCTCTATCCCCTGGGAAATCATCGGCTTTAAACCCAGAGATTTGACTTTCGTCACAATGTGCTTAATCTGCGTTTCGCTTGCGTGCGGCTTCAAAACAATGATCACGATAATTCCCTCCTTAACACCTCTTTGAGTGCTTCCACGAACGCTCGGTTCTCTTCGGGCAATCCGATCGTCACACGGATGTATTCCGGCAAATCCCAAGCTCGCATATCCCGGACGATGATCCCCCTCTTCAGCAGAGACTGAACCACTTCCAGGGCCTGTGGTCCCACATGAAACAAGATGAAGTTGGCGGCGCTGGGAATAGCGGTCAAGCCCAGCTCGTCCAGCGCTTTGTAAATAACCGGCTTCTGTTCCCTTAAAAGCTTTCTCGTCGCCTCCAGGTGGGCGTTGTCATCGAGGGCCGCAAGCGCCGCCGCCTGCGCCAGGCTGTTGACGTTGAACGGCTCCCTGACCCAGTGCATCGCCTGAATCAGCTCTTCAGGTGCTATCCCGTACCCGACCCGGATGCCGGCCAACCCATAGGCCTTCGAAAATGTCCGGGTGATAATCACCGGGTGCTTCTTCAGATAAACGCGGGTGTCCGGGTAGTCCGGGGCATCCGCGAGTTCCGCATAGGCCTCATCAAAGAAAATGATTGTCCCTTCGCCGATGCCTTCCATAAAGGCCTGCACTTCCGCTTTCGTGACATAGCTGCCGGTCGGATTGTCCGGATTGGCGATAAAAACCAGCTTCGTCCTCGGCGTGACCGCTTGCCGCATGGCGTTTAAATCGTAGCGGAATCCTTTTAAAGGCACTGCGCGGATCTTCGCCTGCGCCAGTTGGGCGGCAATCCGGTAAATGAGAAAAGTCGGCTCCGCGATCACCACCTCTTCACCAGGCTCCACAAATGCCCGGACGGCGAGGGTGATCAGCTCATCGGACCCGTTGCCGACCAACACCTGTTCCGGGCTGACTTCCATCCTCCCGGCAATTTTGCGCGCGAGATAGAAACAGTTGCTGTCCGGATAACGATGGAGGGAAGCCGCGCTGCTGCGGATCGCCTCCAACGCCTTTGGGCTCGGCCCCAGAGCATTCTCATTGGAAGCCAGCTTCATCGCTTTGGGGATCCCCATCTCACGCTGAACCTCTTCAATCGGCTTCCCGGGCGAGTAAGGCTTCACGCCGCTCAGAATTTTTCGCGCTAACGGTTTCGGCATTTCGGCAACCCTCATCGGCCCGAAGGCCTCGGATAGGAGCCCAGCACCTTCATCCAAGTCGCCCTCTGCTGGAGGGCTTTCAGCGCCCTGGCAACTCTCGGCTCGTCCTGGTGCCCTTCCAAATCAATGAAGAAATAATAATCCCACGTCCGGCGGCGGGACGGCCTTGATTCGATCTTCGTCAGGTTGATCCTGTTCTCCTTGAACGGCACGATCATGTCATGCAGCGCCGCCACCCGGTCTTTAATGGAGAAAACCAGCGAGGTCTTGTCCCCTCCTGTCGGTTTCGAGGGGGTGGAGCCCAGCACGAAAAACCGGGTTTCGTTCTTTGCCTTATCCCCAATCGAATAGGCCAAAATCTTCAAACCATGCAGGCGGGCGGCCTTGTCGCTCGTGACAGCAGCGGAATCTTTCGGGCGATTATGCGCCATCGCGGCCGCCATGCTGGTGCTCAAGGTTTCGATGATTTTCACGCCGTGCAGGCGCGATTCCAGCCAGAGCCGGCATTGGGCGTATGCCTGCGGATGGACGTACAGACGCTTCACCTCGGATATCGGGACTTTCCCCGCCAGGTGGTGCCCGATCTTCTGGGAAATCTCCCCCACTACAATCAGATCGGTGTCCACCAGCCGGTCGAGCGTGTAGCCGACCATCCCCTCGAGCGAGTTCTCCACGGGCACAACACCATGGTCCGCCCGCCGCTGTTCCACCTCGGTAAAGACATCGCCGATCGTTTCGCAGGGCTCATAAGAAGCCTGAGAGCCGAACGCCTGCATCGCCGCCTGATGGGCAAAGCTCATCGCAGGCCCCTGGTAGGCAATAGTGACCGTCCTCAACAGCGCGCGCGACGCGGAGAGGATCTCCCTCACCACAGCCTGGATCGCGTCGTCGGAAAGAGGCCCTCTGTTGACACGCCTGACGTTGGCGTAGACCTGCTCTTCCCTCTCAGGGGAAAAGATGGAACCCCCCTGCTGGGTTTTAAGCTTGCCGACCGATTTGGAGATGCTCGCCCGCTCGTTGAGCAGCCCGACCAGTTTCCTGTCGAGCGCGTCAATCCGCTTGCGGAACTGTTTCAGTGTCTTGGCTCGGTTCACGTCGTTCACTCACCAGTTCAGATTCTTCCACAAACCGCGCGGCCTGCTGTTCGGCGGTCTGCACCTCCGGCTCCGGAGAGGCCGGGCTAGCCTCGGAAACAACGGCTCCGGGGAGATTCCCCGGCGCACCGGGGGCGCCCTTGAGCTCTTCCAGAGTCGGCAAATCCTCCAAACTCCTGAGGCCGAAATGGTCCAAAAAATCCCGCGTCGTCTCGTACAGCAGCGGGCGGCCGACCGCCTCTTTACGGCCCGCCACACGGATTAAACTGAATCTCAAAAGGGTCTCCAGCACACCGCCGGCGTCCACACCGCGGACCTGTTCGATCTCGATCCGGGTCAGCGGCTGACGGTATGCAATAATCGCCAAGGTTTCCAGAGCCGGCTTGCTCAAACGGACCGAGCGGATCCGGCGGGTCAATTTCATCACATAGGGGCCCAACTCCGGATCGGTGACCATCTGGAACCCTTCTGCCACCTCCTGGATCCGCAGCCCCCTGTTCCCTTCGGCATACTCCTTCGACATCTCCAGAAGAAGCCGGCGAATATCGGACGGCTCCACTTCGGCGCCCAAAACTTCGCGGGCCTGGTCAATCATCAAAAACCCGTCGGTCACCAGCAGCAGGGCTTCGAGAATCCTTTTCGCTTCAGCGTCAGTCATGATCTCACCTCCGCTTCCGAAGCCGGGTTTTTCACGATCACGATTTCACCAAACAGCTGGGTCTGCATCACCCCAACATCCTTCAAACGAATCAGCTCGAGCAGCGCGAGGAAGGTGGCGATGATCTCCATCTTGCTTCTGGCGCCACTGAACAACTCGGCGAAACTGACCTGCGGCTGGCGCTGCACCAGGTCGCGAAGCATCTCAATTTTGCTTTCGACCGTATGCTCGTCCTTGATGATCTCATGGATCATCTCCGCCGGGATTTCCGACATGAACTGGGAGAACGCGTTCAGCAGGTCAAAAAGGCTCGCCTCGGCGAGCTCTTCCACTTCTTCCGTTCCCCCCTCCGGCCGGCCGGGCCGGCTGAACTGCACGAGGCGGCTCTTTTCCATCGTGCTCAGGAACTCGGCCGCCTGCTTGAATTTCTGGTACTCCATCAGACGCTGGATCAACTCCTGGGCCGGATCCGGCTCCTCGGCCTCCTCCGGCGTCAGCGTCTCCGGGGGGAGCAGCATTCGGGACTTGATCTGCATCAGAGTGGCCGCCATAACGAGGAACTCCCCGGCGATCTCGAGATCCAGAGCCTGCATCATGCTCAGGTACTGCAGATACTGGTCAGTGATCTGTGCGATCGGTATATTCGCGATCTCCAGATGGTTCTGCTTGACCAGATGAAGCAGAAGATCCAGCGGCCCCTCGAAAATCTCCAGCTTGACCTTGTACGTCACCCCACCACCTCTTGATCACTACACTGTGGTAGGGTCATGGATATTTGATCACTTCCGGCAGACCAATCGCTCTTCGGACATGAATCATCGTCTCATGCGCAATATCTCTTGCTTTACGTGCTCCTCGAGCAAGAATTTCATCTACCTTACCTGAGAATCTACCCGTCACAGATTCCATCTTCTGTTGTTCCCGTATAGCCCGATATGGGTTGGTTCCCTGAATCAGCTCCTCGGCCAATTCCTGCTTGTTCTGGGTGCAGCCCCTCTTCGAGGTGCGGCACTCCTCCCAGACCTTCGCCGCCTTTTCCGGCGCAAAAACCTCCCAGTAGTGGCAGACGTTGCACTCCTCCGGATGACCCGGATCGGTTATCTTGATCCGCTTCGGATCGGTGAACATCTTCTGCGCCTTCTTTTTGATCGAGTCCGGGCTTTCCGAAAGGGCCAAAAAGTTGTCGTACGACTTGGACATCTTCCGCCCGTCCAGGCCCAGCAGCCTCGACTCCTTCGTCAACAGCGGCTTCGGCTCCGGGAAGATGTCGGTGTTGTACAAAAACTTGAAACGCCGGACGATCTCCCTCGTCAGCTCCAGGTGCGGTATCTGGTCCTCCCCGACAGGAACCACGTTCGCCCGATAGAGAAGGATATCCGCTGACTGGAGCACCGGATACCCGAGAAAACCGTATGTCGCCAAGTCCCGACCGGTCACCTCCCTCAACTGCTCCTTGTAGGTCGGCACCCGCTCAACCCAGCCCAGCGGGGAGATGATCGAGAGGACCATGTGCAATTCGAGATGCTCCGGAACGTCCGACTGACGGAACACGACCGAACGGTCCGGATCCACACCGGCGGCGATCCAATCGAGCACCATCTGCCGGCTGTTCTCGGCAATGCTCGAAGGATGCTCATACTCGCTCATCAGGGCGTGCCAATCGGCCACCATGAAGAAGCATTCATACTGCTCCTGAAGATCCACCCAGTTCTTCAGAGCGCCGACCAGATGGCCCAGATGAAGAGGCCCGGTGGGCCGCATGCCGGAGAGAACCCGCTGACGTAAACTCATAAGTTCGGTTTTAAAATCAATCCTGCGGATTACAGTTTCGAGGCGACCTGTGCTACTTCCACCACTTCGATGATATCGTCGGCTTCAAAAGCGCTGAAACCGGACACGCCGATCCCGCACTGGAACCCTTCCGCCACCTCACGGACGTCGTCCTTAAACCGCTTCAAAGAGGTGATCTTCCCTTCGTGAATCTGTTTGCCACCCCGGCTGACGCGGGCATGCGCGTTGCGCGTTGCTTTGCCTTTCAAAATCTGGCAACCGGCGATTGTCCCGGCGTTGGAAACCTTAAACACCTGCAGAATCTTCGCTTTCCCGACGATCGTCTCCACCGTCTTCGGCTCCAAAAGACCCTCGAGGGCGGCCCGAATGTCGTTTACCGCCTCGTAGATGATCCGGTAGAGCCGTATATCCACCCCCTCATGCTTGGCCAGCGCTTCCGCTTCAGCGGTAGCGCCGACATGAAAAGCGATCACCACCGCGTCGGAGGCCTCCGCCAAGAGCACGTCCGGTTCGGTGACATCGCCAACGCCGACGTGGAGAAATTTGATCGACACCTCATCAGAGGAGATTTTAGCCAACTGGTCCTGGATCGCTTCGAGAGACCCCTGTACATCGGCCTTCAGGATAAGGTTCAGGCTCTTCACTCGGCCTGCTTCCAGCTGCTTGTGGAAATCCTCGAGGCTCAGCGCCCGTTTAACCGTCGGCATCGGGGACTTCATCTCCTGTTCACGCAAGCTGATGATTTCGCGGGCTTGGCGATCATCCGGCGCCACAAAAAGAGAATCGCCGGCCTGCGGCACGCCGCTCAAACCCAGAAGCTCAACCGGCGTAGAGGGACCGGCCTCTTTCAGGCGGTGTCCGTACTCATCGAGCATCGCCCTGACCTTCCCGGAATAGCACCCGCTGATCAAGATATCGCCTACGAAAAGGGTGCCGCTCTGGATCAGGATGTCGGCCACCGGGCCTCCCCCTTTGGAGAGCTTCGCTTCAAGGACGATGCCGCGAGCCGGTTTCGTCGGATCGGCTTTCAACTCGAGGACTTCGGCTTCCAACAGAATCATTTCCAGAAGCTGGTCGATTCCCTGGCCGGTTTTCGCCGACACAGGAACAACGATCGTCTTGCCTCCCCAATCCTCCGGCGTAAGGTCAAGTTCCGCCAGCTGCTTCTTGACCCTATCCGCGTTAGCGGACGGCTTATCAATCTTGTTGAGCGCTATGACAATTGTGGCGTCGGCCGCTTTCGCGTGGTCAATCGCCTCGATCGTCTGCGGCATCACCCCATCATCCGCCGCGATAACAACGATGACGATATCGGTCACGTTGGCCCCCCGAGCGCGCATCGCGGTAAAGGCCTCGTGTCCCGGCGTGTCGAGGAACGTGATCGTCCCTTTCGCAATGTTCACCCGGTAGGCGCCGATATGCTGGGTGATCCCTCCCGCTTCGGTATCCACGACTTTGGTTTTCCGGATCGCGTCCAACAACGACGTTTTGCCGTGGTCCACATGCCCCATGAAAGTAACGACGGGCGGGCGGGGCTTCATCTTGGCAGGATCTTCGGCTATATGCTCCGCTTCAAGCTGCTCTTCAATTGTCGGGGTCCGCTGGTAGTCATAACCGTACGACTTCAAAAGCACCGCCGCTGTCTCTTCGGACAAAAGCTGGTTGATCGTCATCATGATCCGCATGCCGAGCAGTTTTTTGATCAATTCGCTCGGAGAAACAAACAGTTTCTCCGCAAGTTCCTTGACTGTGATCGGCATCTTAACGGTAATAGGCTTCAAAGCCGGTGGTGGTGGAGGTTCGGCTTTCGGCGCGGGGACCGCCGGCTTGGAAACAACAGGAAGGGCGGGCTGAGACGGAACAACCGGCGGCGGGACCTTCTGAACAACCGGCGCTGGCTTCTGGACCGGAGGCTGCGGCGCCACTGGGGAGGGGGAAACCGGCTTTTGAATCGGGGGACTTACAGGCTTCACGGCAGTACCCTTTGCAGAAATGCTGGGCGCTGCCGGAGCAGCGACCTGCTTTATCGGAGCAGCCGGGACCGGCGGTTTAGCGGCCGGCATTTTAACAGGAGAGATCGCCGCTTTTACCGGCGGAACTCCTTTCGCGGAGACTTTCCCCTTTGCGACGACCCTCGGCTTCTCTTTTCCGCCTGAGGCGGACCCGCCTTTGGCGGGCGCGGTCGGCGTCTTGGCGGAAGCTCCCTTCAGCGAGGCCCGCACCTTCTCAACGACCGGATCGTCCAGACTGGCCATATGGCTGGCCACCTTCACATGGAGTTTCGCCAGAACAGCGGTCAAATCCTTGGAAGACATCCCCATCTCTTTGGCAAGTTCAAAAACACGCATCGGCTTTGTGCCCCTCTAAAACTCCCCGCCTTCTTCAGAAGGAGGGGAGTTCGGCTCCTCTTTCTGCCCTTCGGATGGTTTTTCTACAGATCCCGATTCCGGAACAGCCTTCTCGGAAACCCCTTCGGGTAATTCCGCCGCCTTAATCTGTTCCGCCTGTTTAATATTCTGAGCGGTAATCTCCGCTTCCAGTTTCGCGAGCAGTTCTTTAGCCCCTTCGAGAATCTTCTCAGCCGTCCTCTCGCCGACCCCCTTAATTCCCATGAGATCCTTCACGGTCGCGCGGGAAATATCGGCGACCGTGGCGTAACCGGCACCGGTCAGTTCGACCACGAGCTTCGGCCCGACACCCGGCAGATCATTAAGCGACGCTTTCGCCAACGCCGCCATTTGGGAACGGGACCGGATGTCGATATCCAGAAAGGTCAGCTTCGCGGCCAAACGGACATTCTGCCCCTTCTTCCCGATTGCCAGAGAGAGCTGGTCATCGTCTACAATGACCTGGGCTCTTTTCTGATCGGCGTTCACCCTGATCTCCGCCACCTTCGCAGGAGCCAAAGCTGCTGTCACAAACTCCTCCGGCTTGGAACTCCAGCGGATGATGTCAATCTTTTCCCCGTGGAGTTCCCGGACGATATCTTTCACCCGCGTGCCGCGCATGCCCACGCAGGCACCCACGCAGTCGATTTTATCATCTTTCGAATGAACGGCTATCTTCGAGCGGTCCCCCGCCTCGCGGGAAATGGCTTTAATCTCCACGATCCCCTGGGCGATCTCAGGAACCTCCAGCTTGAAAAGCTCCCGCACGAGATTGGGATGCGACCGGGAGAGAACAATCTGGGGTCCCTTGGCGGTCTTATCCACTTCCATGCAGTAAGCTTGTATCCGGTCGCCCGGGCGGAAAGATTCCTTCGGCGACTGCTCCCTTTTTGGAATAATCGCTTCGGTCTTCCCCAGATCCACGATAATCGAACCTCGTTCATATCGGTGCATCGCGCCGGTAATCAACGAACCGGATTTTGGGGAAAATTCGGTGAAGACGACGTTCCTCTCGGCCTCGCGGATCTTATGGAAGATTACCTGTTTCGCCGTCTGGGCCGCGATCCGTCCGAAACCGGCCTCGTTAATCTCCTCCTCGCCGGAAAAGATCCGGATAGCGCCGGTTGTCCGGTCAATCTTGACCGTCACATCCTCCGCTTTTGGCCCTATAGACTTCCGGGCAGCCGAAACCAACGCGGCTTCGACAGCCTCAATGAGGACCTCCCTGTCAATCCCCTTTTCGCGGGTTAGATGATCAATGACGGCTAAAAATTCGGCATTCACAGCTCAATCTCCTGAACAGCATGGGCAATCTCGGAAAGCAGTATCCTCAGCTTCTCCCCTTGATCCGACTTAAGCACGATGGCCTCTTCATTCGCGTTGAGAAGCTCCCCCACATGCTCCCTCTTGAAACCAACCGGCACGGTTGTGCTGACTTTAACCCGCCGGCCGATTATCCTTTCAAAATCCACCGGGGTCTTCAAGGGCCTGTCCAAACCGGGGGAGCTGACCTCCAGCATATAGGACAACGGCACGACATCATGTTCTTCCAACAAAGCGCCGATCGCCTGGTTGACGGAACTGAGCTCTGCTACGGTGATCCCTTTGGCAGTATCCACAAGGAATCTCAAAAGAATCCTGCCGCCGGTGCCGCGGCAGATGAGTTCCACCAATTCCACCTGGCGGCTCGAAAGCATCGGCTGTACAAGATCTTTCACCCGCCGCTCAATGCCGGCTAACTCATTATTCATGGCAAAAAAATCCCTAAATTATCTCTCTTGGCTAGTCTAGAGAACAAAAAAGTGGGATCAACTGCTCTCCCACTTCGATAGAACGCAACCAACACTCTGACTAGGACTAAGATGCTCTACAAGAGCTTATTATCCGACGGAGAACGCCCTTTTGTCAAGGCGCTTTTTCTTTAGGAAGAAGCCAATTCTTCCTGGAGAACGGGGAGTAGCTCGGAGAGTTTGATAAGCTTCGCCTGGGGATCTTCCCGGCGCTTAAATTCAGCGGAGGATTGCTGTAAGGTCTTTTCACTAAATAAGATGCGTACTGGAAACCCGATCAGGTCGGCGTCCTTCATTTTCACCCCACCGGAAACCTCCCGGTCGTCATAGATCAGGTCCATGCCGGCCTCCAATCCTTGCGTATACAGCCTCTCAGCCGCTTCTTTAATCGCAGAATCCCCCATATTGATCGGGATAACCACCCCTTGATAGGGAGCAATGGAGGCCGGCCACCGGATTCCGGCCGGATCGTTGTGAGTTTCCGCAACAGCCGCCAAAATGCGGGTCACCCCTATGCCGTAGCAACCCATAACAAACGGCTTCTGCTTGCCGTCTTCATCGAGAAAAGTGGCTTCCATCGGGGCCGAATATTTCGTGCCAAGCTTAAAAACGTGCCCAACTTCGATGGCGCTCAAAAGACTGACCGGTTTCCCGCACTTCGGGCATGGGTCGGTTTCCTGCACATACCGAATATCCGCGATGATCTCCGGCGTAAAATCCCGGCAGGCGTTGACGTTCACGGTGTGCTTGTCGGCCTGGTTAGCGCCGACCACCGCGTTCAGCACCCCCATCACGGAAGAATCCGCCACCAGCTTGATCCCTTTCAATCCGACCGGGCCCGAGAAACCAACCGGCCCGCCGGTCACCCGCTCGATCGTGCCGGCGTCGGCCATGCGCATCTCTTCCGCATTCAGCAGTTTCTTCAGTTTGGTCTCGTGGACCTCCTGGTCGCCGCGGACCAGCACCGCGACCGGGCTTTCATCGGCTAAATAGATCATTGTCTTGAGCAGTTTGGCCGGCTTGAGCTTGAGAAACGCGGCCACTTTCTCGACAGTGGAAACGCCGGGCGTGTCGAGCGTATGGAGAGGCTTCATCCCGTCGGCGGCGGGCTTCGCGGCCGCGGAAGCGCCGACCGCGGCCTTGTCCTTTGAGGCGGCGTAGCCGCAGGAGGCGCACTTGACAACCGTGTCCTCGCCGCAGGAAGCCAGCACCATGAATTCGTGCGAATTATCGCCGCCGATCATGCCGCTGTCGGCCTCGACGGGAACCGTCTCCAGTCCGCACCGATCGAAGATCCGCTTGTAAGCGTCGTACATCTTCTGATAGGTAACGTCGAGACTCTTCTCGTCCCGGTGAAAACTGTAGGCGTCTTTCATGATGAACTCGCTCGAACGGATCACGCCAAACCGGGGGCGCGCCTCGTCCCTGAATTTTGTCTGGATTTGATAGATCGCTTTTGGAAGGTCCTTATAGGAGCGGACCTCGCCGGTCACGAGGCTCGTGATGACCTCTTCGTGGGTCGGGCCGAGCACCATCTCTTTGCCGTGGCGGTCCTTGAACCGGAGGAGCTCCGGACCCATGACGTTGTAGCGGCCCGATTTTTTCCACAGATCGGCAGGCTGCAGCGCCGGCATGAGCACCTCGAGAGCGCCTGCCCGGTTCATCTCGTCACGGATGATCGAGATGACCTTCAGCAGTGAGCGCATGCCCAGAGGCAGGTAAGAATAGGTGCCCGCCGAAAGTTTCCGGATGAAACCGGCCCGGAGCATCAGCCGGTGGCTGGCAACCTCGGCATCAGCCGGTGTTTCCCGAAGAGTGGGGATATGCGTATTAGACCATCTCATAGTCTGATCAAAAAGGTCTCAGATGCGTGGAACGAAGCAGATGAGCTTTTTTCATCAGACTCATGGGTCAACCCATTTGCCATGCTGTTTAATGAGGGCTATCAGCCTCTCATCGGCGTCGGCTGTGGGTATACCGCGCTCGACCATGTTCTTTCCGACGTAGAGGTTGACCGTTCCGGGGGAACCGCCGACGTATCCGAAATCGGCGTCGGCCATTTCGCCGGGGCCGTTGACGATGCACCCCATGACGGCGATCTTTACCCCACTCAGGTGACCGGTTTTGGACTTGATCCGCTGGGTGGTTGTTTCGAGATCGAAGAGGGTCCGGCCGCAGCCCGGACAGGCGATATATTCCGTCTTGACCGACCGGACACGGGCCGCCTGCAGGATGTTGTAGGCCAGCTGCAGTATACGATGGGCCGGCAGCGGCGAGCGAATCACCACGGCATCGCCGATCCCGTCCACCAGGAGGCCGCCAACCTGCACCGCCGACTCGATCAGCAGGTGGACGTCATCCTGGCCAAAACGCCTCGCGTCCCAAACGAGAATAATGGGCCGTTTATCGCGGTGAACTTCAGACTCCCGGACCCGGCGGCGGCCTTCGGCTAAAAGCTCTTCGGCCTCAATGATGTGGAATTTTTTCGCTGCCTCCTCATTATCCTTCAGCACAAATTCGCAGGGGGTGGTTTTGCTTCCGGCCGCGCGAGGATGCGCGTAATCCCCTTCCATAAGGCCGACCTTCACCTGTTCCTCCCCGCCGATGACAATCGTTTCGTAAAGGGTCGGGTTTGTGGCGTTCCGAACCCACGAGAAAGGATGCAGCGGCTGCGGCAGCTCCTTCCCTTCCGCCCAGCGCTCCTCGGCCCAGCGGGCGAGGGCCTTGGCGACCGGCACCTCTTTGACCGGATCCTCCGTGAGGGAAACACGGATCGTGTCTCCGATCCCTTCCGCCAGAAGGACGCCGATGCCGATAGCCGATTTAAGCCTCGCATCCTCCCCTTCTCCCGCCTCCGTCACCCCCAAGTGCAGCGGGTACGGCGTTCCGTGCCTCTGGAGGGTGTCCACCAAAAGGCGGTTGACCTGCAGCATGACAACGGGATTGGAGGCCTTCATCGAAAAGACGATGTCGTAAAAGCCGAGCGATTCGGCGACCCGGGTGTATTCCATCGCCGATTCGACCATCCCCAGCGGCGTATCTCCATACTGGTTCATAATCCGGTCGGAAAGAGACCCGTGGTTTGTCCCGATCCGCACTGCCCGCTGCAGACTCTTGCATTTTTCAACGAGGGGGGTGAAAACAGAGGCGATTCTGTTGAGCTCCTCTTTGTACTCATCTTCCGTATAATCCCGCTGAGCGAACCGTTTGGAATCAGAGAAATTGCCCGGGTTGACCCGGACCTTTTCGACATGCTCCGCCGCTTCGAGCGCGGCTGAGGGGTTGAAGTGAATATCGGCCACAATCGGGGTGGTATACCCCTCCTTAAGGAGTTCCTCTTTGATATTCTTCAGGTTTTTGGAGTCGGCCACGGTCGGAGTGGTAATCCGAACCAGCGTACAGCCGGCTTCAATCAAGGCCTTGGTCTGCCGGACGGTGTCGGCCGTCTTTTCTGTGTCGGTCGTTGTCATAGACTGAACCGCCAGAGGGGCGCCCCCTCCGATCTGGAGAGAACCGACCTGAACCGGACGGCTTTGACGGCGGAACGTCTTCTTTTCCGATAGGGTTTTTGCGGCTGTATTCATGGGTTTCTAAACAAACCAGTATACCAAATTCAGAGGAACTGCGGGGGATAGGGGCAAATCACAGAGTTCTTCAGAACTTCGTGCTTTACCCCTCTCTCTTCTGAAGTTTGTGTGTTTAGTTCGACTTTAGGAACGGGAAAAACTTCTCAAAGAACCCGAACCGGACGAAGTCGTTATAGGTAACCACCAGCAGCAAAAGGAGCAGGAGCCCCAGCCCCGTTCGGACCATGATTTCCTGCGCCCGCAACGACACAGGCTTGCCTTTCAGTTTCTCAATCGCGAGAAACAGGCAGTGCCCGCCGTCCAGAACAGGGACCGGCAGAAGGTTGAAGAAACCGAGGCTGGTGCTCAAGACCGCAATCAGCTGGAGAAGATGGATAAAACCCTGCTGCGCCACGGAGGAAGTCAGCACAAATATCCCCACCGGGCCGGTCATGGATTCTTTAACAGACATTCCGCCGGTGGCGATCCGCAAAAGGGCCTGCATCGTCATCGTAGTCAAAGTATAAACCCGGTCGGCTGCCAGAGCGACCGCCTGGTGGATTGGGTAGCGCCGGCTGAAGAATTCATCCGAGGGGGCAACCCCCACCATCCCTACCCGGATCTTGACCCCAAGGACGTTCGTCACCTCTTTGACATTCGGCTTGAGCACCCGGCTGAAGGTAACTCCATCCCTCTCAATCGCAAGGGTAACCGACTCCATCTGGGAATGAATCCCCTTCGTTACTTCATCCCAGCTTTCGGTGACGACACCGTTGACCGACCGGATCCGATCCCCCTCCTTTAGTCCGGCCGCCGCCGCCGGATAATCCTCAAGGACCGATCCGATCTTCGTGGAGAGAGTCGGTGCCCCCACCAAAAAGATAAGGGCAAAGAGCAGAAACCCGATCGCGTAATTGACCAGCGGCCCCGCCAAGACAATCGCCATCCTCTCCCAAATTTTCTTGGCCCGGTATTCCCACGGTTTTTTGGGGCCTTCATCATCCGCCTCTCCGGCCATCTTGACGTATCCGCCGAACGGAAAAAGGCAAATGACGTATTCGGTGTCCCCGCGCTTAAAACCAACGAGCTTTGGTCCAAATCCGACGGAAAATCGCTCCACCTTTACCCCGACGAGACGCGCCATAAAGAAATGGCCCCATTCGTGAACCACGATGATGAAGCTCAACGTAATCAGGACGGCTACCCAGGGGTTCACCCCACCACCTCCTTTCGGCCAAACAAACTAACACTCTCTGATACTTCAAGTGGCGACGTCATCGAAAAGCTCCTTGGCGATAATGGCTTACGTGGGACTGGGCCTGCTCACGCGCCCAATCATCCGCTTGCAGAATCTCATCCAGTGTCGGATGTTTCACCGGCCGGTGAGCTTTCATCACCTTCCCGATGATCTCCGGAATCTTCACGAACGGCAGACCGTCTTCCAAAAAAATCGCGACGCAGGCCTCATTCGCGCCGTTCAGAACCGCGGGCAGCGTGCCGCCGGCACGGGAGGCCTCATATCCGAAAGTCAGGCACGGAAATTTCTTCGGGTTGGGAGCTTCAAAGGTCAGGTGCTTCAACTCCACTAAATCCAACGGAGGCAGCGATGAGGAAAGCCGCCGGGGATAAGTCATCGCATACTGGATCGGAATCCGCATATCGGTCACACCCAACTGGGCGAGAATCGAGCCGTCCACGAACTCGACCATCGAGTGAACGATTGCTTGCGGATGGACAACAATTTCGATTTTCTCAACAGAGACATCAAAAAGCCACCGCGCCTCGATGACTTCGAGCCCTTTGTTCATCATCGTGGCCGAATCCACCGTGATCTTGGGGCCCATTTTCCACCGGGGGTGGTTCATCACTTCCGTCTTGGTTAATTTCTCGAAATCTTCAACCGGGACATCCTTCAAGGGACCGCCGGAAGAGGTGAGAAGGACCCTCCGAATCTCCTCCCGGGAGTGGCCATGCAAACACTGAAAGATCGCCGAATGTTCGCTGTCAATCGGCACGACCGGCGCCTTGTGCGCTTTAGCCAATTCCATCACAAGCTCGCCGGCCATAACAAGATTTTCTTTGTTGGCCAAACCGATCGTCCTGCCCTTCTTGATCGCCGCCAAAGCCGGTTTGAGCGCCGCGGCGCCGGTAATCGCCACAACGACGACCTGGACATCCTCCATCGCCGCCAGCTCCTCCACCCCTTCGTCTCCGGCCAAAATCCTGACCTTGACTCCGCGTAAAACCTCCCGGAGTTCCGCTAAACGAGAGGAATCCCGGATGGCGACGGCTTTCGGCTTAAAAACCTTTACCTGCTCCGCCAGAAGATCCACCCTGCTTCCGGCGGCAAGACCCGCCACCTGAAATTCCTTAGGGTGGTTCTTCACCACTTTGAGGGTGTTGACGCCGATGGAACCGGTGGAACCGAGCACAACAACCTGTTTCATTCGATTTTCCTGCCCATTGTGCGAAAGTTTACCATGAATCGGACTCTCGTCTCAGATGCCGATGAAAAATTTCCGGACGTAGAGATAGCAGATCGGGGAGGTAAAAAGAAGGCTGTCGATAACATCCATAATCCCCCCCATACCGGGAAGGGCCTTCCCTGAGTCTTTTACCTGGCTGTCCCTCTTGAGGAGAGATTCTGAGAGGTCCCCCAACTGGCCGAAAACCCCCATAAGAAATCCCAACGTCAGCAGATGAACCATGGGTATATCCGGAAAAGCCCCTTTGAGCGCGGCCGCCCCAACAACGCTGAAAATCAGCCCTCCAAACATCCCTTCCCAGGTTTTGGAAGGGGATATCCGGGGGATCAGGGAATGCCTGCCGAAGAGAGACCCCACCATGTAAGCGCCGATATCTCCCCCTTTTGTGCTTAAAAGCAGCAGGGCCACCAACCAGCGCCCATCGGGAATCGCCGGGCCCGTGGTGAACCGGAGTTTGATGAGAAAGCTGAAACACCAGGAGACGTAAAAGATCCCGAACAAGGCCGTGGAGATCCCCAGAAGCGCCTGAGAGCTGTCTTTGTGCCTGAGCTGGAGGATAAAGAGGACAAAAAAAGCCAGGAGCATGAAGAACAGTTCCCATCCTTTTGTCGGCTCAAACTGCCCCTGAATGGACAACGGTATCAGCAGGCCGATGCCCAGCCCAATCCAGCGTTCGATCACGATCCCTTTGCGTTCAACCATCGCGAAAAACTCATTGAGCGCCAGACCGGTGAAGGTGACCGTCACCAGGCCGAAAACCCACAGCGGGGCAAAGAAAAGAACGCCGATGATCATGGCGATCAGTGCCGCCCCGGTCATCAAACGCAGCAGAATGTTGTTCACCGGCAGGGGCCTCTCACGCTCCGAAACGGCGCTCCCTGTGTTGGTAGTCCAACAATGCCTGGATGAACTCCTCCTTTCCGAAATCAGGCCATAGGGAGAGTGTCCAATAAAGCTCCGCGTAGGAAATTTGCCATAAGAGAAAATTTGAAATCCGGTGCTCGCCGGATGTGCGTATCAGAAGATCGGGATCAGGCAGGCCGTTTGTATAGAGATATTTCTTGAATCTCTCCTCATCAAGCTCATCCTCTCGAAGAGATCCTTTCTTTATATCGTTTGCGATCCTTTTAGCGGCCTGAACGATCTCGGCGCGGCCGCCGTAATTCAACGCCAGGTTCAGAAGAAGCCTTTTGTTTCCGCGCGTTTTTTCCATCACGGCTTTCAGGTGGTTTTGGACCCTCTCCGGTAAACCGCCGATGTCGCCCAGGACATTCAACCGGATCTGGTTGCTCATCATATTCTCCAACTCCCGCCGGAGATACTCATCGAGCAGGCGCATCAACGTCGAGATTTCCCTCTCGGAACGTTTCCAGTTTTCGACCGAAAAAGCGTAAAGGGTCAACACCTCGACGCCGATCTCGCGCGCCGCCTCCACCACCTCCCGGACAGACTTGATTCCGGCCCGATGGCCCATCACGCGGGGAAAACCGCGCGACGTAGCCCACCGCCCGTTGCCGTCCATAATGATGGCAACATGCCGCGGCAAGCGGGCAACATCCAGTGGGTTCTTATTAGAAACCGTTTTCTCCATAGACCCGGTAATCAAGGAATGGAAATGGGTTATCCTGCTCTTCGACGCAGGAAAGCCAGTTTTCGTCAATCTTCCGGCGGTGCCGAAGTTCGTCATACAACCGGTTGAAACGGCTGATGTGGCGGCGTACGCGCTCGGAGGCGTAGCCGGAAGCGGTCCCCTCCGCCAGAATAAAAGGCCAATCGCTCGCCTGCGCCAACAGCATCTCCCGCAGCGCGTGGTTGAGCGCTCTCTCCGTCACCCCGTGAGCGTCGGGATAGAGCGCTCTCAACTCATCCATCCGCCAGGCAGCCCGGTGCAGGTCCCTGGTGACAGAGGCATTCGCCTTCTGAAGCCACATCTCATTATACCCGTTTACACCCCATGTGGATAAATGAGGCGAGACCGTTTGGCCGGCGGGATGCCGTTGTACCGCCGCCTCCGGAGTCAGCATCTCAACAACGGAGCGGTCCTGATCGAACCGGAGGAAAACCTCCTCCAGCCAGGCCGGCCCTTCAAACCACCAGTGGCCGAAAAGTTCAGCATCGTACATCGCCAGAACAACAGGAGGCTTTTTCATAAGACCGCTTAAACGGTTTGCCTGCCGCTGTCGTTCGGAAAAGAAATGGGCCGCGTGCTCTTTTACTCTTGAAGCGGCTTTTGCCGGTTCATACGGCTCTTTTTGACCCGACGGTCCGGTGATCCTGTAATACTTCATCCCGGTAGCCGTCCGGAATCCGCCGTGGTAAAGAAACGGCTTTAAGTACGATTCATCCAGGTCGAAAGCGATGTCCCGGTAAAAATCCCGGTACCAGGGATCCCCCGGATATCCCTCGATCCTTGACCAAACCTGTTGGGCGGTTTCCGGGTCGCGGCCGAGAAAAACAAGGCCGCGCGGGGATTTCACCGGAGAATACGGGCCGCACAGGGCGGGAGGATCGGCGTAAAGGAGCCCGTGCGTCTCCAATAAGGTATAGCGGACCCCGGCTTCAAGGAGAACCTTCTCAACGACCGGGACATAACCGCATTCCGGCAGCCAGAAACCGGCCGGCTGCGTCCCAAAGAACTCCTCGAACGACCGGCAGCCGATCTCCACCTGCGCCTCCATCGCTCGAGGGCAAACCTCCATCAGAGGCAGGAAACCGTGCGTGGCCGCCGTGGTCAACAACTCCACCTGCCCCGACTCCTTCAGCGCCCGGAAAGCGGCGATCAGATCCCGGCGGTAGACGCGGCCCCAAATCTCTTTGCACAGCTCAAACCTCTCAAGATACATCCGGGCCAAACCAGAAAATTCCGGCGAACCTGCCGTGCGGCGGCATTCCGACTCCGCCAACCGGAGGAGGTTGTCGAGGTGAAAATCATAACGGGATTTGAGCAGAGGGTCGTTCAGCATCGCGGTAAGCGTCGGGGAGAGAGAGAACCCAAGATTGAAACGGACCCCGTTAGACTGCAAGCGCCGGAAAACATCCAACAAAGGCAGATAAACTTCGGTGACCGCTTCAAAAAACCAGTCCTCTTCAAGGCATTCCGGCATCTCGGAATGCCGGACAAACGGAAGGTGGCCGTGAAGAAGCAAGCAGAAAGAAGCCGGCGATTGATGAACCACGGCGGCGTTTACCGCCTCCAGAGGGAACCTGGGGAATGCCAAGCGCCTAGGCTGAAACCGGCGCCAAAACCAGCCGGGAAAGCGGACGACCAGTTGAGGGGGCGGGTCCCGACGAGAACTTCCTGTTTCCCTAACAATATCTTTTCGGGCGGGGTTCTCACGGCATTGGACCGGACAAGAGGAACGAATTCTCCATCCGCCGAAAGCCATCCGATCTCAACGACCCACATCCGGCCCGCGGGGTCAACCGAAAGGTACCAATCGGAGGATCCGCCAACCAAATCAATATCCGCCCAATGCTCAAAAACACGATTGGCCTCTTCAAGCCGGTAAACCCTCAGCACAAGGCGGGCCGACCTGCCATCCCGCAGCCGGGCGCGTCCTCTGGCCAGCAGGAGGGAACCGAGCTCCCAATAGGCGTAAAGGGATTTGGGATCACGCACCTGAAGAATGACGAGCCCTTTGCCGAAAGAGGGGAACCGGTCTATCTTCCTCCTCCCCCCCTTCTTTTTCTTCGCTAAGGGGCGGCCCCTTAACCCGCCGTTTTCTAGAGGAGAAGGAACTCCCCCGGGCCAAATCGCTTCAAACGGTTTTTCCCTGTCCGGAAGATCAAAATAAACGACCGAGGAACGGCGGACGGATGCCGGCAAAACTTTCTTTCTGGAAGAGGACGGAACTGCGAAAGGGCGTGCTGCTGTTTTTTTAATGTGGGATGCGGAACCGCCGCGGAGCTTCTTCGCCAGGGTGCGCCGGACCCCGCTCACCTTAACGCGAACCCGGGTCAACAGCGTTTTTGCCCTGCGGGAAACTTTCCGAGCGACTGAAAACCGTTTACTGGCCTTTGCCGGCCGTGAAGTTTTGAGTGCCCGCCTTTTTGGTGTACTGCTTTTCTTCGGCGTCCGCAACCGGCTCGGGCGAGGAGACCGACGATTTGACATCCTCCGTTATCCTTTGCTGCGTCAGTACCTGCCGCTGCTGACGCTGTACGTCCTGCTGCTGCAGTTGTCCGGAAAGAGCGCGATTCCTCTCCTGCTCCTGAGCAAGAGCTTCTTTCAGCGCGTTTGCCGCCGAGGACTCTTGCTCATACCTGGATTTAAGCCTGACCAAATCGCTTTCGAGGAACCCCTTCGTCTTCGAGAGCTGTTCAATCTGCCCTTTTAAAGAACCGATCTGCCGGCTGGCATTCTTGCTTTTAACTGAAGAACCGATAGAAACGGCAATCGCAGTGAGTGCAACAAGAATGAGGGCAACGGTGACCCACTTCAGCTGATTTCCCATCACCATTGCCCTCTTCTTGTCTTGTTACTTGTAACTCTCCAAAGCTCTGGCTTTTCTGGCCACTTCAGGATCCGAAGAAGATCCGGCCCGGCGGAGAAGCTCTTTCTCGCTCTTGGTAAACTTCTTAGGCAGGATCACGATCTCGACCCGCCGGTTCTGCTGGCGCCCTTCCGACGTGTCGTTGGACTCCACGGGACGGTACTCGCCGTATCCGGTCGCCACCATCTTATGGGGATCTACGCCGTGATCCTCCAGGATGTGCAGAACGCTGGTCGCGCGGCCGGTGGAGAGTTCCCAGTTGGATTTCCAACCAGAGGCCTTGATCGGCTCGTTGTCGGTGTGCCCTTCAACGCCGACTTCCCGGTCCGCGGCCTTCTCCCGGACGACAGACGCTACCTTCTCAAGCGATCTTTCCGCTTCGGGACGAACCACCGCTTTGCCGGAATCAAAAAGCACCTCAGAGAGGAACGTGAGGACCAAACCTTTCTCCGCCATCTCGAGCTTTACCTGCTTATCGGCGATCTCCTTTTGCAACCGCTGCTGAAGAAGATCCTGCGTGTCCTGCAGCTGCTGGGCCTCGGCATCCTTCTGCCTCTTGAGGCGGTCCAGTTCTCCTGATAACTCTTCGATCCTTTTTAAGTCTGTGGGCCGGCCAAAATAGAAATTCACCCCGCAACCGGCCGTCGCCAGAACCATCCATCCAATGAAAAGTACCCTTGCTAATCCAGCCTGCATCTTCATGGAGGTCTCTCCGATTTAACGTTTAACGCTGTTCAGTGCTTGTCGAGGCCGTGGTGCTGCTGGAGACTGCCGCCTGCAGTTTGCTCCAGGTCCTGTGACCCACCTTGCCATCCGCCTGAAGCCCGTTGGCTGTCTGGAAATCCCGGATAGCCGTCTTCGTGCGGCCGCCCATGCGGCCATCCGTCGGGCCCGGGTCATAACCGGCCAGCTTCAATGCCTGCTGGATCTGCTGAATCCCTTCCGGAGAGCTGCCCGGCTTGTCGGAAGAAATCTGGGCCGCCGTCGTTTGCATAGCATCGGCAGCCTGCTCCACGGTGAATCCATCCGCAAATTGTTTCTGAGTGTTCGTCGTCCCCTGCGTCTGTGTTTTACCGATGGAAACCAATTCCTGCTGAGGTTGAATAGGCTCGATCTGGATGGAGGAGGACAAAGGAGCCCCAGCCGGCTCGAGTGATCTGGTTGACTGGGAAACATTCAAAACGCTCTTGCGCCCCATTCCGTATCCAATACTAATGAAAACAACAACAGCACACACTCCGGCAATCCACCATCCTGCTTTACCCTGCATCGTGAATGATCTCCTTGCTTAAAACAAATTGAACCGCTGGTGAGCTGACCTTTATCCCAACTTTCACTGAGAGGAAACGGCCTTCTCGAAAAAACCTTCCGAACGGATTCACGAAGCAGGATTGGGTCCCGCTGCAGAGAATCCAATAAATACGCAGGTGATTCTAGCACCCTCCAACGCACTCGTCAAGCGCCGGGGAACCCCCGAGGGGATAGGATTACGCCTGGAGAGCCAAGGTCGCCTGATCTATGAACGACTCCCAGAGAGCCAGCGATTCCGGAGTCAAGCGGATGCCGAACAGGTTCAGAAGAATCTGCTCGATCAGGTCGGGAACCGGCCGATTCACGCCCAAATCCTCGATCTGACCGACCCCGTAAACCCGCGTCAAGTGGAGCGCGGCGGCTTGGGCCGCGGAATCCCTGTCGGGCGTTTCCGCGTCGCCGATAACGAAAACCGAGTTCGAGGAGAATCCCATAGCAACCAGCTTTCCCTTCTGCTTCTGGGTATCCACCACGAACGCAACCGGAACCGATTGGCCGTCGGCCATGCGGACCCGGCTCAACACCGCACCGACGGCCAGACCCCTGGCATTGTTGAGCGTACCGGCCATCACACCCACCGAAACGCGGGCCGTCTCCGCGGAAGGCAACGAGGCCTTCCCCAGCATCAAATCTTCGGCGGCGGAAGGCACATTCTCCAATCCGGCTCCCTGAACAACGACTGGCTGAGGATACGAAGCGATCCGAGAAACCCTGTTTCCGGCGCTGACCGTTTCGAGCCGGGCGATATCGGCAAGGGAAGAATCCCCTTCCCTCTGGGCGGCAGTGCCGAGCAGTTCGGCGCTGTTCAAAGCCGCTTTCGCTTCGATCAGCTCCCGATTCTCGGTCTCTTCCAAACCACCGACCAGGGGCGGCAGAGAACCGAGCTCCTTGCCCAAACCCGGCATCAACAGAGGCGGTTCTTCACCGACGTAGACGCGCAGGAACCCAGCCCCTGCCGAAACGGAGACCCCTTTGACGGCCAGCCGCCAGCCGGTCGGGGCACCAAGTTTGGAAGGATCGTCGCTCAAAGAGGCCGGCGTTTTGACGACGATCGGCGGCAGCAGCCCGAACCCGGCCTGTCTGAGCCGGGCGATATCGGCCAAAGCTTGCTCCGAAAAGTCGACCCCGTCCGCCCCGTACGTCCGGGCAACCGCTTCCAGCTTCTGCTCGACCGGCGCATCCGCCGGATAAAGAGGCTGGAGGTTGGCCTGGCCCTTCGCGAGTTCCTCGGCCACGATGCGGGCCAACTCCCGGGAACCGGCACTGCCTTCGACAACCGCCGTCGACACCGCCGCCGGGGTCCTCTGCGCGGACAGATGATCCAAAACCGCCTGAAGCTCCTCCGGACGGTCGTCCGGAAATGCGTTAACCGCCACGACCGGCGGTACTCCGAATCGGCGGATGTTGTTCACATGGGCATCCAGGTTGGCCAAACCGCGCCGCACCGCCTCAACATCCGGCTGATTGATCGCTTCTTTCTTGACTCCGGCGTGCCACTTCAACGCTTTGACCGTCACCACCAGAACCGCAAGATCCGGCTTTAAACCCGACTGCTGGGCGACAACGTCGGCAAATTTCTCGAACCCGAGGTCCGCTCCGAAACCTGTTTCTTGAACCACCACACCGGCCGGCCCCACTAGCCGCTGCCCCAGCCGTGTCGCGATCACGCTGCTGGTGCCGTGGGCAATATTCGCAAAGGGCCCGGCATGCACCAACGCCGGGTTACCTTCGAAAGTCTGGACGAGGTTCGGCATCACCGCGTACTCAAGCAGACCAACCATGCTGTCGACCGCCTCCACTTCCCGAGCAGTCACCGGCGTCCCATCCGGACGCCACGCCACCACAATCCGCTCAAGCCGTTTTTGAAGATCCTCATGATCAGAAGCCAAAGCCAGCACCGCCATCACTTCCGAAGCGGCTGTCAGGATGAATCCCTGCTTCTGCTCCTGCTGGTCCTTGCCCTTGCCGACCCGGATCGTCAGATCCCGGAGTGCCCGGGCATTCAAGTCAACCGAATAGTTAAAACTAACCTGCTGGGCAATCTCTTGCGGAAGTTTCCCCCAGTAGATCAAGTTGTAGAAGGCCTCTAGGAGAAGGTTGTTGGCATCATTGATCGCCTGAAAATCGCCGGTGAAAGCAAGGTTGATACGCCGACCGGGATAAAGTTGTGACCGGCCGGCTCCGGTGGCCGTTCCCTTCTTGCCGAAAACCGGCCCAAGCGAAGGCTCTCTCAGAGCGGCCAGCGCCGTCACGCCGTTGGCCGCCAAGCCGTCAACTAAACCGATGCTGACCGTCGTCTTGCCTTCGCCGGTCGGCGTCGGGGTCATCCCTGTGACCATCACCAGCTTGCCGTCCTGCCGGTCTGTAAGACGGGAAAGAACCTTATCGGCCCGAATCTTAGCAATGTGGTTCCCGTAAAGATTGTACTCGGCGGGCGCGACACCCAACGAGGAAAGAATTTGGTCAATCGGCTTAACGCCGGTCGGAACCTCTTCCAGGCCGGCAGGCTCTTCGAGATCGTCGAACAGCTCCAGCAGCTGCGCATCATCCGGTTCGCTGATGAAGCGTACCTCGCTGCCGGCTTCTTCGAGACGCTCGACCGCAACGGCCATATCCGGCGCGCGCGTCAGCTCAACCGTTCCGACTACAAAAACCGCCTGTGGAATGTTCGCTGAGTCTTCGAGAATCTTGCGGATCCGGTCGGCCCCGGCCGGCAGGAGAACCGTTTCGACCTGCGTGGCGGGACGGAGAAGCCGGACGGCTGCCGCGATCCCCTCGGCCGATGTCCGATCCCTGCCGAGAATGAGCAATCGGGCAATGGAAGACCCTTCCTCCATGCCGGCGTCGGGCAGTTTCGTGTCCGGGGCGATTGAAAGCCTGGCCGGTTCATGGATCGTGATCTGCGTACCGGGGGCGTAAGCATCCGTCGCACCGCTCATGGGGGAATCCGTTATCTGAACGACAGACGGCGTGTAGGACAATTTATAGCCGCCCGACCGTCGCGTGAAGTTCACCGCCTGCCTCAGCAGAGGCTTCGCCGCCTCCCAAAGGGAAGTCCGGAATTTCTGGTTCGGATCCCTTCCCCGATTGCTGCTCAGTTTCGGAATCTCACTCCAGGAAACCCCTTTGAGGTTTGCCCCGAAGAAATCCTTGCGCGGCAGAGACCGGATCTGCTGGACAAAAATCTCCATGGCGCGCAGGTCTTTCATGCCGTCCGGGCTGCCGGTCAGCAAATCTCTCAGCAAAGCCTCGTCGACCCAGCGACCGATACCCCATATTCCGCCCAATAACCGCCCGAGCCGGGACTGAAGGGAAGCGTTGTCGATTGAGAAACCGGCCGGCATCTGGTTCTTGTTCTGAAAATCCTGGAGCAGATGGAGCCCCGATCCGCGGTAGAACCAATTGGTCAGCCAGGAGCTGACCTTCTGCTGGACTTCCTCCCGGCCTGCGGAAGCTGCGCTAGCGTCCAACGGCAGGAAACTCTCTCCCTGGCCGGTCGGCTTCACAGTTCCCGGAACCAGCAGAACGATCCGTCCATCGGAGATTCTTTGGGCCCACTCGGAACCTGGCGTAAGCTCAATCACGCGACGCTGTTGAAAGACCGGGATCAAACCGGATTTCTTCGGTTCTCCGCCCCACCGGGTGAAGCTGTACATCTCTCCATCCGTCCGGTCGTACAACACCTGCGTCGGCTGGATCCCTTCGGCGGTTACCGCCTGGGAGGTGTTCGGCAGATTCAAAATGACCGATTTCCCGGACGCATCCGCTTCCAACCGGTCTGTCAGAGAAATCTCCTGAGAGACCTCGACCAGACGCGCAATCGCCTTTTTCCGGTCTGCCAGATCATTTGCCACCGGCAAAATCGCGTCGTATCGTTGGATGAACTCCGCGACCAACGCCGGGCTGACCGATTCAAAACCTCTCTTGGCAGCAGGCACCTCTTCCAAACCGGCGGCGGTATAGGAATAAATATCTTTAGACAGCCAGAGATAGCCTTTACCCGGTTGATCGGTGTTTGTCGAGAAAACGAGGGCGTGTGCTTCGTAAAAATCGTCGCCGCTTGTGAGCTTTTGAACTCCTGATACACCAAAAGGCAGCTGCTGATCCGTCCGGCCCGGCGTCAAAAAGGTGTAAGCCCCCACCATGGGATCCTTCACCTGACGGGAGGAGAATATCTTCTTGCCGTCTTGGATCTCCATCCAGTCATTGGGTCTTAAGGTTTTCATCTGATCCATAACCCGGGTATTCCACACGTAGCGGTTGTCGAAACCACTCTTGATCTCTTCGCTGACCACCCGGAAGAGTGAGATCGATCCGTCAGCCGTAAAAACGCCGGCCAGCAGCGTATTGAAAACCGCTTCGGTCATGCCGGAGCGCCGCAAAAAAGTGCGAACCCGGCCGTCCTTCACCCCAAGCTCGGCCGCCACGGCCGGCTGGACTGTTCCGCCTGTAATCCTGTCAATACGCAGCCCCGGGTAAGTCTGCTGGATCGTTTTTAAGGCCTCCATATCCGCTTCCTCGGAGGTCAACAAGGTAATGTCCAAATGGTCAATCGAAACACCGTTTAATGCGGCAATCCGATATGCGATCTGGTCTACCGGGAGTTCCGGATCTAACAGACTTTCAATCGTCGCCGCGCCGTATCGTCTCAACACAGCCGCTTCACGCGCCGGGTTAATATGGGTGACCACCATCAGCGTCCTCGCCTCATCCGGAAAACTGCCGAACGCCTCGGCCCCAGGCCCTTCAATTTGAATGGAGGAAGCCCCCGGCTTGCCCTCGATAAATTTCGTCGTGTGCTCCACAACATCAGAGACGGTGGCGACCCGCACGCCATTCGGGTCGCCGGTCTTGGCTCCCGCCATAAGCCCCCCCGGGGTCAACCCTTTTGTTTCAAAATTAAAATGATCCAGCAGCCAACCGTGGAGACGGGCAACCTCCCCCTGAACATCTTGGGCCCGCAGATCAGCTTCATCCACCTTCTCCCGTTTCTTGACAGAATCCAAACCGGCGCCTGAGCCAATCAGTTCGCGGGCAACCGCATCTACGCCAATCCACTGGGTAACAAGCTGCGGATGGGGGATATTCTTGAGATTTAGCAGGCGGCTCTCCCCTCCGGTTGGAATACGCCCCGAGAGAAACTTGCCAGGCAGGATTGTATCGATCTCATGCCGGACAGGCGGGGCCCCCAAGCCGGTTATCTCCTCCAAACCGGCGGCGGACAGTTTAGCCGAATGCTCACCCGCCTGCGCCGGGGTCGGAAGACCCGCCAAAAGCTCGCGGGCGGAATCGCTGATGATAGAGGATGGCTCCACCCTGTTCACGAAATCGTTGACATCCGGCAGCCCCAGACCGGACTCTTCCTGCGCGTAACGCTGGAGCCGGCCGCGGAACCCTTCCTTAAAGGCATTCAGGTAAACCGGGCCGATCTGCGCCACGCCGCCGCCCAGCACAATATGAGGCGGATAATCGACATCGGGCCAAATCTTGTGGAACTCCACCAGTAGAACCGCCAAACCGATCCCCAATTCCCGGGCCCGGTCCTGGACCGCTTTGAGGGCCAGCGGATTGTTCCAGGAAACTGCCAAACCCAGTTCTTTCGTTGTGATCTTGGAAAGATCATTGTCCGGGGCAATTAACTGCAATTCGCTGACCACATCGCCGCCAAACTGGCCACTTTGGATCAGCTGCTGCGCGTAGCGGGCAATGCGGGGGCCGCTGGTCCTGTCTTCCAAATCCTCTTTGCCGTAAAGAGGATTCGACTGGTCGTTGTGCAACGTCATATTCTCAAAATCGGGATGGTCCCCTTTCGTATCGAGGATGACCAGCTTGTAGTCGGGATTGTCCGGATCGCCGTTGAAAACGAGAGTGTGGGGGGCCTCATTAGCCAGGAACTGGACCGACGGGCCGCCGGTAAAGGCCTTCCCGTTCACAATTCCACGGGTGGCAATTCCGGTGCCGGGAGCGATAAAAAAAAGGTTCTCCGCGCCGGGGTGCCGCCCGAAGGCGCTTCTTTCTCCATTGGCGCCGCCTGTGCCGTCATGCACGATGGTCACCCTGATCGGCCCAAGAGTTTCGGGACGGGGATAGCGGGACGCGAGCCGGGCCTCAAGCTCGTGACCCAGGTGAAGCCCCGCTTTCATGCCCGGAATATTTTCCTGGTCACGCGTGAGGCGCATCTGTTCATCGAAATAGCCGGGGAACGACAGGTGGACATACATCACCCGGTTGGCCCCGAACCGGTCAATGACCCGGGCAATCTGGTCCGTCATCCTGTCCAAAATCTGGTCCTGCGTGTCTACGCCGGGATGCAGCACCGTGGGACCGATTACTTCCGTGTCTTTCAAAATACCCTGGGGCACCGCCGCCTGAAACCGGATCGTGGTACCGCCCCCCTTGCCTACGATGGCCACCGGCCCATCGTAGTCATCCGGCAGAGAGACCAGATACGGCTCCTCTTCCAGCCCGGCCTTCAATGGGGAAAGTTGGCCGGAGCTTGTTCCTTCACCGGAACGCAGGGCAAGTTCGAGGTTCACGCGTTCACGGGACTCGACCGGCCCGACAGGACGGAGCGCAAAACCGGGGGTGGCCCAGCTGATAACGCTGGTCAAAACAAGCAAACCGGCAACGGCTCGGGAGTGCGCTGACATCTAAGGATTCATCTCCATTCTGGTCTGTGAACTTTGTTAATCTTATAAGAATTCAGTATACGAAAGGCTCTCGTGGAGAGTTTACCTGACGAAACCGGGGATTGTCAAGGTGTACACATTAGATTTATATAACATTAACACATCGTGTAATAGTTTGGAAGGAAAAGGGTTACGTTAAACCTGAGAACCGAAGAGGATCGCTTCCAGGATGCCGTCCCGCAGATCCGGCATTTCCCAATCAAACGGCGCAAGCCACACGGCAATCTGATGCCGGAGCCCATCCAAATCGCGGGGGAGAATATCCCGGACATCGGTCGCCTCCGTCCATCCGGGCTGCGCTTTTAAAACTCGGACAGCCGATTCCACAGAATCAAATTCATCGAGAGAGACGAAGCTGCCGGCCAACGAAGGCCGCTGGCTCAAAAGGTACTGAGCCTGGCGGTTTGTGGCGTAAATGATCCGGACGTCCTTTTCCCTCCCTTTCGGGACCAATAGGGCAAGACCGGCGTTATCCGGCCGGAAAATAAATTTCAGGGGGGTTTCGCGAATCCCCTCTCCCAGAGAAACCTCGGACGGTTCGCCGGCCAATGCCGTGCGGGCCGAAATGGGAGGGATCTCCGGAGAAAGCACCGGCGTGACGCGGATCTCTCCGGCTGCCAGATCTTTCTCTATTCTGACGTAGCCGGCATACCCGCTGATGGAACCCGCGGCAACCAACCGCAATTGAGCTTCCAGTTCTGGGACGATGATCTGCGCTAATCCGATACGGATATCCTCTTCCGCTCCGGCCTGCCGCAAAGCGATAAATTCGAACTGCCTGGCCTCCGGGAAGCTTAAAATCCGGCTGACGGCGCTTTCCACAGGAACCACTCTTTGAGCCAGCACCTGCTCTCCCACTTCAGGCAAAGGGGTCACCAAGACCTGGCGGTTCCTTTCCAGAGGGGAGAAGATGACCGGATTTTCCAGAAAACCGGGCTGGATCGCCTCGATCTGTCCGAGCTCCGATCTCAGCTGTTCCTCCTCAATCACCGGAATCACGATCGGCTGTCTCTGGCCCGGCAAAGAGATCACGGCCTCGTTAATATCCCCGCTGCTCTGCAGCGCAATCAACCGTTCAATGACCCGCTGTCCGGGGACAAGAGAAAGAATGAACGAGGGCTCTTCGAAAGAGGGTACCGGAACCACGCGGATCCGGCCCGCCTGAGGAGTCTGTTCAAAACGGACGGCTCCGGCCAACGCCGTCGGCAGAGAGAAGACCGTTTGCTCCAGCGCCGATTCAATCTCCGGCTCGGCGGCGGCCGAAAGATCCAACAGCCGGCCTTCGGGACGCGCCGACTGGAAAACAAGCTCCCGAACCCCTTCCGGGCGCTGCGACAAGATCTGCAGCGCCTGAGGAACGGAAACGATCCCTTGAGGCAAAACCGCGCCTTCCGTTTGAGGAACGGGCGTGATCCGGATTTCCCGGCTGCCGGCGATCTTTTCCAGCCGGACAAACGACACAGCACCGGGAAGCTTTGCCTCAACAATACTCTGAAACTCCGCGCGGATCTCCCGTTGTCCGGCTCTCTCTAAATCCACAAAGCGTTCCCCTTCGGGAAAAACAAAGGTCAGCGCGACGAGGCCTCCTCCGGTCCGCAGAGTCAGCACCGTTTGCAAAACCTGATTCAGCTGAACAACCTCTCCGGGAAAAACAGGAGCCGCGGAAACCCGGATAACCTTCTCTTCTCCGGTCTGCTCGATCCGGAGAGAGGCAAGGAAATCAGGCCGGGTGATGATAAGCCGTTCCAGAACAGATGTGAGATCGCTTTCCGAGGCTGTTGCAAGGTCCAACCGGACAGTCTGCTCCGGCAGAAGAACCTCCGCTGTCTGAAACCCGGCCTGGCCGAAACCGAGGAGCCTCGCGATGGCTTCCTCGATCGAAACAGCAGCCTCCGGGAGGACCGGCCCTTCAGACAAAGGAACAGCAGAAAGCCTCAGCTCTCTCGGCCGGCCCGTCTGTTCGAGACGAAGAACCCCGGACAATCCATCAGGCCTTAAAGAAAGAAGTTGAACGACAAATTGGCGAACCGTCTCTTCCTGCACCTGGGCTACAGCAATAGCCAAAATCTTCTCATTGCCCGGAATGGCGGCTTGGACAATATCGAACTGGCCTTGACGGGCAAGACCAAGGAGTGCTTCCGTAACATCGGCCGGCACCAGCGGAACACCGACAACCTGGATCGAATCGATTGCCGAAAGAAATTGGACCCCCTTCTGCCCTGGAACCGCCGGATTTTCCCCACCACCGGGTAAAATAGCTTCCGGCAGAGCCGTAGCCGTTACGCGGATTATCCGCTCCTGCCCGGCAACCCGCTCCAGCCGAACGCTCGCCGCAGAGTCCGGCCGATCACTCACCAACTGCCCAAGCGCCGAACGAAGATCTCTTTCCCGGGCTGTCCGAAGATTGACCTCAACCTCACGGCCGTCTGGACCGATCAGCGCCGTTTGGAATCCGAACCGGCTCAATTGAAGAATCTGCGTCACCGCTTCCTCTACCCTAATCGGATTAACGGGGAAGAAACCCTCAAACACTATCGCCGCCGTCACACGGATCACTCGATCCTGCCCCGCAACCCGCTCCAACCGAACGCTCGCCACAGAGTCCGGCTGACCGCTGATAAGCTTGTTGATCTCCGGACGAATCTCTCTCTCCCCTGCCGCCTGAAGGTCTATCCGTACCTCATTCCCAACAGAACCAACCACCAATAAAGTGAATCCAGCTCGGGCAAATTCCAAAACCTTCGAAACCGCTTCATCCACTCGAACAGGGTTAATAGGCAATTCCGGTTCACCGGACAAAACCGGCGCGGCGGCACTCACACGGATCACTCGATCCTGTCCGGTAACCCGCTCCAATTTCACTGTTTTGGTGGCCTCTTCCGGC
>CAYJVR010000014.1:20083-46166 GCA_964373715.1 uncultured Planctomycetia bacterium | reverse complement strand
CCCCGTTAACCCTGATGACTGGGTACCGCCTCCCGGAGTTAAAGAAGAGCCAAAAACAGCCCAACAAACGGGCGGAACCAAACGTCATTGGAAAGATGAAAAAGGCAATATTGTTAGAGAGTGGCATAAAGGTAAAGTAGGTGCGCCTCGCTGGAGAGGGAGAGATCATTGGCATGACAATACGAGACCAGGCGACCATATCTCCTCAAGCGATTAGGGGATCTTCACTTCTTAGGAGGATGTGATGCGTGTTGAGATCGAGGATTACAAGACGGGATGGATGAGTATCGGTATCTGTTTAAAGAAAGAGGATATCGTTAGTTTAATTCGCGCTCTGGAAAAACTTAAAGATAGCGAAGTGGGGCAACACTTCCACATTAGTAACTTGCGGCAAGAGGGTGGTCAGGGTATTTTCAGCGTTGAATTCAGTAAGGATGAGGAAACGCAAGAGAATACATTCCAGGGGCCATCTGGTTTTGCAATGGGTTCTGAGGAACAAAGCCGGACGTAATCCCTGCCGTTATCCTTGGTTTGTTCTCTATAGCGGTAACGCTCTTTGCATATTGTAGTTAGCAAGAACACACTGACTCTCGTTGTTCTTTGACAATCCAGCCCTGCTCACCGGCCCCTCGCCGTTGGGGGCCGGTTCGCTCGCCCTCTCCTACGACACGGATAGCCGGCTGGTGTCGGTGAAGGGACTGTCCCCGCAGGGGACTGTCCCTATCACCTACACCTACGACTGGTCGAACTGTTTGATCAAGAAGGGGGGGATGGTTTAGGGTATACTATCTTATAGGACTTATTAGTATATTAACGTACTTTATAGTATTAAATTAAATAGGGGCGAAAGGAGAGGCGCATGGTTCAGTTGGATGAAAGGACGATTTACACGGCGGCGGAAGCGGCGAGGATCCTGAAGCTCAGCCCCGTGACCATTGAGAGACAGATCCGCCGGGGAGAGTTGAAGGCCGTCAAACTTGGCAAGGAGTACCGTTTGCTTGGACGCGACTTACTGGCTTTGTTTGATTGGCGACAGTATGCTCAGTCGGCCTTTAAAGAGGTTGCTCAGGAGATGAGGTCCAGACACGGAAGCTCGGCCCTTGTTAAGAAGGCCATCTCCCAAGTTCGGCGCCGACGTAAGTAACCGTGGCTTTTTCCGTTCCTCGAGTTGTCCTGGATACCAACGTGGTTGTCTCTTCCTTTTGGGGCGGGCTGCCGCAGAAGGTGGTGGAGGCGTGGTTCGGAGAGCGTTACATTCTGCTTATCTCGCCGTCGGTTCTTGCCGAGTATCAGGAGGTGCTGGAAGAACTGCTGCCGGGATCTTCCTCGGTCCCTAGGTTTCTTCATGCCGTGTATCTCAAGGCGATCGCCGTTCAGCCGAAAGAAAGATTGGAGGTCATCCGAGCCGATCCGGATGATAATCGGTTTCTGGAATGTGCAATGGCCGGGCGGGCTGATTTTCTTGTTTCAGGCGATAGGCACCTCTTAGAATTGAAAAAATTCCGAGGAATATCCATCCTTTTGGCCAGGGGATTCCTCGAGAAAATGTAAGATCCGCGTGTGAGGGGAATCCCCACCGGATGGGGGTATTTTGAATATTGTTAAATAAATTTAATTCTTGTATTTTTGGCGTGTAGACTTTGAGCTAAAGGAGTATAATGAACCGATGTCCAAAGAGAGCAGGAAAGAGGTGCTGGGGCGGGGAGGGACGGGCCGGCTGTCCCTGAAGGGGCGGTCCGTTGATCCGTCCCTATTGAAGCGGATTCCGGCCCGGCTGGCTGTCCGGTACGGCGTCTTTCCCGTCAGGGAAGAAGAGGGGATCATCGTGATCGCCATGGCCGACCCGCGGGATACGCGGCTGCTGGATGAGCTGAGAACGGTGATTGGCCTCCCCATTCGACCGGTTGCCGCTGAATCGGTGGAACTGGCGGAGGCGATCCGCCGCCACTACGGCATCGGGGCGGAGACGGTGGAGGCGATGGCGGCGACGCCGGAGTTGGCCTCCGGGCCGGAGCTGGCCGAAGCGGTCACCGACTTGGACAGGATCGGCGGGGAGGCCTCGACGATCCGTTTCGTGAACCAACTCCTCTCCGAGGGAGTCAGGGACCGGGCCACCGACATCCATCTGGAGGCCTATGAGAAGGAGTTTTTCATCCGGTTCCGGGTGGACGGCATCCTCTACGACGTTCCGGTTCCCCCTCATCTGAGACGATTCCATCCCGCCATCGTCTCGCGGATCAAGGTGATGGCCAGCATGAACGTGGCGGAGCACCGCCTGCCCCAGGACGGCCGGGCCAGGGTGAAGGTGGGCGGCCGGGACATGGATCTGCGGATCTCGATCCTGCCGACCCCGAGCGGGGAGTCGGTGATGATCCGGTTCCTCTCGGTGAATGTTTTCCTAGGGCTGGAGCAGCTCGGGTTGCTGCCGGACCACCAGCGAGTATTGGAGCGCCTCCTTCGCACGCCGCACGGGATCATTTTTGTGAGCGGGCCGACCGGCTCCGGCAAGACGACAACACTCTATGCGAGTCTGGCGCAGATGAATGACCGGAAGCAGAAAATCATCACGATTGAGGATCCGATTGAGTACCGGATCACCGGCATCACCCAGATGCAAATCCACCCGAAGATTGAGCTGACTTTTGCCGTCGCCCTGCGGTCGATCCTCCGGCATGACCCCGACGTGATCATGGTGGGGGAGGTACGGGATTTCGAGACGGCGGAGACGGCGATCCGGACGGCGCTGACCGGCCATCTGGTTTTCTCCACCCTGCACACCAACAACGCGGCCGGCTGTGTGACCCGTCTGCTGGACATGGGGGTCGAGCCGTACCTGGCGGCCTCCTCCATGGAGTGCGCGATCGCCCAGCGGCTGGTGCGGCTGGTCTGCCCGGAGTGCCGGGGGCGGGGCTGCGCGGAGTGCCGGCAAACCGGCTACAAAGGGCGCACCGCGATCTTTGAATTTCTTCTGCTGGACGATGATATCCGGCATCTAGTCCTGACGAGGGCGCCGGCCGGCGAGATTTCCAAGCTGGCCAGGTCGAAAGGGATGCGGACCCTGCGGGAGGACGGCTTGGAAAAGGTGAAACAGGGTCTGACCACGATGGATGAAGTGATGCGCGTCACGCAGATGGAGAGCGCGTAAGTGGAATTCACTTACCGGGCGAAAAAGGATCTTCAAACGGAGGCCTCCGGCGTGGTGGAGGCGGTGGATATCTCCACCGCCGTCACTCACTTGAGGCGGATGGGGCTCTATCCCATGGAAGTTGTTCCCCTGGAGAAGAAAGGGGCCCGTGCTGTCCAGGGAAACCGGCTCCAGCGCCGGCTGTCCCGGGCGGCCCTCGCGCTGTGGGCACGGACGGTGGCCGATGGATTGGCGGCGGGCCTCAGCTTGACGCAGGCCCTGCATCTGCTGACCGAGCAGGAGAAGGGCCGGCCGGCCGGGGATGCGGCGGCGCTCCTTGAAGAGAAGGTGACTGCCGGAGAGGGATTGGCCGAGGCGATGGATCAGATGGGAGCCCTCTTCCCACCTGTGGCCACCCACCTTGTCAGGGCCGGGGAGGGGAGCGGTTCGCTGGAGCAAGTGCTGCAGGCCTTGGCCGGCCGGATGGAGAAGGAGACGGAGCTGGTCGAGAGGGTCCGCGGCGCGTTGGTCTATCCGCTGTTCGTGCTCACCGTCGGGTTCGGGACCGTGGCCCTCTTTTTATGGATGGTTGTGCCGCAGATGGCGATCCTCTTTGCTGAGACAGGACAATCCCTGCCGTGGGGCACCCGCCTGCTGATGGGAGCGGGGCGATTTTTCTTTTGGGCCCTCTTGGCTGCGGTCGCCGGCGCTGCGGCTGCGCTGTTCGGGACCCGCCGGGGCTGGTGGCAAATTCCGCTGGGCCGATGGGGGGGCCATCTCCTGGAACGGCTTCCGGCCTTGGGACCGCTTGCTCGCCGGGCCGAGATCGCCCGGCTCTCTTCCACCCTGGGTCTGCTCCTGGAACAGGGGCTTCCGCTGCCGGAGGCGCTGCGCTTGGCGGCCGGCACCGTCGGCCGGGAGCGGCTGCGACAGCAGGTTCTGCAGACGGTACGGGAAGTGATGGAGGGGATGAGTTTTTCAGCGAGCATGCGCCGGGTGGGAATCGACGAGCCGTTTTTGCAGACGATGGTGGCGGTAGGTGAAGCCCAGGGGGATTTGGGCGGTGCTTTCACGCGGGCTGGGGTTCGTTATCATCAGGAGGTGGACCGGACAATCCGCGTTGTGAGCGGGCTGTTGGAGCCGGCCCTGATCCTTCTGGTCGGGTTCATCGTCGGCGGGATCGTCTTCTCGATGATCCTGCCGGTCTTTGAGATCAATTTCGCCGGATGAGAAAAACAGGGTTCACCCTCATTGAGCTGCTGATCGTCATCACCATCTTGGGGATCCTGGTGGCGATGGCGGCCCCCCGTTTGGCGGGCCGGACCGAGCAGGCCCGCGTCGCCCGGGCCGAGGCGGACGTGAAGGGCACCGTCCCCATGGCCATGGATCTTTACGAACTGGACACCGGCGTTTACCCGACCACGGAGGAGGGGCTGAACGCCCTGCGAACTGCCCCGCCGAACAATGAGAAATGGAAAGGTCCTTATCTGAAGCGCCAGCCGATGGACCCGTGGAACCGTCCCTACCGTTACGCGCGTCCTGCCGCGCACGACGGCCAGGACTACGACCTCTTCTCGCTGGGGGCGGACGGAGTGGAAGGAACGGCCGACGATATCGGGAACTGGATGGAGAAATGAGCCGCATTCGGGGAAGGGGCTTCACGCTGCTGGAGGTCCTGGTGGCTTCCGTTATCCTGGCGGCCGGCGTCACGCTGGCGGCGGCGCAGCTGGGCCGCCATATTCACGCGGTCCAACGGATGGAGCGGTCCCTTCTGGCCTCCCGTTTGGCGGACCGGCAGCTGGCGCAGGCGCTTTACCGGCACCAGGCCGGATTAGCCGCAGCCGGCCAGGGGCAGGAGCAGGATCTTTCGTGGACGATCCGTGAGGAGTGGCAGGGCGGTCCGCCCGAGAATCTCCGCCGGGTCGTTGTCGAGGTGCCATGGGAATTGAAGGGAGTCAGGAGGGTGGCTGCGCTGACTACCGGGCTGATGAGCGGGGAGGGCGGGGGACGGTGAAGAGGGTGTCGGGTGGGTTCACGCTGATGGAGCTGATGGCCGCCACCGTGGTGATCGGCGTGACGGCAGGGACAGCCACGGCTTTTTTCGGGCGGGCGACGGCGGCGTGGAAAGGAACGGAGGTCCGGTTGGATCGGATGGCCCTTGTCGAGAAGACCCTGGAACAACTGGGCGAGGATCTCCGAAACAGCATCGCGGCTGCCGGCCAGTTGTTCGAGGGTTCAGCCAAAGAGATTTCTTGTGCCGTAGCGGATCAGGCGGGTGAATTGAGCCGAGTCCGGTACCGGATCCTGCCGCGGGACGGCCGTTCGACCTTGATCCGCGAGACCGCATCTTTCCCGGAGGGAGAATCGGTCCAGGCAAAGATTCTGATTCCGCACATCGGCGTGTTTCTTCTGCAGTACGGCTACCGGGATCAGGAAGCCGACGGAGGGATCGTCTGGCTGGACAGATGGGAGAATCCGGGCCAGGTCCCTCAATGGGTGCGCGTCCGACTTGAATCCGTCAGCCATGAGATTTGGGTTCCGCATGGTGTGGTGCCGGTTGCCCCAGAGGAGGTTTCCCCGTGAGAAGGGGCAGCAGCGTGAAAGGGTCGATTCTCATCCTTTCCATGTGGGTGACCGCCGCTGTCGGGATGGTCCTCATGGCCCAGGCCACCCGCGTGGCGCTGGAGATGAAATGGATCGGACGCCTGCAGGAGAAGCGGGAAGCCTGGTATCTGGCGTGGGCCGGCCTGGAGGCCGCTTCGCGCCGGCTGGCGTCGGACGAGGAAGCCGAGTGGGATGCACCGGCAGAAGGATGGGGCAGGCCCCTGGCGGAGCCAATTCCCCTGCAGGATGGGATGTTTCATTATGAGATTGCCGATGAGTCCGGGCGGATCCCCATCAACGCTGCCCCCGCTGATCTGCTGGCGCGGCTTCCGGGATTCACGCCGCAGGCGGCCCGGGAAGTCGTCGCTCGCCGAGGTGTCGGGGAGGTCAATGGGATTGCCCATCTTGGGGAGATGACGGCGATTCAAGGTTTTCAAAAAGAGCTTCTGCCCAAGCTGGAAACGGTCGCCACATCTCATGGGTCCGGCCCGGTGAACCTGAACACTTGCTCTGCACAGGTGCTTATTGTGCTGGGGCTCTCTCCGCGGCTGGCCGACGAGATCGCGGCGTATCAAGCCGGGCCAGATGGGGAGCGGGGGACCGCCGATGACGGGGTATTCAGGGATGTGGAGGAGATCCAACCGGTGCTGGAAAACAACCTCGGGCTTCTACTCCCGGAGGATCAGCTCGTTTTGGGAGGTCTGATCCAAGCCAAGCAGATCGGGGTTCGTTCCTCCTTCTTCCGCATCCGGGTGAGAGGGACAAGCGGACGGCACGGGGTTGACCAGCAGGCAACGGTGATCCTGGAACGCGGCCGGCCCGGTTCCCTGCCTGTCGTCAGGGGGTGGCATGAGGCGTAGCGAGGTCAAGGAGGCCTTCACGGCCCTGAGTTTTCAAGGCGGGTGGATCAAGCTTCTCCAAGCCCGTCCGGAGGGGGATTCCTGGCGGCTTCTGGGAATGAAGGCAAAGAGGGCGCAGGGGCTCAGCCAGGAGCAGACGGCGCAGTCCTTGAAGGAGATGCTGGCCGCGGTGCCTGCTCCGGCCGGAGAGGTGGTGGGGCTTCTGCCGAAGGGAGAGGTGCTTACCCGTTACCTTGTCCTTCCATCCAGCGATCCGGCGGAACTCAAGGCGATGGCCCTTTACCAGCTGGAGGGAGCGCTCCCCTATCCGCTGCAGGAATGCGTCGTTTCCGTGAAAACGTTGGGGCCCGTCGGGGAAGGGACGCGGGTTCTGGCGGCTGTCGCCCATCGGTCGTCCGTGGAACGACTGATCGAGGTGTGCCGCCGGGCCGGCCTGGAGCTGAGCGGGATTTCCATCTCAAGCGAGGCGGTCGGCCATTGGCATCAGGCCTGCTGGCCTGCTTCCGGGGAAACCCCTCCGGATGCCTGGCTTGCCGTTGAGGTTTCTCCGGACGGCCTGGATCTGGGGGTGTTGGTCAAGGGAAAGATGGTGTACATGCGGCAGATCCCCCATCCGCCATCCTCTCTGGACCAGCTGGCGGCGTCGATTCGGGAGACGGTGCTGGCGTACGCCAGGGAACAGATCGGACCAGTGCTGGGGATGGCCACGGTCAGCGGCTCTCTGGAGCCGTACGGCGCGGCCCCGTTGGAGCGGCTGGAAGGACTTTTGCAGATGCCGGTTCACCGGGTGGATCCCTTGGAGGTGTCCCCCTTCCGGGAAGCGCCGGCGGCCCTCATCCAGGAGATCGGGTCATCCGAGATCTCCTTCTCTGAATTGTTGGGAACGGTCTGCGGCGGCCGGCTGCTGGAGTTGGATCTCCTGCCGGCCGAAACCCGCTCCCAGCAGGAAAAGACCAGGTTCTTTCGGGAAATCCGCCGGTCGGCCTTTCTCGGCCTACTCTGCGCGGTTCTTTTTCTGGGGTGGTTCGGGCTGAAGATCGGCTGGGTCTCTTGGCGGCTGCATGGGGCGCAGACCCAGATCCGCCTGCTGGAGGCGCAGGCGGCTCCCATCCGTGCGGCCGACGCGCAGATCCGCGCCATGACGCAGGCCCGGCAGGAGTATGCGCTTGAGATGGAGCTTCTGTCGAATGCGATGAAGCAGCTTCCCTCAGAGGTTACCATTCAATTCCTCGGGCTGGAAGCCGGCGGGGCTCTGACCCTGCGCGGGTCTGCGCCGGGTTGGACCGCGGTAAGCGAATATGCCTCCTCTCTGCGGTCTGGACCCTTCTGGGGATCGGTGGTTCTGCGTTCCGTGAAGAGGCAATCCGTCAAGGGAACGGCTTCTGTTGATTTCGAGATGATCCTTCAGGCCAAGGAGGGAGGGACAAGGGAATGATTGCCGTAAACCGGCCTTCCTGGAAAGAGATGGGGACCACTGCCCTAGCGACCGCAGGCGTTTTTGCCCTTTCGGTGGGGATCCTCGGGGCCGCGAAAGTGTGGCATGAGAAGAACCAGGAACTGGCCGGAGCGCAGGAACGGCTCGGTCACCTTCAGCGGTGGCTGAAGGTGAAGGAGGAGGTCACTCTCCGCCAGCAGGAGGCCCTGGGTCCATGGGTCTCTTCCTCTTCAGATATTCGGGATGCCCAGTGGGTTTGCCTGAGCGGGCTGCAGGAAGCGGCGCAGGCCAGCGGCCTTTCAGTGCAGGAACTGCGTCCCTCGGAGATTCAAGCCGGGTCGAAGAAGAAAAAAGTGCTTCGCTTGGATGTGAAAGTAGAGGGGGATCTGGACCGGATGGGCGGTTTTTTAAGACAGCTTCCCGACCGGATTCCGGGAATCCGTTTGGAGCATCTGCAGATGATCCCGCAGTCGGGTGGGCGCGGACAGTGCATCCTTCGGCTGAACTTCAAACCTTTGAGTGACAGATGAAAATCCCGAAAAGGAGGTGGGCTGTTTTCAATAAAACTTTTTTCTGGGTTGTTCTTGTCCTCGCGCTGGCAGCCGTGGTTGATCTTGTGCGGACGGTGGCTGCTCCAAGGCCGGTATTGGCCAGGGAAGGGGGAGCTCCGGTGATCAGCCGGCCGGTTCCCCCCATTCCGGAGATCCTCTTTTCACGCGAGCTCTTCCAGTCGAGCCAGGCCGTCCAGCCGGTTGTCTCGGCGCAGATCGCAGTGAAGGATGTTCAGTGGAAGCTGAAGGGGGTTCTGGTGGGGCCGGTGAAGAAAGCTTTTCTTGAGGATGCAGGGGGCACGCGGGGACTCTGGGTCATGGAAGGTGAGCAGGTGGATGATTATACGGTCAAGTCGATCCAAGAGCAGGCGGTTTTTGTGGAGCGTGGAGGTGAGGTCTATGAGATTCGGATGTAAGGAGATGACACGGGTTGTCTTCGCGACCCTTTTGGCGAGCGTCGTCGCTTTGGCGGGATCGCCGATATGTGCAGCGGATGCTGAAACAGATTCCCGGAAAGTGACCCTCCAGTTCCAAGGAATGGATATCCTGGAAGTTCTCAAGATCCTTTCTCAGCAGACCGGCATTAACATGGTTGCGGGCCGCAACGTGAGCGGGCGGGTGACCCTGTTCGTAAAAGAGGCGGATCCCTGGGAGGTGTTCGAGGTGGTGCTGGCGGCCAATGAACTGGCCTATGAACGCACAGGACAAACGCTGACGATCATGGCCCAGCGGGATTACGAGGCGCTCCACGGCGTCCCCTACCAGGATCGTCGGATCATCAAGACGGTGATACCCCGCCATGCTAAAACGGCGGATTTGAGTCGGACACTGGCTCAGGTGAAGTCGAACATCGGTCGGGTCATCGCCGATGAAGCGACAAACTCCCTCATCCTGATGGACACGCCGCCTCTTGTTGCGCAGATGGAGGAGCTTGTTCAGAGACTGGACCAGCCGATGGAGACGCGGATCTTCCAGTTGAGCTACGGATCAGCCAAGGACGTTGCGCCGATTGCGCAGGGAATGTTGACCCAAGGGATCGGAACGGTTGCGGTTGACGAGAGAACCAATCAGCTGGCGGTCACCGATTATCCGGACAAGCTGGAGAAGGTGGCCCGGATCACGCAGGCCTTTGATGAGCGGTCTACCCAGGTCCTGATCGAGGCGAAGATCATCCAGGTGACCCTCTCCGATAAGTTTCAACTTGGCATCGACTGGCAGGTTCTGGCTCAGGATAAAATTACCCTGAAAGGACTTGGGGCGTTGAATCTGACCAGCGGCGGGGTGCTGAACATCGCCACCGCTTCCTTGAGTCAGGCGGGTGATTACAAAGCGCTCGTGGAGGCCTTGAGGACGTTCGGAGAGACCAAAATCCTTTCGGAACCGCGGCTGACCGTTGTGAACAATCAGGAAGCCAAGATCCTTGTGGGTTCCAAGGAACCGTTTGTTACGCGGTCGGTTTCTCAAACGGGAACCGGCACGGCGGTGACGGCGGAGTCGGTAACTTTCTTGGACGTCGGTGTTAAGCTCTTTGTCACTCCGACCATCACGCGGGACCGCTTCGTCCAGATCAAGGTTCGGCCGGAAGTGAGCTCCAAGACCGGGACCCTCACGACCTCTGAAAAGAATGAGATCCCGATCATCGAGACGGCCGAGGTGGAAACGGTGCTCCTGGTGGAGGATGGAGGAACGGTGATTCTTGGCGGGCTGATCAAGGATGAGAATTCTACCGACCAACGAAGGATTCCGCTGCTGGGCGACATACCGGTGTTGGGGGCGGCCTTTCGTAACAGCAAGCAGACGATGAAGAAGACGGAATTAGTCGTCTTCCTCACTCCGCACATCGTTACGGGAGAGAGAGCGCCGGCGGCTGCGCCGCCCGGGCCGTTTCGTCAGTCGGCCGGTTGGGAGGATTACTACGGCTGGATGATGGACCTCATCCAGGGAATTGCCCAGGCGCAGGAACCTCTGGCGAAAAGTGGGGGAATCGTGGTGGTGGAGTTCACAATCCTGCCGGACGGCCGGTTAAAGGGGAAGCCCCGTGTGGTCAGCAGCGGATCGAGGAAGCTGGATTCGCTGGCCAAACGGGCGGTCATTGCGGCCTCTCCTTTTCCGCCTCTTCCGGAGCCCGCAAAAGGGCCAAAGACCTTCAAGGTCCCGATCTCTTATCCGGAGAGGGCCGGTTCTTAATCCTTCTCTAGTCCCAACACATTGTCCCGGTTGCAGAGAAGGATATACCAAGCTGTGGGGGCAACCGCCTGCCATGGCTCGAGCGTCCAGCCGATTCCCGTCGTTCCTTCGTTGGTTGCCAGGAGCATCGCTCCTGACTCCTTAAGCAGTTTTTCTGACTCGGCCTGGTAGAAGCGGGCCCTCCCTCTGTCTCCGAGCCAAAGGTAGGCGAGTGCCATCTGCAGTGTCCCCTCTGTCCAGACGGTGTCCTGGTCGTCGTTGAAATCGAACCCGGTCACACCCTGTTTTCCGGGGCTGCTTCTCGTCACCCGTGTGCGGCTCTCCGCCCACCGTGCTGCTGTGGAGTAATCCTTGCCCAGCACCAGTATTCCCAGTGCCTGCACGTCGGTAACGGTGGAGGGATCATTTTCTCCGCGCAGGAAACGTGCCCCGTCCCAGCAGGCCGTGGTTAGGAATTCGCGGATCCTTTGGGCCTTCTCCAGATCATCCGCCTGTTTCTGAATGACTCCCAGGTTGTAAAGGGCAGAATAGGCGCCCAGATTGTTCTCCGTGCTTTTCCAGGAAACATCCGCGCGGCCATACAACCCGCCGTTCTCGGCCTGGTGGCTGAGCAGATAGTCTGCGATCCCACGGGCGAGGTCGTTGTAGCGGGGGTCTTTGGTTCTGGCGTAGTAAAGGTTCATCGCCTGCAGCAGGTAGGCGTTGGGACCGGCTGTCAGGATGCCGTCCGGTTTCCCGGTTGTGGCATGGTAGGCCTCCAAGAATCCTCCCTGCTGATGCGGGGCGGTCTTCTTAAAAGCGTCCAGAACCTTGCGCGCCAGATCAGGCCGGCCGGAGGAGAGAAAGGCCATGGCGGCCAGCGCATTATCGTACGTGTAGGAGCGATCCGTCCCGTCTTCCACATATGAATCCAGCAGGCCGTGCGGGCCAACCCGCCGGCGCAGGAATTCCAGGGCGGGTTTAGCGCTTTCAGAAGGGGAGTTCATTTTCGGGCCTGCTTCCGGTTCGCCCGCGGCCGTTTGAAAGGACAAGGTGAGTATGCCAATGGAAAGGAAGATGGGTAGTGCATGAAGGGTACCTTGGTTGCTTCTGAACGCCATGTTTTTCCTTATTATACTCGGGTTTCGGACAAAACCTAGAGGGAGCGGAGCCACCCGCGTAATAAGGATTTAACGCAGAGGTTATTTTTCAGTAATCTCCCTTCGTAGAATAGCCTCCATATCGTTCACGGTCTTTTGTTTCGTTCACGCAAAAAAACAGAAGAGGGGGCTCCCAGATGCATCGTTCGCACCGCGCTGTTCTCGCAGCATTCGCCGCAGCTGTTTTTCTCTCCGCAAACATTGTGCCCGCCTGGGCCGCCGATGAGACCGCCGAGTTGAAGGCGGAGGTCACCGACCTGAAGGCCCGCCTGAAGGCGTTGGAAGATCGCCTCTCCCGGCAGGAGAGGGCCGCGCCCGCCGCCCCTGCGGCCACCTACGTGGCGCCGGGGGAGGGGGAGATTCCTTCATGGGTGAGGAAAGTTGAGATAAGCGGTTTTGCCGATGTTTCCTACGTTTACAACACGCAGACCCCGAAAAGCCGGACGAGCTCTCTGCGTGTATTTGATACGGACGCCAACGGTTTCCAGCCCAACGCTTTTGAGCTGGTGGTGCAGAAGCCGGTTTCGGAAGATTCCCGCGTCGGTTTTCGGACCGATCTGGATTTTGGGGAAAATTCCGAGATTGTCGGCAGCGTGACCACGGGGCTCGGTTCCACCACGGATGAGATCGATCTCCAGCAGGTTTATGCGGAGGCCCTCCTTCCGGTAGGTAGCGGCTTGAATGTGAAGGCCGGTAAATTTGTTACGCTCCATGGCGCTGAAGTGATCGAGTCGAAGGACAACTGGAATTTCTCCCGATCCTTCTTGTTCGGCTATGCCATTCCGTTCACGCATACGGGTGTCCGGCTGAGTTATCCTGTGGCGCCTTGGCTGACCGGCATGTTCGGTGTTAACAACGGGTGGGATGTGGTGGATGACAACAACACGGGGAAGACAATTGAGTTGGGTGTTTGCGGCAATCCAACCCCGCAGATCTTTTATTCCGTTGTGGGGATGGTGGGTCCTGAGCGGACCGGCGACAACCGGGATGACCGGTTCCTGCTGGATGTCGTGCTGGGGTACAATCCGACGGACAAGCTGGCGTTCAAGCTGAACTACGATTACGGCCAGGAACAGGACGCTACGATCGAAAACACCGAGGACGCCACCTGGCATGGGGTAGCCGGGTACGCCCGTTACCAGGTTAACGACTGGTATGCCTTGGCCGGTCGCGCGGAGTATTTCGCTGATTTCGACGGTATTCGCACGGGTGTTCGGGCCGCCAACGGGGTGACTGACGGTCGTTTCTGGGAGCTCACCCTGACCAACGAGTTCAAGGTCTATAAGGACCTGATAACCCGTCTCGAGTATCGCCATGATCACGCCAGCGATAATGTTTTCGCCGCCGGAAGCAGCACCGACAATACGCAGGACACGCTTTCTGCAGAACTGATTTACCCGTTCTGACAAGCTTGGTTTTTTCGCTTTAGCTGTATAAATTAAGGATTGTGACTAAGGAGGAACAAAATGGAATTGAAGGTAATGGTGGACACTATTTGGGTATTAGTGACCGCGATGCTGGTGTTCTGGATGAATGCCGGTTTCGCCACGGTGGAGGCTGGTTTTCAGCCTCAGAAAAACTGCGTCAACATTTTGTCCAAGAATTTCGTCGTTTTCGCGATTGCATCGGTGGCGTTTTGGTGGTTAGGGTTCGGCGTTATGTTCGGAGACGGCAACGGTTGGGTGGGAATTCAGGGGCTTTTCTCCCTGCATGGGGCCGACAACTCTCCGGCCACCGGGGAGGCGTACAAAGGGGTTTACAGCGCCCTCAACTGGACCGGTGTTCCGCTGCTGGCGAAGTTCTTCTTCCAGTTGGTTTTCTGCGGGACTGCCGCGACGATTGTCTCCGGCGTTGTTGGTGGAAGAATCAAATATTTCTCGTTCCTGGTTTTCTCATTCGCATTGTGCGCGGTGATTTATCCGATCGTTGGTCACTGGATATGGGGAGGGGGTTGGCTGGCCAAGGCAGGTTTCTGGGACTTTGCCGGATCCACGGTCGTTCACTCGGTGGGCGGCTGGGCTGCTCTGGCCGGAGCGCTTATCCTCGGGCCTCGGTTCGGAAAATATGGCCCGAACGGTTCCATCACTCCGACGCCGGGTCACAGTCTGAGTTTAGCCACGATTGGTACCTTTATCCTGTGGCTTGGCTGGTTCGGTTTTAATCCCGGTTCCACCATGGCGGCGGATCCAGGCGCTATTGCCCGAATCTGCGTCACGACCAATTCCGCGGCGGTCGCCGGCATTTTGGCTGCTACGTTCACCTCCTGCATCACGCTGGGCAAGCCGGATTTGGGCATGACCTTAAACGGCTGTTTGGCCGGTCTCGTGGCTATTACGGCCCCCTGCGCTTTTGTCAGCGTGGAGAGCTCATTGATCATCGGAGCGGTTGGCGGTGTTTTGGTCGTTCTGGCCGTTCCACTGTTTGACCGAATAAGGGTGGATGACCCGGTGGGAGCCACCTCGGTTCACCTGATCAACGGCATCTGGGGAACCCTGGCGGTCGGGCTGTTTGCGCAGGATATGATCAATCCGAACACGGCTGGCAATGGGCTCTTCTTCGGCGGCGGGACAAAACTTTTGTCTGTGCAGGCGACGGGTGTGCTTTTTGTGGGAGTGTTTACCTTTGTAGCCGCCGCGGTTGTGTGGACTTTGTTGAAGGTCACAATGGGAATCAGGGTCAGCCTTCATGAGGAGATCGGCGGATTGGATGTCGGCGAACATGGAAACTCCGCTTATCCGGAGTTTGTGACCCGAAAGCCGCACTACTCGTACGTGACGACCTCCGCAAACCTGGCCTCAAAGCAGGCCTCCGAGTACAGCAAAAACGGGGAGTCCGTTCTGGAAGGGAGCAAAAAATGAAAAAGATCGAAGCAATTATTCGTCCGGAAAAAGTGGATGATGTCCGCCACTCCCTGGAGAAGGTCGGGTTTCCAGGCCTCCACATCAGCGAGGTGGAGGGCCACGGCAAGCAGAAGGGCGTCGTGCAGCAGTGGAGAGGCGAGCAATACCGGCTCGACATGCTCCCGAAGGTAAAGCTGGAGATCGTCGTCAGCGACAAGGATGTCCGGAAGATCGTCCAAGCGATCGTGGATACCGCGAAGACTGGCGGAGTGGGGGACGGCAAGATATTTATTTCCCCGGTGGAAGAGGTGATCCGGATCCGGACCGGCGAATTGAGCGAGATGGCGCTCTAACCCTCACAGAGACATGGGTTTGTCCAACGCTGCTCGCGGCTGTGTTTTCTGTATTCTGCGGGCAGCGTTTGGGTTTTAACCCGATTTAACATGTTTGTAACATGGTTGTAATGGAGTTGGAGGAAACTAAAGAAAACTAGTTAAGTTCTTATGCGGGCCGGTTTCCCAGCCGGTTCGCAGCCCCGAAAGTGCAGTTCTTCCAGGACAGTTCTTCAGGGCGCATGGATTTTTTTCACGTTTTCTGAATCTGTCTGAACAGTACGTAGCAAAACGAGGAGGCGTTAAAAAGCAATGGCACGAGTGGCTGAGAAGTCAAAAGTGAAAGTTTCATTGAATGGCAAGAGCGCCCGCGGGTCGGTGAATTCCGCCCCAGAGGCAGGGCACATCAAGGCGAATCTGCCCGCGATCGAGAAGGTCAACAAGATCATCAAAGACAACAATGTTCAGATCGTTGATTTCAAGTTCAACGACCTTCCCGGCCTCTGGCAGCACTTTTCAATCCCGACCAAGGAATTGACCGGCTATTCCGATGTCGCCAAATCGATCTGGGTGGATGGCATCGGGTTCGACGGCTCCTCGATCCGCGGGTTCCAGAAGATCCATGAGTCGGACATGATCCTGATCCCGGACCCCTCCACGGCCGTGGTGGACCCGGTCTGCCAGATCCCAACGCTGTCGGTCCTCTGCGACATCTATGACCCGCTGACCCGGAAGGCTTATTCCCGTGATCCCCGCTATATTGCGAAGAAGGCAGAGGCGTACCTGAAGGCGACCGGCATCGCGGACACCATTTGTTTCGGGCCGGAGGCGGAATTCTTCCTGTTCGACGACATCCGCTTCGACCAGAACGAGCACAGCGGGTATTACTACATCGACTCGGTCGAGGGGGATTGGAACACCGGCAAGGATGAGAAGCCCAATTTGGGCTACAAGCCCCGGTACAAGGAAGGCTATTTCCCGGTCCCGCCGCACGATTCGCTGCAGGACATCCGGAGCGAGATCATCCTGACCATGATGAAGGCCGGGATCCCGGTCGAGGTGCACCACCACGAGGTGGCCACCGCCGGCCAGTGCGAGATCGACATGAGGTTCGATACGCTGACCACGATGGCGGACAAGCTGCTCATGTACAAGTACATCATCAAGAACGTCGCCCGGCGGCACAACAAGGTAGCGACCTTCATGCCGAAGCCCCTGTTCCAGGACAACGGGTCCGGCATGCACTGTCACCAGTCTCTCTGGAAGAACGGGGAACCGCTCTTCTACGATGAGAAGGGCTACGCGCTGATCTCCCAGCTGTGCAAGTGGTACATCGGTGGGCTGATCAAGCACGGGCGGTCGCTGATGGCGATCTGTGCCCCGACTACCAACTCCTACAAGCGGTTGGTGCCCGGCTACGAAGCGCCGGTGAACCTGGTCTACAGCCAGCGGAACCGTTCCGCCGCCGTTAGGATCCCGACTTACTCGAACAGCCCGAAGGCGCGGCGCATCGAGTTCCGGTCACCGGATCCCTCGTGCAACCCGTACCTGGCTTTCTCGGCCCAGCTGCTGGCGGGCTTAGACGGGATCCAGAACCGAATTGACCCCGGTCAGCCGGTGGATGAGGATCTGTTTGAGCTTTCGCCCGAGCGGTTGAAGAAGATTCCGACCGTTCCGGCGTCGCTCGGTGAGGCCCTTGATGCTCTCGAGAAGGACCATGATTACCTGCTCAAGGGCGGGGTCTTCACGAAGGACGTTCTGGATGTGTGGATCGAGTACAAGAGGACCCGGGAGATCGATCCGGTCCGGCTCCGCCCGCATCCGTGGGAGTTCTACCTGTATTTCGACGTCTAAAAATTTGAATTGGTTTTACGCCCCTCACCTTTATCCTCTCCCTTTCGAAGGGGAGAGGTGGGGTGAGGGGTTCTTTTCTCTGGAGAGATAGAAGGATCATGCCTACAACTGCGCTGAAAGACAAAGAATACGTTCTCAAATCCGCCCGGGACCTCGGGGTCAAATTTATCCGCCTCTGGTTTACCGATATCCTCGGGTTTCTCAAGAATGTCGCCATTACGATCGAGGAGCTGGAAGAAGCGCTCGAGGAAGGGGTAGGTTTTGACGGCTCTTCGATCGAAGGGTTTACCCGGTTGGAAGAGTCGGACATGATCGCCATGCCGGATCCGAACACCTTTGCGGTCCTTCCGTGGCGGCCCAAAGAGAATGCTGTTGCCCGGATGTTCTGCGACATCCTTCGGCCGGGCGGGAAACCCTTTGAAGGGGACCCCCGCTATATCCTTAAGCAGAACCTTAAGAAGGCTGCCGATCTCGGCTACACATTTTATGTCGGGCCCGAACTCGAGCATTTCTACTTTAAGTCTTCTGAAGACCCGAAGCCCCTTGATTCCGGCGGTTATTTTGATTTGACGCCGTTGGATATTGCCTCAGACCTGCGCCGAGATACAATTCTTGCGCTGGAGGAGCTCGGGATTGGGGTGGAATTCAGCCATCATGAGGTGGCTCCCTCCCAGCATGAGATTGATTTCCGCTACACCGATGCGCTGACGATGGCCGATAACGTGATGACCTACCGGTTGGTGGCTAAGGAGACGGCCTTGAAGCACGGTGTCTACGCCACATTCATGCCCAAGCCTATGGCGGGAGAGAACGGCTCCGGAATGCACGTCAACATGTCCCTTTTTCAGGGGGAACGGAACGCTTTTTTTGATAAAAAAGATCCTGCTCATCTGTCCGATGCGGCGAAATCCTTCCTGGCCGGCATCCTCAAGCATGTGCCGGAATTCACCGTTGTCACCAACCAGTGGGTGAACTCCTACAAGCGACTGACGCCCGGTTTCGAGGCGCCGGTCTATGTGACCTGGGCTCTGACCAACCGGGCCGACTTAGTTCGGATTCCCCGCGCGAAGCCCGGGAAGGAGGAGGCCTGCCGGATTGAGCTGAGATCCCCCGATCCGGCGTGCAACCCGTATCTCGTCTTCAGCGTTATTCTGGCCGCCGGCCTGGATGGTTTGAAGTCGAAGTATCCTCTTCCCAAAGCGGCCGAGACCAATGTCGCCGCGTTGAGCGAAGAGGAGCGTATAAAGAGGGGAATCATCTCTCTGCCAAGGGATCTTGGGGCGGCGATCGAGGCGGCGAAGGGATCCAAACTTCTTCGTTCCGCCCTTGGAGAGCATAGCTTCACCTCCTTCCTGCGGAACAAGCAGGTCGAATGGGAGCGCTATTGTTCCGCTATCACTGATTTTGACCTTAAGACCTATCTTCATATGCTTTAATAGATTAAGATTAGGCCTCTTGTCCGAAGCTTTTTGTAAGTAGTACATATTTTTATATAGACTGCTTGAATTTACCCCCTTCCACTAGGTATACTTCTTGTAACTGGTTTCGAAATACCGTTTCGATTAACAATTCACTATGAAAAACAGCTCACTTTTTTTGTTTAAAATTACTTCGCTTTTATTAAGCCTGGCGCTTGGTTTGCCCAGCCCATCGTATGCTTTGCGTCCGATGGGGGCGGAGGGAAGCGGGGTGGGGGAACTGCGCGCCGCGCTGACCGGTCTGCCCTCCGGCCTGGAGGAAGGGAACGAGGGGGTCCGGATCTCCAGGAAGCTGGAGGACCCCGATAAGGTTTCTTCCTCCAGGACGCATGAGTTTGTCCTCTGGAAATTCAACTCAGCCGGGGATGAGGTGCATGTCCGCTACATGCGCACAGAGGGGGACTCATCGGCTTGGGTGGAGGTCGAAACCCCGCCCGAAGTTCTTGCCTATCCGGATCCTCTGTGGAACGGGGTTGTCGTTCCCCAGGTTGCGGCGCGCGGCGGATTTACGGAGCCGCTCAACGTGGATGCGCAGGTTTACCTGCGTTCATTGATCCAGCCTTTGAGAGGCGGAGCCTCCACGCAGATCCTTTCGACCGCTTTGGAACCGGAGAAACGGAATAAGACAGACAAGCCGGATCCGGATCGAGGGATCGTCCTGTTCGATACCCGCATGATGCGGATCGTCGGCCGGCTTTACCTCCGGTACCCGCCCGTAGGAGATTCCGCCGAGTTCCGGATCGTTGCTCCGGAGGACGTCCCGGTTGAACGGTACCGGGTTTATGCCTCCAACAAGAAGAAACTTGCCGCGGCTGCTGAAACGGCCGCTTCGGCCGCCGCCGCTCAAGAAGCCGCTCCTCCTGTAAAAGAAACAACACCTTCGGTTGTTGCAGAAACCGCTGCGCTTCCGGCGGATCCGGCAGCGGGCCTCGATTATCCGTCCGACAACGCAGGCCTTCGCAGGGCCGTTTTGCAGAATGGACAGCTGATTGTCTGGGGATACAGCGCCTCCCAGCCGGACCAGACGGTCAAGATTGAGGCAGTGGAGGTCAAGGGTTCCAAAGCCCGCCTGGCGTTCACAACCCCTGCCGATGTTCTGATCTACCGGGATAAACTTTGGAAAACAGTGGTTGAGAAAATCCGGGCAAAGGGGGGTCTCGCCAGTCCCGCAGCGAGGGAGTACCTGCAGTCGCTTGTCAATCGGGGGAAACCGGAGTCCCGGCTGGTTTTGGGCATGAAGACGGAAAAGGATTATGGCGCGACCGATCTTTACCCGCCCGATCAACGGGGAGAACCGATCATTTTACTCGACACATCGACTTTCCGGATTATTGCTTTTGTTTATCTTCGGGCCGTCGATTCTTCGAAGAAGTTGTCCATGAAGGCGGAGCTTCGCGTAGTCGCTCCGAACGATGTCCGGCTCGACCATCCGGAGGCCTACGAAGGGAAGAAGGCTAGGAGCAATGCGGAGCAGCCGCCTGCCGATGAGGCGGGTTTGGAGGAGGCGATTCCGTACGATCAGGCCCTCTTAGTTCCGGACGACAGTTTGAATCCGGTCCGGTTGTTCACCAGCCGCCAGGACCAGCCGGCGAATTTGTTTCTGTCGGTCGGTCCGGGGGGAGTTTCTATTTCCAAGAAGTATCTTGCCGAGTGGGGCAACCGGGGTTTTCTGGTGATGAACAGTTTGGCCGGCGGCATGCAGTTCCTCCAGATTTCGGTCACCCGCCGGTCCCCGTTTCCGAAAGTGTCGACGGTTTTTTACGCCAGCGATGCGGCGTCGAAACGGCAGAGATTGAACGGCGCCGGAGCTTCCCGGACGATCGACGGTATTCGGGTGGAGGTGACGAGCGAGGGGCTGATCGTGCGGCCGGACAAAGGTGCCCAGATCTATGTGGAACGGTTGATGACTCCGCAGGAAAAAAAGGTTCAGGATTTGCAGAACGAGATGAGCCGTTTCCTGGAAGGGCAAAGATGGGACCATGTTGCCGACCTCTTAAGCCGGGCCGGCCGGTTGTCTTTGCCCGATCGGGCGAATCAAAGCCCGTTGATGCGGCGAACCCTTGACCTTCTGGAGATCGGCCGGTTTCAGATGCTGGTGAACCGGCGGCTCCCTGCGATTTGGCTGGTCGGGGACCCGATCAGCCGGTCGGCTGAAAACGATTCTTGGAAAATGCTGGAGTTGGCGGACCGGTTCCTGCGCCAAAATCCTCCGGTAGATCCGCAATACCGGAAGCTTGTCCGGACGCTGATCGCGCAGACGGTGCTGACCCTCAGCGCCGCCGGCTCCCTTACCGAAAAGGTTCAAGTCGAACGGATTTTTACCAATCCGGAGGTGCCTTTGGGGCATATCGTCAGCTTGCTTCATGAGCGGTGGCTGGCGCGGCTTCTTCAGGAACAGCAGGCGCGTGGGGGCCAGCTTGAGCTCCCAAGCCCTTTCTACACCCGGGCGCTTGCGTACGGCCTGGTGAATAATGTGGTTCCTGCGAGCCAGTATCTGTCTCCTTCCGATCAGGCCCGTTCCCCCGATTCGCTGCTGATCTTCCTGCAGGGGGGATTGAACGTTCCCTTGCCGGAGCTTGAGCGCCGCCGCCAGGCGGTTCGAAGGGTTATTTCGAAAGAGATTTGGGACATTGCGGGCGGTTCTCCGGGGCGTCTTCCGCAGGACCTTCTTGAAGAAACGTTGATGCCGTACGATCTCTCCATTCTGGAGGTGGGCAGCGTGGCCGCCCACCTGCTGGGGAGGGTGGCGGAAGAGCTTGGACTTGCCGGTGATGCGGCTAAATTCCGGCAGATGCGGATACAGCTGGATCAGGAGAGAGAGGAGGTTCCTCATAAGCTCGCTCCGCGGCTGGATGTCACCACGTTGGTGGATCAGGGGATCGATGAGGTGGCCGCGAACAACCTGACGACTCACGACCAGGTTCTCCATGCTCTGAGGGGTGGCATTATCCGGCTTTTGGGAGAGCGGACGGAGGAGCCCGGTGTCGAGCCGGATTGGGTCCACTTCTATTCGGAAGATCCCTTTTTGGACTACTGGGTCGAAGTCGGCGCATTGGAAACCTGGACCGAGAACTGGGATCAGGCGGTTCCTCAGATGAGGGCCGCGCTCCAGTTCCTCGATCAGGGAATGGGGCACCAGTTGTATCAGGTCCATTTCCGGACGATCCGGCAGCGTGAGCAGGGCAGGTGGGTTCAGGTGCTTCTGCCCGAGGTTCAATCGCTGATGGCGGATGCTCCGGAACGGCTGGTTTCGGATGATCCGGCGGTGGGCGGCAACGGTAATTTCGGCATCGGCGGCGGGTTGGAAGAGTTCAGCGTGCAGAAACATGTGACGATCCAGGTGAATTCTCCGCAGGCGCAGAATGTCTATGCCGATACGATTGATTTGGTTCATCCGCTCAACAGCCGCTTGATGGGAACGGTGCTTCTGCTGTCGCAGGGGCACGGCACCCCGTTCGGATCACATGAAGCCGGGCAGAGGGCGCTCACCGCTTTGTACGATGCGTTGAGTTCGAGCCTGTTTGCCGAGGTGGTTCAACGATACACCGGAGCTCCCGAGGATCAGAAGACCGCTTGGCAGGCTCGGGTCCAGGGATTCGTGTCCAACCGGTTTCGGGATCTCCACGAAGAGCTGTTTATGATTCATAAGAAAGACCGGGGCGGTTTCTTGACGAAATCCGGCTCCAGCATGGCAGTAGCCATTCTGCTTTATCCCGCCGGCGCAAAGCCGGAGCTTCTGATCACAAAGGCGGGCCGCGGAAGCGTCTATCTGCTCAATGAATCGGATCGGCGGTTCGATCCGTTGACGCCCGACTTCAGCTTCGGCTGGTCGGTGAAGGCGCTTGCGCGGGGGGTGCCCTCCGACGATCTTTATTCCGTCGATATGGAACCGGCCGTTCTGGCGGAGATCAACGATGCCGCCCGTTCGGGGAACCGGTCGTTGAACTATTACCTGGGGATGAATGCCATCACCGACGCGGATATCGCCGCAGATCCGATCATTTACCAAAGACGGGTTTCTCTGAAGCCGCAGGACAAGGTGATCCTGATGAGCGACCGGGTGGCCGACAGTTGGCCGCACGAAGGTCTTCGGAATGTTTTTTTCCGCGCGCCCAGAGAGTTTTCAAAGCAGTTGGACCGGGTTCTTCCTCTGGTCGATGGAAATCCGGCGGTATTTCCTTTGGTGATGAACGAAATGAACGCGCCGTTGGATTCCACAGGCCAGGCCGCCCAAAAACGGGCGGCGGTGCCGGCCGTCGTTGGGGCGTATCTGGATGAAGAGTGGGTTCTCCGGAACCTTCCGGAGGAACCGGTTCTTACGGCCGTGCAGAGAGAAGAACCGACTGCCGCTCCCGCCGACCGATCGATTCGGATGCTGATTGTTCCGAATCTTCCGCCTGCCGGGATGAGGGCTCTGGCCGATATCGGCGGCCAGCAGTACGGGAATGCGACCGTTTCCCCCGGTTTGCGGATTCCTGTTTCACGGATCTCTTCCGAAGGGCTGGTGATCCGGCTCGGGCTCGAATCCGGTTTTGACCAGCTGGTGACCGTCAGCCGGACCCCAGACGGTTCTCTGGTGGGGCGGTTGTTCGATCCGGTTACCCATCTCGGCACGCGGGAGCCCGTGATCGATCCGAAGACCGGTCTTCCGGAGTTCTCGACGAATGCCGGAACGTTCCGCCACCAATGGACGCAGGCGGATGGTTTCCAGACGCTCGGCCGATCAGTAAACAACTTGGTGGTTTACTCCACAAACCTCGGCGTGATTTCCCGTTCCCAAGCGGTGATCGGTTTTGATGTTTCTAATCTGGAGGAGCCTCTCTTGGTCATCCGGGACGGGGACGGCCAACAGAAGGATTCTTACAACGGAACCTGGGTTCACCTAGCGAGCGCCGGTATCCCGGTCGGACCCGCCTCTCCCGAGGCAGGACGGGAAGGAGAGCCGCCGGTACCGGTCGAGCAGTTTATCGAGACTGTTGGGCCGGCCGAGTGGGCCCGGATCCCCGCGGGGGCCAACGCGGTGTGGGTGATGCCGCTGCCGTCGACGGTCAACGTTTATTCCCAGGAATCTTTGCTGGCCGGGGTCGGTGAGCAGGTCTTAAGCCGTCTGCCCGCTGAGCTCAAATCGGTGGTACGGCTCGTCCAAATCCCTCTGGCGCCGCCGGAGGCATACGGCCGGCCCGGTATGATTTTCAAGGATGCCGGTTTGACACAGCCGGTTGACAACCCGTTGGGTCTACCGGTTGTCGAGACCTGGCTGTCCGACTTGGGGCGGATCAACCCCGCGGCGGTGATCCTGCTGGCTTTGCGGGGGCGCGAGGACGCCGGGGTGAAGCTGTTGGGATTGATGACCTATCAGGACGCCAAAGGACAAACCTACCTGGCGATCTTCGCGTAAAGGCGCTTGCGCCGCGCAGCTCCTTTAGCGCAGTTCGCCGATCACCGCTTTCGCCGCCTCCTCGCTGGCTCCTGTTTTCCCAAGCTTTTCCCGGATCTCCCTGAAAGAGGTTTTCATCTGCTCCCGTTTTTCGGCCGATTGCCACAACTCAACCGCCGCTTGGGCGATTTTTTCAGGCGAGGCCTCCTGCTGGACAAATTCCGGGACGATCTTTTTTTCTGTGATTTTCCCTGAAGAGTCCGCCGACGCTATGATGTTCACGAGCCCGATGACCGGGATCCGGATGAGCAGCCGGGAAATCAGGTAGGTGGGCCACGAGGTTTTGTAGATGATGAGCATCGGCCTTTCCAGCAGAGCGCATTCCAAAGTGGCTGTCCCTGAGGCGACCAGGACCAGATCACAGCTGTAAATGCCGTCGTAATCCCACCGCTCGACGACTTTTGGGTTCAGCGAAGATTTAGCCAAGGCCTCTTTATAGAGTTCCCAAGAAAGATGAGGGGCTTTAATCAGCAGGAACCGGGCGGTAGAGGGCAGCTGCTTCTGCATCTTCTCGCCGGCAGACAGCAGTGCCGGCAGTATCCGGCGGATCTCGACCTCCCGTGATCCGGGCAGGAGCCCGATTACGGGCAGGCCGTCCGCCAGGCCGAGCCGTTCGAGGGCTTCCATCCGGTCGAGTGTCGGTTTCACGTGCTCCAGCAGGGGATGGCCGACAAACGTTACCGGGATCCCCGCCGCCTCGTAGAGCCCTTTTTCAAACGGGAAGACGACCAGCATTCGGTCAACGAGTTCTTTTATCTTGCGAATCCGTCCGGAGTTCCATGCCCAAATTTGGGGACTGATGTAATAGACCAGGCGGATCCCCCGGCGTTTGACCTCGCGGGCAAACCGCAGGTTGAAACCGGGGTAATCGATCAGAACGACGAGGTCGGGTTTGAACTCGTCGAGAGCATTGACCGCTCTCCGGTAGAGGGCCTTAAAAGTGCCGAGGTGTTTGAGGACTTCAACAAGGCCGATGACGGCGACGGCCGTCGGGTCATCCAGGATTTTCACCCCTGCCTGGCGCATGGAGCTGCCTCCGAGGCCGAAAAGCCGGAGATCCGGCCGAAGCTTTTTTACAGCCGAGGCCAGGCGCCCGCCATGGAGATCGCCAGAAGATTCTCCGGCTATCAGCATGATCCCGCCGGATTTCTTTTGCCTGGAAAGCGGCGGGGTGGTTTTTGTCTGCGTCACTTGAGAGGGTGGTTTTTGTGGATAAGCCGTGTTATTTTCAGCGCGACGGAAAGGGCTTCCCGCGCTTCCTGTCCCGACACCGGAGGGGTTGTTTTGTTCTGCACGGCGTTCAGGAAGGAGGAGATCTCTGCTTTGAGCGGTTCTTCGCCGGAGATTGAAAGCTTCTCGTGCTGGATAGAACCGTTGTTATGCCCGAAAATATCCACCGATTGCCCCAGGAAATCGATGGAGACGTAGGCATCGGTTTGGAAGATGCGGAACTTGCGCATCGCTTCTTTGGAAATCCGGCTGGCGGTGAGGTTCGCGACCGCTCCGTTCATAAAGGTGATCCGCGCGTTGGCGATATCCTCGAACGGAGTGAGGACTTTCACCCCGACCGCTTCAATCTTCCGTATCGGGTTCTTGACCAGCCATAAAAGGATGTCGATGTCGTGGATCATGAGATCCAGCACAACCCCGACTTCCGTCCCCCGCGGCTGGAACGGGGCTAGGCGGTGGACCTCAACGAACCGGGGGTTTTTCAGCGAGGTGCGTGTTTTCACAAGGGCGGCGTTGAACCTTTCGACGTGCCCAACCTGCAAAATGGACCCTGTTTTTTCGGCAAGCCGCAGGAGATGGTCCGCCTCCTGCGTTGTTTGCGTGATCGGTTTCTCGATCAGCGTGTGGATTCCTTTGGCAAGGAAGGATTTGGCGATAGAGAAATGTTCCTGCGTCGGGACGGAGATCGAGACGGCCTCCGCTTGACCGATCAGTTGATTGAAATCGGTGAAGGGGCGGGTGGCGTACTGCCGGGCGATCTCCTGGGCCCGTTCCGGCCAGGTGTCACATACGCCAACTAATTGTGCTGATTCAAGTTGCGAATAGATCCTGGCGTGAATCGAGCCTAAATGACCGACCCCTATGACGGCAACTTTAATCGGTTTCATTTGTTGTGAGGCGTTAGTATAACACCCTTCCAGACCTTTTACATAATCAAAGAGGCGAGAGGGTAGTCCGCGCTCAATGGAAGCGCGACTATTTCCTCGAACCGCTGCGCGGTTCCTCGGCGGTC
>CAYJVR010000014.1:162-19983 GCA_964373715.1 uncultured Planctomycetia bacterium | reverse complement strand
AGCGCGACTATTTCCTCGAACCGCTGCGCGGTTCCTCGGCGGTCATGCTAAAATAGTAATTTCCATGAAGATTTATCTGAAGTTCTGGCCATACCTGAGATCCCATCTTGGGTTGCTCGTCGCGGCGTTTGCCTGCATGCTGGCGTCGAGCCTCTTTGAGGGAGTTTCTCTGGGCATGATGGTTCCGCTCATTGACGTGGTTCTGCTGAACAGGAGCCTGTCCCTGCCGGCCTGGATGCCTATGCCGGTACTCTCCGCCCTTCAGGCGCTCGAGGGTATGGGCCCTCTGTCAAAGCTCCATGTGGTCGTCGGCGTCGGGTTTGTCCTCTTCGTCCTCAAGAATTTGGCGATATTCGGGCAGACCTATTTCATGAGCGATGTCGCCATGCTTTTCCTCAGGGATCTGCGCGATGGGATTTACAAACACTACCAGAAGCTCTCTCTCGATTACTTCGGCGGGGAGAGGACCGGGGACCTGGTTTCCCGGATTACCTACGACGCCTCCGTTCTCCATAACACCGTTGTCGAAGGGGTCAGCGGCCTCATTTACAATCTAACACGGGTGGCAATATTGACGGCTATGGTGGTGACGATTAACTGGCGCCTGGCCCTGGTGGTTTTGGTCCTCATGCCGGCGATTAGCTATTCGATTGTCCAGATCGGCAAGGTGCTCCGGAAATTAGGCATCGTCGCGCAGCAGAAGATGTCTGAGCTCAACAGCCACCTCATTGAGACCCTGCAGGGAATCCGGATCGTCAAGGCTTTTACGGCGGAGGAGAAAGAGGCGGCTCGTTTTGCCTTGGTTAACAGAGATTATTATAAGGCGAGCATCAAGACGGTGAAAAGGCGGGAAGCCTTGGCCGGTGTGACCGAAATCATCGGGATTATGGCCAGTTTGGCGGTTTTGGAGGTTGGCGGGAAATCGGTTTTGGATGGGTCTCTTTCCCCCGGCACCTTTGTTCTATTTTTAGGGTCTCTGTTGTCCCTGCTTCAGCCGCTGAAGAAATTAAGCCGCCTGCATGCGGTCAACCAGCAAGCGTTGGTGGCGGCAAAAAGGGTGGCGGATGTTTTGGATATGAAACCGGCGGTGGAGGCGGCTTCCGGGGCAAAGGAATTGCCCCAGTTCGGGAGGGAGATCCGGTTCGAGGATCTCTGGTTTAAATACCAGGATCGTTTCATTCTGCAGGGAGTGAATCTGTCTGTTTCCGCCGGCGAAGTGATCGGGATCGTCGGCTCCAGCGGGTCGGGAAAGACGACACTGCTGAATCTCATTCCCCGTTTTTACGACCCTTCCAGGGGTCGGGTGACGATTGACGGTTTCGACCTAAGGGAAGTGGCGCTGAAGTCTCTGCGTTTGCAGGTCGGGCTTGTAACGCAGGACCCGTTCCTCTTCCACGATACCGTGAGGGCCAACATCTCTTTCGGGCGCCCCGAGGCCAGCCTGGAAGAAGTGATAAGAGCGGCGAAAGTTGCCAACGCCGACTCCTTTATCAGCAGGCTTCCCAAGGGATATGACACCACGGTAGGGGAGATGGGAACCCGCCTTTCCGGAGGGGAGCGTCAGAGGATTGCCATCGCCCGGGCGGTGCTGAAAGACCCTCCGATCCTGCTTTTGGATGAGGCGACGTCCCAACTGGATTCCGAATCGGAGGCTTTGGTCCAGGAGGCGCTGGACCGCTTGATGAGGGGGCGGACGGTTTTTGTGATTTCTCACCGTTTTTCAACCCTGCGCGGTGTGGACCGGATTATCGTGATTGACCAGGGACGGATAGCCGACAGCGGGACCCATGAGGACCTGATCAGGGGGTCGGCCCTTTACAAGAGGCTCTATGAATTACAGGTTGCACATTAACGGTTTTTTTGTATAATAGACGTTTACTATGGTGGAACTGATAATGAAAGAACTTATTGAAGCAGGCGTACATTTCGGCCATCAGACAAGCCGCTGGAATCCCAAGATGCGCAGGTTTATTTTTGGGCAGAAGGCCGGGGTCTACATCGTTGACCTCGAAAAGACGGTCAAAGGTCTGCAGGAGGCCAAGGATTTCCTCCGTTCGGTAGCCGTCCAGGGTGGCCCGATTCTCTTTGTCGGGACCAAGCGTCAGGCCCAGTCCATTATCAAGGAAGAAGCCCTCCGCTGCGGGCAGTTCTACATCAACCTGCGGTGGCTCGGCGGCCTCCTCACGAATTTCCAGACAATCCAGAAGTCCATCGATCGCTTGAAGAAGATCCGGTCCGAGAGGGAAGACGGAACTTTCGACCGGATCACCAAGAAAGAAATCGCTCATCGGGAGTCCGAGATGGCGAAGCTGGAGAAGTCGCTTGGAGGCATTATCGAGATGGGCCGCCTTCCGAAGGCGGTTTTCATCGTGGATGCCAAGCGCGAAGAGACGGCCATTAAGGAGGCTTCCCGCTTGGGCATTCCGATCGTTGGCTTGGTGGACACCAACAGCGATCCCGACCCCATTACCTACATCATTCCGGGCAATGACGATTCAATCCGTTCCGTCCGTTTAATTACCTCCCAGCTTGCGGATGCCGTTCTGGAAGGCCGCAGCGCTTATCTGGAAGGCAAAGCTGCCGAAGAGGCGGCCCGTCACAAGAAGGAGGAGGATCCGCAGGAGGAAGAGGCGGCTAAAACAGCGGTTGACTATTCCAACGTTTCCGACGCTCCTCTTGAGGCTGTTCCTCCGCCGGACGAGGTGGAGCAGATCATTCCCCCCTCCGCTTTAAAAGCGGCGGAGGAGGCGGTTTCCGCCGCTAAGAAAAAGAAAACCGTTAAAGCCAAGGTGGAACCAAAAGCCGCAGAGAAAGAGCCTCAGGCGTGACGACCATGGCGACCATCGGCGCGGATCAAGTCAAGGTTTTGCGCGAGCAGACAGGGGCCGGTTACCTCGAGTGCAAAAAGGCGCTGACCGAATCCAACGGCAACATGGAGGCGGCCGTCCGCATCTTGCGGGCCAAGGGGGCTTCAATCGCCTTGGAAAAAGCCGGCCGCGCGGCAAAGCAGGGGTTGGTCGGCAGCTATGTCCACTCCGGTCGAATCGGCGTTCTGGTCGAGATCAACTGCGAGACCGATTTCGTCGCACGGACCGACGAGTTCAAGAACTTTGTCAGCGAAATTTGCCTCCAAATCGCCTCGATGAACCCGAAGTACGTTACCCGCGAAGAGATCCCGCAGGAAGAGATCAGCATGCTCAAGAAGGAGCAGGTCGAGAAATATTGTAAAGAGACTGTTCTTATGGAGCAGTCTTACGTGCGTGACACCGGAAAGACGATCAAAGACCTTCTTCACGACACGGTCACCGGCATCCGTGAAAACATCGTTATCCGCCGGTTTGTGCGGATCGTATTAGGAGAAACCGGCGGCCTCGCCAGCAATCCCTCTTCTCCCTGAAGATGGCTAAACCGGCCCGCCGTTCCGTATACCGCAGGATCCTCCTGAAGCTCAGCGGCGAAGCTCTTCATTCCGCCAACGGCAGCAGCATAAACACCGCGTTTACCCACGATATCGCCGCCCAGGTCAAAGAGGTCCAAAAACTGGGAGTCCAGATCGGGCTTGTCCTCGGCGGCGGTAACATATTCCGCGGCACCGGAGCAACGGCCAACAGGCGCGGGATAGACCGGACCACCTCCGACTACATGGGGATGCTTGCGACGGTCATCAACTCTCTCGCCCTCCAGGATGCTTTGGAAAAACAGGGCTGTTTTACCCGCGTTCAGACGGCCATCCATATGGAAGAACTTGCCGAGCCGTATATCCGGCGGAAGGCGATACGGCACCTGGAAAAGGGCAGGGTGGTGATCTTTGCCGGAGGAACCGGGAACCCGTATTTTTCGACCGACACGGCCGCGGCGCTGCGCGCGATTGAAATCGGCGCGGAGGTTGTCCTGAAGGCGACTAAAGTGGACGGTGTTTATTCTGCCGATCCCAACAGGGACAAGAAGGCCGTGAAATTCAAAACATTGAGTTACATCGACGTGCTGAATAAAGGCCTAAAAGTAATGGATGCCACGGCGGTAAGCCTCTGTATGGATCATCACTTGCCGATAGTTGTTTTTAACCTGACTCAGCCGGGGAACATCAAACGGGTGGTCCTGGGCGAACCTATAGGGACGGTGGTCAAATGACCCCAGAATCGAAATCTGCCGCAACAAACGTTCAGTCGGTCCTTAAAGAGTCGGAATTGAAGATGCAAAAGGCTTTGGAAGCCGTGGTCCGGGATTTCGCCACCATACGGACGGGCCGCGCCACTCCGGCGTTGGTCGATGGGATCCGCGTCGAGTATTATGGCGCTCCCACGCCGCTCAAGCAGCTGGCGGCGATCAACACGCCCGATCCCAAGCTCATCATCATCCAGCCCTGGGATCTTAAGGCGCTCCCTGAGATCGAAAAAGCCCTGCAGAAAACGGACCTGGGGGTCTCCCCCTACAATGACGGCAAGGTGATCCGGCTTTCCATCCCCCCGCTTTCAACGGAGCGGCGCCAGGAGCTGACCAAGCAGGCGCACAAGCAGGCGGAAGAGGGAAAGATCGCCGTCCGCAACGTCAGGCACGGCACCAAGGAAGCGATCGAGAAGCTCTTTAAGGACAAAGCCATTACCGAGGATGAGAAGTTCAGGGCGGTCGAGGACCTTCAGAAATTGACAGACCGCTATCAGGCCAAGGTAGATGAGATTCTCGCGGCGAAAGAAGCGGACCTGAAAATCATCTAAGGCTTCTTCCTCCAAGACAGCCTGCCGATTTTTTACCCGTCATACACTCCCTCTTGCCTTACAATGGGTCTGTTTTTCAAACGGGCCGATAGCTTAGTGGGAAAAGCGACGGACTTTTAATCCGTTGAGCAGAGTTCGAATCTCTGTCGGCCCACTTATTCGCCCCTTTCCTCATGCTTTCTTACGAAATCGTTGAACATACCGCTGATATCGGGATCCGGGCCCAGGGGGCCACGGAGGCTGAGTTGTTCACCCATATGGCCGAGGGGATGTTCAGCCTCATCGTCCCCTTAGAGCAGATTCAGCCCCGAGACTCGGTGGAGATCCGCGCCCGGGCCGGCGATTGGGAACATCTGTTGACCGCCTGGCTGAAGGAGCTTCTCTTCCTTTTCGACACGAAGCATTTCCTCGGCAAGAATTTCAAAATTACCCGGCTGGAGTCGGGCCTCATCGAGGCGACCGTTTTTGGCGAGACCCTCGATCTTCGGACCCACCAGGTGGAAAAAGAGGTCAAGGCGGTGACCTACTGCGACCTTTTCCTGCGCCGGGATGCCGACGGGGTTTACCGGGCTCAGGTCATTTTTGATATCTAAAGCCATCCCCTTCCCTGATTTTTCGCAAACTCCGGTGATATAATCAGTTCACTGCGATGGAAACCTGCGCCGTTCCAATCAGGAAACTGGATGATTTTCGCTGGGAGATCCCGATGGATTCGGTCCCGGGCATGCGGGTGCCGGGATTGATTTTTGCCGATGAGGAACTGATCCGGGATATTCTCAAGGACAAAGCCCTCCAGCAGGTGGCGAACGTCGCCACATTGCCCGGCATCGTCAAGGCTTCGATGGCGATGCCGGACATCCATTGGGGGTATGGTTTTCCGGTCGGCGGGGTGGCCGCCACCGATCCGGAAGCCGGCGGAGTGATCTCTCCCGGAGGGGTCGGTTACGACATCAATTGTGGCATCAGGTTGGTTAGGACCCGCTTGTCGGAAGCCGAAGTTCGTCCGGTCTTAAAGACTCTTGTGGCCCAGCTTTTCAGGGATATCCCCTGCGGCGTCGGGGCAGGCGGCGATATCAAATTTACTGAAAAGCAGGAGAAGAAGATCCTCGCCGAAGGGGCCGACTGGCTCATCCGGCAAGGGTATGGTACTCCGCAGGACGCGGCGCATACGGAGGCCGGCGGCTGTCTTGAAGGGGCCGACCCTGAAACTGTTTCCGAAAGGGCTTACGAGCGGGGGGCCGGCCAGGTCGGGACTCTCGGTTCAGGCAACCATTTTCTCGAGGTTCAGGTGGTGGACCGGATCTTTGATGAGAAGGCCGCGCAGACCTTCGGGGTTTCCGAGGGTTCCGTCACGGTGATGATCCACTCCGGCTCCCGCGGGCTCGGTTACCAGGTGTGCGATGATTATCTCGATGTCGCTGAGAAGGCCTGCGCGAAGTACGGCATCTCTTTGCCGGACAGGCAGCTGGCCTGCGCCCCGGTCAACTCTCCCGAGGGGCAGAGCTACCTCGGCGCCATGCGCGCGGCCGCCAATTACGCCTGGGCGAACCGCCAGCTTCTCATGCACCGGGCACAGGGTGTTTTCGAGCGGGTTTTCGGACGTTCGTGGGGCGACCTGGGGATGTCGTTGGTTTACGATGTCGCCCATAACATCGCGAAGATGGAGCGATACACTGTGGATGGAAAGGAGAAGCTCCTCTGCGTCCACCGGAAGGGGGCAACGCGGGCTTTTCCCGCCGGGCACCCGGAGTTGCCGTCCGATTACCGGCCGATGGGGCAGCCTGTGATTATTCCGGGGGACATGGGCCGCAATTCTTATCTGCTGGCCGGGTCGGCCCGTTCGCTGACCGATTCCTTCGGCTCCTCGTGCCACGGTGCGGGCAGGGTGATGTCCCGCACCGCCGCGGTCAGGCATGCGAAGGGGCGTTCGATCCGCAGCGAACTGGAAGAGAAGGGGATCATCGCGATGGCCCGCGGCCGGACCGGGCTGGATGAGGAACAGCCTGAGGCGTATAAAGACGTTAATGAGGTGGTCAAGGTGGTGGACAGCGCGGGGCTGGCGCGCCGCGTGTGCCGGATGAGGCCAATTGGAGTGATCAAAGGATAACTCATGCTTGATTTGAAATTCATACGGGACAATCCGGACGCGGTCAAAAAAGCTCTCGGCGACCGTTTCGCCAAGTTTGACATAGATTCTTTTATCCGGAAAGACGCCGAATACAGGAAACTGCTCCAGGATCTCGAGGAGATCCGGCACCGGAAGAGGGTTGCTTCGGAGGAGGTCGGTCGCCTGAAGCGGGAAGGCAAACAGGTGGACGGCGACCTGGCGCGCCTGAAGGAGGTCTCGGCTCAAGAGGACGATCTCGCGGCCAGGGTTTCTCAGATGGAGAATGAGATCAAGGAACAGAGTCTTTTCATCCCAAACGTCCCGAACAGCTCCGTTCCCGCCGGGTCAGCACAGGCCAATAAGATCGGGCGGTCCTGGGGAGAGCCGAAGAAACTGCCCTTCAAGCCGTTCACCCACATCGAACTGGCGGAACAGCTCAAGCTGATTGATTTTGCCAGGGGTGCCAAGATATCCGGTTCCCATTTCATCCTGTTTACCGGCATGGGGGCCCGCTTGGAGCGGGCGCTGATTAATTTCATGCTGGATCTGCACACCCAGAAGCACCGGTATGTGGAGATGTGGCCCCCTCAACTGGTCAACCGGGCCTCGATGACCGGCACCGGCCAGCTGCCCAAATTCGAAGAGGACATGTACAAGGTGCAGGACGATCTTTTCCTGATCCCGACGGCGGAAGTTCCGGTGACGAACATTCATGCGGGGGATATTTTAGAGGCCAAGGCACTGCCTGTGTATTACACCGCCTACACTGCTTGCTACCGGCGCGAGGCTGGTTCTTACGGCAAAGAGACGAAAGGTCTTGTCCGGGTGCACCAGTTCGATAAGGTTGAGCTGGTTAAGTTCGTCGCGCCCGAGAGCTCCTATGATGAGCTTGAAAAACTCGTGGCCGACGCCGAGGAGGTGCTGCAGTTGTTGGAGATCCCGTACCGTGTGGTGACGCTGGCGACGGGGGACCTCGGTTTCTCCTCCGCCAAAACCTATGATTTGGAGGCCTATGCCCCCGGAATCGGCGGCTGGCTGGAGGTTTCCAGCTGCAGCAACTTCGAAGATTTCCAGGCCCGCCGGGCGAACATCCGCTACCGGGACCCGGACAGCAAGAAGGTACGCTTTGTCCACACACTCAACGGCTCTGGCGTCGCCTTGGCCCGGACCGTGATCGCCTTGTTGGAGAACCACCAGCAGGAGGACGGGTCCGTCCTTATACCGTTACCGCTGCGCCCTTATCTGGGCGGGCTCGAGCGGTTGGCCCCTTCTTAATCTGATGTTTGGAAAAATCATCCGGTTTTGTTTCGGCATCCTGCTCCTGCCGGTGAACGCCGGTTACGCCCTTTCTTTTTACGACCAGCTGATGGCGATCCGCCAGGTCCGGACGCCGGAGTTGATTTTCCTGTTCGGCATCACCCTTTACCTCGCGTTCCACGTGATGGTCGCCGCCCCAACGAGAGCGTATGTCTTCGGCCATGAGCTGATGCACGCGGCAGCCGCCTGGCTCTCGGGAGGGCAGGTAAAGGGGTTCAAGGTCGGCTCAAAAAAGGGGTCGGTCAAGACCGACAAAATCACAGGGTTCGTCGCGTTGGCCCCGTACCTCGTGCCGGTTTACGCGGTGCTCTGGGCTATCCTGTTCGGATTCTGCAGTTTCTTCTGGGATATAAAGCCATTTTCAGAGATTTTCTTTCTTGGTTTGGGGTCGGCGCTCACGTTCCACCTTGTTTTTACCGTTACTGCTTTAAAAGAGAAACAGTCCGACCTGGATATTCTCGGGCCGCTGGTGTCGATGGGCCTTATTCTCCTGGGCAACATCACCGTTATCGTGGGAGTCATTGCGCTGATGATACCGGAGGTCCGTTTTTCCAGCTACATCGTCGGCGGGTGGGAGCACTCGAAGGAGTTCTACCAGCTGATCATGAACCAGCTGTTTGCGGTTTGAAGAAGTTAGCCGGTTAGCGGGTTAACGAGTTGGCGAGTTCTTGAACCGGCAAACTGGCGAACTGACTAACGCGCAAACTGTTTTTGATGGAGAGGTGGCAGAGTGGTCGAATGCGGCGGTCTTGAAAACCGTTAACCCGCAAGGGTTCGTAGGTTCGAATCCTACCCTCTCCGTTGATTTCAAAAATTATCCGGCTAAGAAAGGGAAAATAATGAGAAAAGCGCTGCTGGCGTTCTTTGCCGTGTTTCTGCTTTCTGCATCGGCTGTATTCGCCGAAACGGTTGCCGATGAAGATGCCGCGAAAGAATTAACCGATAGAATCATGGCAAGCGTTGGGGAAGGGGATTTGGGCGCGGCTTTTAATAGGATGAAACTCTACATCCCGCTCAGTCCGCTGGAAATTGACGACGTTGCGTTGAAATCAAAATCATTGAGAGCGCAGTATGGGGAAAGATACGGGAAATCGGAAGGTTTTGAGTTCATTGATTCGAAAAGAGTTGGAGGCAGCCTATTAAGGCTTCGCTATATCGAAAAAACCGAAAACCACGCGTTGCCCTGGGTTTTTTACTTTTACAAGACTCAAAAGGGGTGGATTTTGAATTCTTTTGATTGGAACGACATTTATAAGAGTCTTTTTGAAAACAATTAAGCGAACGCGTTAAGGTTCAACAGAAGCGGCTGATAGTCCCTCCTGAGATCCTGTAGTGGCCTAGTTTAAACCAACGGGTGTCTCACGCGTCATTGCGAGGATCCGCCATAGATCTTTGGCGGAGACGCGGCAATCTCGTCGTAGGGCAACTTGGGTGGATTTTGCATGAGATGGCCTCGCTCTTGTCAGGGCTCGCAATGACGGTCATACCCATAAATTTTATTGTTAATTGTAATAAAATTTTGTTATTTTTGGGTAATTAGGGTAGACTTTTAGAAACCACACTCCAATGAAAATAAATCGGTTACCGCCACAAATCACAGCATTTTTGCTGGCTTTTATCCTTGCCCTGCCGGATCCCGCATGGGCATTGCGTCCTCTCTCCGTCCAGGAGAATTCTGCCGCCGCTAAAGGCCTTTCCCGTTCGCTGGTTTCTGCGCCATCAGGGTTGGAGGAGGCTCCGGAGCTTGAACCGGTTCAGGATAAAGGAAAACTCCTTGTCGGTACGAGAGAACGGAAATTGGACCAGAACGGCCGGGTAACTATGCCTGCGATCTGGAGAGCATTGTGGCAGTCGGGAACTGTGTTCCTGCGTATGGAGCAGGTGGGGGATGCCGGATATGTCGGGGTTTATCCGGGATCGATAAGGGAGTCTCTCCCCGCTGAGGAGCAGGGAAATTACACGGAAGTCCGGGTCGATACCCAGTCCCGGATCCGGCTGGATAAAGGGTTTCTGGATTCGATCGGTGGTGCTCCCGGCAGTACCGTTGTCCTGTTGGGGGTAAAGGACCACCTGGAGATATGGAATAAAGAACGGTGGGAAAAGGCTCAGGCCGAGTTGAAGGAGAGGTACCCCTCCGATCTTCTCGGTGGTTTGGAGGAGCTGGAGCTGAAAGAACCCCGTGCTCCGGCCGTTCCGGCGAAGACCGTCGCCCGGGTCGCGGCGGTGGCGCAGGCGATCGTGGACGAAATGTTGGCCGAAGAGGCGGGTATGCAGGAGTCCCGGGCGGTTGTCTTGGACGGGGTCTCCCCTCTGCTTAAAGATCCGAAATTCGAGGCGCTGGTGACGGAATTGCAGAAATCGAAGACATTTCAAGGCCGGATCGTCATTTGGGGAGATCCGCCTGACCAATTTCTTCAACTAGGACTTCCCATTGCGTTGGATGAACCTCAGTTAAAGGATATCCTGACGGCCTCCTTGCAGGTCAAGAAAGCCACATTCATCGGGCACCCCAACAATATTCCCTCCATCACAGGGGTTGTGTTCAATGCCCCTCCCCCTTCTTTCGTCGCGCTGCTGACCGGGCTGGGAGTTCCTGGGGATATTGCGAATTCTCTCGTGACCGAATTGAACAGCGGATTGGAAGAAGCGCAGCATCTGGGTATCCAGGCGTAAGCGGTTTTTTCTTTTCTGCGAAACTATCTCCCGCCGATTCCATTTTCCTGATTTCCTGTTAAAGTAGTAGATTACGGGTTGAGAGTTTAACGTTCAAAGTTTAAAGTTCAAGGCTCGATTGCCGGGGGATTCGAGCAACTCCTCAACTTTAAACTCGGAACTCTTAAACTTTAAACTATTCTTGAGGGAGAGATGGCAGAGTGGTCGAATGCGGCGGTCTCGAAAACCGTTAGCCCGTAAGGGCTCGGAGGTTCGAATCCTCCTCTCTCCGAATTGCTTTTGCCCACTTGTAGTTAGAAACCCCTGTGACCAACTTGTGTCCAACCATCACGCTTCTCGCCAATTCGAAAACGCCTCCTCCTCTTGACCGAAGGGCCGATATCAGGTATTCTTACTAGTAAGAATACAAAAGGAGGTGGGTCATGCAGCTTCTCTTAGAGACAACCCGGCTCTCGTCCAAAGGGCAGGTGGTTCTGCCTTTGGCGATCCGGCGCAAGCTTCACTTGTCCAATGGGGCCAAGTTCGCGGTGGTGGGAGAGGGGGATACGGTGATCCTCAAAAAGATCGCTCTTCCCCCGTTGTCGGAGATTCGTCGGCTGCTTCGGGAAAGCCGGCAGTACGCTCGGCGGGCGGGATTGACACCGTCAGACGTAAAACGAGCCATCCAGCGGGTTCGCCGGTCAAGCCGGTGATCGTTGTTCTGGATACCAATATTCTGGTATCCGGGTTCTTCTTCCATGGTCCGCCGGCTGATATCGTGGAGGCATGGTTTGAAGGTCGGTTCGAAGTCTACGCCACCCCTAAGATCCTCGAAGAATACATCCGAGTGCTGGAAGAAATCCGCACGCTCAAGGTACCCCGCTTTGAGTACCACTGGGAGGAAATTCTTTTGGAGAGATGCCACCTTATTCCCGATACCGAGCGGGGTATTAGGTTGCCCCGGGATCCTTCCGACGCGAAGTTTATTGATTGTGCGATTCGCTCAAACGCCCGGTATCTTGTGTCAGGCGATACCGACTTGAAGTCTTTCAGGGGTGATCAAGAATTTGAGATCGTCTCTCCGCGTCAATTCCTCAAGCTGTTTTGACGCCGGTGGCCAGGACCCCCTAGCCCCGCAGCGAATTGTATCAGGAAATTCCTTGCTCCAATCTTGTGACCAAATTGTGTCCAAAAAAGTGGAATAATAGGCATAATAGATCGACACAGTAGAAACAATCCAAAACTTGAACCGATCAGTTTTCTCGTCGAGAAATCGCAACTTAAAGCAATTTCAGCAGGTTAGAGAAATCGAGGATGAAGGTCTCCTCCTCTCTCCGCCAGTGTGACCAATTCGAACCCTGGTGCCTCTCGTCCAAGAGGGCCAGGGTTTGAATCTTTGTATGCGCCACATAATACGGCTTGAAGGTCAGTTCCGGTCTACCCATTCCCCCAAACGGATCTTCCTCCTGCGTTAGCACCGGCTCCATCCGGACGGTCCCTAATACCTCCCGCAAGGCTAGGGCAGAGGCCACGGTATTCTTCCGAAGCGTTTCCTGAAACCGCTCCAACCGGAATTGGACCCATTCGCGGAGTGGAGCTTTAAATCGGTTCCTACCCTGAAACTCTAACCCATCGATCTCCTGTCGGATGCCGTCCTCCTGCTGCTCCGCCTCTCGCAGGGCTTCGGAGACCGCTTTGGAGAGATTCCCGGCTCGAATGAATTCCAGATAATTCCGGATGACAGATTGAAACTTGTCTAGCTGGGCTCTCTTCTTTTTGATCTCGTCGGGTGTCTGATTGAGACTCTCGGCCGCCAGCTTCTCGACCTTCTCATAGACAAGCTGCACGTTCTCGGACGTAAGGACCCCGCTTTTAAGCTCTTCCAGGATGATTTGCTCCGCTCTTTTGAGAGGCACCAGGAGCGTATTCTTGCAGGTCTTCCGTTTGGCGTTATAGCAGCCGTAGTAGCCCGAGCCCTTTCCGCTGATCAGCACCATCGCCCCACTGCAGACGTGGCATTTCATTAGGCCTGAGAGCAGATGGGTGGGGCTTGTGTGGACATAGCTTTTTTGTTGGTAGAACCCCTCCTTTTTCTTGCTGACCGGCCAGGTACCCCGAAGCTCCTTTCGCCTCTTCTGGACTTTGTCCCACAGTTCCTGGTCAACGATCGCCAGATCTTCCCTGAAGAAGGGCAGGTGCTCCTTCTCTCCTCGGGCGACCTTTTTGCACTTCCCGGTCATGGGGTCCCGCACGTTCTTGGAAAGCCGCCAGTCCCAATGGCCGATGTATTTCCGGTTTTGAAGGATTCGGCTGATGGTCATGGTGTTCCAGCCGCCGGGTCGTTTCTTCTTGGTGGGGACCTTCTCCTGATTAAGGCCGGCCGCGATTTTGTGAATGCTCTTTCCTGAGGCGAATTCCCCGAAGATCCTTCGAACAATCTCGGCCTCCTCCTCGTAGATGTAATGGATCATTCCATCATATTTGGCCTGGCCTTTTTTGTTGAGCTTAAGCTCGCCGACCGGCTTGGAGCGATAGCCGTAGACGTCCTCACCGGCGCTATAACCCCGCAGCTTCTGTCCCTCGAGGCCACGCATCGTTTTCTTCCGGAGGTCATCCAGATACATCTCGTTGATGAGCCCCCGGATATGGATGCCGATCTTGGCGTTCTCGTCGTCTGTCACGATCCCATCCGAGACCGAGATGATCTTAACCTGATAGTAGTTGAATCGCAGCACCATGGTCAGCATCTGGTGGTTGCTTCTGGACAGCCTCGAGAGATCATCCACCACGACAGCATCGAACTCCTTGGTTTTGGCGGCTTCCTCCAGTGCCTGCAGGCCAGGGCGGGTAGCCAGCGCCCCGGAGATGGCTTCGTCCACATAGATATGCTCGTCGGAAATGGTCATGTCATTTCCCTGGGCGTATCTCCTGCAGACCCGGACCTGGTCCTCGATGCTCTTTTCACTCTGGTTTTGTGAGGAGTATCGGGCGTAGATTGCAGCTTTCATTTCGCCTCCTTGAACACCTCTGGGTTCTTTCTGACCGCCTGTATGTATTCCTCTGCGATGATGGAAGCCACCACGTCAAGCAGCTTCTGAATAGCGGAGTTCTCCGGCCGACCGAGCAACTCCTGCCGGGTCTTACTTGCTGGATAGCTGACTTTCTGGCTAAAGGTTTCCAATGCGCATCTCAGAACTGCTCGATTTTATGGCTTCGAGGGTATATACTGAATCCAACAAAACGGGCCATTTGCGGCCCTCGGTGCAATGTCTAAATTATACCCTTAGAGGTATATAGTCAAGTAAAATCTGAGAAGTCGATTTGAAACAGACGGTCTATTTGGATACTTCGGTTGTAAGCGCCTACTACGATGCGCGGAACCCTGAGAGACAGAAGCTGACGAGGGAGTTTTGGGGGAAGCTCAAGGGTTACCAGGTTCTTATCTCTGCTCTTGTGCTGACTGAAATCGGGAAATTAAAGGATTCGACCAAGAAGGGAAAGCTTCTCAAGCTCCTGGAAGGGGCAGAGGAGCTGTTTGTCAACGAGGAGTGTCAGCGCCTTGCAGACGAATATCTCGAGAAAGGGATTATCCCGACGAAGTACCGGGATGACGCCGTCCACATTGCTGTCGCGGTTGTACACTCCGCGGACTACTTGGCGAGCTGGAATTTCGAGCACATCGTCAAGGTCAAGACGAGGAGGATGGTCGGGCTGGTCGACGCTGAAAAGGGCTACAAGCCCATGGAGATTATTGCTCCACCCGAACTTTAAGCGAGGTGACAAATGGCGGAAGAGTTTAAGAACGATCCCATGATGAAGGAGCTGCACCAGATCCGAGCCGAGCACTCTCGAGAGGTAAAGTCTGTCCAGGGTAGGCGCCGAGGTCGAGAGCTGGAAGAGAAGGCCGAGGCATTTGTCGCTTCGTACGGCTACAAGCTTGTTCCTACGAAGCGGGGAACAAACAGGCTGGTTAAAGCAGCTTAATGGTTGCCGCGAAATTAGGCAAGAAGATCAAGCTGGCCCGGGTGGAGCTGGATCTCACCCAGACTGAGCTTGCCCGGAAGATCGGTACCAAGCAGAAAAGCATCTCCCGTTACGAGGCAGGGAAGTCAGTCCCCAAGGTTGAGACTCTCATGAAGCTTACGAAGGTCCTCAGGAAACCCGCAACATATTTCTTAGATGATGAATAAAGCGCGATCCCCTATAGTTGCCCACCGTTGACCTTACCCCTTGGTGTGGACAGGTTCTTGAGAGAGTTTAAGGGTGCTGTTGGTGTTATTTTTAGCGTGCCACTGTTTTACAAAATCTTCAGGTGTCATCCCGTTCAGCGAACGGTGAGGCCTGAACCCATTGTACCCGATCCGCCACTGTTCGATCGTCTTCCTGGCTTCCTCCAGATCCAGGAAATGGTGCTGGTTTAAACACTCCTGCCGAACCCGCCTGTTGAAGCTCTCAATGTAAGCGTTCTCCACCGGCTTGCCGGGCCGGATGAATGCGAGCTTCACGTTCTTGGCGTAAGCCCACCGATCCAGCGCCATCCCCGCGAACTCCGGTCCATTATCCACCGTGATCGACTCCGGCAGTCCCCGCGTCATCGACAGCCATTCCAGGACTCGGGAAACCCGAAGCCCATTGAGTGACGTATCCACCTCGATCACAGGACATTCCTTGGTGAACTGATCCACCACCGTCAGCATCCGGAACCGCCGCCCATGCCAGAGAACGTCTTGCATGAAATCCATCGACCAGCGTTCATTGGGGCGAGTGGCCACCGGCAGCACCAGCCTCGTTGCTGCCGCCCGCTTCCGGCGTGGCCGGAGCTGGATAGCAAGCCCCTGCTGCCGGTAGATCCGCTCCGTCCGCTTGTGGTTGACCACTAGGCCTTCCCGGCGCAGGATATCGTGCAGCATCGGCAGCCCGATCGATTTATGAGTATCGATCAACGACTTTATCCTCTGGATGACCTTCGAGTCGTTCCGCGTCGTCCGGGCCTTGTAGTAAAAGCTCGAACGCCGGATCTGCACCAATCCCGAGGCCCGCTGGATCGAGAGCCCAAAGTCCTCAACAAGCTTCACCACCGCCTGCCTTTTTACTTTGGGCTCAGGTAGTTTTTTGAGGTCAGGGCCCTCAACGCCTGGTTATCCAGCGACAGATCCGCGACGATCTGCTTCAAGCGCCGGTTCTCGTCCTCCAAAGAACGCATCTTCCGCAGATCCGACACCTCCAGCCCGGCGTACTTCGCCTTCCACTTGTAGAACGTCGCGTCCGAGACGTTGTGCTTCCGGCAGAGATCCGACGTCTTCACGCCGGCATCTGCCTCCTTCAAAACTGTGATAATCTGTTCTTCCGTGAACCGCTTGCGAGCTGCCATGGCGAGCCTCCTTCTCTTGCTTTTAACACCCGGAGACTCTCCTTTGCAACTGTCCAGTTTTTAGGGGTAAGGTCAGGCTAGGTCTAAACTTGTCTACCTACGTCTGCAACCTCTCAGGGACCCCGGTTTTTCCTCTCTTAAGGCCACAACAGAGAGGCCAAAAGCCCCGGTAAGAGCTTTTAACGATTTACTCAATACGCTGAGTAAATCGTTGACACGGTACCCTCTGGGGCCTATAATGGGCCATACCAATGAAACCTTATCTCAGGAAGACATATTATCAGCTCCTGTGGGATCGGCTTCACGGGCAGCCTCGGCTCCTCCAGGTGGTGGTGGGGCCTCGTCAGGTAGGGAAGACAACGCTGGCTCTTCAGATTCTGGGCCGCTGGCGGGGGCCAAAACGTTATGAAACGGCGGATCAGCCGAGCGTTCCTACCGTGCAGTGGATTGAGGCCCAATGGAATGAAGCCCGTCGGTTGGTTTCACGTGATCGAGGCGAAACGCTATTGGTTCTGGATGAGGTTCAGAAAATTCCCCGCTGGAGCGAGATCACGAAACGTCTTGTGGACGAAGACAAGCGCCGCAACCGGAAGCTGCGGGTGGTTCTGTTGGGTTCCTCGGCGCTCTTGATGCAGCGGGGACTTTCGGAAAGTTTGGCGGGTCGATTTGAATTGCATCGGCATCCCCACTGGTCTTTTGCGGAATGCCGCGAATATTTCCATCTGCGCTTGGAGGAATACATTTATTTCGGGGGATACCCTGGGGCGTTGGCGCTGAGAAAAGATGAAGCCCGATGGGCCAAGTTTGTTCGGGATTCGCTCATAGAGTCCGTTCTCTCCAAGGATGTTCTTCTTATTTCTCCGGTAGAGAAACCGGCCCTTCTTCGGCAATTATTTGGATTAGCGACTGCCCATCCTGCACAGATCGTCAGCTATCAGAAGATGTTGGGCACGCTTCAGGATGCGGGGAACACAACTACCGTGGCTTCCTATCTTCGATTGCTATCCCACGCGTTTCTGATGCTGCCCCTGGAACGATTCAGCGGATCTCGGATCAAACAGCGTGGTTCCACTCCTAAGATTATTGTTTTGGATAATGCGCTCGTGACAGCGATGGCGGGGGGCAGTTTCAAAGCAGCGAAAAAAGATCCTAGCTTATGGGGACGGCTGGTCGAAAACGCTGTCGGGGCGCAATTGTATTGGAGTACCCAGGAGGATGGAGGGGAATTGATGTATTGGAGAGACCGGCAGGAAGAAGTCGATTTTGTAATTGCTCAAGGCCGGCATACGACGGCTGTAGAGGTAAAGTCGGGAAAAACTTCCGGTTCGGAAGGGAGTCTGGCGACGTTTCAGCGCCGATACCGTGGATCGCAGGGGATTCTTATCTCTGGGGGGCATCTTTTTTCAGACAAGAAAGAGAACTCAAAAACCTGCATAGCTCTCGATCAATTTTTCTTGCAGGGATTGGAAAGTGAGAGCTGAATACGATTTATCCAAGATTAAAGGCCACCCCGCAGCCCACGAGCTTCGGGACTTGGTAGTGCCGCCAGGTAACCGTCTGGAAGCTTTGCGTGGACCTTTAGCCGGAAAGCACAGTGTTCGGATTAATGACCAGTTCCGAATTGTCTTTCGTTGGAAAGACGGCAATACTCATGAAGTACAAATTACCGATTACCATTGATTGGAGGTAGAAGAATGATCCCCAAGCACCGCAAACCAACGCATCCTGGGGAAATTTTGCTCCAAGAGTTTTTGGAGCCAAAAGGTTTGAGCCAGGTGGAACTTGCGCACCGGATGGGAGTACCGGTGCAGAGAGTCAACACGCTTATCAACGGTAAGCGGGACATAACGGCGGAGACGGCTATTCTGTTGAGCCGGGTTCTCAAGACCAGCCCCGAATTCTGGATGAACCTACAGGATGCGCTTGATCTTTATGAAGCGAGAGAGCTGTTGGAGCGTGCCGCTTAAACCCTGCGGACCGGTAGAGACGTGAAAGCGGAATACGGCTTGTCTAAGCTTAAAGGCCGGCGAAATCCATATGCCAAGGTGCTAAAGAAACAGGCAAACAGGGCTAGGCGGCCATCAAGCAGGTTCTAATGTCATCCCCGCCACAGGGCTTCGGCGGGCAGGCAGCCCCCATTCCCTTGACTGCCCAGCGCCGTGAAGTAGGTAATGTTCTAGATTACGGAGAGTTCTATCGGGGTGGTTTTGTCACGTACGGTTCCAGAGGAGCCGCCTATTTCGGAGGGGCGAGGAACGAGGCGGGCCAGAGGCTGCCGCTTCTTTTCGAGCGTGCCGGCGCTCGGACCTCTCTGGTGGAAAAGGAGGTCAAGGTTATTTTCGAAGAGCTGACGGGAGATGTTCGAGTTTCGTTCCAGAATCATCCGGTGGTTCAAGCGGCGGAAGCCCAGAGGCAGGAGCCGGCACCCGCGGCGCAGGCGCAGGACCAAGTGCCTGCCGTGCAAGAAGCCGATGGATTGGACATCCCATGGTGGGCGTGGGCCGCGGGCGGAACCGCGGTGACAGGGGCGGCTGCGTATGCCGCGCACAGAGTTTTTGCATCGGGTAAAAAAGATGAACTGCCTGTTGGTCCCCCCACGAAGCCTCCGGTCGAGGCCGGTTTGGAGAGCCGTGTGGATCAGACGCTTCGAACCCTTGCGGAGATTTCCCGCGGGCCGGGTGTTTTGGTCCTGCAGATGGATGCCATTGACGGAAGGGCCGGTCTTTTGGAGTTTGTTTCGAGGATTCCGCCCGATTTGAGCCGCCGCGTGGTCCTGTTTGCCCCGCATGGAGCCGGTCTGGAGGGGGAGGAGATCAAGAAGAGGAATCCGAAGATTACGATCACCGAGCGCTGGACACAGTTGGCCGAGCATCTGCTTACGTTGCCCTCGGCCGATGTGATCGCTTTTATCGGAGACAAGATCTTCGTTCAGCGGTTGGGCGAGATTCTGCCGAAAAGCATGCAGATCTTTTCTTTGGATTCCCGGGTGAGTCTGATGGACATTCTTCAATATTTGGGTATTCCGGATTCGATCATGGACATTTTGCGGATCAGCGGTCTCGAGGAGGATTTGGCGGTTCTCTGGTCCGCTTAAAGCTTGTTTTATTTGTCTCGTTAGGTTTTTCCTCAATAGCAGTTCCTGCAATTCCTGTCATTGCGCCCGCCCCGGCAGGCATACAAGGTGGGCCGGGGAGGAGCCTCAGCGACGAGCGCCATCTCATGCTAAGTCACCCCAGGTTGCCCTACGACGAGATTGCTTCGCCCTTGTTAGGGCTCGCAATGACATGCTAATCAGGCTATTGTCAGAGGGCCTCCTGATGGGTGCGTTCCCTGGGAAAGATGCGTATAATGGTCAAGTTCTGCAGGTTAGCCGGTTAACGAGTTAGCGGGTTAGTCTGTTTTCAAACCTGCAAACTGGCGGACTCACTAACCGGCGAACTGGCTAACTCGCAAACTGTTTTTAAAGGAGAGGTGTCTGAGCGGTTGCCCTTCTGAGGACTCCGCTGGATTGCCGCTGCGCGGCACAGCCACCTGTTGGGCGGGTTAACGAGTTAGTCGGTTAGCGAGTTGGCGAGTTTTCGAGTTAACAGGTTAGCCTGTTTTGAAACCTGCAAACTGGCGGACTCACTAACCGGCGAACTGGCTAACTCGCAAACTGT
>CAYJVR010000013.1:0-49663 GCA_964373715.1 uncultured Planctomycetia bacterium | reverse complement strand
CTGTGACCTCTCGGATGTAAGCCGAGTGCTCTAACCAACTGAGCTATTCGCCCCTTAAGCATGCCCAACGTCCCATGCCTATGTTCCAGCCTTTGATCCGAGATAGAAGACGCGTATCGGAAATAACGATCCTAAAGGTCCCTAATGGAAGAGTATCACGCTTATGTTTTCCGGCCGTGCTCATCGCAAACTGAACGTTGTGGAATTGACGCAAGGGAATTCCGCTGGTTTTCGACCAAAATCGCATAGCTTTCTCCCCATCCAAGTGGGGATGGATATGAACAACCCCTCGAAATTTTGAGGAGGGAACCCCGCACACTCTTCTAAAGAATAGCATCATCAGCTTAATCATAGAAGGATCCGAATTGCTGAAGTTCACCATATTTCTTCCGGCTTTATAACCTTCAGCCCAGTACAATCCAGCCCCTACCACTTTGAGGATATACAAGGAAGGCTGCCCGCGGACGTCTCTCGCTGCTGCTTCTGTAATGCTGTCGCGAATTTTCGTCCAAACCGCTTTTGGACTGTTGGGGTGCATGGCCGCCAGTGCGCGACCACGTTCTTGATTTGATTCCAGCCTCTTTATTTGGGTGGCGGTTAGAGGGATATCTCTTACCCATCTGCTGGCTGAGTTTTTCGAGCAGTTGATATGCTTGGATATGGCTCCTATGGACCAGCCTAGGCTCCGGAGTTTGCGGGCCTGATTTCTTTCCAGGGTTTTCATAAAGGAACCCCCATCACACTAACAAGCGCATTATATTATGGAGGTTCTTAATCGCTAAACCTTTTGTTGCTGGAGAACGGTTCCAAACTGAGCTAGCCGCCGCAGGAACCATTATCGTAACATAATCGAAAGCACCCTTCCAGACAGGACTGGTTTCGGGCCAACGCTATGTTTTCGGAAGAGAAACCGCTCCAGGTTTTTCAGCAACAACGAACAGGCCGAGGGTCGAATCCCGATCAAGACCGAGCGAGCTTGTCAGAATATTGGCCCGTCGGTAGGCCAAACGGGGCAAAGCCCGGAGAAAAGGGATTTTCCGGACGATGGACCAGATGCGGCCGATGACTGGGCGCAAGCCGCTTCTCAGTGCGACCCGTTCTGCCAGAGGGATCTCTTTCCCGCAGGGGAGGTGGGCGATCACGTTAAAGCCCGATTTCTGGAGAGCTTGGGCTAGTGTATTCAGCTCAAAAAAGTGGATGTGCTCGAAACGAACGGAAAGATCGGAGTAGCCCGTTTTTTGGGACCAATAGGCTGAGAAGTCGGGTGTTGAAACGAGCAGCAGCCCTTTGTCTACAAGCAGGGAATTAATTTGACGCAAAACCCCGATCGGATCAACGAGATGCTCGACGGTTTCGAACATGACAACAACGTCGCAGCTGTTCTTTGGAAGCCGGGGAACCAGCGTCTCGATTTGGCCGAGCTGCACTTCCAAGCCGAACCATTTTTTGGCCCGCGATACCGCGAGTAAGCTGCCGTCAATTCCGAGAACATCGGCGCCTTCTTCTCGGAGCGCGGCGAGGAAAAGGCCTGGGCCGCAGCCTATTTCCAGAATGCGCAAGCCATTCAATCTCCGCGCCTGTTTCAGCCAGCGAAGTCCAATCTGGAAATATTCTTGCGGGTCTTTAAACCATGCTTCTTTGGTTTGGCGGGCCTCCTCTTCTTTGCCTATGGATCGGGCGGAGTAGGAGTCGTAGATTTCTTTTAGCCAGCGGGTGTCTTCGGAGAGAGGAATGAAACAATGACTGCAGTGCGCGCATCGGCAGATCCATCGTCTATCTTTCCGCTGAACCAGCTTCGAAATGCGGTCCGACCGGCAGAGAGGGCAGAGCTCACTCATGCATGCTATCCTAAACAAAAACCAGTCTCATAGCACAGCCTTTTTCAACGAAGGTTCTTTTCAGAGCCCGGTTTCGTCGCAAAAGCCATGGAGCGCGGAGCTTCCTTGCAAAATGGGCGACACCGTATTAGTCTAGCTGTAGACACAGCGCAGAAAGGAACGATTTTGATGGGCATTGTCACCCAAATATTAGGGCAGGCAAAATTCGCTGACAACCCCGTCGGGGGTCTCGACATCGAAGCGAATCTCTCTATCGACGGGGAATCAGAAATCGTCCATCTTCAGACCCCGGTTTGGCGGATTGACATGAGTCTTGAAGAATTTGCCGAGTTTGCGGAAACAGTGCTCGTTGCCGGAGTCAAGCTGCGCCATGCCAAAGGGATGCCGCATGACCAAGGGCCATGACGGCCTGATCGTTGAGACATTCGCGACGCTCAAGGCATGTGCTCCCAGATTTGTCACACTCCGAAACTTCGATCTCATCCCGTATGGCTGTTCCTGCTCCGCCGATATTGATGTGCTTGTGGAGCCGTCGGCAATTTCCGCCGTTAAGGCCGCGTTGATTTCCCTCGGATACCGGTATCATCCGGGCGATCAGTCGTCACTCTACCTATACAATGCCAAGCCGCACCATCATTTTATGAACCAAGAGATGGACGTCCAGTTCGACATTGTCCAGATGTTGTGTTACCGAAGCCTCGATGAGGGGCAGTTCATCCCGGCAAACGAAAAACTCCAATCCTGGATGTTTGAGCGCCGAATACAGGTTGAGAAGCCGTGGGTTTACCAACCCTCTGCGGAAGACGAGGTTGTTCACCTTTGCGGCCACGCCATCTTCGACAAGAGATTCGTCTCGAACCGCTATGCCGCTCGAATGGAATATTTGGTCGGCCAATGTTCACGGGAAAAATTACTTGAAGGATTGACCTTGCTCCTCTTCAGATTTTCAGGCCAGGCCCTCCGGCTTCTTCTGGAAAGACAAGCCGAACAGATGTATCAACGGTACCTCACTTTTTCAGACTACTAAGGAGATGACGTTCCCGTGAATCCAGGCGTTCTGAAGCTTTGTTGCGGGAAAGTCCGCCCTTCTCCCGATCTTCTGTCGGAAACCCTTCAGATCGAAGACAACATCGGCGAAAGCATCCACATTCACTTGAGAAATCTGCGCTTGGATTTCACCGTCAGGGATTTCTTGGCCCTTGAGGGAACGTTCCATCGAGCGCTTCTCCGCTTATTGGAACGGATCGGGCTCAACGGCCGCTTGTTGGATAAAAGCTTTCTCTGCAACGTGGCTTACCTGGTGCCCAAGATGGTCCGCATTCAGGAGCAGAAAGTTCGGTTGGGGGACCTGCGTATCGTCTTCGGGACGGAGAATCCGTACCGGCGTTGGCGCTTCAAGCCCATTCCTGAAAGTGCCGTGTTCCGGGCTTTACAGGGGGAGGAGGTTTTTTATCAGGATTACATGAATCGGTTTGGCGCCACAAGGCACACGCTGGAGAACCTGCGCGATCTTGAGAAAAACATCGCCGACAAAGGCTACCCTGCTGTAGGTTGGATAGTCACTTTTGGGGATGAACCGTGCATTCGTGATGGGCAACACCGCGCCGCGATCCTTTATCGGCTCTACGGAGGCGACCTGGAGATCCCGGTTCTTAACGTGCAGTTTGCCCCTTCTTTCCAGGGATGGAGAATGGTTGATCCCAAGGACAGCTTCGGACGGCTCGCGGTCCGCCGCTACGGTTCCGAGGGGATTCGTTATGTTTACCGGGTGTTCACGCGGAGGATCGGCCTGAGAACTGCATTCCGGCGTTTTTTCAAAGAAATGGCACTAATGTGCGAGAGCTTCCGATAAGCCGGCGGCTATCTCTTTCTGCTTGTTGGAAGCGGTCTCATCAAGGGTGTTTCGTCAGTGTAATCGCGAGCGCCCGCAGGGATGGGTTCTAAGGTTCCCGGTGTGTGAATCCGAGCAGAGGCCGCATAACCGGGTTTAAACGGCCCGGCGGTCCGTATAGAGAGAGGACCAGATCGCAGTACTCCCGGTTCGGTAAAGAGAAAAAAGCCTCGGCGGCGCCGTCCCGGCCGGGACGGATCGGGCAGAGAAATGCCCGAAAGGCCGCCAAGCCTTTGGCGTAGCCGGCGTAATCGATAGACTCGTTCTGCGTCCTATAGAGCCCGATCAGGCGCGCTTTCTCGTCGATCCAGTCCGTTATGTCAAATACAGCGTTGGGATGGAGCGGAGTCCACAGCTCAAAGCCCAGGATCTGGCAGTTCAGGTCGCGGCATCCCCAGGCGTAGAGGATATTGGTTACCCGATGGTCCCGTTGATTGTCAAGATACCAAGGAAGGAGCACGACGTCCGGCCGGACGGAAGAGACGAGATCTTTTAGCCGCAAGGCGTCGTTCTCGTTCGGCAGGGTCTGGCCGTCGACCAGGTTCAGATACCGTAACGAAGCGGCGCCGATTCGCCGGGCCGCCTCTTCGAATTCTTTCCGCCGCTCCGACGCGAGAGCGGCTCGGTATTCAGGAGTATCGGCCGGTTTTTCTTGCCCCAACCGGCCGCCGCCTTCCCCGTTGAAGAGGTTGACCAGGTGAATCTCGCATTTTCCGCGGTGAGCCAAAAGCAGACCGCCCGCGCCGATGGATTCATCATCGGGGTGGGCGGCCAACACCAGCAGACGGCGCCCAATCGGCGCGCGCAGAAAAGCCGTTTCCCAACCTTTGGTCAACACCTGATAGTAGGCCAGGGCTTCCGCTTCGGTGGCGGCCAATAGGCGGGGTTTGATCTTTCCGAGAAAACGAGGGTAGGTGAGTAAAGAGTCTAGGATCGCTCGAGGATGAAACCCGAGCCGGTTTTTCAGCGATCGAATCATGAGCGGCGAAACCCTCCGAGTTTTTTAGCCATTCGCACAAGCGGATGCAGTCCATTGTACAACCGTTTATTGGAGTGGAGGGTTGTCCGTAAGCGGCGGCGAAAGGCCCGGGCTGAGGCCACGAGAGAGGGTAGTTCGATGCTTCCGTAGGCGTAGGGGACCGTGTCGTTGGAAAAGTTTTTCTTGTAGGACTCGCCTCCGGGGCCCATGTCCAGGATATGGCAATCCAGGGCCGCGAGGTTTGAGATGAGCTCGTAAAGCAGGTGCGATCCGGGGCTGTATTTTGAAAACGCCGGGTTAAATGCGGGAAACCAATAGTACAGGATTCCCTGGCAGCGGAGTCCGAAATGGGCTGCCGCGAGGACGTCGCCCGCGTACAGCCCAGAGACAATTCCGGAGAAGGAGCCATCCAGGCGTCCAACCAAGCGATCAAGGACATCCCTCACTTGGTTGGGGAAAGACCCCCCCGAGCTGAAACGCTGACTTCTCCAATCGAGTATACGCTGAAGAGCGGTTGGATCATCGCAGTAGGGAACGAAACGAACCGGCCCGACGTCCCGTTCGATTTCCCGCCGCCTGTCTGTTAAATGCCGGAAGCGGGTGTTCCGTTGTTTCAGTTCGGAAAGGTAATTCTCAATGCCGGAGGACAGGTTGATCCGCCGTGAGACGTCGAATTGGATGGGGGATCCCTGGATTTCTGTCAGACGGATATTCTCAGGGTTCGCCAGATGATGGAGATCCCAAGCAATCAGGCCCGCTTTTCGAAGGATTTCCCGGATGTCCCAGCCATTTGATGGGGCGCTGATAACGGCTTGGTAATCGCACAGAGGGACAGGTTCGGCGATTTTAAAACGCCGGTCCTTAAGGAACGGCAGGAAAGCCTGCGGCTGCTCGTTGTCAGAAACAACCGCCACTTGAACGTCACGGTAACTTTGCCCGACGGCGGCGAACAATTCCGGCCGAAAGCAGGGGCCCATCAGCTTCGGATTGGCAGTTTGGATTTTACACCAGCGCTGCTGCCCGGAACCCGAGAGTTCTGTGAGGGGGATGACAGCCACTCGCATCGAAGGAGGGCTCAGGAAACTAGCTCACTTTCCTTGCCACATAATAGATCCAGGGAGAATTGGAATCGCCGGATTCCGCATTCAAGCGGTTGCCTTGCGTGTCGTACATGTCGATGATCTCGAAACCGTCTTGTCTGGCCTGCGCGATCTGAGCTTTTTTTTCAATGTAATAGGTCAACAGCGCGTAGTCGTGAGCCGGATCATTGAGTACAGCATATTCCGGTAGGGAAAGCTCCTTTTTTTTGTTTCGCGCGTGGCGGAACACGCATTTCAAAAAACAAAAGGCGTTTTTAATCTGGGTAAATGGGTTAAGGCAGAGACAGAGTTGTGGGTTGCGGGAAATGTGCCGATAGTTTCTGTTGTGCGATGAAAAGACAAAGAGCCCGTGTTCTTTCAGCACACGGTGGATTTCGCGGAGCCCGGCCAGCCTTCCTTCAGGAGGGACATAATCCAAACCATTGAACGAAAAGAATGCGACATCGAAGGCCCCGTCGCTGAAAGGCGTCAAGCTCCTGACGTCACATCGGATGAACGTCTCCTGAGGGAAGCGTTCCCGACAAACCCGGATCATCTCCTCGGAATAATCGATGCCCGTATAGCGGCCGGCGATATGCCGCAACAGAGTCGTTGTCCGCCCTGCTCCGCATCCGATGTCCAGAATCCGCTTGCCCAGCAGCTCATCCCGGTGGCGGATTAAAACCATCACTTCTGGATTCTGAAGCTCCGACGCGCCGGTATAGTCGGAAACGATGCCCGGATTTTTCCATGCAGCCTTATTGAGGAGATCAGCGTATTCCACGGTCTGCCCGGTGTGATTCTAGCAGATTTGAGGAGGAGTTTCGAGAGCGGTGCGAATCGGAGGCAGCCGAAAACTAGCCGGATGGCTGATGGAGCTTCCGGCCCCCGGAGTTTTTGTAGGCGATAATCTCTCCATAAGAAGAGATCTTTTCCACAGATTGTCCCGCCCAGTTGAAAACCCCGTAATTGCACTCCTTGAGCAATTTGAGGAGAGACTCGCTGGTTGTCCCGACCTCTTTCCATGCGAAAGGATGGACCTCGATGTAAATGATAAATGGACAACGGGCGGAATCCTTAAGCAGTCGGATTCCGCCTGCGAGAACTTTTTCTTCAAAGCCTTCAACATCCACCTTAAGCAAATTGACGCGCTGGGCCGGGAATTCTTCGTCCAGGGTTGTGATGCTCACCTGTTGTCCGTTCGCTTGGGTTTCTCTTGTTACATGAGATTGAGAATCCATCCCTTCGACAAAACTGGTTTTCCCCGCATGGTCTCCCACGGCTGCACGAATAAGCCTCACTCTGTCCTGAACGCGGTTTAGCGTGATATGCCGTTGGAGCCATTTAAAGCTTGCCGGGTCGGGTTCGAAAGCGACAACCGAACCTTCAGGGCCTACCCGTTTGGCTAGAGCGATCGTATACAGTCCGATGAAAGCGCCCACATCGACAACCACATCTTTTTCAGCCACATTACTCATGCAGTGTTTCCAAACGGAGGGTTCATAGATTTCTTGGATTCCCCGCCACCGAGGGGAAATTCGCAGGGGGTCTGTGCCGTTGATTATCCTTTCGAGGCCGTTTCTAGTGGAGATACATTCTACGGCGATGTTATAGAAGGGGCGGATGATACCCCAAAAGGAGGCTTTTTTTAGGGCCGGGTGATGCCGTAAGCGTACACACTGCCGTTCCAGAAGATTCACAAAGCAAGTATATCCCAAGATTTAGGGGGAGAACTGTCTGAATGTGATTTTAAAAAATTTCGGGGGAGTTTCGAGTGAGGCGCGAATCGGAGAGACACTTGAGTCGACGGAACGTCCGATTCCGGGGTGGACTCGGATCCTTTCCGAGGCGTAAGATGGGTTTCCATGGAGACATGTTCACGGAACAACGATCGCTTTGCATCTGCTTGGCTTAGGTTGCTGCGGACATTGCCTGCTGGAACACCCGGCAAGTGGCGTCTAGCAAGACTGTTGATGCGGCGCCAGCTGTCCATGAGGGACGTTCTTATCCGGGATAAGTTTGGATGTATTTACACGGTTCCCAGCTTGAAGGAGCCGATTGGGTTTTCGTTGCTTGTAGATGGAGTTTATGAGCCCAAGCTGCTCTATAAGATGCGCAGTCTCTTGAAGCCCGATTCTGTGGTGGTAGACGTAGGGGCCAACATTGGCACATTTACCCTGCCGATTTCTACATTCGCTGGAGACAGGGGCACCGTTCTGGCCATTGAGGGTTCCCCGACGATGGGCCGCTATCTTACGGCCAACGTCCGAGCAAATAACCTACGCAACGTAATTCTGGAAAATTGCGTGGTTGCTGATCGAGAAAATCAGGGTATTGATTTCTACGAAGCGCCCACGGACCATTTCGGAATGGGGTCTCTCGCTCCGCAGTTCAGCAGCCGGCCGATCCGTACTCCGTCGACGACACTAGACGCCCTTATTCTCAAGCATAATCTTGGTCACGTGGATATTGTCAAGGTGGATGTCGAAGGTTACGAAGCACCGGTCTTTAGGGGAGCACAGAAGTTATTTTCGTCCGAGCGGGCTCCCATCGTTTTTTTTGAGTTCACCGATTGGGGGGAGGAAAGGAGGCCTAAAGGGCATGCCGGCGAATCCCAAGAAGCGCTCCGGACGTTTGGTTATAAGATTTGGCGCTTATCGAGTTTTTGCAGAAACGGGATGTGTCTAACGGGGATCGTTACTCAGGGGTCCGACACGCTTGTTGCAATGAAACAGAGGTAGCCGGTTTTCTCCGCCAATAATCCAAGACTCCCGGCTGAATTTTTGGCGATTTGCGCAGGAATCGGGTATGCTTAAAGACAGAAGTAAGTCATTTAAATGAAGCAGGTTGCGTAGAGTCCGAAAGGAGATTCTGGAACCTTGTCCGGAAGTCAATCCGCAGATGGATATGCCAGGCTTCCCGTGATTTACCGAGAGTATCCGCTGTCCCGCCCCGTTTTCCTAAAGCCGGTTTTCGGCGCCCCTGTTGTTCGGATGGGAATATCAAGATGACCCCTCCTCGAGTTTCCGTGGTTGTCCCGATGTTCAATTCGGAAAGATGGATTGGCGAAACGCTCGGAAACGTTTTCAGCCAAGATTTTCGGGAGATGGAGGTGATCGTCATCGACGACGGTTCCACGGACCGGTCAGCAGAGATTGTGCGGCAGCAATTTCCCACCGTCCGTCTGGTACGCATCGAACGCGGGGGACCCAGCCGCGCCCGGAACGAAGGGACCCGCTTAGCGTCGGGAGAATTTATTCAGTATCTCGATTCGGACGATTTGCTTGGGAAGGGGAAAATTTCAGCGCAAATGGAAGCGCTCGAGCGGGAAAGCGCGGATGTCGCTTATGGAGATTGGATAAAGCTGGAACCTCTAGCCGGGGGCGGATATCAGGAAGGGGAGGAGATTCACACTCAGATTCAAGGCCGGCCGGAGATTGCGATGCTGGACGATTTTTGGTGTCCGCCGGCAGCCTACCTGTTCAGGCGTAGTGTTGTGGAGAAAGCCGGCTATTGGCCGGAAGATTTCCCGGTCATCGAGGATGCTCACTTTGCTCTAAACTGTGTTTTTCATGGAGCAAGGTTCGTTTACTGTCCTGGGATTATGGCCTACTATCGGGTGCATAGGAAAGGTTCTTTATCAACAAACAATGCAAAAACCTTCCGCAAATATTGTCTGGCCAATGTTTCCCGGGCAGAAGAATGGTGGCGGGGTCATGGTGGGATAGATGTAGAGAGGGAAAAGGTTTTGCTGCGTACGTATGATTGGATTGCCCGAGCCAGCTTTTCAGAAGACAGGGAAGTTTTTCATAAGGCCTGCGATGCGATCGAGAAGCTTCAGCCGGGCTATGCTGCGAGACACTCTTTGGTCTGGTTTTGCGTCAGCAAGACCGTAGGTTTTCCGGCGGCATGCCGGCTCGGGTGGCTGTGGAGAAGAATTAGGGGGCTTGTCGTCCGAAAAGGGGTGAGCGAAGGCTCGACATGAAAGTTTTACACGTTCCCTACGGTTTTTATCCTGACCCTGCCGGTGGTACGGAGGTCTATGTGGAGGCGTTGGCGCGTGAGCTTCTGCGAAGGGGCGTTCAGGTGGCTATTGCTGCTCCCGGAAACAGGGAAGAGGCGTATATTCATAAAGAGATTTCGGTTAGACGCTACGCAGTATCCGATACTTTAGGGAACCTGACCGAACTCTACGGAGGCGGCGATTCTCGATCGGCGGAACAGTTCGCCGGAATTTTGGAAAAGGAAAAGCCCGACATCGTTCATCTGCACGCGTTTACCCGGGGGGTCTCTTTGCTGATTATAGAAGAGGCCAAAAAACGGAAAGCGAAGGTTGTTTTTACGTATCATACGCCGGCGATCAGTTGTCAGCGGGGCACGCTGATGCGATGGGGTAAGGAGGCGTGCGATGGAAAGCTGGATGCCGGTTTGTGCACCCGCTGTGCTCTGCACGGCAAGGGGGTGCCGTTGTGGGCCGCCGTCGGGCTTGGTTCTGTGCCAGCCTTACTCGGCGATGCGGCTGGACGAGGGGGGTTGTCCGGCGGTTTTTGGACCGGTTTCCGGATGAGGCATTTGGTTGGGCTTGCCCATGAAGCCGTCCGCCGTCTCCTGCGGGAATCCGACCACGTTGTAGCGGTTTCCGGATGGGTGAAAGCTCTTTTGATTTTGAACGGTGTTCCGGAAAGTAAGATCCTGCTCTCCAGGCAGGGGTTGACTCAAACAGAAATAAGCGATACTTCTGTCCAGTCGAGCAGCGCCGGTTCAAACGCCGGAGGAAAACTCCGCATAGCTTTTTTCGGCCGTTTGCAATCGGCAAAAGGACTGCCGGTGTTGATTAAAGCTTTACGTCAAAGTCCTCAAATGCCTGTTTTTCTCGATGTCTATGGGATTTTACAGGAAGGAGAGGAGAGTTATGCCGGCGGCTTGCGTGAGATGGCCGGGTCGGATCGGAGGATCCGTTTTCTGGAACCGATATCGCCGGAGTTGCTCGTGCAGCAACTTCGTTCCTACGATCTTCTGGCGGTTCCATCCACGGGGCTTGAGACCGGGCCGTTGGTGGTTTTAGAGGCTTTTGCCGCAGGCGTCCCTGTGATCGGCTCCCGGTTGGGTGGGATTGCGGAGCTGGTTCGGGACGGCGTAGACGGTATTTTGGTGGAGGCCGGCTCCGAGCGGGCGTGGAACGAAAAATTGGAAGAAATCTGCCGGAATCCGGAGATCCTACGCTTGCTGAAGGGAAATATCCAACCGCCCCGGAGGATGAGAGCCGTCGCGGATGAGATGAAGGAGTTGTACGAAAAACTGATGGGTGGAAATGCGGGGGTAGCACTCCCAGACCGCAGCGGAATGAGGTAAGATCGGTGCCTACTGCAGTGGATAAATCCGGAGCGAGGATTTTTTATGTTCAGTACACCAATCCGAGTGGGTACCCTCCCCTGGAGCACAGCTCCCGCATTTTGGCTCAGCGGGGCTGGCGCATTTATTTTCTCGGCACAGAGGCTTTTTCTGGAAATGAAATCGAGTTTCCTCCAGATCCAGCTATTGTCGTCAGCAGGATGCGATTTTGCCCGCCGGGATGGCGGCAGAAACCCCAGTATTTTTTCTTCTGCCTATGGATGTTTTGGAGAGCTCTTCGTCTAAGGCCCGCGTGGATTTATGCGTCGGACCCGCTCTCCTGTCCGGCCGCTTTGTTGGTTCACCTTCTGCTGGGGACGGGTGTGATATACCACGAGCACGATTCTCCTTGTTCGGGCGAGTTGAATCGATTCCTCCGATGGACGCGCCGCTGGATGGTGCTTCGGGCGGTTTGCTGCATACTTCCGAATGAGGAGAGGCTGCGCAGGTTCTCTGTGGAGACCGGACGAACGGCCGGCTTACTGTGCATCTGGAACTGTCCGGCTCTTGACGAAATCGGGAGACAAAGGTTATTTGCCGTTAATGAAAAACTTCGTCTGCTGTACCACGGTTCAATTAACCCAAAGCGTTTGCCGCAGACATTTGTCGAAGCAATGGCGCTGTTGAATGGAAAGGTAGAACTGACGGTGATTGGCTATGAGACGACGGGCCACGTCGGTTATTCGGCCCGCTTAGAAGAAGTGGCTCAGCGGCTCGGGGTGGAAAAGAATCTGCATCTATTGGGAGTGGTATCTCAAAGCAGGAAACTCGCCGTTTCGGACGAATCAGATGTTGGGATCTCCGTTGTCCAAACGGAGGAGGACGACCCGAATATGGATTCCAGTGTCGGGGCTTCGAACAAAGTCTTCGAATACCTGGCTCGCGGGTTGGCCATTCTGGTAACGGACCGCCCGGACTGGAACAATACTTTTGTCGATGCAGGGTGCGCTGTTTCTTGCCGGCCGGAAGATCCAAAAAGCATTGCCGAGGCCATTCAATGGTTCATTGATCATCCGCGAGAACGGTTTGAAATGGGCCAGAAAGGCAGGCGACGACTTTTGAAGGAATGGAACTACGAGAAACAATTTGCTCCTGCGCTGGAGATTATGGAGGATATGCAAGCACATGGGTGATTTCTACAACAAAATTCGGCATGCCCAGTACAATTCCGCTTTTTTAAGAAAATTGCTGGGTTTTTCTATAAAGAAGGGGAAATCTACAAAGCATTCTTCGGGCCTCTACGCGGTTTTAAGATGCGGTACGACCGTCCCATCAACTTTCATGCGATTCTTGGGTTGTGGGAGTTGAGTAATTTCGAGATTCTCTCCAAGGTTTTTGTGAATGGTGGGTTCCTAAAGGGGGAGATGGTGGTTTGCGATGTAGGCGCTAATCTGGGCATTTACTCCCTTTGGTTTTCAAAACTTCTTCGAGGTCGTGGGATCATCTATGCTTTTGAGCCTTCTCCGGAAATAGCGGGCCGGCTGAGAGAAAATATCAGTCTAAACGATGCGGGGAATGTTGAGATGGTTGAGCTTGCCTGTTCGGATAAGAGCGGCACTACGGAATTTTTTTTAGGCGGGCACCATCACATATCGTCCCTTCACGCTGATTGGGCTGCTGCTGGGGTCTCCGTTTCTCCGAGAAAGGTGATCGTTCGTTCTTCCACGCTGGATGATTTCTCTTTCGGGGGAACTTCCCGGAAGGGACCCGATTTCATCAAGATGGATATTGAAGGAGGAGGTACTCTGGCTCTGAAAGGGTGCAGCAGATGTGTTCAGGAGAAGCGGCCGATTTTCTTGATGGAATCGCACACGCCGGATAAAGACCGGGCTATCTGTGATCTTATCGGGGAGCACGATTATCAGGCGTATCGAGTCGAGGATCACAGCTGGGTTAAGAACCTCACCAAAACATTTCCAGACAAGCAAGGGGTGTGGGGAGTCCTTCTTTTGTGTCCATCTGAAGCGAGAGGCAAGCTCTCCAGGGTCCTGACGTAAGATGTCCCTGGTTGTTATCTCCACCCATCCGATTCAGTACCATGCCCCTATCTACCGCCTGCTTCAGCAGAAGTTTCGTATTCCGGTGACGGCGATTTACGGATCGGATTTCAGTGTGGCAGGCTACAGGGATCAAGGTTTCGGTGTGGATTTTCGCTGGGACACGGACCTGCTGTCCGGGTATGCGTCAGTTTTTCTCTCCCGTGTTTCCGAAGGCGGAGCGTGTTCGCCGGAAGAAGTTTCGTCAAATGGTATCGGAGCTGTTCTGAAGAAAATTTCACCGAAAGCAGTGATGATCCTAGGTTACAGCCCCCGTTTTCACAGGGCGGCTTTTGCCGAAGCCTTAAAAACCGGATATCCCATTCTTTTCCGTTCGGAAACAACCGACCACACTCGGGGGAAAAACCCGGCGAAGAATTGGGCGCGCGACATTTTTTTGAGACGGCTCTACGGCAGGTGTGCGGCGCTTCTTTATATCGGGCAACTATCCCATCTGCACTTTAAGCGCCTCGGAGTGTCGGATGAGAAACTTTTTTCATCCCCTTATGGAGTCGAGACGGCGCCCTTTCAATTTTCGGAAGAATCTCGCGCGGCGATGCGGGAACGTTTCCGGGGAGAGATGGGGGTTACAAGCCGGCAGAAACTGTTTCTCTTTTCGGGTAAACTCATTGAGAGAAAAGCGCCGCGGCTTATCCTAAAAGCTGTTAAAAGATTTCCTTCTGAATTGAGGGAAAGAAGCGTCGTTGTTTTTTTGGGTGACGGGGTTTTGAGAGAAGATTTAAAACGGATTGCTCAAGAGACCCCGTTGGTTAAGGCAGTCTTCGTCGGATTTCAGAATCAGATGAGTTTGAGCGGGTATTATCATGCGGCCGATCTGCTGGCGCTGCCCAGCGTCAGTTCGGAAACATGGGGATTGGTGGTCAACGAAGCCCTGTGTCATGGGTTGCCCTGCGTTGTGTCGGATGCTGTTGGCTGTGTCCCTGATTTAGTGGATCCCGGGGTGACAGGAGAAGTTGCCGAAGCGGGAAACGCCCGGAGTTTAATGGAAGCTTTTCGGAGAGCGGAGAATTTGATTGGGGATCCACATATACGGCACAAATGTCGCGAGAAAGTGAGCGGTTACTCTATGGTGAAAGCGGCGGAGGGGGTTGCGCGGGCTTTTCAAACTGTGACAGGAAGCCATGCATCCGATTAGCGTCAAAAGAGCCGATCTCCTGCAGGGGTTACTCTGCGGCGGGAAGAATTAATGGGATTCTCACCCTCCGGCCGCCTAGTGCTTATCGGCGCGCAGGGAGGAACCAACATCGGCCAGAGTTTTCTCAAGGCTGCAAAAGAATTAAACCTGAAGGTTGACTTCTTTGACGTGCAAAAAGCTTTTCAGGCGCCAAGGTTGATAAATGCTGTTTATCGGAAGTTTGGCGGGCAGCGTCCGTTACGGCTTAGGGAATTCAGCAAACAGGTGACGGAGGATTGCCGTAAGGATCCGCCCCGGTGGTTGCTCTCCACGGGGATAGCCCCGCTGGATGACGAAGCGCTCAAAACAATCGGACAGATCGGAGTGAAACGGTTGAATTACTTGACGGACGATCCGTGGAACCCTCATTTTCGGACGGCGTGGTTTTTTGAGGCGTTGAAGAGCTACGATCATGTGTTCTCCGTCCGTCGGTCAAACTTGGATGATCTTTCCCGGCAAGGATGCAGGTCGGTCGAGTATCTTCCATTCGGTTACGACCCCAATCTTTTTTACCCGGAGGAACCTCCTGCGGGAGAAAAAGAGAAGCTTTCTTCCGATATCCTATTTGCCGGCGGAGCGGACGCCGACCGGGTGCCATACATTACTGCGTTGATTCGGGGAAAATTCCGCTTGGCGCTCTACGGTGGATATTGGGAGCGCTACCCGGAAACCCGTCCTCATGGGAGAGGATTGGCCGATTCCCGAATCTTACGGCAAGCGTTGGGTCAGGCGAAAACAGCGTTATGTCTCGTCCGCCGGGCCAATCGGGACGGTCACGCGATGCGGACGTTTGAAATCCCGGCTGTCGGCGCCTGCATGCTTGCCGAAGACACGTCGGAGCATAGAGATATTTTCGGAGAGGATGGACGGACGGTCAGCTATTTCAAAAACCAGTCAGAAATGGTCGAAAAACTCCGTTGGCTTCTGGATCGCGACGAGGAGCGGCATCGATTGGGAAAAGCGGCCCAGCGGATAATTCTGGACGGACGGAATACCTACAAAGACCGTCTGCGTTTTATTCTTGGAATTTCATGAGGATTGCTATCATTGTTCACGGACGATTTCACGCTTTTGATCTCGCGCAGGCTTTTTCTGATAAAGGCCACAAGGTAACGTTGATGACGAATTACCCAGTGTGGGCTGTCCGGCGATGCGGGCTTAGCGGGGTCCAAGTGGAGAGCCTGTGGATTCACGGTGTTCTCGTGAGGGTCAACCTTTGGCTGAACCGGTACCTCGGGTTTCCGTACGCAGAGCCTGTTTGGAATCGATGGTTTGGCCGATGGGCTTTAAGCCGATTGAAGGGGAGACCCTGGGATTTTGTCCACTGCTGGAGCGGGGTTTCCGAGGAGATTCTATCCTCGCTCAAACACTCCTATTTGATCCTTTTGGTGAGGGGGTCCGTGCACATCCGCCGACAGCTGTCGATTCTTGAGGAAGAAGAGAAGAGGGTCGGACAGATAATTTCCAAACCGAGCCGTTGGATCGTGGATCGGGAGGAAAGGGAATATGCTTTGGCAGATCATATCCGCGTTATTTCTTCTGTGGCCCGGCGCACTTTTTTGGAATGCGGGGTTTCTTCCGAGAAAGTCCATCTCATTCCATCGGCAATTCCGGCAGCCGGTTTCCAGCTTTTGCCCGATGTTGTCGAAGAGAGGCGCCGGCGGATACTTTCCGGCCAGCCGCTGCACGTTCTTTTTGTTGGGACGCTTTCTTTCCGCAAAGGGCTTTGGGACCTTGTACAGATTATCGAGGCTCTCTCCGGTTCGGGAAGATTTCAATTCCGGCTTGTCGGGCCCCTCACGGCCGAGGCGGCTCGTTTTCTGCGCGGAAAGATTCCGGCGGCGGAATTAGCCGGAAAGAAACCCCAACAAGAGTTGCCCCAAATGTACGCTTGGGCGGATATCTTCTTATTCCCTTCTCTGGAGGAGGGGTATCCACGGGTATTGGCGCAGGCAGTCACTTGCGGAGTGCCGGTGTTGGCGACTCCAAACAGCGGTGCGGCGGATCTGCTGGAGGAAGGAAAGACAGGGTGGATCCTTCCAGCGCGGGATCCAAAAACTTTTGTGGATCGCTTGATCCAGCTCGACCGCTATCGGCAGGAATTGGCCGATGCCGCTTTGGCGATTGCTGCATCGCCTTGTAAGCGGAGTTGGGCCGATGCGGTGACCGATTTTGAAAATTGGGTTACCCGTTACGGGAAGGAAACAGCAAACCTCCACCAGCCCGGGAGCAGCTGATATGTGCGGATTTATGGGCTGTATCGGCGCATCGGCAGGGGCAGATGATCTGTTGAAAGGACTGCCCCGTCTGCGCAGGCGGGGGCCCGATTCTCACAAGGTCTGGTCCAGCTCCGATCGAAATGTCCATTTGCTCCACGCCCGGCTGGCCATCATCGACCAAGATTTAAGGGCTGCCCAGCCATTCTATTCGCCGGAGTTCCAGGTTGCTGTTGCTTTTAACGGAGAGATTTATAACCATGCCGAACTGAGGCGCCTGTTGCCCGAGTACCCCTTCAAGACCAGTTCTGACACTGAGGTGATTATGGCGGTCTATCTTCAGAAGGGGACGGAAGGTTTTCGGCTGTTGAAGGGAATGTTTTCAATCGTTATCGTTGATGAGAGACGCAGAAAAGTCTTTCTTTTGCGTGACGCGGTCGGCAAGAAGCCGCTTTTCCTGATGCGTTTTTCTGAAAAGGTCCTTTTCGGAAGCTCGCTGTTGCCGCTGGCGGCTGCCTCAGGCAGGCCCGTCCGAATCCGCCCGGAACTTTTGTCCGATTATTGGGAGAAAGAATTCGTTCCGCCGCACACCACTTTGTTTGATGGGGCCGAGCCGGTTTTGCCTGGCCGGTTGATTGAGTTGGACTGGAACGGACGGATCGTCGGGTCTTTCGAATGCCGTTCTTTGTCCGCCCGGATCTATCAGGGGGAGCCGTTGGCGGATGTTCAGAAAAATATCCGTACTTTGCTTACGGGTGCCGTTGAAAAAAGACTGGATCCGAATCACCGACCGGCTTTGCTCCTTTCGGGGGGGATCGATTCCACGGTGATTTGTTCTCTGGCAGCCGATCTTTGGCGGAAGAAAGGTTGCAAGGAGCCGCTTGCGCTGACGCTGGGGTCTTTTTTACCAGGCACGAACGATGAGCTGTATGCCCGGTATGCCGCCCGCCGCTTGAAAATGAGGCTGACCATTGTGCGCCCGGACCTTTCCAGGTTGGGGGCTTCGGTCCTTGCGGCTCTGGATCTCCAGGATGAGCCTCTGGGAATGCCCTCTTTTTTCCTGCTCGACCGATTGGTCGCCGCAGCCTCCAAGTACAGTAAAATCCTGATCACCGGAGACGGAGGGGACGAGGTTTTCCTCGGTTATGGAAAGCCGGCGGACTGGTATAACTCCTGGAAAAGGGAAGGAACCCCGGCTTGCGAAGGCCTGCCGCCGTGGATGAGCGAATGGGGCGTCCGCATGGCGGGAGAATCGCTTCTTGGGCACGCCTTCCCAAAAGCGGATCGTGCATCGGCAGAGCGGGGCGTAGAGCTGCGATGCCCTCTGCTGGATGGCGATCTGGTTTCCTATGCGCGATCTCTGCCGTTTGAGATCTTGACCCACGGTACCCGCGGCAAGGCGCTTTTGAAGGATCAAATAAGAGATTGGCCCAGATGGTTCATCGATCGGAAAAAGATTGGCTTCGCCTACAATCTGCGCTGGCTGTGGAGGCTGAATGGATACGAAGGACTGCGGGAGGGGATCGACGGACACGCTCAAGCTGCGTTCGGCCGTTTTTTGCCCGAGCCGTTGAGACGGCAACCTTCCCGATGGAGTCACGGAGAGATATTTAAACACTTCACATCGGCGTGGCGCCTATTGGCTTGGAGCCGGTTCCTCGGGCGCGTGGAGGAAGCGCATCCGCAGCTATGAAGCGGCGGGGGTCCCGCTCGGAGGTTTTTGGAGAAAGCAATCGATCACTTTTTGGACGGGGCCGTGCAGCATGATTTTTCCGTTTTGAAGCCAGAATGCCTCATCCGCCATCCGGCGCAGCATCTCCAGGTCGTGTGAGACGAGAAACATCAGCAGTCCTTTCTTAGCGAGGAACTCCAAACGATCGAGGCTTTTTTTTCGGAACTCGGCGTCGCCAACGCCCCACACTTCGTCGACAAGCATGATGTCTGCGTCGATGTGGCTGGCAATGCTGAAGCTCAGGCGCATCATCATTCCCTGCGAGTAATGTTTCATCGGCATGTCGATGAATTTTGATACGCCGGAAAACGCGACGATCTCGTCGAACTTGCTCTCGATTTCATGACGGCGCATGCCAAGCACAATGCCGTTCAGGTAGATGTTTTCCCGGCCTGTCAGGTCCGTTTGTATTCCTGCGAAAAGCTCGAGTAAAGGGACGACCCTTCCATTGACGACGACCGTCCCGTAAGTCGGCTGCGTAACGCCGGCGATGATCTTGAGCAAGGTGGTTTTTCCGGAACCGTTCGCGCCGATCAAGGCGATCCGCTTGCCTTTGGTGGTGATGGAGAAATCAATGCCGTCGAGCGCCATGAACCAGTTCGGTCCCAGCTCATCGCGCCAGAATCCCCAGTTGGACAAGAGCTTGGCCCCTTGAAGGCGCGAAAACCGCTTGCCGACTCCTGAAAACCGGATGAGCTCCGAGGAATGCCGGGGTGCCATCAGAGCAGGTCCGCCAAATTACCTTCCAATTTTGCGAAGAGGAAAAGCCCAATTGCAAGAACAAGAAAAGAGATGATCATGGCGGGCCCGAAAATACTCATTTCCGGTAGTTGGCCGAAGAGAATCGTGGAGCGGTACCCCTCAATCAGGCCGGTCATCGGGTTCCATTTCGAAAGCAGGGCAAACTCTTTCGGGACCATGGAGGAAGGATAGAAAACAGGGCTGGCGAGAAACCAGATCTGTAGAAGCGCGCTTGAGGCGTGTCCAATGTCTCTCAGAAAAACTACAACAAGTGAAAGAATGCAGCTTAAGCCCAGCAGAAAACAAAGGTGAACCGAAAGAGGCACGACAACCAGGAAGGCGCCTACCGGTACCGCCATTTTGTAGTACCAGAAAAGGCCGATCAGCAGAAGCGTCATGACGCCCAGGTCGACTAGAGATGCGGTCAAAACAGACATGGGCAGTATGATTTTAGGAAAGGAGATTCTTTTCAGCAAAGTAGCGTGTCCGGTGATCGACTGGACGGATTGGGAAACAATCAGCGCAGTGAGGGTCCAGCTGATCAGGCCTGTCGCGGTAAACAGAGGATACGGAACGTTCTCAACGGGGATTTGCGCGATTCTCCGGATGTAGTTGAAGATAATGGTGAGGCTGACCGGCTGCAGGAGAATCCACCCGAATCCCAATAAGGTTTCTTTGTAGCGGAGGTTCAGCCGGTGCACGGTGAGGCCCAACAGAAGCTCGGCGCACCAGCGCAGCGATATTCTAGGGGTCCGAATGACCGTAGCCTTCGGCAAACCTTTGGAGGCGTGTTGCTTTCGGTTCATCATGATTTTTCTATCATACCGTAAAAGCCACTTTTGGATAAGAGGCTGCAGCACAAGTCGTAGTAGGCTTGCACACCACGGGCCCGGCTGAAATTCTCCGATGCAAGAGCCGCGTTAGAGCCCATTTTTTGCGCCAGGGGTTTGTTGTTGTACAAGCAAAGGATCTTTTCGGCCCAATCGGCAGGATCCTGTTGCCGGGCCAAGAGGCCGCTTTGGTACCGGCGGGTGATTTGCGCGACGTCGCAGGTTTCTTCCACCGCGGCGACGCAGGGCCGCCCTGCGGCGAGAATTCCGTAAAGTTTGCTCGGCATGATGTAGCCGGAAAGCCCGGTCTTGAGTGAAACGATAAAACAGTCCGCTGTTGCGAAAACGTCCCGGAGCGTCTCTTTGGGTTGGTAAGGCAGAAATCGGACGTTCGAAAGAGACAGATCCTTTGCGCGGGACTGAAGAGCGGGTTTGGAGAGGCCTTCGCCGATAAGGATAAACTCCAAGTCCGGTATGTTCTTGAGCCGGTCGGCGGCCTCGATCAACACCTCTAAGTTCTGGGATGCGCCGATATTCCCGGAGTGCATGACGACAAACTTATTCTCCAATTGCTGAGCCCGCGAGAAAGGGTTCTGTTTTGGGCCCGGCGTGAGGTTGGATGCGTCTGCCCAATCGGGAATGATCGAGACCTTTTCAAGAGGGGCCCCCTTTTCATGCACCAAACGGTTTTGCATGGCGTCTCCCAGCGCGATGATTCGATCCGCTTGAGAGATCAGGATACGGTTGACCTGATGCAGAACGGTTTCGACGAAAGGGTTTCGGAAGTTTTTGAGAAGACGGGCAACCTCCGGAAACAGGTCCCGGTAGGAAATGATCAGCTTCGCCCGGAAACGCCTGGCCGCCATCAGCGCCGCTAGGCCGATAACAGGAGGATCCGTAAGGGCAATAACCACGTCGGGTTGTTCGAGACGGAACGCTGCTACGCAAGCCGACCCGAAATAGGTAAGGTAGTTGCAAACCCTGCCGGCGAAGACGCTTTTGGCGAACGAAGATCCGCGAGCCCGGAAGATCGTAATCTTTCCAAATTCTTCTTTGGTGACGAAATGCCATTTTTTGGGCGGGGACCACGGAGCGAAGATCGATCCCTGAGGCATTCCGGCGACGACCGAAACACGGCACCCGTAATTATTTGCCAGGTCTTCCGCAAGCTCTGTTAAAAGCTGTCCGGTGGCGCTGACTTCCGGATAAAAAGCGCGATTAAAGAAAGCAATGTGCAGAGGTTTCACCCCACTGCCTGTATTCGGATCACATCTGCACCCCTCGCTCGGTGAACAACCGGTCGAGGGAATCCTTTTTGAGAAGGGAAGGGTCTTTCGTTGAAAAGTACCAGTCGATGGTTTTGTGAAGCCCGTCCATAAACCGGACTTGGGGTTCCCACCCGAGCAGTTTTTTCGCCAGGCTGTTATCGGCCACCCGGTTGTAGGGGCCGGTCGGCATCTCCGGATGGAATTCGAGTCGGGCGTCATGTTTCGTGTAGCGCAGGACTTCCTGGACGGCTTCCAGAACGGAAACCCGCTCCATTGTCCCGAGGTTGATGGCGGTTCCGTCGTTGATTTTTTCGGCAGCTAAAATTGTGCCGGAGACGATATCGCTGATGTAAGTCCAGTTCCGGATTTGCTTGCCTGTTCCCCAGACGACGAAAGGATCCTGCTTCACGAAGGCTCGGGCAATCATGGCGATGACGGCGTGATTCTCAATCCCGCGGGGCCCGTAGACGGTGAAGTAGCGGCAGGAGGCCGATTTGATGCCTTCCTCTTTATAGAAGGCTTGCAGCGACATTTCGGCCATCAGCTTGGCCCAGCCGTACAGATTGTCGGCATCGTACGGCGGACCGACCAACTCTTCCTTCAAGTAGAGGATTTGATTCGGATTGGATTGGATATGATTGGGATAGACGCAGCCGGAGGAGGCGTAGATAATTTTTTCGACGCTTGCTTTCCGACAAGCGTCGAAAACAACGCCGTCAAGCAGGAGATTCTCAGCACACGGCCCCTGATGAAGGTCAACGTAACCGCGGCCGCCGTGCGCGGCCGCCAGGTGAAAGACCACATGCATTCCTTTGGTGCTGCGTCGGGCCACAGCCTCCTCCCGGAGGTCCGCCTGAATGAATTCAACGGCGCCGGATTTGAGATGCTGTTTGAGGTTTTCCTTTGAGCCGCTGGAGAGGTCGTCCACTACCCGGACGGAAGCGTTCCGGGCAACGAGGGCATCCACAAGATGCGAACCGATAAACGAAGCTCCACCGGTGACAAGCACCCTACGTTCTTTCCACTGCATGGGTCGTCTCCTCTTTCGCAAGAAAGTATACCATAGCCTTTCAGGCGGGTTTTCCTCTATCGAGAAGCCTGTGGTCTCGCGGGGATCGGTTCTGCTTCGGATTTTCTCAAGAAAAAACGATTGACTATCCACACGGCCGCCAGGCCTGCGCCGGCGCTCGAGATCATTTCGGAAAGCGATCCCGTAATGTCAACAAGAGACATCCCGGGCAGATACATGTAGGCAAAACGCACCGCATCCTCGTTGTGAAGCGCTTCTCCGGCTGCCGAATCGAGTACAGCCAACAGGACACCTAGGATCAGAAAGCCGAAGAAAACTCCAGCACTCCCGAAGTTGATGTAGAACTCCATGACGGGTCCGACACCGACGCTGGTTCCTTCTGCGAAACTGAAGCCGGTGTAGTCGCTTACTAAAGAACCACTGCCGGCTGTTGCAGGCTTATCAGGCCAGAGTATGCGGGGGACAAGCGCCAGGAATGCGTCAAAAACAGTATCTCCATGGGCGAAGTTGGCGAATCCCGATTGAAAGTAGTTAACGGATGCTCCGACCAGGAAGTTTTGGTTCAGACGCTCATCGATCCGGTTCAGGTGCTCAGCATCGCTCGGATTAAAAAACTCGAAACCCTTTGCGGACAAAGAAATGGCTTCTGTCCGTTCCATCAGGGAGCTTCCTCCCCAAACAGCGCTCCGGATCTCCGTCCTGTCCCGCATATAGGTGACGAAGACGGAAATGCCAAGGTAGGAAATCAATAGCCCTGCCACGAGTACCTGCCATCGGGGCCGGAAGAAACTTGCCACAAAACCGTAGACAGTCAGGACCGCGATGGCGCCGAAGCTTAGGAAGCCTTGGGTGACGAGAGTCAGAGTTGGGATGCTGCAAGACGCCAGCACGATGATACCCACAGAAACCAACCGTTTGTCTTCCTGCCATTTTTGCCAAATTAAGAGACAAAGTCCGATAAGCGCCATGCGCCATCCAGCCGCTGTAAGAGCCGTTAAGGTCGCGATTTGTCTGCCGACGATTGCGAGAAAAAAATAGCTGGTTAATCCGATTGCGAGATAGAGAAAGCTGAAACGCTGCGGAGGAAGAGCTTGATTACTGACGGGAAAACGGTTTTGAAACAGATGGAATAGAATTGGGCCCAGCAAAGAACCTCCGATACTCAAGGCGATGAGGCCAATGGTTGCCTCCTTGAAACCCAGCCATATAAAATCGGAACCAAATAGTTCTTCCCAGAAAAGAAGCGGGTGGTTTGGAAGAGAGTAAATGAACGCTCCCACGCCGTAATTCCCCCAGAGCTGGAAAAGGAGGGTTGTGATCAGCCCGGTCCCGGTCAATGACCGTTTCCATCGGATAAGCGTAATGGCAAAGGTCAGGCCAACCCACAGAAACACGCAGAATCTTAAGTCGTTTGAATGGTCAAGCATAGCTCAAATCAATTTTTCTCATACACAAGCAAATCTAGTTGTTTCCCGGATTGTTCTTTAACGAGCGGTAGGCTTCCCATGTTTTTTGGGCCGTTATCTCCCATCGAAATTGCGCGGCTCTAACAGAGCCTCCGGCGCGCAGATCTTCTCGGAGCCCGGTGTCGCCGAGAAGTTTTTGAACCGCATCGGCCATGCCATCCAAATCTTCCGGTTCTATAAGAAGAGCCGCATTTCCCACTGTTTCGGGAAGAGCCCCCCTGTTTGAGGTGATGACAGGTAGCCCTGCGGCCATGGCTTCCAAGCAGGGAAGACCTTGGCCTTCGTAAAAAGAGGGGAATAAAAGCAAGTCAGCCGCTTGGTAGAGATGGGTGAGCTGAAGCTTAGAAAGAGGACCCAACTCCACGATCCGGTTCTCAACACCGAGTGTGCCGGCAAGTTTTTTCTGTGCGTCGGAAAGGACCCCACCGGCTCGCACAAGAATCACGTCTGTTTTTCGGGATGCCAAGATTCCGAGGCAGGAGATGAGACCCTCGATGTTCTTATAGAAAGCGTTGTGGCCGACATGCAGGATAATCTGCTTCTCTTCCGGCAGGCCGAATGTCCGGCGGGCATGTAAGGCTTCAGCGGTGTTTTTTGGACGATGGAAGCAATCGTCGATTCCCAAAGGTGTTACATGGATCTGGTTCTCAGGATAGTTGAGGCGGGAGATAATGTCCTGTTTTGTGCAGGAAGAGTTTGTAAGAATCAACCGGGCTCTTGAGAGCCAGAAGAGCATATGACGGTAGGTTGAATCGGAAAGCCAGTAGAAAATCGGCTTATACCGGTTCCGAAGGATGAGAGGAATAAGGTCGTGGCAGGTGATGACTGTTTTGGCGGGGTCGAGATGTTTTAAGAGCCAGCTGTTAGAGTGGTCTAGGATATGGAAGAGGTCGGCCTCCGGTTTTTTGCCAAGAAGGAGGGGGTACTGGGCGTATCTCGACCAGTAGGTCAGAGTGGCTCTTCCGATGCGCCAATGTCGGGAGAATCGTCCGATGCTTTCCGTATTTGGAGCGATCAGGAGGATTTCCCCATCCCGTTTTGAAATCAGGGACAGATACCGCTGGAGATTCAATCCGTAGTCCAGCATGCTCCACTGCAGAGCACCCGGATCGTTGCCAAGCAGGAGAACCGTCGAGCGGGATTTAGGCCGTTCCACAGGGAGATTCCTTGTTGGACCGCCGGGATTCGACATAAAGGCTGTCCGCAAAGGTCAACAACTGGGGGACCCGGCGGCTGCCTCTTTTGAGAATTTCCGATAAGAGAACGACGAGCCGGTAGGGGGCCGGCAGGAGGTTGAGGTCCGATGTCTGCGGGTTCAGCGTGAAGTAGCCGTCCACGGAAAGAGTTGTCGGGCCGATAAAAGTCTCAAACAGCCGCTTCATTTGAGAGGGCCTCCAGTAGCGGACGTCGAAAAGATCGGGTTTCTTCAAAATCTTTTTCAGTTGGGAATAAGAGTTTCTCACGCCGCAGGCATTTGCCATTTGAATGAGCGTTTTTCCGTTCGGCGCGAGAACGCGGGTTATTTCAGACAAAGTTTCTTCGAGAGATTTTGTGTTGAAATGCTGGAGGACGCTGTAAGAGAAAACAACGTCGAAACTCTCCGGCGCAAAAGGAAGATGACGTGCGTCGCCGACGACGAAACAAGCGGAAACATCCCCCATCTGTTCGATCACACGACGGGCAGACAAAACGGCTTCGAGCGAAGGGTCCAAGCCCACCGGGCGATAACCTTTCCGGGCCGCGCTGATCGACCAGCGTCCCCAACTGCACCCGATGTCCAGCAGATGAAGACCCTCCGCGTCCGGCAGGGGAAAATTTGGGATCGGGTAGCGTTTCAGACGGTTGATCAATCCTTTGTACATGATGCCGCAGGTCCCGACAATTTCCCGCTGAACGTAAGGGTCCACCGAGCCATACGCTCCGGCCGGTTTTTCGGATTTCTCCGCCTGCGCTTGCCCTATCGCAGCCGATACGTTTTTGGCGCACTCGGTATGAGTTGGCTCCACATCATCCAGAAGAAGAACCGGAATCCCTTCCACCACCGGGTAAGAATGCCCTCCGGCGCACCGAAGTCCGCCCGCCGTTTCCTTCAAGAGTGTTTTATCCCTTGGGCAAACGATATGGTGCGATAGCCAGGGATCCATCACTCGTCATCTGGCCTGGAGCCGGCTAAGATCTGCGCATAGAGTTTCTTCATCGCTTCGGCCATTCGTTCTGTTGTGAATCGGTCGGAAACAAGACGCCGTCCCATCTCGCCCATCCTCTGGCGCAGCGCAGGATTTCCGAGTAGCCGCTCCAGCGCATCGCTCCAAACACGCCAGTCTCTCGGAAGGACTAGGCCGGCTTCTCCTTCCAAAACCGCGTTTGCAAGGCCCACACGGTCAGAGATGAGGACAGGGACACCGCATGCCATCGCCTCCAGAGCGGCTATGCCGAAATTTTCGTCCTCGGAAGGGAGAAGAAACAGGTCGGTATCCTGGAAAGCCGCCCATTTAGCTGCTCCGGAGAGGGGGCCTGTAAAAGTCGATTTTTCAAGAAGTCCCGATTTTTCAAGAGAGATCCGCGCTTTTTCCGCCGCTCCGTCGTCGGGGCCCGCGATGACCAAGTGGATGTTTTTCACTCGAGACGCGAGAGAGGCGAAGGCATCAACAACAATGTCGAGCCGTTTTTTCGGATGAAGCCTGCCTAAGAAAAGAAGAATGAATCGGTTGCCGATTTCCGGAAAGGAAGCCCGAAAGCTTCCTTTCGATACGTTGGGAATTTCTTCCGTCCGGATCGACAGGGGAATCACGGCCGAGGGAGGATTCGTCCCAAACAAGAAGGCCTGCCGCTTTTCCATTTCACTTGTGAAATGGATGCAGGATACTTTTGCCAGGGTCGGCCGTTCCACCAGGAAGCCGTAAGTTTTCTTGAAAACGGCGCGCTGGCGCAGGCTGTAATCGTCCAACAGGCCGCAAGGGGAGAGAACATACGGGATCCTCTGGCTCTGGCATGTTCGTGAAGCGGCGAGAATCGGATATTGCCAGAGCGCGTGCAGATGGACCAGATCGTATCGCCCGACAGACTCCGCGAGAAATTTTCCCAAAGCCGGGCTGAGCGCATAGCGTTCGCCGAGCCATTCCGATGCGACCGTCGGAAAATAAAAGATCTCTACGCCGGTATTTTTCAAGGCGGCGTCGGCCGCTTCATCAACCGAAGGATCGTATCCGCGGAGCGTGGTTGCCACGGCGGCGGTGACGCCCGAGAGGGACAATCCCGAGCACAGTTCCCTCACGCTGGTCGAGGCGCCCCCAAATCGGTGTGCCAGGGCTGGAACGACATGAAGGACTTTTATTTTGGTAGGCCCTCCCTTTCAACCCAAAATGAGTTGAGCGCGAGGCAGTCGATATTGTTCCGCAGAAAACAGGCGACGGCCTCTTCCGGCCGGCAGACGATCGGCTCCTGCTCGTTGAACGACGTATTCAAAAGAATAGGCACCCCGGTCTTTTTCTCAAAGCTTTTGATCAGGCGCCAGTAGAGGTGTTCGACAGAGCGGTCGACGGCTTGGATCCGGCCGGTTCCATCAACGTGTGTGACGGCCGGGATTTGGCCCAGACGGTCAGGATGAACGGGGTAGGCGAAGAGCATGAAAGGGTTGGGCTGGCCTTGGGGAAAGTAGTCCGGTACTTTTTCTTGAAGAATAGAAGGAGCGAATGGCCGGAACAGCTCTCTGCGCTTAACCCTTTCATTAATACGCGCCTTCATTTTCGGATCTCGCGGATCGGCGAGGAGACTCCGGTGACCCAATGCGCGCGGGCCGAACTCCATCCGCCCCTGGAACCATCCGACCAGCTTGCCTCCCCGCAAGGCTTCCGCCGCCGCTTCGCAAAGCGAATCCGACTCAAGACGGGTATAGCGCAAGGAGGATTTCTCGAGCGCCTGTTTGCACGAGGATTCCTCGGCCTGCGGTCCCCAAGCGGTGTGCTTCATAACAAAAGCTCTCGGCTCTTGGTGCTCATGATGAGCGACGAATAGCGCCGCTCCGAGAGAGGTTCCGGCGTCATGGGCGGCCGGCTGGATGAAGATTTCCCGGAAAGGGGTTTCACGGGAAATCTTACCGTTGAGGACGCAGTTTAAGGCCACTCCTCCAGCGTAACAGAGGCGCGGGGTCTTGTAACGGTTTCCAAGTCTCCGAAGAAGATAGAGTACGACGGTTTCAAGCCGTTCCTGAAGAGCGGCCGCGATGTCGGCATACCGGTTCTCCATAGAGCTGTTTGGCTGTCGCGGCGGACCCAAGATCTCCTCGATGCGGGAAGAAAAGAGGGTTCCCAACGTTGGTGCGCCGGCCGCCCATGTCATCGGTACTCCTTCCGTGGTGTGATGCTGGAAGTAATCCAAAGGAAGCTTGTAGCCTCCTCGTTGCGTCTGCTGCAGGAGTTTTTCCATGGCCGTCCGGTATTTTTCCGGTTTTCCGTAAGCGGCCAACCCCATCACTTTATACTCATCGCCCCATTCCTTAAAACCGAGGAACTGCGTGACGGCGGTATAAAGGATGCCGAGCGAATGGGGGAAAGGGGCTTCTCCGTCTACAACGAGGCGGTTGCCGCGGCCGATCCCCCACATGCCGCTTAAGGAATCACCGAAACCGTCCAGCGAGAGAACAACCGCGGAATCCCATCCGGAAGGATAATAACTGGAGGCGATGTGTGCCCTGTGGTGTTCGACATAACGGATATCGGCCTTTAACCGCGCTGGGTTGCAATCGAGTGCTTGTGCGACCGATCCCTTGAGATCTCGTATCTCTTGGAGCATGGAAAACCGTCCCTGGACGGAGGGAGCGAATGGTCCTTGCCGGAGAGCCCGCAGTCCCTTGGCCATAAGATGCGTCCATGGGTTGCGCGATAGAGCGATTGCACCGAGTTCTTCAGCGCGAATTCCCGCTTCCCGGAGGCAGTACCGGATCGCTTCCGTCGGGAAACCAGCCACGTGTTTTATTCGGACGAAACGTTCCTCTTCCGCGGCTGCTATGAGTTGTCCGTCTATGACAAGGGAGGCAGAAGCTTCCGCATGGTAAGCGTTGATCCCAAGGATGATCACTTGTCCCTCTCCAGTTCCGCAAGCCGAATGTCGACCATAAAACGGAACCAAAAAGCTTGCAGGAAATGGAAAAGAAACCCCTGCGGACCGTCCAAGATGCCCAGCTGGATGAAATACCGGTAGCCAAAATAGAGAAAGGGTCTGATGTAAAGAGGCATCCGGTGCCAAAGGGTTTTACGCCAAAGCACTCTTTGGTCGGGGTTTCCGGTCACCGATGGCTGAATTGTCCACTTAGTCCGATTATGCCGCCGCGCATATTCTTCTTGGGCCAACAACTCGATAAAGCGCAGGTGTTTCTGAATCCAGAAGAGAATAGCTTGCTCTTTTTCATTCTGCTCAATTAAGGGATTTTTGAGGAGCCGCGTTTTTCCTTTTACATAAAAACGAAAATCCAGAAGCTCACCTTCATCGGATTGCCCAGCCCCTCTTCGGAAAAGTTTTAGTAGGTATTTTGGCCAGTAGCCGCCGTGGCGGATCCATTGGCCCCTGAAGATTTGTTTGCGCGGCAGATAATAGCCGGCAATATCCGCGGAGGAGGAAGAGACCTCGGCAGTTATTTCATCCCGCAACTCAGTAGATATTCGCTGGTCCGCGTCAATGGCAAGGACCCATTCCTCCCGAATAGGCGCATTCTTAAGGGCCCAATTCCATTGTTTGGAGTGCGTTTCAAAAGGATGTTGCAGGACAAGAGCGGCGTGTTCCTTCGCGATCGAAAGAGTTCGGTCGGTGCTTCCCGAATCAACGACGATAATTTGCCGACACCACCCGCGAAGCGAGTTCAGGCATTCGGGCAGGTTTTGCTCTTCGTTCAGCGTGAGGATAACAGCGGAGATCGTCACGGCGAGCGGCTCTGTCAACGGGATTTTGCCTTAGGAGCAGCCGGTTGATTGTCCCGGTAGCGTTTGCTTCCTTTGTAGTAATAGTAATAACGGTAGCCGCGTTCCAGATCGAGCCGCGCTCCGTTGAGTATGCCGCCGATCAGTTTGGCGCCGACGTCCACAAGCCGCTGTTTTCCGGCTAAAGCGGCTTCAACATGGGTTCTCCCCGCCCGCAGCACAAAAATCACCCCCTCTGCCAAAGCGGACAGCGCGGCCGCGTCCGCTGCGACAAGAACGGGAGGCGCGTCAAGGATGAGGTATTGATACTCCCGCTGCCAGTCCTCGATTGCTTTTTTAAGCTTCGGATTGCTCAAGACATCGGTTGGCTGGGCGGGGGTCAGCCCTGCCGAAACAAAAGGGATCACATTGTCGCCTATCGTCACGTTCTGCACGAGCTCATCGAATTCCACCTTGTCTTGGAGGTATTCGCTTAACCCCGGTTCAAGCTTGGTTTTCAAGAGGCGGTGCAGGCTTGGCCGCCGCAAGTCGCAGTCAATGAGGACGGTTTTTCGTCCGAGTTCTTGAAGGGCGATGGTGAGGTTCAAAGAGATGAAAGATTTCCCCTCTTCGGGAAGCCCGCTGGTGATCAGAAGAACATGGGGTTTATCTGACGGAAGCAGGAATTCCAGAGTTGTCCGGATAGCTCGTATCGTTTCCGCCCCCTGGGAGCGAGGCATCGTCAGGAGAATCGGCTTATCCGAATCCCCCCGGCGTCCCCTAAATCCGGGGATTTGGGGGACATGACCCAGAAACGGTATTTCCAGAAATCGCTCAAAATCGCGCCGGGTTTGGACAGTCTTGGTGAACATCTCCCGGAAGATAGCCAGGCCGCACCCGCTGACGAGCCCCAGGAAAGCCACTGTCGCGACAGCCCGTACACGATTTGGGCCGATCGGCTTTTGCGGGACTTGAGCGTAATCCACCACCTGCACGTTATTGCTTTGGATTCCTTCCTGCACTGATAATTCCTTAAGGCGCTTCAATAGGATCGAGTAGATCTCCTCGCTTGCTTTAGCGTCCCGCACCAAGGCGCTGTACTGAATCAAAAGCCGGTTCATCACCAAGGCTTTCTGCTCCTGATCAAAGAGAGCCAGTTGGTATTCTTTTTCCTTGGCCTGCAGTTCCTGAATGACGGGGTGTTTTTCGCGGTATTTGGTTTCAGCCTCGATCCGGTCTTTCCGGGTGTCGGTCAAGGTCGCGTTGAGCGCCTGAATTCGCTGGAGTACGGTGTTTTGTTGCTGCTCGCCAAAGTCCACCGTGCTGTGTTTTTCCCTGAAATCTTGGAGCGCCACCTGGGAGGCGCGCATCTTCTCTTCCATCTTTGAGACCTCGTTCCGCAGCCACTCGATGCCGCCCGTAGTCATTCCCCGTCTTCTTTCGAGATTGGCCAGGACATAAATATCAGCCACCCCGTTAGACAGACGGGCGGCAAAATCCGGTTTTGGGGAGGTAATAGTGATATCCACCAGTTTCGTTCCGCGGACCGGTTCCACCGTCACCATCTGTTCGAGAATTTGAACAGGGTCCTTGGTCTTGGAAAAAGGGGGAAAAGAGGCAAGGTGGAGTTCATCCATGACACGGGAAAGGATGGTGCGGCTGGAGATTACCCGGTACTCTGTTTGAAGAAAATTCTGCGCCATCATCCCTTGGACGGACGACATTTCTTGGAATTGGACGACTTGCGGCGCTTGTACCTCGATCAACACCCTGGAAGAAGCCTTGTAAATATTAGGCTGTTGGGCCATATAGAGGAAAGAAATGATGCTTGAGGTAAGCCAAATAAGCAGAACAAACCACCGATGCAGCCAGAAGGCGCGAAAATAATCCTCTAGTTGCCAGTCAAACTCCGTACGCAGGGGCATCCGTTAGATTTTACTCCAACAGCCCTGTAAAGGTTATGAAATTCCTTGTTTTTTGCCGGCCGCCTCCCATCGTGCCGTAAAGGTTACCCATACGGAGATAAAGATGAGGCGAATGTCCAGGGAAAGAGAGCATCTGTCAACGTAAAGAGAATCCCATTTGATCCGTTCAGCGAGAGTCGGGGTTTTATCACTGTTGAGTTGGGCCAGGCCGGTCAACCCCGGCCGGACGCTCAACCGGCGCTTCCCATCGAAGATTTTATCGAGGTCCTGCATTTCTTCCGGGATAATTGGCCTGGGGCCCACGAAGCTCATGTCTCCTTTGAGGATATTCAGAAGCTGGGGCAGTTCGTCCATCGCTGTTGTGCGCAGCAAATGGCAGAAAGAGGTGATCCTCTTGTCTTCAGACATCGTTCGGAATTTCAGGATGATGAATTCCCGGCCGGCCAAACCGATCCTCGGCTGCCGGAAAAAGGAGAATTGGTTTGATTCCTGATGGATTTTCCAAGTGATGAACGCCATGGGCAGAGCGAAGAGCAACAGCCCGAAACTGGCCAAAACGATATCAAAAAGGCGTTTTCCACCGAGCCGATAAAAACGGGAACAAGTCATTGCCGGTCTCGAAATAGACTGGAGTCAGTCGACGGACGAGTTCCGCTGCTCTTCGTCACAAGCTCGACGGAGATCAGCGCGTAGCCCGCGCTCAATTCGTATTGCTTGACCCTGATCGGGTAGTTCTTTTTGTCGATGCCCACGTTGACATGTTCCTCCAGCATTTTTCGAAGAACCTCCGGAACCGTCAGGATTCCTGCTTTGATTTCACGGATGGCAGCGTGCGGGATGTCGTCGACCAGATGGATGTCGATCTTGGCTTCCAGAGGGAAGCTGAGAATGCCCAATTTGACCTTTCCGGAGCCGACAAAACCGTCCGGTAGTATTTTTACATCAACATCCTGGATCTGATCTGCAAATTTTTCCTGAACCCGGCTTAAGACCAGGTCCTTGAACTCCGCTTCTGTGTATCGGCGTGTCAGTTTTGCCGTGCCGGTCAGCTCCATATACCGGGCGAGCCGGTCGGCGAAGACCTCGACGAAAATGGGAAGAAAGCTCTCCAGCCATTTTATAACCGGCGCTCCGATCTCCAGGGAAAGAGTGGGGGCTTTTTCTTCGCCGACCAGCTCGAGGCCGGCAGCGACGACTGCGCTGGACGCGAACAGATCGAGGCCTTTTCCAGCGCTTGCTTTCTGGAGTTGCTCCTCAAAGTTGCTGAATGGGCTGGAGGGAAACATTTTTGCAAGCTGGGCGAAGTGGAATTTCGCCATGTCGGGTTGTTTCAGGTCGAAGAGATAGAACGATCCAACGAGCGCATGAACGGTTGCAGCGTAAGCGGCGTCCTCCGTTTCGGTGAGGCTTTTCTCATAAGTTTTGGCCGTCGCGTCGTAATCTCCCGAGGCCCGGTACGACTCGGCAATTTGCTGATAAGAGAGGTTAGCCCACTGATTTTTCGGGTACTGTTGGATAATCTCCTGGAACCTTTTCAGCGCCTCTTCGAGCCGGCCGGTTGCTTTTAAACACCAGGCTTCTTTGAAAAGGGAAAGAAGCGCCAGCTCTCCCTTCGGATCCGCCAGGTAGGCTCCTCGGAAAACCGGAGCTGCCTCGCTCAGCTTATAGATCTGTATCAGGATAGACCCCAACTGGAACGCCATTCTTTGGCGGTCAGGACCCGCTTTGACCGAAGACAGTTTCTGCTCCAGATCCTTCGCTGTCCATTCCGCTTTTCGTATTTGGGCAATCTGAGCCATCAGTTGTTGTGCCGCATTCAGTTCGTCCGGAGTCCTGGCCTCTTTGACCGCTTGCTGGTACAGATCCTCCGCCTGGTCGAATTTCCTGGATTTCTGGTATACATAGCCGAGGCGCATTTTTAAGGTTGCTCTCCCTGAATATTCGGGGTGTTCGGAGATCAGTTTCTCGTACAAGGTCTCGGCCTGGGGGAGCTGCCCTAACCGTTCCCATTGGGCAGCCTGCTGCATCTGCGCCGGGTCAATTTTTTTGCCGGAGGAGCGTTTTTTCGCAAGCTCCCGGGGCAGAAGAGAGGCCCGCGTCATGATGTTTTGCACCCCTGAAGAGATGTTATCAAGAGTTGCCAGAAGTCCGACCCGTGCCGAGGCGGCGTCTTCGGCGAGGAACGCGACGAGGACCTGGGTGTCTTCCACGCGCCGGCCCGGATCTTTCGAGGACAAAGTCCCTTGGACATACTGCAGTGTGGCGACACGCGTCAGATCGATATCTTCCCGGGCCATTTCAGCGACGAGGGTTTGGTCAACGAGCAAAAGGGCGGCCTCTGCTTGGCCGACGCCCGAGGCCGTGTCCAGGATGCTCAAGGATGTTTTCAGATTTTGGAGATTTGCGTTGAGGATAAACCGGTTGTAGAAAACGACAAGCGCGATGATTCCAACAAGAGCGAGGGGAATTCTGAGCAGGCTAAGCCAGCGGTTTAACGCGGCCATTTAAAACAGGCGCCGTTTTACGTAGACCGTATCGTGCGGCAGGAGAACCGTGTTCGTTTCGTCTCCCTGTATGACCCGGTCCAAGTTCACCCGAATTCGGACTTTTTCGTTGTTCCGTGTTCGTATGATCTCGATCCCGCGGTTCGATCCGAATTTGGTAAGACCTCCCGCTTGGCTTATAGCGGTCAAAACATCCACCTTATTTTGCATGGGGTAGGAACCGGGCCGTTCCACCTCTCCCAGCACGGTGAATTTTGCATCGATCAGCGTGATGACTACCTCGAGCTCTTCTTGGATGGGGGCGGCTTGAGGATAAATCATGATCGCGTCCCGGGGCAGGATCGTCAGATTGGTTTCCGTACCGCGAAACACAGCGTCGAGGTTCATCCGGATCGATAGTTTCTTTCCGCTCTGATCCCGGATGATATCCGCCTGATTGGACGCCGCTTTGGTGACACCTCCCGCTTGGCTGATGGCGCTTAAGAGGTCCACCGTCCCTTCGTAATTGTAGAGGCCGGGGGTCGTCACCTCTCCGAGCATGGTGAATTTGGCTCCCGAGAGCCGGGCGGTAACCTGTGGATTGACGATGAAATCCTTGTCGAGCCGTTCCTGGACCTCTTTCTCGATCTCCTGAAGAGATCGGTTCGCCGCTCGAATGTTGCCGATCAGCGGGAAGGAGAAGGTGCCGTTCTCTCGGATCTGGGCTTTGGTGGCAAGGTCTTTCTGTTCCCATACGGAAATCTCCAGCTCGTCTCCCACCTGAAGAAGGTAAAACAGATTCTGTGGGATATCGGATGGTTTGACGACAGCCGTCGAATCAGGTATTTCAGCTATTTTCTTCGCCGGGAGAGAGGCTTTGAGTTTTTCCCGTATCTCCTGCTCCAATTGGGTTGCCGTTTGACCCGCTGCTTGGATGTTGCCGATCAGAGGGAATGAGAATGTGCCATCCTCCCGGATCTGAACCTTCCGGTTTAAATCATCCCGTCCTGCCACTGTCACTTGGAGATCATCCCCCGCTCGAAAGATGTAGACCTCGCCTGAGGGGGTTGAGGATTGTGTCGAGGGTTCTTCGTCCGCCGGCAGGGGAGGGAGCTCTTCGTCCTCCGGCAGGGGAGGGAGCTCCTCGTCCGCCGGCAGAGGAGGAAGCTCTTCGTCCGCCGGCGGAGCAGGGGACTCTTCAGACACTGGCGGCGCAGGAGCTTCTTCGCCCGTCACACTGCCGGAAACGGCGAAAAAGCTTACCACCGTTATGAAGAGGGAAACCCGGATTGCTTTAATCAACTTAAAACGCCTTTTCTATCTGCAAGACGACGTTGTTTGATGTAAGGTCAGATTCCTTTGCCCTGAAGTAGGTGTAGAAGAGCGAGACATGCAGAGAATCGCGGACATCCCACTCTACAGTTGTTTTAAGACTGAATTGATTCGATGCTTTTGTTGACTGGGGTGTTGCGCCTCCCGGCAGAGAGCTGTTCTTTTTAGGTGTTTTTCTGTCGTACGTGCCGCCGAGAGTCACCTTGACGAGAGGGGTAAGCTCATAAGTTGTCGATCCGCTGAAACTCGAGTTTTGGAATTCAAGGGACGCGGCGCTGTATGACGGGATGTTGGAATTGGTATAGTTGAATGCCAGGAAGGTCCTCGGGTTCAGAAGGTGTGTTCCTTGCAAGCTGGATGCCGGGCCGGTGCTGATTTTTCCTGTTTTGAATTCGCGCCGGATTATGGAGAACTCGGTTTCTAGGCTGGTGATTTCGGACAGCTCGTACTGAAGGCCTGCGTGGATTCCGTGCGATTGCGCATCTTTCCGGCTGTCGGTTGGTATTCGGAGGTCTTCGAATCCGTAACCGCCGGAAATGATCCAGTTGGGGTTTAGGTCATGGTCGATGTCAAGCGCTGCCGTGAAGACCGTCCGGTCGGCGAATTTTAAGGTGACGGGCCGGACCGTTTGGTCGATTGAGTAGGTGGCGCTCGGGATGAGCGAATTCGTGTCGTTTAAAGCGTATCGATAGCTGGCGCCGAAATTATGGCTGTGGTCGCGAATCAATTGTGTGGAACGCTGGATAGTGTCGACACCGGGTTTATTTACCCCGAAGGTGAATGAGTTGTCGACCGTAAAATCGTAGCGGACACCGTACTTGTATCGCCCCCCCGGGTCGATGTCGAGGAAGGCGTGGAAGTCCTGGTCGGCTGCTTGGACTCGCTTAAAATAGTAGCGCCGAAAGTTCACCTCGTAGTCGAGACCATAGAGCACAGATCCTCTGGGGTCGGAGAAAAAGATCTCTCCTTCAAGGGTCGATATGAACTCCTCTACCTTATTGTTGTCCTGCGAAAGAAGATTGTCCCGGTAATTCTCTTCAAAACCGTATGCGATTTGAGTCCTGTCTTTAAAATAAGAAAACAGGGAATCGGACGGCTCAGCTTTTCTGGGCAAATCTTCTATATTTTCGGGCATAATCGGCGTTCCGGCCCGCTCTTCAGACCATGCGGGGTTTGGAAAGATCAGCGCCAGCACCGCCATAGCTCCGGCCGCATAGGCTGCCGCGAAAGTTTTCACGGAAGCTTGCGCCACCATCTGCGGTGGAGAGCCGTTGTCTTATCGCGGTAGAAAGTTTCAATCTCCTGGTTTAGAAGAACCTGCTCGTTGGGGTCGATCTCCTCAAACTGCACTCCGAGTTCGAACTCTCCGCTCTTTACGCGCACGCAGCGCAGGATCTTTCCGGTCGCCCGGATTGTTTTTTGCAGCGGCGGCACCAGAATTTCCAGATGGATTAAGCTTCCAACAGGGACCATCTCGTGCGAAAAAAGAGCTACTCCGCCGGCGCTGATGTCCTTTGTTGACAGCAGCACCACACCCGTTTTTGGTGCAGAAGAACCGTATTTTACCGGCCAATCGGCCGGCAGCCGCTTGTATTGGCGGGTATTTTCGTAGCTGTATTTTTTAAACAACCAGTCAAACAGCACGGTTTACCAAAGCCCTCCCCGGGCAACTTCTTGAAGCGCCGGCAATTTCAAAGATGTTTGAATCAGCGTCCGGTGCCAGTCGAAATGGGCGAGGCGCTTTACCAACGACATAATATCATTCCGTGTCCCGAGTTCTACCAGGGCGTCGATCTGGGTATCGCTGAGTTCTTCGAAAAGCTGCCTTAAAGAGGAACCAGCCTTCAGTTCCGGCCCGATCTGCTGACGCCATGCTTTTTCATACCGGCGCATGATTTTCGCTCGGAAGTTGTTGCGCCGGAATGCCTCCTGGAGGGTTTCGGCGGCTATAGCGGCGCACAGTGCGCCATAGTAAATCCCCCCTTGGGTTGTCGTCTTGACCTGGCCGGCCGCTTCGCCCACCACCAGGATGCGGTCGGTGTAGCTGCGTTCGATCGGTTCGGTTGGGATGGGGCTTAAAAGCATTTTAGGCTGTTCCGTGAGGATGCGGGGACGTATCGCCGGGTGCTGAAGGAAGGCCTGAAAATACCGAGGGGCCTCTTTCGAAGCGATCAGGCCGATGCGGGCCCGTCCCGGCTGAAGAGGCACCACCCACGCGAAGGCATCCGGGGCCACCGATTTGCCGAGATAAATCTCCACGTCCCCCAGCCCCTCCATCTCCACTTCCGCTTGGGCGCCGTAAACAATCTCTTTAGGTCCCTGCAGGCCTACCTGCAAGCCTAAGTTGGTGCCGAATCCAGTCGCGATGACGGCGGTTTTTCCCTGGATCGGTTCAGGGTCTTCTTCCGACCTCCGGATTTCCGCCGATTGAGAGTCAACCCTCAACAGCCGGCCGTGGTAATTGTAACGGTATTCGGCTCCCTCCGATTGCGCAAGTTCAGCCAGCGATTTATCAAAATAACGGCGGCTGACGATATGGGCCAGGGGTTGGTCCGGCTTGTAGCGGAACGATTTTCCGGAGGGGGCGTAGAATGTCACCGCCTGGAGGCTGCTTAAGATATGTTCTTCGGGGAGATTTAACCGCCGGAAAGCTTCCACGCCGATAATCCCGGTGCAGTTCACGAAAAGCCCCGCGTCCTCATGTTCTTCCAGCACAAGGGTCGAAAGGCCGGCCTTGGCGGTCAGATAAGCGCAGACATTGCCCGCCGGTCCCGCTCCGATGACGATGACATCGTACAGCTGAGAGTTCATAGCGCTCCTCTGTGTGATTTGCAGGTGCTCGATTATCCCGGCGGCCACCGCATCGGCCGTCCGCCCAGCAGATGAAGATGCAGGTGGTAGACCGATTGTCCGGCTCCGGCATTGCAGTTGACGACCAGCCTATAGCCCTCCTCAGAAATAGAAAACTCTTTTGCCAAACGGTTGGCGGCTAAAACCAATGTGCTCATCAGCGCGGCGCTTTCCGCCGACAGCTCGGATACTCGCGCTATATGTTCGCGCGGGATGATCTGGATATGGACCGGCGCCTGCGGGTTGATGTCGTGAAAAGCCAAAAGGTCGGCATCCTCGTAAGCGATCTTCGCCGGGATTTTCTTCGCGGCGATTTTACAGAAGATACAGTCTGCCATTGTCACCTCATGAAAGAGGAAACTGTTGCGCTACAGCGATTCTCTTGGCGATTGGAGGATGGTCGTAAAACAACCATTCCACCCACCGGGGCGGCTGCATCTCCGACAGATTCTGGTCAGCCAGGTGTTTCATGGTGGAGATGAACGCCTGCGGATTGCGCGTCTGCCGAAGCGCGAACCGGTCCGCCTGGTCCTCCAGGCGTCTTGAGAGACCGTTTGTCGCCGGCATGAGAAAAAGATTCGCGATGAAAAGGCCAAAACCGATCAGCGGCAGAGCGGTAAGGCTGGAAAGAGAGCCGATACCCAGCAGCCCAAAAAACAACCGGGCCCCCCGGTCGACGGCGAAAAAACTTAAAGCGGCTGCCGCAGCCGAGACCGCCAAGAGGATTGTAATATGATGCAGCCGGTGATGGCCCACTTCGTGGGCAAGCACAACCTCCACCTCTTCGATGGGGTAACCCGCCAGCAGGGTATCGCTGATCAGTACGCGGCGTGTTTTTCCCATCCCGCAGAGGCAGGCATTGGCTTTCTTGGTTGTCTTGCTCAAGTTGACCTCATAGATCCCCTCCACCCGGGTGCCACAGTTTCTGACGAATTGGGCGAGCCGCTGTCCCAACGGCTCGTCTGCCAGCGGTTTTTGCCTGTAAAAGATCGGGATCAGCAACGTCGGCAGAACCCGCGCGAGTAAAGCGGACCATCCGATGGTAAACAGAGCCGCCCATAACCACCAGCTGTTTCCGGAGATTCGCAAGGTGAAGCTCAAGATCTCCACCAGGAAAAGGCCGATCACACCGCTTAATGTCAGTTTCTTCGCATATTCCCAGAGCCACTGCCGCAGGTTTTGAGTCGAGAGATTGAATTGGTGTTCCAGGACGAAAGAGTTGAGCCAATCCATGGGGAGGTTGACCGATGCCGTCGCGAGCCACGCGATCCCTGTATAGGCGCCGACTTGGATAGGCCACGCGAACGGGAGATGGGAGACGACCCATCCTTCAAGGCCGCGCGCTAATCCGGAAAAAAGGAAAAAACTCATTAACCCGGCGGCCAGCACAAGATCCGCCAGCAGGAGCTGCCTGCGCCGCCGCGCGTAGTTTTTTGCCTCCGCGGAACGGTCAACCATCGGTTTCCTCCGAGGGGATGCCGCCGGTTTTTTGAGAAGGGGGCAGCGCTTGAACCAGCCAACGCTGAGCGGTCGGGTTGCCCTCTTCAAATTGGATCCCCATGAAGAAAAGCCTCTCCTCGGAATGGGCATGATCCTTCGGCGGGACTGGCCGGACCCAGATGACTTTGCAGGAGACATGAACTGGAGCCAGGTTTTCAGGAGCCAGGAGTTCCAGCCGGATCAAAGAGCCGGGCTCAAGTTTTTCGCGGACGATCAGCGCCGCTCCGGTTTGGCTCACATCCCGGGTTTTTCCGGAGGCGGGGCCGTCACCGTTGCTCCGCTGGTATTTAACCGCCCAATTGAGCCGATACCGCGGGGCGCACCGGCGTTCCGCTTTAAGCCAGATGCGCCGGAGCCGGCCGGCCGGGATTTTCCCCTGTGCTATAAGGCTTTCTTCCCGCGCGATGAACGAGAGAATCAGCCCGGCCAGAACCACAAGCCAAATAGCGAGGACACGCATCATGATCGCTTCTCTCCCTTTCGGAGTATCTCCTTCAAAACAGTTCCATCTTTTTCACAGAACTTCGCTTTTCCCGGATAAGTTCTGCCGCATTCCGGGCAAAACAACTGGCCCCCCATGCCGGAAAGGGTCTTTTTTGCCTCTGCGATCCGGTCGCTGGTCAACGGGTGGGTGGATCGCCAATCGGCCGCCCGATTCGTGCCGGTTTTCCGTTCTTCAGACAGCATTTTCTCAAAAAAACTTACGATCGCCCATGGATCGCAGCCGGCCCTGTCCGTGTAGCGTATGGCCAGTTGGTCCGCCTCCAATTCATCCCGGCGGCTGAAACCGTTGCTGAAGAGGTCGTAGAGCGAGTTCGCCACCCGAGCTGGGCCGGGCCCAGCCCCCGCCGCTTGCGCAATCCCCATCGCCACGGTAAAGCCCAGATCGGCCTGCAGGTGTTTGACCACATGCCGGGCCGCGACATGCCCCACTTCATGAGCGATCACCGATGCCAATTCATCATCGGTCGCCCTGTCCAGGATCCCCGTATGGACGTAAATCGTTCCGCCGGGCAGCGTAAATGCGTTCGGCGCGTTGTTTTTCAGGACGCCGAACTGATAGACCAGATCCTGGCGGTCGCTCACTGATGCGATTCTTTTACCGATCCGCTGGACCCGGGCCAGCTCTTCCGGATGGACCCGGCCCTTCGTCAGCCCACCCAAACCCATTTGGGCTTTAGCGACGTTCCCGAGAGCAATCTCCACGCCAGTGGAAAGAATCGTCTCTTTCCGCTCGGTCGCCGGGTTGTAAATCGTTGCGCATCCGGCCAAGCCCAGCATCACCACCGGCAGAAGCCGCCCGCACCAGGTTCTTTTCCTGACAACAAACAGGGCCATTTGATCACGCCGCCTATTTCAAAATGCTTTCCAGCCAGAGCACCAAGTCGCCGATGACCTGTTTTTTCTCAGGTTCATTGAACAGCTCATGGTAAAGGCCGTCGTAGCGCCGCAGGGAGACGAGATTTGCCGGCGCGCGGCGCGCGAATTCGGACGCCCCTGCCGGGTCGCAAATCCGGTCGTTTCCCGCCTGAAGAATCAGGCAGGGAATTTTGATGCGGGAGGCGTAAGAAAGGGAATCGGCCAGCGCATCCCGCAGGGCGACGGCGCACCGGGCGCTTAAATGCCTCTCGACCAGGGGATCCTTTTTGTATGCCAGGACAACTTCCGGATCTCTCGACAAAAAGGCGGGGTTAATGCCGTTGGGTATTGGAGTGGTCGGCAACAGCCGGTCCAAAGTTTCGGTCAGCGCGATTTTAAACTTCGGCAGCTCCAACCCAAGCTTTAAGGCCGGGGATGAAACAGCTACGCCCCTTAAGGCCTCCGGATGCGCGGCAGAGCAGGCAAGGGCGATGAGCCCGCCTAAACTGTGCCCGATAAGGAACCGGGGAAGAGCGGGAGCATCCGATTCCACTTTGGAGATCAGCCGTTTCAGGTCGGAAATGTAGTCGTCTAGGCTCCGGCAGTCGGTTCTCCCTCCTTCCGATTTGCCATGACCCCGGAGGTCCATCGCCCAGACCGAAAAACCCTGCTGCGCCAGATTTTGCGCCAGAATCTCGTATCGGCCGCTATGTTCCGCCAGGCCGTGGACCAAGATGCAGGCTGCCTTCGGAGGGGAAGCCTCCCATCGCCTCAGGAAGAGGCGGAGGCCGTCTTCTGATTGAAGGAATTCCTCAGCCGGCATGGTCAGCTCTGCCTCCGAAATGGGACAAGAAAGAACAGCCGGGGATGTTATATCCAACGATCCCACAAGACTTTCCATTCTACCATTTGGAATGGGGCTTGTGGATGGAAACAGACTACTCCCGGTACATTGCTTCAATCTGGTTGGCGTATCGTTCGGCGATAACCCGGCGTTTGATCTTCAAAGTGGGGGTTAACGTTCCGCCGGCAAGGGTGAACGGTTCGGCCAGAAGGGTGATCTTTTTAATCTGTTCGAACGGGGCAAGGTTTTTATTCACGCGGACGGCGCTTTCCCACAGGAGAGTTTTTATTTCGGGCAGAGCTACCAATTCTTTCGCATCGGCGTAGCGGAGTGAGGATTTTTTTGCGAACCCCTCCAGGCGCTGGATGTTTGGCACGATCAGGGCGGAGAGGTATTTCCGCCTGTCCCCGATCACGACGCAGTCATCAATCAGGCTATCCGATTTGAAAGCTGCCTCCAGATATTGCGGAGCAACCATTTTCCCGCCGGAGGTTTTGATCAGGTCCTTTTTCCTGTCGGTGATCTCCAGGAACCCGTCGGGGTCAAACCGTCCGATGTCCCCTGTATGGAACCAGCCCTCTGCATCAAGGGCCTCTTCCGTCGCTTTGGGGTTATTGAAGTAGCCTTTCATGATATTGGGCCCCCGCGCGAGGATCTCCCCATCTTCGGCGATCCGGACCTCCACCCCGGGCAGGAGCCTGCCGACGGTCCCGAACCGGAAATGATCCGGCTGGTTGGCGGTGATGACCGGCGAGGTCTCAGTCAGCCCGTAACCCTCCAGGATCATGATCCCGGAGGCATAGAAGAACTCGCCGATTTCTTTCGAAAGCGGGGCTCCTCCGGAGATGCAGAACCTCAGGAGACCGCCCATCCGGGCCTTGATCTTTCGGAAAACAAGCAGGTCAGCCAGCCGGTATTGAAGCGACAAAAAGGGAGGTGTTTGCCCTGAGGCTGTTTTGCGTGCCGCCCAGCGCCGGCCGATGTTGACGGCCCAGCGGAAGATTACCTGTTTTATCTTTGAGGAATTCCGGACCTTTTCCTGGATTTTTTCAAGCATTTTTTCGTAAAACCGGGGAACGGCTATCAGGATGGTGGGTTTGACCTCCAAAAGGTTTTCTCCTACCTTTTCCACGCTCTCGGCGTACGTGATGGTCCCTCCCACAGAGAGAACGAAATAATAGCCGGTTGTCCGCTCGAAGACGTGCGACAAGGGGAGAAAAGAAAGGCTGGAATCTTTTTCGTCAATCGGCAAGTGGCGTCCGATCGCCTCGCAGTTGCTCAAAAAATTCCGGTGGGTCAGCATGACCCCTTTAGGTTGGCCCGTTGTGCCGGAGGTGTAGATGATCGAAGCGGTATCTTCCGCGCTGGCATTTTTAAGGAATTCAGGCAGGGTCTCCCTCATTTGAGGACCGGTGGTGTGGCCCACTCCGAGCAGCTCGCCGAACCACCAAACGCACGGGCCCGAGATCCGGTAGGGAGACTCGAAGAGGATCAGCTTTAAGTCCAGTTCTTCCTGGAGGGGAAGCACCTTAGCCATGAGGTCGGTGGTCGAGACGAAAACGGCATGGACTCTAGCGTCCTTTAAGATATACCGGATTTCCTCCGTGGTAAGGGACGTGTAAATCGGCACTGTCACGGCCCCTGCGGAAAGGATTCCCAGGTCGGCGATGGCCCACTCGGGCCGGCTCTCGGAAAGGATCGCCACCCTGTCCCCCGGCTGGATCCCCAAATCCAGAAGTCCCAGCGCCATGCTTTCCGTCTGGGAGGCCAGCTCTGACCAGCTGATCTCCTTGTATCCCCCCATCTGTTTTGTCCGCAGCGCCGGTTTTTTACCGTATTTGCCGGCGTTGGCGAAGATCATTTGGGGGATCGTTGACCAATCGCTCAAGATAGTCTCCTTACCGGCTCAGGGACACGTGCCGGTCATTTGTCCTGAAACTTCGGGCGCCTTTTCTCGAGGAAAGAGGTAAGCCCCTCTTTCATGTCCTGGCTGTCGCACAGCTCACTGAAAAGTTTTGCTTCCAGCGCCATCCCCTCTTTCTGCGTCATCTCGAGGCCTTCCCGCGTGACCCGGAGAATCCGCTGCACCGGCAGCTTGCTTTTTTCCGCGATCTTTTTTGCGAGCCCAAGGGCCTGCTTCATCACATCGGCTTCGGGGACCACCTTGTTGACCAGTCCGATCTCGTAGGCAGTCTGCGCGTTGATCATGTCGCCGGTCAGGTTCAGCTCCAGCGCTTTTGCGCGGCCGACAAGCCGGGCGAGCCGCTGCGTCCCGCCGAAGCCGGGCATGATCCCTAAATTGATCTCCGGCTGGCCGAACCGTGCCCGGTCGCTGGCGACCCTCAGCGTGCAGGCCATCGCCATCTCGTTGCCGCCGCCGAGGCAGTGGCCGTTGATCGCCGCGATCACCGGGAACGGCAGCGACTCCAGCTTATCAAAGACCATCTGGCCGAGTGTCGCCGCCTCTTTCCCTTCGGCCGCCCCCTTTAACCCCGATATCTCTTTAATGTCCGCGCCAACGATAAAAAAGGTTCCAGCGCCGGTGATGATCAGCACCCTGACCGCCGGATTCTTCGGCAGCTCGTCCGCCACCGAGTTGATCTCCGTCAGTACCGCCCGGGAGAGCAGGTTCGCCGGAGGGTTGGAGATCGTCATTGTGGTGATCCCGTTTTCAACCGCCAGGTTCACGTACTGATATTCAGGCATAAGTGAAAAACCCTTTCTTAGTTTTGACGCCGAGATGCCCGGCGTTGCGCATCGTCCTTAACCGGTAGGCCGGGTGGAACCGGAAACCCAGTTCCTTTGTCCACTGGTCCAAGCCGGCTACCAGCGTGTCAATGCCTGCCGCGTCGGCCGCGTGCAGAAGGCCTCCTTTGGATGGCGGATATCCCAGGCCGGCCAAAACCCCCATCTCGATTTCGCTGGCGGAGGAGATCCCTTCCTGCAGCGCCATGACCGCTTCGTTGATGATCGTGACCATGAGCCTTTCCGGCGCGAAGCGGGTCCCTTTCCGGCCGGTTTTTTTCTGCAGGTCCTGGATCTCCTTCTGGAGTTCCGGGTCCGGTTTGCCCGGGTCGGTCGCGCCGGCGCCGGCATAGTCATAGAACCCCTTGCCCCCTTTGCGCCCGAGACGCTTCATTGCCAGTATCCGTTCCCAAAGCTCGGCGGGCCGCATCCGGTCCCCGTAGCCTTCCCAGAGCACCTTTCCGGCTTCGGCGCAGATGTCTATCCCGAGCGCGTCAATCAGCGTGAATGGGCCCATCGGCCAGCCCTGCTCCTTCATTGCCTGGTCAATCTCGACCATTCCGGCGACACGCCCATCGGGGAAGAGGGCCCCTTCCTGCAGCGCCACCACCGCTTCGTTGAGATACGGCATCAGCAGGCGATTGATGAGAAAGCCGGGGCACTCCTTGATTTTGATCGGTATTTTTCGCAGAGATTCGGCGAACGTGACGATCTCTTCGGCCACGTCGTCGTCCGTTTCAAGGCCCGGGATGATCTCCACGAGCTTCATGATGTGGGCAGGATAGAAGAAATGCATCCCCACCACGCGCGAAGGGCGTTTCGTGATCGACGCCAGCCCTGAGATCGATAGGGCCGAGGTGTTCGTCGCCAGGATGACCCCTTCCGAACATACCTCGTCAAGCGATTTAAAGATCTCCTGCTTGATCTTTAAGATCTCCGGCACCGCCTCGATCACGAGGTCCGCGTCCTTGAAAAGCTCATAGCTGGTGGTGGGGGTGATCAGCTTCATCTTTTCCTCCAGCTCTTCCGGCTTCATCCGGCCTTTGGCCACGCGCCCCTCATAAACCGAGCGTATGGTGTTTAACCCCTTCTGGAGGGCCTGCTCGTTGATCTCCTTGAGGACCACCGGTGTCCCGCTGAAAGAGACCACCTGAGCGATCCCCGCCCCCATCGTCCCGCCGCCGATCACTCCCACCTTATAGATCGCCATCCATCACTCCTTCCTGTTCGCTGTTGTTCATCGCCGCGAGTGGATTATTCCGAAACGAGTTTCTTGATTTCAGGCAGATGGGCCATGGTCTCTTCCTCGCCGCGCGCGATCAGCTGGTCCAGGTGGTAGAACTCGTACCAGTTGATCCGCGGAACCGTAGGGTGCAGCACGACGTCGGCTTGAGCGCAGCCGACCTCAGCCAGCTCGTACTCCATAGCCTGCATTGTATGCATGATCACATCCACGATGTTTGGGTTGACCCAATTTCGCCACGCCCTTCTGAGCCGGAAGCCCAAATTCAGGCCGTGCCGGCGCTGCATCTTCTGCAAAACTTTTTCCCACTCCAAGGCCAGTTCGGAGTATTTCCGGTGGATGTTTTCGGGGCTGGGCAGGGTATTGACAGCGATCACCCGGTGGACCCCCATCTGGTTGAGGACGTCCACCGGAACCGGGTCGAGCACCCCGCCGTCAATCATCCACCGGCCGTAAATTTTCACCGGCTCGAAAACCGCCGGAATTGAGACCGACGCCCGGATGGCATCCACGAGCGACCCTTCATCGAGGACCACCAGCTCGCGGCGGTGGTAATCCACAGCGGTGATTTTCATGGGGATCTTGAGGTCCCGGAAGGTTGTGTTGCCCAGGTTGTGCACCAGGAATTTGGTAACCCTCCTGCCGGTGAAGATGCCGGATTTCGGTACCGTCAAATCAGTCAGCTTCAGCAGGGACTGTTTCGACTTGAACTCCTGTGCGACAACTTCGATGTCATACGAAGTCATCCCGTTTGCCCAGAAGGCCCCCAGCAGGGCCCCTATCGAAGAGCCGGTCACGATATCAATCGGGATGTTTTCTCTCTCGAGCACCCTTAAAACGCCGATATGAGCCAGCCCCAGCGCGGCGCCTGAGCCCAGGGCGAGGCCGATCAGCATGTCGCCGATCTCCCGCGCGATCCGGCGGATTGCCTTGGCGTATTTCCAGTCGGGATGGGCCAGCACGACCGGATGTCCCGGCGCCGGGGGTGTTTCCACCGAGGGCAGCGTCGCGTAAATCTTCCGCTCCAGGATCACCGTTCTTTCGTGCGTGGTCGTCTGGCCCTCCACCTCGTTCACGATCACCTTGACCCTGTCGGCCGCCAGATGGATCGTTTTATCGAGCTCCTTGGTGAGCCGGGCCGTCACGTCGAGGTCTTCCCGGCGGTCTTCGGTCACCAAGTGGATCAGGTCGGCCTGCACGAGCGCTTTGAAAACGGTCCGGTCCATCGTCGGCGGGAGGTCCACAATCACGTAGTGGTAGAGGTTCGCCAGATAAGACAAAAGCGGGATAATTTGCGTTTCGTCCGAGATGACCCTCTGGTCGTGGGCGATGCTCAGCGAGTCGATGCCGATTGCCTCATGGTGCCCGATGGCCGAGTCCACTTTGGTTTGATGGAAACTGACCCCTTTCAGCCGTATCGGTACGGGGCAGCTGGTCATGCCGACCGCCCGGCAAACGGCATCGCCGGTCACGCTGATGTCCACGAGAATCACCCTCTTGCCGGTCTCTTTCTTCAGAGATACCGCGAGGTTGATCGCGTACATCGTGCGGCCGGTCTCTTTCACCGGGCTGTAAACCGAGATTAGCGTCGATTCGAAAACTTTCTTGACGGAACCGTCCTTTTGCCTCAACCGGCGGGAAAGGGTCGTGGAGAGGTAGATGGCGACGTCAGGGATCTCTTTAAGGATCTGCTCGAAATCCTGCCGGCGGATTTTCAGGAGGATGGAGTCATTGATCGCTTGCATCGTGACGGAATGGGGTTCGTTGGTTAAGAGGGAGGTCATGCCGAAAAAATCACCCCGATGAAGGCTGTCGAGGGCTTCCTGTTTGCCGGAGGGGGTCCGGATGGTGGCGCGGACCCGGCCGCTGATCAGGCAGTAGAAAGCATCCGGCGGGTCTCCCTGCGTGTAGATGATTTCGTCCTTCTCGTGTTCGACGACGCGCGAGAGACCGCCGATGAAATTAAGCTGGCTGTCGCTTAGGCTCGCAAAAAGCGGTATCTGCTGCAGCAGCCAGCGCTTGTTCGTGCCCCCTGTTCGGCCCGAACCTTTTGAGGATTTCACACCGCAATGATATCAACACCGCCCTGAAAAGAAAAGCGCCTCGTCCTCTTCGGACAAGGCGCCGGAATTTATAATAGCATGCCGATAAAGGCACCGAATACAATCGCCTTTAGAATCAGCTGCTCTTTCGGACTCGGCCTCGTTCCCCACTGAGGGGGTTAACGGGTTATAGCCGAACCCATCGAGCTACGACCACCGTTTCTTTCGGCGATCGGCAACCCAGCCGCCGTATCGTCAAGGTCTCGCCCATCAGCCTGTCCCCGCACCGCATGCAGTCGGCTTGAGGCTTGGGCCTGGGCTGGCCCACGACGACTTAGGCCTGTGGCTTTGCGTCCCCGCCTTTCGACGGGTTTGCCTTTATCGGCCATAGCAAACATGCCATAACAGGAGGAAATCTGTCAAGATGAAGAGGTGCAGATACAACAACCGAAGGGAATAAAGGCAGTTCTCAGAAGTTTGACAGGTGATATTCATAGAAGTGGGTTATATTACCCATAAAAAATAGATTTTTAGTAGAAAATTAGGACAAACAACCCTTTTTAAGACTGTTTTTCGTGTAAAAGTGGCATAGTATAAAATTACCCGCTGTAGCCGAACCGCTTCAGCATGGCCGGATCTTTGCGCCAGTTTTTGGCCACTTTCACCCAGAGATCCAGGTAGACAGGGCCCTCCAGCACCTTCTCGATTTCAATACGGGCCGCCTTGCCGATCTTTTTCAACAGCCCCCCCTCTTTCCCGATCAGAATCCCTTTTTGGCTGTCCCGTTCAACGTAGATTGTCGCCCGGATGTAAGTCGAGAGGCGTGAGACAAGGGCCGGGGGGTGAAAGTCTTCGTCTGCGTGCTCCATGCCCCCTGTCTCCTGCTCCCTGCTTTTTCCGATCCGCCATTCTTCCACCAGGACCGCCACCGAATGGGGAATCTCCTCGTGCGTGAAAAGAAGCACCCTTTCCCGGATCAGCTCCTGCGCCTGGGCACGCATCGGGCGGTCGGTGATCTGATCGGGCGGGTAATGGGCGGGACCCAGCGGCAGAGAGCTTGCCATTGCTTTCAGCAGGTCCTCCACGTTTGTCCCGTTGGTTGCGGAGATCGGGAAGATCTCTTTAAATGGATAAAGCAGGCTGGCTTCGGCGATGTGCGGCAGGATCAGGGACTTGTCCACCCGGTCCACCTTGTTGATGGCCAAAAAGACAGGGATCCTCTCCTCCTTTTTCGAAAACAGCCGGATGATTCTTTTGTCCTCATCGGTGAACCCGGCCTGTGCCTCAGTCATGAAAAGAATCTGGTCGGCCTCTGCGAGCGCTTCGCGGGCCGCTTGCACCTGGTGTTTCGCCAGCAGGGTAATCGGTCCCCGGTAGATCCCCGGTGTATCGAGGAAAAGAAGCTGCGTGCCGGGGAGGGTCAGGACACCGAGAAGCCGTTCCCTCGTCGTTTCCGGCTTCGGGGAGACGATCGCGATCTTTTCGCCAAGCAGATGGTTTAGGAGAGTGGATTTGCCGACATTAGGGCGGCCGAGTATCGCAATTGTTCCGCACCGGTGTTCTTGCGCAATCATGGGGACTATCTTACCAGAACCGTTTGCCCTGAGTCCTTCGGCTTTGCTCAGGACAAGCTTGTCGAAGGGCGGGCGGGTTTACGCGGAGAGAGCGATCGCCAGCACTTGCTGGCCTTCCACATCAAAAGTCCAGGCGGAAAGGACCCGAACCCCGACGGCCTTCTCTGTTCCGAAGAGGGCGAT
>CAYJVR010000012.1:0-58022 GCA_964373715.1 uncultured Planctomycetia bacterium | reverse complement strand
CGCCGCCGACACCACCGCCGCCGACGCCACCGCCGCCGACGCCACCGCCGCCGACGCCACCGCCGCAGCCTGGCGGGGGTGGGACAGGGGAGGTGGCGCCTATTCCGGAAGGGGCGGTAGTGGAAGAAGATGGCACCATCACTTACTGGGATGTTCCGGTTGGTGAGGCAACGTGGGATGAAACTCTCGAGGTGTGGTATATAGCGGACGACATAAATGATATTGATTACGAGTTAATGTTGTGGGTAGATCTTGCGCCGAATGATTCGGTCGCAGAGGATTTTAATGGTGACGACTGGGTGATGACCGGGTTTGGTCCTATGCCCATTCTTTTCGCGGGTGACGGGTATATTTACATTTACTGGCCTCTCGGGGACGATGCTATCGGGGAGTGGGAGGGTGAAGCGGGGATACCGATGGTGTGGTACTTTTACTGGAATGATCCGCCTCCTGTAGGGGATTCTCCTGGCGGGACCACCTGGACAGCACCAAATGGCACGACCTACGTGGTAAATCAAGCTGGGGATTGGGTTATGTACGTCCGGTCAACACCCTATGAAAATGGGAGCGGGTATCTGTTCGTTGCGGGCAATAATTTCCCCGTTGGAGTCTATTCTTCGACAGGAGCATTGACTTGGTCTATTCCTCCTGGAGCTGAGTGGATAGCTCCAAACGGTGCGCCCTATGTCTATGATGTGGATGACGGGTGGGTAGTTGATGTTTGATTAACCCTTGATCCTGGACCCGGAAATATGCTGGAATAACAAATTAGCTTTTGAGAAACAGACAAGCCGGCTGGCCTTGGTGGCCAACCGGCTTGTTCCTTTTTAGCAACTGCTCGCCTTCCTTGACACTCCCATCAGAAAGGGTCTATCCTAGTCTCGTGAGGATTCTCGGGATAGATCCCGGCCTGAATGCCGCCGGCTACGGGGTGATTGAAATAAGCGGTGGGGGGCAGAAGGCCGCTCTTATCGAGGCTGGTTTGATTCGCACGACCTCCGGCCAGCCTCTTCCGGAGAGATTGGCAACCATCGCCAGGGAGTTCCAGGCCGTTCTTCTCCAGCACCGGCCGGACGGCGTGGCCGTTGAGGACCTGTACAGCTACTATAAGACGCCGGAGCCGGCGATCCTGATGGGGCATGTGCGGGGGGTCATTCTCAGCACGGCGGCCCTGGCGAAAATTCCGGTGACCAGCTATCTGCCGACCCGGGTGAAAAAAGCGGTGGTGGGCCGCGGCCACGCGGGCAAGGAGCAGGTCGCCCGGATGGTCCGGATGCGCTTATGTTTGAGCGACGGCAAGGTTCCCGCCGATGTCAGCGATGCTTTAGCCGTCGCGCTGTGCCATGCGGAGAGTTTACGCGCCGGAGAGCTTGGTTTGACAGCGCGCGGAAGGAACAGCTCGCAAATCTGCTCGACTGCGTCATTGCGAGCCGAGCGCGGCGAGGCGCGGCAATCTCATGCAAAATCAACTTACGAGGTTAGCGAGTTGGCGGGTTGACGGGTTTACGGGTTAACTGGCAAACCGGCAAACCCGCAAACCCGCGAACTGGCAAACTGAGGCTCCTCGCAATGACGGAACGGCTATTTATGTTAAGGAGATGATGAGGTGATTTCGCGCATCCAGGGTGTTCTGGTGGAGCGCAGGGAGATGGCGGCGCTGTTGGAAACCAACGGCGTCACCTATGAGGTGCTGATCCCCAACGCCATCATGCATACTCTGGATCGTCATGTGAGCCCCGACGGGAAAATCCGGCTGGTGACCTTCCATTACCACCATGTGGAGCCCTCCCGCGCCGTGCCGATCCTGATCGGGTTTACCAACGAGGTGGAGCGGGACTTCTTCCAGGTTTTCATCACCGTTTCCGGGATCGGCCCGAGGGCGGCGGTGAAGGCGATCAACCAGCCTATCCCGCTGATCGCCAGGGCGATCGACGATGGGAATCTGGATTTCTTGAGATCTCTTCCGGGAATCGGCCCTCAGCGGGCGAAAGAGATCGTGGCGAAACTGCAGGGCAAGGTAGGCAAATACGCGCTGATCCCCAACGGAGAAAATTTGGCCGGTAAACTTCCGCCGGCCAAACAGGATGCCGCCGGGGAGGCGATGGAAATCCTCCTGCAGCTTCAGTACCGCCGCAGCGAGGCGCAGGAGATGATTAAAGCGGCGCTCTCCCGCGGGTCCGGTTTCTCTTCCGCGGAGGAGATCCTCAACGAGGTTTACAAGCAGAGGGCGACAAAGCAATCTTAGGATGGACAACAGAAAGATGGATGAAACGGTTTTACCGGGTTCCGGCACGCGCGCCAGGGAGATCCTTCTCACACAGCAGGAGACGGATGAAGACAAGGTACTGAACCTGTCTCTGCGTCCCCAAAACCTGGATGAATTCATCGGCCAGCCGGAGCTGGTGGAGAACCTGAAAGTGGCGATCCAGGCGGCGAAGAAACGGAACGAACCGCTGGAGCATCTGCTCTTCAGCGGCCCCCAGGGATTGGGAAAAACAACGCTTGCTTACATCATCTCCCGCGAGATGGGGTCCAAGATCACAGCGACGTCGGGCCCCGCCATTGAGCGGGCCGGCGACCTGATCGGCATTTTGACGAATCTCGGGGAGGGAGACATCCTCTTCATCGATGAGATTCACCGCCTTTCTAAGGTGGTGGAGGAATTCCTTTATCCGGCGATGGAGCAGTTCCAGATTGATTTCGTGATTGATAAAGGGCCGTACGCGAAGACGATCAAATTCAATCTGAAGAGGTTCACGCTGATCGGAGCGACGACACGGTCAGGGCTCCTCTCCGCCCCGTTGCGGGCCCGTTTCGGACTCGCCTATCATTTAAATTTTTACGAATCTGCCGACCTGATCCGGATACTGGAACGTTCCGCCCGGCTTCTGGGAGTTCCAATCAACGGGGATGGGGCCGAAGAGATTGCGCGGCGTGCCCGGGGAACTCCGAGGGTGGCCAACCGGCTTCTTCGGAGGGTCAGGGATTACACCGAAGTCAAAGGGAACGGGCAGATTGAACTTTCAACCGCTCAGGCGGCTTTGAACGCCCAAGGGGTGGATTCTCTTGGTCTCGATGAAATGGACCGGCGGGTGTTGAAGGTGATCTTTGAGCAGTATCAGGGAGGCCCGGTTGGGCTGGAGGCGCTGGCCGCGACGCTCAATGAGGAGCCGGATACACTGGCTGACGTGGTGGAGCCGTATCTGCTCAAGGCCGGTTTTTTGCGGCGCACCTCCAGGGGCCGGGAGGCGACCCAGGCCGCTTCAGACCACTTGGGGCTTTCTCCCAGGCGCCTGTTGTAATGCCGATCGGAAAATCGCTCGTCTTTATCGGCCTTTTCCTCGTTTTCATCGGCCTGCTTATTACCTTTCTTCCGAGAATCCCGGGACTGGGCCGTTTGCCGGGAGATATCCTGATCCAGCGGGAGAAATTCACATTCTCATTTCCCCTGACGACATGCCTGATTATCAGCCTGCTTTTGACCCTTTTAGCGAACCTGTTTTTCCGCCGCTGAAAAGAGTTGGGGCAGGGGGCGTGAAACAAGAGACAGGGGTTAAAACCATCCTGTTTTTTCTCACCGTTGTTTTCCTGCCCCTTGCTCCCTGTCTCCTGCCCAAGGTTTTCGCCGAGGAGCCTCACATCCGTGTGGCTATTTTGCAGGAGGCGCCGGATGTCCGGATCACGGTGCCGGTTCCCTGCCGGCTTAAAGAGCTCAAGAGCGGAAAAATACTTGGCGAATGGACCGAATGGAGATGGAAACGGGTCAGCGCCGGAAAGTCGGGGCTTAATCTCGGGGAGATCCATGTGGACTCCTCCGAGGTCCTTCTCCAGTCTCTTCAGGAGACGGTGATAAACATCAACGCTAAACCGTACCGGGGGAGCCTGATTTTCCGGCGAACATCCGCGGGAAAGGTAACGGTGATCGTTCTGCTGGAGATGGAACAGTATCTGGTCGGCGCGCTGGCCAGCGAGGCAAAAGCTGACTGGCCGGCCGAGGCGCTGAAGGCGCACGCAGTCGTCTCCAGGACCACCGTCGCCCACCGGATATGGATCAGCCGGAACCAGCCGTTCGACGTGACGGCGGACATCCGGACGCACGTTTATCACGGTGTTTCCGCTGAAAGAGAAGGGACCCGCCAAGCGGTGCTGGCGACGAAAGGGCAGGTATTGTCCTATAAGGGGGAGTTGCTTTCCGCGGCGTTCCATGCCAACTGCGGAGGGCATACGGAGAATGCGGCGGAGTTGTGGGAGCTGAAGAGCGGAGTCGTGCCTCTTCAGGGGGTGCAGGACCCGTACTGCAGGGGTTTGCGCCATTTTAGCTGGCGCGCAGAGATCTCTTTCAAGGAGATGGCGAAAGCATTGGGAGAGTTTACCCGGACGATGGGCGATCCGGCGAACTGCGAAATTCTTGACCGCAATGGATCAGGCCGGGTACGCAAAGTCCGCTTAATCGGAACGGCCGGCTCTATCGAGCTGTCCGGGCGGCGCTTCAGGGAGATTTTGGGAAGCAGCCGGCTGAGAAGCTTAAATTTTACCGTTTCAAGTTCCGCCGGATCTTTTTTATTTTCCGGGTTCGGCTGGGGACATGGGGTCGGTTTGTGCCAGTGGGGAGCTTACGGGATGGCCCGGCAAGGAAAAAAGATGGAGGAGATCCTTTCTTTTTACTTCCCGGGCGCCCAGCGCAGAGAACTGCGCGGACTTCCCGGTTTCTCCAGATAAACAGCATAACCCGCTTATTTCCATAAAGAAACATATAGTTAGTATGTTATAAATTTTATAATTTTTCCGTATTTTTCCCGCCCGATTTGAGTATACTTAGTGATAGAAAAGACGCCATTTTATGAGAAAGAACTCTCTTTTTTTAACTAAAATCACCGCCCTTTTACTAACTCTCTGCCTCAGTCTGCCTTTTCCTGTTTTCGCGTTGCGTCCGACGGAGATGGCGGAGCAATCGTCCGGCCTGGAGGAGTTGACCCGCGCCCTGACGGCAGAAGTAAGACCGGCTGTTCTGGCCGGTCTCGAGGAGTCGGATCCTGCTTTTGTTCTAACGCCGCGGCAGCAGGGTGAAGAACAGGCTGTGCAGCTTCTCAGCACCAACGATCAGGAAACCCGGGTAGCGGTGATCGGCGATGTTGATTGGCTCGGCCTTCTGAACAAACTCTACTCCAAGAAACTGGTCAATCCAGTCCTGGTCCGGATATTTCAGATTCTGAAGCGGGAGGTGGAGGGCCGGGGCGGGATGATTTACCGGCAGGGAGGGGATGAATTTGTCTTCCTGCTTTCCGTTAAGCAGCCGGACAAAACCGATGCGGCAAAACTTGCCCAATCGGTTAAAACGGAGCTGGACGGCATCCGTGAAGCGGTGGCCAAAGGGTTAAACGGCCGCTACGTCGTCGTCCGGTCTCTCAGCCAGGATCCGAACAGCATTCCGTCCGCGTTCCAGAATGATGTGAAGGCCAAGACCAGGTATGGAACGCACACCCTTTTTCTCTTGGAAGTGCCCGAGAGTGTCGCGGCCGCCAATGGAAACCCGGCGTACCAGGTTTATCTGCAAACCCTGCTCGCCGCTGCCCCGCACAGCGCGGCGCTTGAGCCGTTCGTTGTTGAAGGCAATGGAGGCCAGTTTGGATTGATCAAGCAGGGGGAGAAGGGAAATCCGGTGACCGTTTCCCTAGGCGGGCAAGTGGTCGTTAACATTGTTCCCGAGCAGGTCAAGGAGACGTATGAAGCCCTCCGGTTTCGGGCGGAGGACTGGCTGAAAGAGGCCAAGAAAGTGCATCGCTGGAAGAATGTCACAGCGGTCGGGACCCAAATACAGGTTCCGAAACATGAGCACGTCGGAACCCCTCTGCTCACCCAGCCGCCCGTTTTAGACGGAGCGCCGGTCCTTCTGCAGGATTACACTCCGGAGAAGGTGCGCGGTCCGGTCGCGCAGGATTTCGCGCAGCGCCGTTCAGGAATACTGCTTCAGATCATTCCCCGGTATGTTTGGAAACAGGAACTTCCTGTCAAATACAAGGACGCCCAGGGGTTCGCGCGGTTCAAGGCGCTTAACGAATACCTCTCCTACACGGCCGCGGACCAGATGCTGCAACTGCTTCTATCCGGGTCGGTAGAAGGGGTGCGTCTGGCGCAGTCGAGACAGCCTTTTGACGCCAGCGTGGGGCGCGCGGTATCGGATGAATCCCCGGACGCGGTGATGGTCCGCCTGGCCTGGCCGAAGGGCCAGGTCATTCCGCCGCCGGCCGATACCCAAAACTGGAAAAGGATCGAGGGGGCGATCTCCGCCGTTGTGAAGGCCATCGAGAAAAACGTCAATGAATACCTTCAGCAGCACACACAACCCGGGTTTCAGCCGATCGGCCTGCGCGTTGATTTGGCCTGGGCCGGCGCTGTGGCCGATCTCAATGAACAGCCTAATCTTACGATGGGCAATCATCTGGAAAACCTTCAGTCGGCTTTGGCGATGGTCACCTGGTCGGGGAAACAGCCGGGATTGGTTCGGGAGGACTATTTTCTTTACAATACCTCCAAGAGGGCATCCAAGGAAGATGAACAGCAGATTGTTGTCGTCAAGGGGCTTAATCAACAGGCGGATATCGAGGCCGCCGCGGTAGAGGCCAGAGAAGTTTTAAGCGCCTCCAGCGGCATGGAGGAGACGCCGATTACGGAATTCGACATCACCGGAGTGGATCCCGCGCTGAAGGTTCAGGTATCGGATCTGAGCGTGCCGTTTGTGCCTATTCCAGCGGCCGGATTGGCGATTCCGGAAGGGGTGGTGAGCGCTGCCGGCGCGGTGATTCATGTTCCCGGCCTGCAGCAGCCGTACCGGCTTGTTTATATCGGCGGGGATCAGTTCAGGCTGGAAGCCCGCGACGGAACCGATTCTAAAACCCTTACCAGAGGGCAGCTTGTTCAGCTGACCTCAGGGCCGGCCGTTTTGGAGATCCGCTGGGAACAGCTTCCCTCATCGGGGCAGTGGATGATCCTCTTCCGGGGGACAGGATACATTCATGAGTCGAACCTGGAGAGGCTGAAGAGGCTCGCTTACCTGCAGCCTGCGGAGGATGCTATCGTGGCCGATTTGCAGTCGGCGGGCATCACCGATCCGGATGCGGTCAACGATTTCATGGCGGCGGAGGCCGGTTATGCTCCGCAAGGCCCGCGGCACGCTGAAATCGGGCAGATTGCCGCCAACCGGTTTTCCACGGTGCCGGTCTTGACCCGGGAGGAAAGAGCGGATTCCCTTGGAAACACGCAATCCCTGCTGGCCCAGGCTATAGAACCGGAGCTCGATTGGCCGATAGTAGGCGGGTTGGATGACCAGAGGCGTATGCGCGATATCTTTTCAGGGTTGCTGAGGAAGATCAAATCGGTTGACCCGGAGGCCGCGAATCTGACGGTTTCCCAACTGATCCGGGCTCTGGCGCGTCGCAACGGAGTTGACCTGGGTTCCTCTACGAACCACCCATTGGTCAATTTCATGAGAGCGGCGGGAGGAGGTTTTGCCCGAACCGACTTCTGGGGGTTTGATTCAGAGATCCCGGAGGGGGTGGAGGCGGAAAAACTGGTCAAGGGGTTGTTCCAAGACAACCAATGGAATTTGCCCGACAACCGGTTCCGGTTCGTGACGAGCATCTATACCTTGAGTGAACAGGACATGCGCGCTATTTATGGCGAACGATGGTCGGGGGTGACGGCCCAGCGCGTATACGAACAGTTTTTAAGGAATCTGCGGAGGATTTCGGCCGATGATGCTCTGATTGTTCTGGTGCCTGGTTTGCAGAAGCCGCCGGCTTTGGCCGGGATTGCCCGGGATGCCGCGATCGGCGGTTTCCAGGTGGACGACGCGGACAGGATTCAGCACGGGGCCAGGCCTCTGGACGTTCTGTGGGTGACGAAACAGCCGCTGGAGGTGGTTCTCAAACAGATTGCTGCCGAAGTAGCCGGTTTGGAAGAGGTGGCTGATACACAGGGCAACACTTATACTCGGGACGCTCAGATGAGCCGCAGCGCCAGTCAGGCCGACATTTATCGGGGGCAGGTGGCGGGGCAGGATGTCATCCTCAAAATATTCACCAAGGTGGCGGGTGGTCAGCCCCACCATGTCCGGATGCTGAGTTGGTTCGTGGACCAGTTAAGGCGAAGCGGTGTTCCCATCGTTCCCATGGAAATTGTCCAGCTTCAAGACGGGCGGATCGGAATCCGGACCCCGTTCATTGCTCAATCGATGGAACAGAGGGTGCAGAGTCTTGTCCTGCCGGGCGGATCCGTGTACGGCGAGCTGACGGCTCAGCTGGGACGGGAGGCGGACCTCGTTATTTTACGGATAAACGAAGCCGGCCGAATTATGACGAATACTTTTCGGACTCTCGCGGACGAGAGAGTTTCAGCCATTCCGGGGCAAGTGATTTTTTCCGAGAAGTACGCGAATTTCGGGTTCGCCGGGGACCAGATGGTGGATTTTGACCCGGTTGATCTGGAGGCTTTGGTCTCCTACATGGATCAGGTAGCGCCCGGAGATCCGATGGTCACCCCCGAAAGGATTTTCCCAAGATTTTTTGACAGGGGGATGCTTGCCGATCGCATCCGGCAGGCGCAGGCCGACTACGATCAAAGTGTGCAGAGAACGCAGGAGGCCGGCATCAGCCCAAGCGAATTAAGTTTGCGGCAGAGGTATGCGAATGAGGCGAGGGTGAAACTGGAAGTGGCCCAATCGATTTCAGCCATCTCGCCCGCTCCCGTTGCCGGCTTGGAGGAATTTACCTATCAAGTGGTGACCGAGTCCCAGCTGACGGAGATGTTCAATCTGCGCAGAGACACCTATCTGGCGACCGTCGCTCCGGACGCGATGGATATTGTGATTGACGATTATCTCGATACGCCGCTGGGCAAACAATTTCTGAGCTATGTTCAGGATCAAGGAAAGACCACGCGGGGGATACTGGCCAATTCCAGGCCGGCGAAAGGGGAAAATCACAAGATTGTGGGGGTGCTTGTCGCGACCGAACCGCTGACCGGCAGGATCGTCGGTTACACCTACGGGGAATCGGTCCGGCTTCTTCCGGGGTATTCTCCACTTATTGATATTAAGGAAATAGGGGTAGACCCTTCTTTTCAAAAGCGGCGCATCGGGACTGAGTTGGTCAGGCAGCTTGTGAGAGGGATTGTGGATGCTTATCAGGGGGTACGCCTCAGAATAACTGACGCCTCGGAAGAGGACCGGACCGGAAGGCTTGTCAAACGGTTCGGGTTTTCTAAGCTGAGGGAGATTTCGGGTGAATTAAGCGACGAGATCCGTATCGAATACGGGGTAGATGTGGCCGATCCGGCTGTGGCCACTCCCGGAATAAATCCGGCCATCGCGGTCCCTAAGGAACAGATGCTTCGTTTGTTGGAATCGGCTGCCGGCTTGGAGGAGCAGATACGGGTTGTCAGCGTGAAGGATCTGGAGCGTCTGGAACCGGAGCTTGCGGCTCAGGCCCGCGCCGCTGGACGCAGTCGCATGGTACTTTTGCCGGCCAGTCTAGCCTCCGCTCCCGTGGAGAAGGCCTCCGTCAGCCTTTTTGCCCATTCCTCGGTTTCCGCCGGAGCGGCCGCTGTGATGCCGGAAGGATGGACGGTAGGGGCTTTCACCGAGATACCGGAGACAGATCTCTCCACCGGCAACAAGCTTTTGCGCAGGGCGACGGCCGCTTTCGGGCAGGGGAATTCGGTGGTGATTGCGCTGGATCCGGCTTTCAGGGCCGGTTTGCAGCTGCCGGCGGACCATCCGGTTACGCTTCTTTTATCCACGGACACTTACCATCTGATAGACCGGGCGGCGCTGGCTGCCTTCCTCGCCCGTCCCGACGCTCTGGTCAACTTTGTCCTCGATCTGACCAAAGGAACGATCCAAAGGGTGACGATCGAAGGCCAGGACTACTTCGCCGTCTTCGCATAAAGCGTGTTAGCCAGTTTGCCGGTTGGTTGGTTCGCCGGTTTGTCAGTCCGCGAGTTCACCGGTTGGCCGATTGACCGGTTAAACAGCAAACCCACCAACCCGCAAACTCGCCAACCGGCTAACCCGTTAACCGGCTAACCAGCCAACGTTCTTCCTTTGTTATAATGACGATGTGTTGACCTACGAACTGCCTCCGGATCTTATCGCTCAAAAACCGGCCGAACCTCGCGACTCCGCCCGGCTTTTGGCGGCCGCGCGCACGGACGGGACGGTATCTCACAGGGTGTTCCGCGATCTTCCCGATTATCTCGAGCCGGGGGACTGCCTTGTCCTCAACGACACCAGAGTTGTGCCGGCCCGCCTTTTCGGCGTCAAGTCCGATACAGGCCAAAAGGTGGAGCTGCTTCTTCTTCAGATGGAAAGGGATGCGGTTTACCGGTGCCTGGGACAGCCCGGCAAACGTTTGAAGCCGGGCGCGCAATTGTCATTCAACCATGGATCCGTGCGGGGGGAGGTCTTGTCCTCCGAGGGGGGCACGAGGCTCGTCCGGTTCGAGGGGGAAAACCTCGACGGAATGCTTCACCAGCTCGGGCAGGTCCCTCTGCCGCCGTACATCCGCAGGCCCGTTGAGACGGCAGATGCCGGCTGGTACCAGACCGTTTACGCGCGTGTTCCGGGGGCGGTGGCAGCGCCGACAGCCGGTCTGCATTTCACGCCGGAATTACTGAAAAAAATCCGTTCGAAAGGAGTAGTCACCTGTTTTGTCACTCTGCATGTCGGGTGGGGGACTTTCAAACCGGTCGGAGAAGAGGAGATGAAGGCCGGGCGGCTTCACCCGGAATGGTTTACGATTCCGGCCGAAACGGCGCAGGCGGTTCAGGCCGCGAAAAAAGGGAATAAACGGGTCGTCGCGGTCGGGACAACCACGCTCCGGGCGCTCGAGACGGCCGCGGCGGAGGATGGAACCGTCCGCGCCATGGAGGGGACGACCGAGATTTTCATTCAGTCCCCGTTCCGTTTCCGGGCGGCGGACGCGATGGTCACGAACTTCCATTTGCCGGGCACGAGCCTGCTCCTGCTGGTTTCCGCGTTCGCCGGCGATGACCTGGTTCAGAAAGCTTACGCCGAAGCGGTCCGCGAGCGTTACCGGTTTTTCTCTTACGGCGACGCGATGCTGATTGTGTGAAAAGACCGTTTGCCAGTTAGCCGGTTAACGGGTTAGCCGGTTGGCGAGTTTGCGGGTTGGCGGGTTTGCGGGTTTGCGGGTTGGCGGGTTTGCTGTTTAACAGGCCAACCGGCCAACTCGCTAACGGGTCAACGTTTTTTAACGGAGGAACAACATGATCGAGGAGTTTATCGGGTTTAAGCCGGCGATTGATCCGTCCGCCTGGGTTCATCCGCAGGCTCTCGTGATCGGGAAGGTTACGCTGAAATCACGGGTCTCGATATGGCCCGGTGCGGTGCTCCGCGGCGACATTGAGCCGATTGAGATCGGCGATGAAAGCAATATCCAGGACCTGTCGGTGGTGCATACGAGCCGGGGCGGTTCCCCGGTGAAGATCGGCGCCCGGGTAGTGGTGGGGCACAGGGTGATTTTACACGGCACGACAGTGGGGGATGGGGCTTTGGTCGGCATGGGGTCCATCCTGCTCGACGGTTCCGTTTTAGGAGAAGGGGCGATTCTTGCCGCCGGCTCCGTGCTTACCGAAGGGATCAGGATTCCGGACGGCCGGCTGGCGATGGGAATTCCGGCGAAGGTAATCCGGCCTGTGACCGAAGCGGAACGGACCCGGATCTCCGACGGGGTGCAGATTTATCTCGAACTGGCCGCCATGCATAAGAAAAGCGGGCGGTGAGCTCCTCTTTTCAGGTTCTCGCCAAAGATCCGCGCAGCCGGGCCAGGGTGGGGCGGCTGGCCACCCCGCACGGCATCGTGGAGACCCCTGTTTTCATGCCGGTAGGGACGCAGGGGACCGTCAAAGGTCTCACCGTCTCCGACCTGAAGGCCTGCGGTGCCCAGATGATCCTCGGCAACGTTTACCACCTCTCTCTCCGGCCGGGGCAAAAGATTTTAGAGGCCGCCGGGGGTCTCCACAGGTTCATGGCGTGGGATGGGCCGATCCTGACCGATTCCGGCGGATACCAGGTTTTCAGTTTGGCCGATCTCCGGAAGGTGACTGATGACGGGGTGGTTTTTTCCTCCCATATAGACGGGGCGGTCCATCGCCTGACCCCGGAGAACGTCATCGAATTCCAGCGCGCCATCGGTTCGGATGTGGTGATCCCTTTGGATGAGTGCGTCCGCTATCCCTGCGAGCGGCAGGAGGCCGAAGAGGCCCTGACCCGAACGATGAAATGGGCCGTCCGTTCAAAAGAGCAGTTCCGAGTTTCGAGTTCCGAGTTTCGAGTTCAACAACCCTCAACCCGCCCCGTGCCCCGTGCCCCTGGCCCCTTGCCCTGTATCACCCGCCCTCTTTTGTTCGGAATTATCCAGGGGGCCACTTATCCGGACCTGCGCCGGTCCGCCATCGAGCAGGCCGTGCCGGTCGGATTTGACGGTCACGCGCTCGGAGGGTTCGCGGTCGGCGAGCCCAGAGAGCTGATGTTTGAACTGCTTGCCGAGACGGCAGCCAGCCTGCCCGAAGAGAAGCCCCGGTATCTCATGGGGGTTGGGGAGCCGCTTGATCTCATCGAGGCGGTGATCCAGGGGGTGGACATGTTCGACTGTGTCGTTCCGACTCGCCACGGGCGCAACGGGCTCGCGTACACCTGGGGGGGCCGGCTGAACCTCAGGAACGCGGCCCACGCCGCCGACCCGCGGCCGGTGGACCTGGACTGCGGCTGCGAAACCTGCCGGACTTACAGCCGGATGTACATCAAGCATCTTTTTCAGACCCAGGAACTGCTCGGTTTAAGGCTTTTGTCGTTTCATAATCTTTGGTTCTATGGCAAACTGATGACCGCTATTCGTCAGGCGGTTGCCGAAGGGAAGATTTATGAGCTTCACAACAGGCTGAAGGCGGTGTATACCAGCGTGAAAACAAGCGTGGAGGGAGTTGCCGGATGAACAATTCTATGCTTCAAACAATGCCGATTCTTCTTATCTTTCTCGTCATGTATTTTGTCCTTATCCGTCCCCAGCAGAAGCAGCAAAAGGATACGGCGGCGATGCAGGCGAAACTCAAGAAGAATGACGAGGTGGTTACCATCGGCGGCCTGCACGGCACGGTCGTTAACGTCAAGGAGTCGGTAGTGACTCTGCGGGTGGATGACAATATGCGGGTGGATGTGGATAAAACCGCCGTTGCGCGGCTTGTGAAAGAAGGATAAAATCTCCAAATCATGAACTACAAAAAACTCACCCCATGGTTTGTGACGATCCTGGCGGTGGTTGCCTTATCTGCTTTTTACGCATTCCCTCTCAAAGAAAGGATCTCTCTCGGCCTCGATTTGCAGGGGGGGATGCACCTTGTTTTAAAGGTGGATACAACGAAGATTCCGGCGGCGGCCAGGACGGACGCGGCCGATCGGGCGCTGGAGGTCATACGGAATAGGATTGACCAGTTCGGAGTCAAGGAGCCTTCGATTGCCCGGCAGGGTGAAGATGAGATTGTCATCCAGCTGCCCGGTATCAGCGATCGCCAGAGGGCGCTGGATCTCATAGGGAAAACGGCCCAGCTGGAATTTAAGCTCGTTAAAGATGATCCTGAGGGCTTGAAACAGGCGTTGGGGGGAGGGTCGGTCGCTGGTTTTGATCTGCTCCAGTCGGAGGATGGGAATCCGCTGCTTGTCGCACAGGAGGCCGCGTTAGGCGGCGACGCCTTAACGACGGCGCAGGTGGATTTTGATCAGAGCCGGTTCAATGCCCCGGTCGTCGGCCTGACTTTCAACCCTGAAGGGACCAAAGCATTTGCCAAGGTCACGGCTCAAAATATCGGCAAGAGGCTGGCGATCATTTTGGACGGCAAGGTCCAATCCGCCCCGGTGATCCAGTCAGCGATTCCGGACGGCCAGGCGGTAATCACGGGGAGGTTTACCCCTCAGGAGGCCTCCGATTTGGCTCTTGTTCTGCGCGTCGGCGCCCTGCCGGCCCCCGTTTATATCGAAGAGGAAAGAACGATCGGGCCTCTGCTCGGAAACGACTCGATCCGGGCCGGCGTGAAAGCGACAGGGATTGGTCTGGCCCTCGTTTTTCTTTTCGTGACCGGCTACTATCTTTTCGCCGGACTGATTTCCTGTGTTGCGCTGGCGCTGAACTTCCTCATGATCCTCGGCGGGCTGGGGATGTTTCACGCGACCTTGACCCTCCCTGGTCTGGCCGGCATCGTTCTGACTCTCGGTATGGCGGTGGACGCGAACGTACTGATCTACGAGCGTATGCGGGAAGAGTTGAAGCTCGGCCGGCCGATCCGGCTGGTGATCGCCAACGGCTACGACAAGGCGTTCAGTGCGATCCTGGACTCGAATGTGACCACGCTGATCGCCGCATTCCTTTTGTTCCAGTTTGGGACCGGGCCGATCCGGGGGTTTGCGGTGACGACCACCATCGGTTTAACCGCCAGCCTCTTTACGGCGATCATCGTCACCCGCGTCATCTTTGAGGCGCTGCACCGGGCGGGCTGGCTCAACAACATCCGTATGCTGAAACTGATCGGACAGACAAAGGTTGATTTCCTCAAGCCCCGCAGGATCTGCTACATCCTTTCTCTCGTGGTTGTGGTCGGAGGGCTGGGATATTTTCTGAGCCTCGGTCCCCGCGGGTACGGGATTGATTTTACCGGCGGGCAAATCCAACAGTATCACTTTGAGAAGCCGGTCAATATCGCCGAAGTGAGGAAATCCCTCGCGGAGGCCGGTTTGCCGGACGCGTCGATCCAGCAATTCGGCAACACGAACGACATCATGATTCGAACGTCGGGCGACACGGTCAATCGGGTGAAGCAGAGGCTCGAGGCGGAGAATCCGGGCAATAAATTCGAATTAACCCGCGTGGAGCAGGTTGGCCCCTCCGTCGGAAAGGATTTGCGCAAAAGGGCCTTACACGCCGTTTTTTGGGCCCTGGTGTCGATCAGCCTTTACGTCGGTTTCCGTTTCCGCTCCTGGTCGTTCGGTATCGCGGGCATCGTGGCCCTGCTGCACGACGTGCTGATTGCCCTGGGGGCGTTGGCGATCACCGGCCGGCCGATGTCTTTGACGCTGGTGGCCGCGCTGCTGACGATCGCCGGTTACTCGATCAACGACACGATCGTCATATTCGACCGGATCCGGGAACTGAAACGGACGGCGCGCAAGATCTCCTTTTCGGAGCTGATCAACCTGGCGCTCAACCAGACCCTTTCCAGGACCATTCTGACCTCCGGAGTCACCCTCTTGACCGTTTTGGCGATCTTCCTTTTCGGCGGGGATGTGCTGAATGATTTCGCCTTCTGCCTGCTCGTCGGTTTCGTCTCCGGCGTTTACTCCACCGTTTACATTGCCAACCCCCTGCTGTTGGCCTGGGAAAAGAAGAGATAGTTTTCGTTTGAATCTCTAAGTGAAGGTCCTTTATGCGGAAAGTCTGGAAAGTCAAGCCCGTCGAGGAATCCCTTTTCCGGGAGCTGACCTCTTCGCTGGACATCCCCCCTCTGATTGCGAGGCTCCTGCTGCACCGGGGTATCTCCTCGGCCGAGCAGGCGCGTGATTTTCTCTGCGTTGATTTAAGCCGGCTAGGGGACCCCTCCAGCATGAGTGGTCTGCCCGACGCGGTCCACCTCATCCGGCAGGCGGTGTCGAAGAAAGAGAAGATCATCTTGGTCGGGGATTACGATGTGGACGGGCTGACCGGCACGGCGATCCTTTTCCGCACGCTGCGTTCCATGGGGGCGGACGCCTCCTGCCATATCCCTCACCGGATGGAGGACGGCTACGGTCTTAAAAAAGAGGTGATCCGCAAAGCCGCCGCCGCCGGCGTCAAATTGCTGATCACGGTAGATTGCGGCACAACGAGTTTTGATGAGCTGCGTTACGCCAGGAAGATGGGACTCGGGACGGTGGTAGTGGACCACCATGAGCTTTTGCCTGCCGGTTGCCCCCCGGCCGGCGCTTTCCTGAATCCTCTGCAGCCCGGCTGCCGCTATCCCGAAAAAGAATTGGCTTCCGCCGGCGTGGCTTTTACATTATTCAGGGGGCTGGTTGAAGGGGATCCGGGCAGCAAAATATGGGAGCACCTTGACCTGGCGGCTATGGGCACGGTGGCTGACTGGGCCCCTCTGAAAGGGGAAAATAGAGTCCTGGTGAAGGCCGGCTTGCATAGGATTCAGGGGACCGATAAAGTCGGCCTTCAAAGGCTTCTTTCCCAGGCAAGGCTGACAAGCAAAGCTCTTTCCACCGAGGACATCAGCTTTTATCTGGCCCCCAGGATTAACGCCGTCGGGCGGATGGGATCGGCTGAAACCTCTTTGAAATTGCTGATCACGGAAGATCCTGAAGAGGCCGACCGGCTGGCGAAAACGATCGAGAAGGAGAACAAAAACCGGATTGCTCTTGAGAGAACGGCTTTCCAAAGGGCTGTGTCGAAAATGGAGAGGGAAATTAATTTCAGCCGGGACAAGGTTATCGTGCTCGAAGATGACGAATGGCATCCCGGCGTCATCGGGATCGTTGCCAGCCGGCTGACGGCCCGGTTCCACCGCCCTGTGGTGGTGATCGCGGCCAACGGCACCATCTGCCGCGGTTCCGCCCGTTCGATACCGGCGTTTCCTCTTGTTGAAGCGCTCGAGATGGTAAAGGAGCATCTCATAGAGTTCGGAGGACATCCGGGCGCCGCAGGTTTCACGATTGAACGGGAAAGAATCCCTGTTTTCCGGGAGGCGCTGAACCGGGTGGCCCACGAAAGAATCGATCCGAGCCTGCTGACCCGCTGTCTTGAGATGGATGATGTTCTGCCCTTGTCTTCTTTGAACGATGAGATCCTGCGGGACATGGAGTTGTTAGGCCCATTCGGGCAGGGCAACCCGCGTCCCATATTCCTTTCCGAGGACGCGCGGATCCCTGAGGAGAGAAGAGAGCCGCCGTTTTCCCCGTTCGGCGTCCGTTTTTTTGTGGAAGACGGAGAAGGCCGGTCATTTGAAACTCTTCAGTCCCAGTACGACGCGGCCGACGGCTGGAACGTCCGGCGTTTGACCGCGGGGCCGATTTCCCTGGCTTATTCTCCGGTCCGCCGCCGCGGCGCGGCCGGCGGCAGCATCGAATTGAAACTCTGCGACCTCAAGATTCAACCATAAAAAGAGCTTATTTCCGGCCGCCGGCAGGGATTTCTAGGTGAAGGTAAACCACTTGCCCGGTTTGATTTTCCCGCCGATATTCTCCACAGGGATGCTCCCGAACTGCCGGCTGTCGTAGCTGTTGGCCCGGTTGTCTCCCATCACGAAATACTTGCCGGCCGGGATCATGATCGGGCCCATATCGGGTCCGGTTTCTCCGAGCGTGTATGGTTCCATCAATTCGATCCCGTTGATGAAGACTTTACCCCCCTTAATGAGAAGGGTTTCTCCCTCCAGCCCGATTACGCGCTTGACGTACTCTTCCGCCGCATAACGGTAAGGGAGCAGCACCACGATTTCCCCCCGCTGCGGCGGAATGAAGTGGTAGATGTACTTGTTGATGAGGTAAAGTTCCCCGTGATTGAGGGTCCGCATCATGCTGACGTCGGTGATGATGCCGGCGCTGATGATGTGGCGCTGGACGAAGAAGGTCATCACAATGGAGCCGAGGGCGACGAGAAGCCAGTGGCGGTTTTTCCTCCGCTCAAAGGGAATGTATTTTGCGCTGAAGAGGACCCGTTTCTTGAACGCTTTCTTTTTTGCCGCCATTCGCTTACTATAGCACAAGAATTATGGAGCCGGTTTCGCGAAACCGAGTCTTAAATCCGGCTCGAGAGGAGAATCGGGATGAGCCGGTTTTCAAGACGATGGGGACAGTCTTCCGCCGTTGTTTTTCTCTGCGTTTGGATCGCCTGCCGGCCGGCGATCTGCGCTGGAGAGCAGATCCTTTCCCTTGCCGTCAATCCGGTGGACGACAACTATGCCGGGGCGTTCAACCTGGCAATTGAAGCGGGTGTCCGCGGTCAGCCGTTGATCTGGAAGTGGAGCGACCTCGAGCCGTTACCCGGGAAATTTCATCTTCTGGACGCGGTCAACAGCATCCAGTTCCTCTGCAAGGAGAAGAGCTTCACCGTTTTGGTGAACCTGCCGGTGATCAACTCCACCGCCAAGGAGACTCCCGCCGATCTTTACCGGGTGCCGTTCAATTCACCGGAGATGACACGGCGTTTTCACGACCTGATTGACGGGATCGCGCCTCTGATGGATCCGCACGTGAAGTACCTGGTGATCGGAAACGAAGTGGATGTCTATCTTTCCAGAAATCCGGAAGAATGGAACACCTACCGGGAATTTTACGAGGATGCGCTGGATTATGTCCATCACAAGATCCCCGGAATCCAGGTGGGCGTTTGCGTGACCTACGAGGGGGTGAAAGGCGCCTACTCGGCAAATATCCTGTCTTTGACCAGGAAAAGCGATGTTTGGGTGACCACCTGCTATCCTTTGGGAAATAACTTCAAGCCGCTCGAACCGGATTCGGTGGGGGCGATTCTGGAGCAGATGGTGCGGTTCTCGGGGAAGCTTCCGGTTGTTATTCAGGAGATAGGGTATCCTTCCGCGGCGCTTTTGGACAGTTCGGAGAGGAGTCAGGCCGATTTTGTGGCCGCCACCTTGCGGGTGTGGAGCGACCAAGGGGGAAGAATCCCTTTTTTGAGTTTTTGGGAGATGTACGATCCTTCCGATGAGGAGGTGGAGGAGACGGCCTCTTATTACGGCCTCTCCGGCAGCCCCCGGTTCAAGGCTTACCTTAAGTCGCTTGGTTTCCGGAATTCCGACGGGAGCCCTAAGCCGGCATGGAGCGCCTTTCTCGAGGGTTCACGGGAGAGGGGGTTCATCCGATGATGGGCGGCACAGTTTACCAAGAGGCGATCCGGGAATTCCAGAAGCTGTTTGCCAGGATGGAAAAGTTCGGGGTCCAGGAACCGGCCGCGGTAATTCTAGCCACCGCTGACAGGTCGGCGGCCCCCTCCGTCAGGACGGTTCTTTTGAAGGAGGCCGACGAACGGGGTTTCGTTTTTTACACGAATCTGCAGAGCCGTAAAGGAAGACAACTGGCGTCGAATCCGCAAGCTGCTCTCTGTTTTTACTGGGAGCCTCTCGGGATGCAGGTGATTATCGAAGGGAAGGCGGCGCAGGTTTCCGATCAGGAGGCGGATGCCTACTGGGTGACACGGCCCCGCCAGTCCCAGATCGGCGCTTGGGCTTCGGCGCAATCCCGCCCTTTGAAAAGCAGAGCAATCCTTTTAATAGAGGCGGCCCGCTTGATGAAGAAATTTTCAGGGAAACCGATTCCTCGGCCCCCCCATTGGTCCGGGTTCCGCGTGGTTCCGGAAAGGATTGAGTTCTGGAAAAGAAGGCCGTTCCGCCTGCACGAACGCCGCCTTTATTCGAAACAGGGCGGCGTCTGGAAACGGCAAATCCTATCTCCCTAGCGTGCCATGAAGATTGTTCTCCAGCGGGTCAAAAAAGCTGCCGTTGCTGTGGGGGGAGAAGAGATTTCGAGGATCGGCAAGGGCATCCTGGTCCTGGTCGGGATTGAAAAAGGGGATTCCTCCAGCCGGGTTCAGGAGTTGGCCCGTAAGATTGCCGGTTTGAGGATTTTCGAGGATGCAGAGGGGAAGATGAACCTCTCCGTCCAAACGGCCAGCGGGGAGGTTCTCGTTGTTTCCCAATTTACGCTGGCGGCCGACTTAAAGAAAGGGACGCGGCCTAGTTTTGATCCAGCCGAAACTCCCGAGAAGGCCCGCCCTCTCATGGAAAGTTTCGTTTCCTCCCTCAGACAGGCCGGGTTGCTCGTTCAGGAAGGCCGTTTCGCCGCCAAAATGGAGGTGACGCTGGTCAATGACGGCCCGGTCACCTTTCTGCTGCCTTAGGATTCTGCTCAAGGCTTCTTTTTTTTTGAGAACCTGCGAAAAACAGGGAAAATGATCTCGTCGCTTCCGGCCAGCAGAGGTTTTATACCGACCACGCTGAAGAAGAGCCGGGTGCTCGATATCCGGCGATGAGACTCACGCACCTCCTTGAAATGGGGGCCGAGAGAGAGCCAGGAAAGCATGCGCAGGGCGGAAGAGATCACGAATAGGGTGAGGATGGAGAATCCGCATATCGGCGGCAGCCGGTCCGCCAGGAACCCGCCTAAAATCCCCCCGGCGAAGATCGCCATTCCGTTGATCAGGTTGAAATAACCGAGGCAGCGGACCCGTTTAGCCGGCGTCACCGCGTCGAAGACGAAGTTGGTCGCGCACAGGTTAAATCCGGCCCACACGAGGCCGGAGAACAGCTCGATCGTGAAGAGGTAAACAGGGTTTTTCGAGATGAGCCACAGCAGGGGAATAAAAGGAACCAGAAAACCGGTTGTTTTCAGGACCTGCGCGTTTCCCACAACATCGGCGTGACGTCCCCAGATGGAAACTGTCAGCAGCCCCGTTGACACCGGCGCTAGGTGGATCGCGATGTATGTGAGGTAGTTGAAATGCAGGTCCCTGAGCATATAAACGCTGAAGTAGGGGGCCGAGAGGAAAGTTGCGAACGTGATGCCGGAGACATAAAAGACGAACTTGACGAAATTGCTCTCTTTGAACCGGCGCAGGAACATCACGAATGTGAAATCGCTTCCCGGGATTGGATGTGCCGGCAGATCCACCTGCTGCGCGAGCGTGAAGCTGGAGATGAACCGGGCCGCCGCCGCTGCGAGAAAGATGGTGAAAAAACCGAAAGCCGGGCGGGGTTCTTTTGTCAGGTAAAGAACAATGCCGCCGAACACCATGCCGGCCACCTGTGCCATGCCGACGACTTTGGAACGCCAGCCGAAATAGCCGCCCCTCGTTTCCGGGGTCAGGTAGTCGCTCATGAGGGAACCCCATGCCGGGCCGATCAGGTTTTCCATGGCCCTGTAGAGGATGATCAATGTGATCAGAAAGTAGATCCTGCCCTCCATATCGGCATAGGCGAGAAAAGCGATCGGGATCAAAAAAGAGGCTTGTAAAGCGGCGCCCCTGACCACGAAGCGAAGGCGGGATCCCACCAGCTGGACCGCCCGGACGGCGAATAGGAGGGAGACCGAAGAGAGGAGTCTCGGCAGCGACACGAGGAAACCAATCTGTTCTGTGGAGGCTTTCAAGAAAAGGCCGAAAGGAACCAGATAGAAATCCACGATCCCGAGTGTCAATGCGGCCGGGATCCCCTCCTGCCAGGAAAGGCGAAGGCTCCGTTCTATTTTTTGTGCTAAATTGAGATCCTGTTTCATGACAAGGAAATGTTAACACGAAAAGTTTCGATCGCTTATCCGGCTCTCTGCCTGGGGTTTTTCATCATCGGCTGTTCCGTGTCACCGCCGATTGCGAACCGAGACTCGGACGGTTCTTCTATCGTTTGTTTCGGCGACAGCTTGACTGAAGGGGTGGGAGCATCCCGGGGCCATGATTACCCGGCCCTCTTGTCCCATGCTTTGGGAGTGCAGGTAATCAATGCCGGCGTTGCTGGCGAAACGACGGCGGATGGCCTGAAGCGGCTGGAAAAGGACGTGCTTCAGAAGGACCCAAAGCTGGTTATCGTTCTTTTTGGAGGGAATGATTTTCTCCAGCATGTTCCCAGAGAAGAGGTTTTTAAGAGCCTGGATGAGATGGTCCGGCGTATCCAGGAGGCCGGCGCAATGGTTGTTATTGTGGGAGTTCAATCGGGGTTTTGGGGAGATGCTGCCCGGGCTGACTACGCCCGGATCGCCAAGCGCCGGCAGGCAGCGTTCATCCCCAACATTCTCGACGGGATCTTTTCGGAACCTTCTTTGAAGAGCGATTCGGTCCATCCGAACGACGCGGGCTATGAAAAGATAGCCCAACGCATCCTTAAGGTGATAAAACCATTGCTGGAGGAAAGATGATAGCAAAGCCCCTCACCCTACCCTCTCCCCTGAGGGGAGAGGGCCGAGGTGAAGGGAGGGGGATAAAAGGTAAGGACATGAGAATTCGAAAAATAACAGTTTTCCTAGTTTTCAGCCTGTTGTTTTTGAGCGGGACTGCCCATGCTGGCCGGGTGGATCTCGACAAGCTTAAGCCGGAGGAGGCTCCGGTTGAACAGAGGATTGCGGCAGGCCAGGGGGTTTTCTGGACATTGTCCCGTCGAGGGCTCTCCTACCGGGGACAGACGATGCTGGATGGGGTAATTATCGCCCCGGAAGAGGCAGAGCTCCGGCTGAAGGTTATTCAGCGGGATAACGGCGATCACCGGGTCTTGTTGGGCGCGAAGGGCACCGCCGGCCAGCCGGTTTCAGCCCTGGAGCCTCTTGTAAAGGATATGGGCCGGGAGAAGATGGTTCCCTACCGCCTGGATATGGGCAAAGAGATCGTGGCGGTTTACGTTCCCCATGGGGCGGTTTTGACGGCAAGAGAGGAAAAGGAGGGGACCTTAATTGACATGGAAATTCCTCAGGAGAAGAGAGAGAAGAAACACTCCATAGAGCCATTTTCTCAGATGGGTCGCTATTAAAAAGGAGGAGCGAATGGACGGATCGGTGACGAAACTTGAAGTGACCTGGGGCCGGGCCTTGACCGTTTGGTGGAGCCTGGCCTGGCGCAGCATTGTTCTCGGCGGTCTTGCCGGCGCTATCGCGGGGGCTTTCATCGGTATGATTGCCGGCTTATTGGGGCAGGTGGAAAAAGCGCAAACGTGGGGTTCTTATGTCGGACAAATCGTTTCGATACCTGTTTCGATGATTGTGGTGAAAATCATCCTCAAAAAGAAGTGGAAGAAGTTTTCCATCGTGCTAGTCCCGAAAGAAGATTAACGTGAAGGTCGGCCCGCGGAAATTCATGGGCCTGGCGATCCGTTCGGCTCTGGCGGGCATCCGGCGCGCGGAGGGAAGTTTACTGAAGGACGGCAATGCGGTACCATGGGGTTTTCCTGCGGAGGACCCATGTTCGGCAAGATGAAGGATATGATGGATCAGATGAAGATGATGCAAAAGATGATGACGGACGAAAATTTCCGGAACCTTCTGAATCATCCGAAATTCCAGGAGCTTCTCAAGGACCCCGATTTTCAGGCGGCGGCAAAAAACCAGGATATGACGAAGCTTGCTTCCAACCCGAAATTTTCCGTTTTGATGACAGACCCCGAATTACGTGCCCTCATGTCCAAGATTAACCCGCAGGATTTTCTCAATAAGTAGCGCTTTCTAAAGGACTCCCATGGGATTCAGCTGCGGTATTGTCGGGCTGCCGAACGTCGGCAAGTCCACCCTGTTCAACGCGTTGACGCGCTCCTCCGTGCCGGCCTCCAATTACCCTTTCTGCACGATTGATCCGAATGTCGGCGTGGTGCCGGTGCCGGACCCCCGGCTCGACAAGCTGGTGGAGTTGGTGCCGACCAAGAAGAAGGTGCCGACGATCATGCAGTTTGTGGACATCGCCGGGTTGGTCAAGGGTGCCAGCCAGGGGGAGGGGTTGGGCAATCAGTTCCTCGGCCACATCGCGGAGGTGGAAGCAGTCGCGCATGTCGTCCGCTGTTTCGAGGATGATCAGGTGATCCACGTCAGCGGGTCGGTGGATCCCCGGCGGGACATCGAGATCATAGACACCGAGCTGGCGATCCGGGACCTCGGAGCGGTGACCTCGGCGGCCAACCGGCTTGAGAAAACGGCCAGGGCCGGTGATAAGAAAGCCGCCGCCGCTCTGGAGGTGCTCAAGAAACTCGCGAAGTCGCTCGATTCCGGTGTGATGGCCCGCGCCGTTCTTAAAGAGTTTTCTCCCACGGCGCTGGAGGCTGTGAAATCGCTCAATCTGCTGACCGCCAAGCCGGTTCTCTACATTGCCAATGTCGATGAAAAACAGGCGGTTGACGGGGGAGATTCTCCGGCCGTCAAGGCGGTCCGGGAGATTGCCGCCGCGGAAGGAGCCCAAGTGGTTGTTATTTCTGCGGCGATCGAAGCCCAGATTTCGATTCTTGAAACTGAGCAGGAGAGGGCCGAATATTTGGAAGCGGTCGGTCTGAAAGAGCCCGGCCTAAACCGGCTGATCAACGCCGGGCATGCCATACTGGGCCTTCATGCCTTTTTTACCGTTGGGCCAGAGGAGGATAGGGCGTGGACCGTCCGGCGCGGCGCCACCGCGCAGGAGGCAGCGGGGAAAATCCATTCCGATATTGCGCGCGGGTTCATCCGGGCCGAGGTGATCGGCTATGACGATTTCGTTGCCTGCGGGTCGGAGGCCGCTGTCAAAGAGAAAGGCAAACTTCGGCTCGAAGGGAAGGAGTATGTGATGCAGGACGGAGACATCGTCCACTTCAGATTTTCCGTTTGATCAGAAACTAAATAAGGAGTTTCTCCTATGGCGCTCACACCATCCACCATGCTGTTGTCCCCCGGTACCGAAGCACCCGATTTCCGGCTGCCGGATGTGTCGACCGGCAAGGCCGTTTCATTGGCTGATTTCTCCGGAAAAAAGGCCCTGCTGGTCATGTTCGTCTCCCGCCACTGCCCGTATGTTCAGCATATCAAGCAGGAGATGGCCAGGCTGGGAAAGGAGTACACCTTGAAAGAAGTCGGGATCGTAGCGATCAGCGCTAACGACGTTGCGAACTACCCGGACGATGCGCCGGAGAAGCTCAAGGAGATGGCGAAGGAGTTAGGCCTCAACTTCCCGTTCTGCTACGACGAGACCCAGGAAACGGCGAAGGCTTATTCCGCCGCCTGCACTCCCGATTTCTTTCTCTTCAATCAGGAGAGAAAGCTTGTTTACCGCGGCCAGCTGGACGACAGCCGGCCGGACAACGGCAAGCCGGTGACGGGCAAGGACCTGAGGGCGGCTTTAGACGCTGTGCTCTCCGGCAAACCGGTTTCAAAGGAGCAGAGGCCCAGCATCGGCTGCAACATCAAATGGAAGAAGGGGAGTGAGCCGGCCTACTTCGGCTCATCCGCCGTAAAGAAATAAGGAGGGCCGCGCATGGCGAAGGCCCTTGTCCTCGGAGCCACCGGACATATCGGAGTCCACATTACAAGGGCTCTTTTGGCTGAGGGGCACACGGTGCGGGCGGCTTACAGGAACGAGAAATACAGCTTTCTTCTGGAAAGATTTCCGGTCGAACGGGTTCGGGTGGATCTGGTGACGGGCGAGGGGCTTTCGCAGTCCCTCGATGGGGTCGACTGGGTCTTCCATGCAGCCGGCTATTACCCCCGGTTTACCGGCAAGAGGGAAGAGTCAATCCAAACCGGAATCCGGACGGTCCGGATCTTCTTGAAGGCCCTTTATGAAGCACGGCCATGGAGAGTTGTCTTCACCAGCAGCGCCGCCACCATCCAGAGGGTTTCTCACCGGGCCGTCACGGAAGAGGATGCCGAACCGTGGCCGCTGGCGAGTCCCAGGCCCCTCTATGCCGCGGTCAAAATTGCGATGGAACAGGAGGTCATGCGAGCGGCCGGCGAGGGACTGCCGATTGTGGTGGTTAACCCGACCGTGTGCGTTGGGGAGTACGACGCCCACGCATTCTCCGGACAGCTGGTGCTCGCTTTTGCAAAACGCCATTGTCCATTTTATAGTCAATACAGGTTCAACGTGGTCTATACCGGTGATGTCGGGATTGCCCACCTCCGGGCGGCGGAGAGAGGCCGGTTTGCCCAGAGATATTTGCTGGCCTGCCGGAACATGAGTTTGAAGGATTTTTCCAGACTGGCCGCCGTGACCGCCGGCGTCCGTCCTCCCGGCTGGCGGTTGCCTTACCCGTTGGTGATGGCCGGCGCCTGCGCGAGTGAAGCGGCGGGGTGGCTGACTGGGCGGGAACCGGTCCTAGCCCGGGAGATGGTCAGGAACAGCCGGGTTGGCCAGATTGTGGACGGTTCGAAAGCAGTTCGTGAATTGGGCATGCCTCAGACCCCGATTGAAGAGGCTGTACGCAAAGCGGTGAATTGGTTCCGGGAGAATGGCTACCTGAAATGAAAAAGATCCTCGTTATTATCGGAATAGTTGTTCTTCTGTTTGCGGCGGCCCTCGCGATTTTCATAGCCACCTTTGATATCGACAAATACCGTCCGGCGGTCATCGAACAGATACAAAGAACGACCGGCCAACCGGTCCGGATCGGGAAGCTTTCACTCGGCTGGCGGGGAGGTGTCTCTGTTGAGGCCGGACGCTTCTCCTTGGGACAGGGGTCTCAGCCCCTGATTGAGGTGGAGAAGGGGAGGGGAGTCATTCGGTTGATGCCCCTTTTGAGGGGGCAGGTTCAGGTCGGTTCCGTGACCCTCGTCAAGCCGAGCGTTTATGCCGAACGGCGGGCGGACGGTACGATCAATTTGATGGAGTTCCTCCCGAAAAAGGTCTCTCAAAAACAGGGGGCCTCCTCTCAGTCAAAGGCCGGTTCAGTCGCCGCTTTCTTCATCGGTCTGATCAAAGTGGAGGGGGGAACGATCCGGGTGAAGGATTTGGCCCGGCCTTCTCCGGTAGATCTGACGGTTCGCCATCTCGAGATGTCTGTCAGGAATGTTTCTCTCACCCGGCTGATCGATGTTGAGCTTAAAGCGGCTCTCTTCGGTGATGACCAGAATATCCGGTTGAAGGGGAAAATTCACCCGCCGTTGGGGGATAAGCCGGCTTGGCTGGAAAATTTTCGTGGTGAGATAGATTTAAGCACATTTAAAAAGGAACAAATCGAGATGATCTATCCGCCGGCCAAACAATTTGGGCTGGAGGATCTCCTCGCCGGGAATCTAACGGTGGAGATTGAGACGCTTCCGTTCGATCCGGCCGCGTTGGCCCAGGTAAAAGCAAAAATCGGTTTGACCGGCGGAAAAATTGCCGGAAATATTGCTGTTGAGCACATAGATTCCGAGCCCAAGACAGGGTTCGACCTAAAGGCACAGGACCTCCTACTGGAGCGGTTCGTGCCGGCGGCCAAGCCGGAAGAGCCCTCCGTTCGGGGGCGTTTTTCCGGTTCATTCAAGGGGGAGATGCAGGGGCTTGACCTGGACCGGATGGCCCGGACATTGGGGGGGAAAGGGACCTTCAGCCTCGCCGACGGAGTTCTCGTGAACCTGAATGTCCTCCGGGAAGTGTTTCAGAGGTTCTCCATGATCCAGGGGTTGGAGGAGAACTTGATGGCCCGTTTGCCCGAGTCGTACCGGCAGAAGTTCACCGCGCAGGATACGGCGCTTAAAAACACACAGATGGCCCTTTCGGCCGCCGGCGGTGTTTTTACGTTTGACAACCTGAAGATCCAGACGGAGGAGTTCGAATTAAACGGTGCCTGCCAGGCCGGCCTGGATGGTTCGATGAACGGCTCGGCGGTGATCAAGATCGAGCCGCAGCTGTCCGCTGCGATGGTGGCGAGCGTCAAGGAGTTGAAATACCTTGCCGACGAACAGGGCTGCTTGGAATTCCCGGTCATGATTCAGGGCAGATCGCCGAAAATCTCGGTTTTGCCCGATTTGAATTACCTGACCCAGCATCTGCTGGCCACCAAGGTGCAGGATCTGGTGGGGGATCTGCTGGAAAGGGCTTTTGAGAAGAAAGAAAAGAAAGAATGACTCCTCCCGAGAAAAAGAAGATCACCCTCGGTTTGGCCGATGACAAGATGTGTTTCGGCTGCGGGGAAAAGAATTCGCGGGGACTGAAGCTGAAATTCGCCGTTTCGGATGACAAGCGGACGATCCGCTGCCGGTGGATCCCTGCCAAAGAGTTCCAGGGCTACGCCGACATCCTGCATGGCGGGATTATCGGCCTGATCCTGGATGAAATGATGATAAACCTTCTCTGGGTGACAAAGCGGCCGGCCGTGACCGCCGAACTCACCGTCCGTTTCAAGAAACCGGCGCGGGTAGGGGAGCCGCTTGATTTCGAGGCCCGGGTTGTTTCTGAGGAGGACCATCTTATCCGGATGGAGGCGGTCGCCAAAATCCGTAACGGCCGTCTTGTTGCCGCCGCTACCGCCTCCTGCCTGCGGGTAAACATCTGAGCATGGTTTCTCTCCATCGCCATTTCCCGCTACCGTGCTACAATCGTTTTTGAGATAGAAAACTCCTATGAAACGGGACTTTTTTCACCTTGGACTGGTTATGGTTGTTCTGCCGCTGGTGTTGGTTCCGGCGGCGAGCGGTTGCAGCAGAAGTAGGAAGGCCGCCAAGCAGGAGGCGGTTCAGGCCGTGCAGGTGACCCCGGTTACGGCGGAAGCCCTTACGAGGCTGATCCGCCAAACGCAGGCTTCCGTTGTGGCGGTCAATGTTTGGGCCACCTGGTGCGCCCCCTGCGCGGAGGAGTTTCCTCAGTTGGTCTGGTTCCAGAAACAGTACCGGGATGTGGGGGTCAAGTTTTTTTTCGTTTCCACCGATTTTGAGTCGAACCTGCCGGCGGTCAGGGAGTTTTTGACCAGACAGAAGGCTCAGGGGCCGGCGTATCTGAAGGCCGGCCCGGACGATGAGTTTGTCAGGGCACTTTCCCCGTCCTGGAGCGGGGCGATTCCTGCCACGTTTGTTTTCGATTCAAAGGGGATATTGCGGCATTTCCATGAGGGAAAAATGAGCGAAAAGCAGTTGTCGGACATGATTTTGGATGTGTTAAAAGATCCGGTGTCCTCTTAGAAAAGGAGGGTTCTATGAAACGTCTTTTATTTGCCGCCGTGGTTTTCTTTTCCGCAATGACCGTTACCGCATACGCTGATCTCAGCCTGGGGGATCCGCTTCCCAACAACGCCGCCGGTGTGAAGATGAAAAATGTGGATGGCCGGATGGTGAGCATTAACGACACAAAGGGGGAGAACGGGACACTGGTCATCTTTTCGTGCAACCACTGTCCCTGGACGAATGCCTGGAAGCACCGGATTGCTTTTAACGGCAACTGGGCGCTTGGGAAAGGAATCGGCGTGTTGATGATCAACTCGAATGATCCCAGCCAGTTTCCGGAGGATGATTTCGACGGGAATGTCCAGCGGGCCAAGGATACGGCGATCCAGTTTCCTTACGTGGTGGACAGCGCCAGCAAGGTTGCCCGGGTTTTCGGGGCCAAGAAGACGCCGGAGTTTTTTCTCTTCGATGATGAGGGGAAGCTTGTTTACAAAGGGGTGTTGGACGACAACGCTGATGATCAGAATGCCGTAAAACGCCGGTATGTGGAAGAGGCCGTTAAGGCGGTGATAAGCGGCCAGCCGGTTGCCACGCCGGAAACAAGAAGCATCGGATGTTCCATCAAATACCGGGATGAGTGACCGCGGGGCAAACGAACCGGTTTAAACTGGTCGAGAGTGGGAAGTAGAAGAAAAGCTTTAAGCGGCTACCGCGGGAACCGCGGTTCGGTACGGAGCCCGGACCAGCTTGCCTGCTTTAATGCACTTGGTGCAGACGCGGATCTTTTTCATCCGGCCGTTCACCAGGATGTGAGCCGGCTGAAGGTTCGGGAGGAACCGGCGGGGGTTCCTCCTGGCGATATGTTCGCCGATACCGCCTTCTCTCTTCGGTTTTCCTTTGCGGGTCAAAGTTCCGCCGAAAACAGGACCTTTGCCGCAGAGCTTGCAGATTTTAGCCATTGTTTATTACCGTAAACGGTGTGATTTGAAACGTGAATAAAGGATTTATGATACGCCATGATGGGCAGTCCGTCAAGGTGGAAAATCCCCCAGCCTCTCCGTTAATGTGGGATACGCCGATCCAGTACCTGAAAGGGGTGGGTCCTCGGCGCTCAGACCTTTTCCGGAGGCTGGGTTTGAATACGATCAAGGACCTGATCTATCACTTTCCTCGCCGGCATGAAGACCGGCGGGTTTTCCTGCCGATCGCCCAGCTGGTGTCGGGGGAAAAACAGACTGCCTGCGGGGTGGTTTCCTCCGTCTCCATGTTCCGGGCTCGGACTGGAACGTTGCTTCTCCAGGTGGTTGTCCGTGACGCTACCGGGGCCCTGACCGCCCTGTGGTTTAACCAGCCTTACATGCGCAGGTGGTTTCCGGTCGGCCAGAAATTGATTTTGTACGGGATGGTGGAAAGAGTGGGAAAGAAAATTCAGATGGCCGGTGCTGAGTTTGAGGTGATCCCGCAGGAGGCCGCAGCCGAGGGAGGGGCCGGCCGGCAGAAACCGCCCCCCTCTCTTCATATGGGCAGGATCGTCCCGATCTACCCGGCCACCTCCGGCCTTCACCAGAGGGAGCTGCGGACTGCGGTCGCGCTGGCGTTGAAGGCGGTCTTTCCGGTGATACAGGATCCGGTTCCGGCCGATATCCGCCAGCGGCACTCCCTTGTGGATCTTGCTAAGGCGCTCAAAGGGATCCATTTTCCAGCGCTGCCGGAAGCGATCCGAACGGCGCAGGAGAGGCTTACCTTTGATGAGCTTCTCTGTTTTCAGATGGCTCTTGGAGTGCGCCGCCGGAACCTCCAGCAGAGGCCCGGAATTTCGCACCAGCTGGCCGGCGACTTGGTGGAGAGATGGAAGAAAGAGCTCCCTTTTCAGCTGACGCAGGGCCAGCAGAAGGCGATCGAAGAGATCGGGCGGGATATGGCTGCCCCAACGCCGATGCTCCGGCTCGTCCAGGGGGAGGTGGGTTCCGGCAAGACGGCGGTGGCGGCGTACGCGGCGGTGGTGGCGGTCCAGAGCGGGTTTCAAGCGGCCTTCCTGGCGCCGACCGAGGTTTTGGCCCGGCAGCACGCCATCACCCTGTCGCAGCTTCTCTCTCCGGCCGACATCCAGGTTCGTCTGCTGACTTCTTCTGTGGATGAAAAAGACAAGGCTGGTCTGCGCAAGGAGCTTCAGGAGGGAGCGGTCCAGCTGTTGATCGGCACTCACGCCCTTCTGGAACCGGACATCCTCTTCCACCGCCTCGGGCTGGTCGTGATTGATGAACAGCAGAAATTCGGCGTGGACCAGCGCAACATACTTGCGGCGAAAGGGAAGAACCCCGATCTCCTGATCCTGACCGCTACGCCGATCCCGCGCACTCTAGCGTTGACCCTCTACGGGGAGATGGAAATCTCAACGATCGCCGAACGGCCGGCCGGCCGCCAGCCGGTGAGCACCCTCTGGCTCGATTCGACCCGCCGGCAGGAAGCGTACGATTTCGTTAAGAAGGAGCTCGACGCCGGCCGCCAGGCTTACGTGGTTTGTCCACGGATCGGCAAAGGGGAGGACCCCGGGGCTCCGCCGGAGACTCTCTTCCCGGGTGCGCCCCAATCGGAGGTGGCGAACGTCACCGAAATGTTCCGGGAGTACCAGCAGATCTTTTCCGGCTACCGGATCGGCTTGCTCCACGGGCGGATGACGCCGGATGAACAGAAAGGGATCTTCGCCGCTTTTAAACAGAAAGATATACAGGTTCTGGTGGCCACCCAGGTGATTGAGGTCGGCGTGGATGTTCCTAACGCGACCGTGATGGTGATCGAAGGTGCGGACCGTTTCGGCTTGTCGCAGCTGCACCAGCTCAGGGGCCGGGTCGGCAGAGGAAAGCATGAATCGGTCTGTCTCCTCATGGCGGATCCGAAAACCCCGGTTGGAGTAGAGCGTCTTCAGACGGTGGTCGAGAACTCCGACGCGTTCAAGATTGCCGAAGAGGATATGCGTCTGCGCGGGCCGGGCGAGCTTTTGGGAAAACGCCAAGCTGGAGTGCCGGACCTCAAGTGTCTTCAATGGGCCTCCCAGGGGCCTTGGTTGGAGATCACCCGGTCTGAGGCGGAGGGGATACTGTCCCGGGATCCTTTCCTCCGGGAGCCGGAGGCGGCCCTGCTGAAGAAAGAAATGGTTCAAAGGTTTCCCCAGTTGGCGATCCCATGCGTGTGACAGGCGGGGAATTGACAGGACGCCATCTGGAGGCCCCGAAAGGGCCCACGATCCGGCCGACTCTCGACCATGTGCGGCAGGCGATTTTTAATCTGATCGGACAGAAAATGGCAGGGGCCAAGGTTTTAGACCTTTTCAGCGGTTCAGGGGCCTTGGGGATAGAGGCTTTAAGCCGCGGGGCGGCTCACGCCACCTTCGTGGAGAGGTCCTTCTTTTGCATCCAGGCGATCCAGGAGAACCTGCAGGTTCTTTCCTTGGATTCGGTTGAACCGCCTGTCTGCGAGATTATCCGGGCCGATTTCCTCACCGGACTCCGTAAATTAAGGAACGCGGGTGAGCTCTTTGACCTGATTCTGCTGGACCCCCCTTATGGACATCATCTGGCCAGAAAGTCGTTGAACGCCCTATGCCAGTATGCTATAGTTGCCCGATCCGGTTTGGTGGTTGCTGAACATGACAAGCGGGATCCTTTGCCTAAAGATCTTGAAGAGAATGAGACGGCGCTTGTTCTGCAGCGGCGTGTGCAGTATGGAGATACGGCGTTAAGCATTTATGAGAGACAGTAGGCGGTTTGTCGCCTGCTGTCCCTATTTGTTTCTGTAGAGTAATCGGAATTCCTCGGAGAATAGCGCAGATGCCGACAAAGGGGCGACTGCCGCTGGCTGTTTATCCCGGCACGTTCGATCCGGTCACCAACGGCCATATTGATTTAATACAGCGGGCGTTGGAGATCTTTGATAAGGTGGTTGTCGGTGTTGCCCTCCACGCCGGGAAGGACACTCTCTTTTCAATTGAAGAGCGTGTGGCAATGGCTCGCAAGGCCACGCGGCGGTGGCCTACAGTCCAGGTGAAGTCGTTCGACGGGCTTGTGGTTGGATTCGCCCGGAAGCAGAAGGCCAGCGTCATCATCCGGGGGTTGCGGATGCTCTCCGACTTTGAGTACGAGTTCCAGATGGCACTGACCAACCGGAAGCTGGATCCCACGCTTGAGACGGTTTTCATGATGCCGTCGGCAGAATATTCCTTTATATCTGCCCGCCTTATCAAAGAGGCGGCGGCCCTCAAGGCCAAGGTGAATAAATTTGTGCCCGATTTTGTGGCGAAACGATTAAGTGAAAAGCTGAGGCCGGGTTCCGGGATTGACGTGGAGAAGTGGCTTGGGCAACGCGGGGCTGTTTTCAGGCCCCATCCGGAATAAAAAGGGGCCGGTGGTTTTTTCTCAGATGCAGCGCATGAAGCTAAAGATTAATGATATTCCCGAGTCGGGGCTGACCCTGACCGAGCTTTTTGATCCTGCCGGTATGGATCTACAGATGGAAGGCCTACGTTTCGAGGCCCCTGTGAAGGTCGCGGCAACTTTTTTCAAAGAATCGGCAGCGGTGGTGGTGAATGTCAGCGTGGCAGGCGATATGCAGCTGGTGTGCGGCCGCTGTCTGGAAAAGTATGGGCATCGTTATGACAGTCAGTATCAGTTCGGCTATCCGATTGAGGATGAGACTTTTCTGGACGTGACGGAGGACATCCGGCAGGAGATCCTGCTGGATTATCCGATGAACCCCGTTTGTAAGGAAGAATGCCGTGGGTTATGCCCCCGGTGCGGCAAGAATTTGAACGAAGGGGCGTGTAGTTGCCCCCCAACAGGAAGGAAGTAAAGAATGCCTCTGCCGAAGCGTAGATTTTCCCGTTCGCGACGGGACAAGAGACGCACGCAGCTGAATCTCAAGCCTTCGACTTTAACCAAATGTTCCCAGTGCGGGGCGTCGGTCGTTTCCCACAGGGTATGCCGTTCATGCGGCTATTACCGGGGCAGACGGGTTCTTGCTGTAAAGGCTGAAACGAAGTAACGGTTCATGGCGACAGCCACATCTAAACCGGCTGTGACACGGGTTGCCGTTGACGGCATGGGGGGGGACCGGGCCCCCGGTGTTGTTGTGGATGGAGCGGTGCAGGCGGCCCGCCACCTCGAGAATATCGAGGTGGTTTTGGTCGGTCCGGAAGACCGGATGAAGGCCGAGCTGAACCGCTTTAAGGATGTCCCCTCCAATCTGCGGATCCACCACGCCGCCGAAGTGATCGGCATGGGGGAATCCCCGGTGATCTCCGTCCGGAAAAAGAAAGACTCCTCGATCTGCCAGATGGTTGAACTGGCTAAGAGGAAAGAGGTGGACGCCATCGTCAGTGCCGGAAATACCGGCGCTATGGTTGTCGCCTCCAGCTTGGGGCTTGGTCTCCTCGAAGGGATCGAAAGGCCCGGTATTGCCATCCTCATCCCGAGCCTCAAAAGTCCCACCCTCGTCATTGATGTCGGCGCGAACGTTGATTCCAAGCCGGATCACCTTTTCCAATACGGTCTTATGGGGTCGGTTTTCATGGAGCATGTCGCCGGCAGGAAGACGCCGTCGGTGGGCCTGCTTAACGTCGGTGAAGAAGCGAGCAAGGGGACGGAGTTCATCCGGCAGTCATTCAGGCTTCTTGAAGAGACCCACCACCTGAATTTCATCGGCAACGTGGAAGGCCGCGATATCTACACCGGCAAGGTGGATGTGATCGTCTGTAATGGATTCGTCGGCAATGTCGCGCTCAAGGTGTCGGAGGGAATGGCCTTCGCGCTTAAAGAACTTTTGGTCCGCGAACTTAAACGGACACTTCTTAACATGTTCGCGGCGATGCTGCTTCAGCCGGCGTTTAAAAGGCTCAAGAAGCAGATGGACTATTCGGAATACGGCGGAGCTCCCTTGTTGGGGGTGAACGGGACGAGCATCATCTCCCACGGTTCTTCGAACGCGAAAGCGATCCGCAACGCGATCCGGGCCGCCGCCATTTTCGTCAGCCATGAGGTGAACCACCATATCCTTGCCGCCGCCAAAGAAGTGTATAAGGAGAAGCCCTCTTCCTGATGAGCAGTCCGATTGGAATCCTCGGCCTTGGTTTCTATCTCCCGTCCAAGGTGATGACGAATACCGATATTGAAAAGATTGTGGATACGACGGATGAGTGGATCCGGACGCGCACCGGCATACAAACGCGTCGTATTGCCGCCCCTGAGGAAAACACAAGCGACCTCGCGGTAAAAGCGGCGCAGGCGGCTCTCGCGCAGGCCGGTTTAAAACCCACCGACCTGGATATGATTATGGTTGCCACGATGACCCCCGACATGCCTTGTCCGGCGACCGCCTGTATTGTGCAGGCAAAACTGGGCGCGCCGCAGGCGGCCGCCACAGATGTCTCCGCCGCTTGTTCCGGGTTTGTCTACGGGCTTGTGATGGCCAGGCACATGGTGGCCGGCGGCGCTTATAAAAATATTTTGGTGATCGGCGCGGAGGTTCTTTCCCGGTTTGTCGACTGGAAGGACAGGAGCACCTGCGTTCTTTTCGGCGACGGTGCCGGGGCGGCGGTCATTGGGCCGACCTCGCAGGGACATATCCTGTCGACTTATCTGGGATCGGACGGCTCCAAGGCGGATCTTTTGAACGTGCCCGGCGGGGGAACCGCCACACCGGCCACCCACGAGTCGGTGGACAACCGGCTGCATTTCCTCAAAATGAACGGTGGGGAGGTTTTCAAGCATGCTGTCCGCGGCATGTCCGACGCAGCGCTGAGGGCGGTCAAGGATGCCGGCATCACGCCGGAGCAGATCGCATGCGTTGTCCCCCACCAGGCGAATATTCGGATCATCCAGGCGGTGGTGGAACGAGCCGGGATCCCTCTCGAGAAGGTCTATCTCAACGTGGACCGTTACGGCAACATGTCGGCGGCATCCACGGTCATCGCCCTCTGCGAAGCGGTGCGCGACGGCCGGATCAAGAAGGGGGATTACGCGCTTCTGGTTGCTTTCGGCGCGGGACTGACTTGGGGATCCGCTGTGATTCAATGGTGAAATTCGCGGTGCTGTTCCCGGGGCAGGGGGCCCAGTTCGTTGGAATGGCGAAGGACTTAGCCGATGCTTTTCCGGAAGCGAAGGCCGTTTTTCAGGAAGCCGATTCGATCCTGAACTATCCGCTGAGCCGGATTTGCTGGGAAGGCCCTCAGGAGGCGCTCGTTCGGACCGAACACTGCCAGCCGGCCCTGTATGTCTCTTCGTTGGCCGCTTGGGCCGCTCTTGACGCGGCGGCCGGCAAAGGGCAACTCCAGCCGGCGGCTGGGGCCGGGTTAAGCCTGGGGGAATACACCGCTTTGGCGGCGGCGGGAGCCTATTCTTTTGCGGATGGGCTGAAGCTTGTCCGGCTGCGCGGCCGGGCAATGGAAGAAGCGGCCAAGATGACGGCCGGGACGATGGCTTCCGTCATGGGGCTTGAGCTGGATCTTCTAGAGACGATCTGCACCGAAGCCGGCGCCCAGGTGGCGAACATCAACGCTCCCGGACAGATTGTTATCTCAGGCACGCCGACCGCCGTCGCGGCAGCGTCGGAAAAGGCGAAAGAGAAAGGGGCTAAGCGGGTTGTCCCGCTGGAGGTCAGCGGGGCGTTCCATTCCCGGTTGATGGAGCCGGCCTCGGTCAAGCTCCAGCAGGCCCTATCGTCCGTCCCTCTGCAGCCCCTTCGCTATGCCGTTTTGAGCAATATGACCGGAACTGTTTACCCCAACGCGGAGGCGGCGCGGACCCTTCTGGCCCAACAGCTGACACAGCCTGTACGTTGGGAATCCTGCGTGAGGGTCCTGGCCGGCATGGGGATCCGGCGTTTTCTTGAGGTCGGCCCCGGGACGGTTTTAAAAGGTCTCTGCCGCCGTATTGACCCCGAAGCGGAGGTGTTTTCGGTGGGCACGGCCGATCAGGTTCAAGAAGCGGTGTCTCAATGGGCTTGACAAAAAGGGCTTGGACGTTATACTGACTGGCAATCAGCGCTGCTGACCTGCACTTTAACCCATTCGACTTATTAAGGAGGATAACCCTAGATGAGCAATGTACAGGACAAAGTTCGTTCCATTATCGCCGAGCAGCTCGGGGTGAAACCGGAGCAGGTGACCCCCCAGGCCTCTTTCATTGATGATCTGGGCGCCGATTCTTTGGACACGGTCGAACTGGTCATGGCTTTGGAAGAGGAGTTCGGTGTCGAGATTCCGGATGAAGAGGCCGAGAAGCTTGTCACCGTCGGCGATGCGATGAAGTACATCGAAGAAAAAGGCGGGCAGAAGGCTTAATAAAGACGCCTGCTGCTGGGTACTGCCGTGGAGAATCGCCGCCGTGTTGTTATCACGGGACTGGGAGTCATTTCCCCTGTTGGGAACACCGTTGAAGAGGCCTGGACATCCCTTGTCCACGGCAGAAGCGGTGTAGGCTACATCACTCTTTTTGACGCCTCCGAGTATCCCACCAAGATCGCCGCGGAAGTCAAAAGATTTGACCCTGCCCTCTACCTGAACCATAAGGAGATGAAACACTCCGACCGGTTCGTCCAATTCGCGGTCGCTTCCGCCAAACAGGCGTTTGCCGATTCGAAGCTGGATATGTCCAAAGAGGACCCTCACCGGGTGGGTGTTTGGATCGGGACCGGCATGGGGGGATTGTCCACCATCGAAGAGGGATACCGGGACCTGCAGGAAAAAGGGCCGAGCAGGGTCCGCCCATTCTTCATTCCGATGATCATCTGTAACATGGCCCCCGGTCAGGTGGCGATCAGCCTGGGTGCCAAAGGCCCGAATTCCTGCCCCGTGAGCGCCTGTGCCTCCGGCGCCCACGGGATCGGGGACGCCTACAAGATCATTCAGAGGGGGACGGCCGATGTGATGATCACCGGCGGGTCCGAATGTGCCATTACTCCCTTGGGTGTTGCCGGGTTTTGCGCGCTGAAAGCCCTCTCCGCCCGCAACGATGAGCCCCTGGCGGCGAGCCGGCCGTTCGACAAGACCCGCGACGGGTTCGTGATCGCTGAGGGGGCCGCCACCGTTATCTTGGAAGATCTCGGGCATGCCGCAGCGAGAGGGGCGAGAATTTACGGTGAAATAATCGGTTACGGGATGACGGGCGATGCTTACCACATTACCGCGCCTGATCCGGAAGGGTCCGGGGCGGCGGCCGCGATGAAAGCGGCGCTGGATGACGCGGGCCTCAAGCCGCAGGGCATTTCCTACATCAACGCCCACGGCACCTCGACCCAGCTGAACGATAAGATCGAAACCAAAGCGATCAAGGATGTTTTCGGCGAGTATGCCTATAAGGTCCCTGTCAGCTCCACCAAATCGATGACCGGCCACCTTTTGGGGGCCGCCGGCGCGATCGAGTTTATCGTCTGCGCGATGGCGGTGAGGGACCAGGTCATTCCGCCGACAATCAACTACAAGACCCTCGATCCGGAATGCGATCTCGATTACGTGCCTAACCAGGCGAGGAAAACGAAGTTAGACGTTCTTTTGAGCAACTCATTCGGTTTCGGCGGGCACAACGTCGCGCTGATCATGAGAAAATACGAGGGCTGACGGTGCTTCTGCAAGGCAAGAAAGGCCTGATCACGGGTGTCGCGAACAAGAGGTCTATCGCCTGGGCGATCGCGCAAGCGGCTCACCGTGAAGGTGCCCAACTGGCTTTCACCTACCAGGGGGAGCGTCTGAAGGGTTCCGTGGAGGAACTGGCCAATTCTTTGGGCGGCAACAGCCCTCTGTTCGAGTGTGATGTTGCCAATGAAGCCCAAATCGACACCGCTTTTCAGGGAATCAAGTCGGCATTCGGCACACTCGATTTCTTTGTTCATGCGGTCGCCTTTGCCAAAAGAGAAGAGCTTGAAAACCAGTTTCTCCCCACTTCTAGAGAAGGCTTCAAGCTGGCGCTGGATATCTCGGCCTACAGCCTTACCGCGCTGGCCCAGCGGGCGGTTCCCCTGATGACGGATGGGGGCTCCATCGTGGCCCTAACTTATTTGGGGGCGGAGAGAGTGATCCCGCGGTACAACGTGATGGGTGTCGCGAAGGCCGCGCTCGAGGCGTCGGTCCGGTACCTCGCGTTCGACGTGGGCCCGAAGAAAATCCGCGTCAACGGCGTCTCGGCCGGCCCGGTCCAGACCCTGGCGGCCCGCGGGATCTCCGGGTTTACCGACATGATGAAGATCGTCGAATCCAAAGCCCCTCTGCGCCGGAACATTGAGATCGGCGAGGTGGCCAACGCGGCCGTCTTCCTCCTCTCCCCCCTCTCCTCAGGGATTACCGGAGAGATCCTCTACGTAGACTGCGGCTACAACATCCTGGGGATGTAAGCTGGTTCCCTCTTCTTCCCGTTGGACGTCTAAGGATATTCTTTTTTGGGTAGTGGGTTAGTTTACGTGTCATTGCGAGGAGGCCCAAAGGGCCGACGCGGCAATCTCATGCAAAAACAACTCGAGTTTTTTCGGGACGAGATGGCGCTCGTCGCTGCGCTTCTCGCAATGACGGTGTCAAGTCTGGCCGGTAAACGGATCCACCACACTTTTTTTGCCTCTGCTTGACAAAAAAAATCTTTCGCGGATAATAGTCTCAACTCCCCGGGAAAGATAATACATTTGAGATTTAAAAAGCTTCAGCTTCAGGGGTTCAAGTCATTCGGCGAACCTACGGAAGTTCTCTTCGAACCCGGCGTCACTGCGATTGTTGGGCCGAATGGTTGTGGCAAATGTCTCGAAAAAGACCAGGAGGTTTTAATCTCCGATGGTCGGCGTTTGCCGATCGGGTCTTTGGTTGAGGGAGTTCTCCAGAAGTCTTCCCGCGTTGTTTCTCTGGATGACGGATTCTATACGGCCGATAATCCCGAAAAGCTCCAAATCCTTTCTCTGAATCCCCGGACCCTGAAGCTGGAGCCGCGACCTATCGCCGCGTTCATCAAGCGCACCGCGCCTGAATTCCTTCTAAAGATCCAGACTAAGGGCGGAAAGGAAGTCACAGCGACCCCCTACCATCCTCTATTCACTTTGAAGGATGGCCAGCTTCACGCTCTTCGGGCGGATGAGGTTGGTGTGGGCGTCCGAATAGCCGTCCCTCGAGTACTTCCGTTGGATCTCATAGAAAAGCCGGCGTCCAGCAGGGAAATCCTGGAGGTCTTCACCCTAGAAGATAATGTCTACGTTCCGTACTCCATCCAATTGCAGCAATTCATTCAGCAGCTTTCCAGTCGCCATCAAGGGTTGGCGGGGCTGGAAAGAACCGCGGGGGTGCCCAAAGATTCCCTTCGCGGCGTTCGGTCGCGTCAGGCGGTCAACGCCGCCTGCATGGCTCGCCTCCTTCGGTTGGAAGAACATTCTTGGGATGAGACAAGCCGAGGGGTGGACCTCAAATCCAGAGGGACGGGGCAGGTTCGGGTTCCGCGTGTCCTTAACAGAGCTGCCGCAAGATTCCTCGGTTACCTCATTGCAGAAGGCCGCAACACTTCTTCTGCTCAAGTTTGGTTTGTGAATGAGGATTCCGAAATCATCGCCGACTTCTGCCGTTCCGCCGATGAGGCGTTCGGAGTCAAAGCGAACGTCTTTTCTTACAGCAAGAGCGCAAAAGACGTCCTGATTTTCTCGCAAGCGCTCTGCCGAGTTCTTCACAGATTTTACGATTTTCCGGTTGACAGCAAATCAGCCGGCAAGTGTATTCCTCAACAGGTCATGACCGCCCCCAAGCAGATTGCCGCAGAATTCATCTCGGCCTTGTTTGAAGGGGATGCCTATCTCTCTCATCGGGGTTCTATGCAGTACATCGAGTATGTGACAGCCAGCGAGCGGCTTGCTCGTGATTTAGTCTCGCTGTTGCTGCGCTTCGGTGTGACAGCATTGCTCCGCCCGAAGGTAAAATACGCGTCTAACACAAAAGCCCGTATCCGGCGGACTTACTACTCCGTCTACATTTACGGGGTTGAGAATCTGAAAACCTTGGCGAACATCTTGAGATTTGTAGGGGCGAAGCGGGAAACGCTGGCTCAATTCCGAGAGACCGACAGCCGACCGAACCCTAATTTAGATCTCATTCCCGGTCTGACTTCTGTGGTTCGTCATTTGACTGCGACATCCGGTCTCCGCATTAAAACTCTCCGTTCGGAGTCTCCGCGTTTGGCGGCTTACGCGGAGGGACGCTGCGAAGCCAGCCGAGTGGGAGTTGCCGAGGTGGTTGCGCTGACGCAGCGGTGCGGGACGCGGACTACCGAGACGGAAGCGGTCTGCAACCGTCTCCAGAAATTGTCCGAATCGGATCTCTACTGGGACGAGATTGTGGCCGTCGAACAGGTTACGCCCCAATGGCCGTGGGTATATGACCTTTCGATTGCTGAGACGCATAACTTTGTGGCGCAGGACATCGTGGTCCATAATTCGAATATTGCCGATGCCATTAAATGGGTGCTCGGCGAGCAGTCGCCCCGCGAGCTGCGCGGCGGGCGGATGGAAGACCTGATCTTCAACGGGTCCGACCGCCGGGACCCGGTCAACTACGCCGAAGTTTCCCTCACCCTCGATAATACCGATAAACAGCTCCGGATTGAGTACACCGAAGTCACCATCTCCCGCCGCCTGTTCCGGTCCGGCGAGAGCCTCTACCTTTTAAACGGCACCGTCATTCGCCTCAAGGACGTCCATGAGCTGCTCATGGGAACAGGTGTCGGCACCTCCGCCTATTCCCTTTTTGAACAGGGCAAGATCGAGCAGATCATCAGCGCCCGTCCCGAGGACCGCCGGGCCGTTTTCGAAGAGGCGGCCGGCATCACCAAATTCAAGAGCCAAAAGAAGGAAGCGCTCCGCAAGCTTGACGACACCGAGGCGAATCTCCTGCGCGTCAGCGACGTGATCGCCGAGGTGAAGCGCCAAATCCAGGCTCTCGAACGGCAAGTCCGGCGTGCCAAAGCTTATCAGGATCAGTTTGAAGAGCTGAAACAGTTGGAAGGAGGGGTCTCCCGGAAGGAGATGCGCGCTATTGAGGAGCAAAGCCGCGCAAAAGAATCGGAGCTTTCCGGCCTGCGAAGCCAGGTGGGGGATCTGGAAACCCGGATGAGTGGACAGGAAGAGAGCCTCCGGCAGGCACGGGAGGCGGTCCATCAGGCCGACCAATCTTTGGGCGAAGCCCGGGCCGCGCTCCTGTCGATTACCCATGGGCAGGAGAATCTCCGCCACCGCCTGGATGTCAACAGGGAGAGGATCGCCGAAGCGGAGACACGGAAATCGCAGATTTTCCAGGAAATGGCTTCGGTGGAGGAGCAGGTTGTCCGGCTGAAAATACAGCTGACCGAACTGGTCGCGCTTGTCGCCGAAGCTGACGCCGAGCGGCAAAAGAAAGAAGAGATCATCGCCGATGCGCAGGGCTGTTTGGACGAATGCGCCAGAATTTTCACGGAGGCCGAGAAGGGGATCGCCTCTGGGCGGGACCGCCTTCTGGAGGAGACGAACGCCTATTCTCACCTGAATAACAAGACCCACCAGGTTCAACAAGAAGCCACCCATTTGGAAGCCCGGTTGAACCGCTTGAAGATGGAAAGAGTCAAGGTGCTCGGCGAGCGCTCGGAAGCGGAGTCTTTGGAAAAAAGCTTGAAGGATTCCCTCGACCAGGCGCGCAGCACCCTTGAAGTGGCCACGCAGGAGAGGGCAACCGCCCAAAGGGCTTTGTCCGATCGTGAGGAAACCGTGGGACAGGCCCATCAGAAGGTCAACAGCCTGGAGCAGGAGCAGACCAAAGTCAATTCCCAGTTGGATCTCTTGAAAGGTCTTTTGGCCCGCCATGAGGGTTATTCCAGCGGCGTCAAGGCCCTCTTAACGGCGATGGATCAGGGCCGCCTCTCGAGAGATGGAGTCATCGGTGTTTTGGCGGAACTGATCCAGGTGCATGAGCAGGATACGGCCGCTGTGGATGCCGCCCTCGGGCCTTGGGCGGAGGCTATGGTGGTCGATTCTGCCGAGGCGGCCGAAAGATGCAGGCTTTTTCTTGAGGAGACAAAAGGGGGACGGGCCCTCTTTCTGATCCGCGACCAGGTTCCGGGGAATGGGATTCCCTCTGCGGGTGCCACCGCCGGGCATGGGGCGGCGCCCCTCATGGAAAGGGTTGGCATCACGCCCCATTTGGAACCCCTTTTAAGAATCGTTCTGGGAGATACCTGCTTTGTTCAGGACAGGCAGACCGCCCAGTCTCTATCGGCGGCGCAGACGAACATCCCGTTCTCGCGGATCGTGACGCCAGCCGGCGAGCTGTTCACCGTGGTCAGCGCGCTGCTCGGAGAGACCCCCGCGCAGGATATCCTCATTGTCGGCCGTAAGAGCCGCCTCGAATCTTTTGAAATCACCGCCGCCCAGCTGGAACAGCATCTCGAAGAGGCCAGAAAGAGTTTCGCCGGCGCGCAGGCCGAATACCAAGCGGCGGTCCAGGTGTTGTCGGTGTTAGAAGCCGCTTTCCAGGAAAAAACGCAGGAGCTCCATCGAATCGAAGCGACCCATTCTTCGGCCGAGGCCTCTGTATCGAAGCTGGGCCAGGAAGAGGCTGTTTTGAAGATGGAGCAGGAGGAGGTGGATCGGGAATTCGAAGAGACGAACAGCCGTTTGAATGGTCTTCAGATCCAGCTTCGCGGCAAAGAGCAGGAGTTGGGAAAGATCCAGGATCTTATCGGCGAAGAGCAGAACAAGATCGCCCTTGCCGCGAAAGACAGGGAGGAGATATCGGTCCGGATGGCGACGGTCAAGGCTGAACTCTCTTCGTTTGAGCAGGTCACGGCCAGCCGCCGGGACTCCTTAAGTGTTTTGGAACAGAGCGTCCAGGCTTCCGAGAATCAGGTCGGGGGTTACCGGGAGGAACAGAAACGGCTCCAGAGCTTGCAGGAACAGTGGGAAGCGGTGTGCGGCGAGCTCCAGGTTTCCTTAAACGGCCTCGCCGAGCAGGGGGTTCAAGCCTCCGCCGGGGTGGCTCGGGAGGAAAACCGGAAATCCCAAATAACGGAGGAGGCCCAGTCCCAGGAAAAGCAGTGGATGGCGCTGGGCAAGCAGATGGAGGAAGTTCAGGGGCAGCTCCACCAGATGGAGATGGAAATGGCCCAGTTGAACTTTCAGCGGGAGCAGATTTTGAGCCGGATGGTCCAAATGTACCAGGTGAATTTGGATGAACCGCAGGAAACGGAGGCTCCTTCCGAAGAGCCGATGCCGCTCGAGCAGATGAAGAACCGGATTGCCGAGCTTTCGCAGAAGCTGCAGAAGATGGGGCCGGTGAACCTCGCTTCGATTGACGAAGAGCGGGAACTTCAGTCGAGGTATGAGCATCTTGTAACGCAGCAGGCGGACCTGGTGAAAGCGAAAGAGGATCTTCACGAGGCGATCACAAAGATCAACCGGACGACCCGCACGATGTTTCGGGAAACGTTCCAGGCGATCCAGAAAGAATTCCAGGTTACTTACAAACAGCTTTTTGGGGGAGGAGAAGCGCGCCTCGTTCTTATGGATGAGGAGGACGTCTTGGAAAGCGGCATCGAGATCATCGCGCGGCCGCCGGGCAAGCCGTTGCAGCCGATCTCTCTTCTTTCCGGAGGAGAGAAGGCGCTTACCACGATCGCCCTTTTGTTCGCGATTTTCCGGGTCAAGCCGAGCCCGTTCTGCCTTTTGGATGAAATTGACGCGCCTCTGGATGAAACCAACGTAGGGCGTTTCACAAACGCGCTCAAGGATTTCCTCAAGGATTCGCAGTTTATCATCATCACCCACAACAAGAAGACGATGACGATGGCCGACGTCATGTATGGGATTACTATGGAAGAGTCCGGTGTTTCCCGCGTCGTTTCCGTCAAGTTCAAGAAGAAGGAAAAGGCCGAGGAAGAGGAACAGCCGGCCTCTGCCGAGATCGCCACCACCGGTTCCTCCGACGAGCTGGTGCCGGCGGAACCAACGCAGACTTCCGCTTAAACCCGCTTTAAATCGTAGACCACCGTTCCCGCGGTAAGAATAATCAGCCCATATGCCGCCCACCAGGGGATTACAGGAGAGGGAACCTGTTTTTTCCCGGTTGAGCCGGAGTTTCGGAAGAAATAGGCCAGCTCCGTTTCGGCCACCGGTTCCAGCGGGACGCGCGAGAGAATAAAACGCAGCTTCTTTTCTTGGGAGAGTCCTCCGGAAGGGTTTTTCAACCAGACGATGATCCGGGCGGCGCCGGCTTGCTCAGAAACCTCTTTCTCATCCATTTCCGTGAGCATCTGATTGGTCATCGCCCTGCCGGTGAAGGCGTGAAGCATCCCCCCGACGTAGGGTGTGTTGCAAAAGAAAAGCTCATCTTCCGCGCAGTGGGATTTCAGCGTGTCGGCAAGTTCCGGTATGAATTTTTCATGGTACAAAGGCTCGCTGTAAATCCTCTGTGCCGTGTCTCCTCCTGCCAGCACCCGAAAAGTGGTGTCTCCCCACGCATAGTGGAGACCGGCGGTAGAACTTCTTAAGGAGGGGGCGGCCACCAAGAGGAGGCCTAAAAGAGCCCCTGCCAGCCATGCCGGCCGTATCTTCTCCGCCAGCCGGTCCAGCGCCACTGCGGCCAGAAGGAGCCATGTAAACGATCCTTGAGCTGAGAAATAACGGAACCGGTAGCTGATGGCCATCGGGAGGAACCCGACGGCTAAAGCAACGAAATACCGGCCCATCGGGGTTTGGCGCCTCCAGGCCGGCAGAAGGCCGGCGCAGGCCAGCGCGAGGAACAGCGGGAAGATATCCACGTAGGCGTCTTCGGGGCGGGGCTGAATGTGGATTACATTGAAGTGGCGCGCCACGTGCAGAATCCAGGGCGAGGCGATCAGGAGCCCGATTCCGATGGCCGCCCAAGCGGTTTTCCGGAACTCCGGTTCAAAGAGACTGAAGAAAAACAACCCCAACAGGAGCAGCCAGGGCAGTCCCGCGTGAAGCCAGAAGGAAAGTCCTAGCAGAAGGCCGCCCGCAAGCCAGCGCTTTTTCTTCAAAGCCAGCAGAATTCCCAGCGAAGCGGCCAGAGTTAAAGTTGCCGGCAGGTAATTCACCGACGCCAGGTAAAAGCTGAACGGGGTCGCCAAAACGGCGACAGCCAAACAAGCTATTCTCGTTGAGGCAGCCGTTTTCAGAGTGGTCCAGGTGACCGTGAGCAGCAGCGGCAGAGCGAGCCAAGACCAGAGTTTTGCCATCCAGATCGGCGGGATTCCGAGAAAGGCTCCCGGCAGCCAGAGTAGGTGGAACAGGGGAGGATAAAGATGGGGATGTCCGGCAGGGGCCGCCTCCCAGAAATCCTGGAGGACCGGTCCCCCGGCTTCCTGGAACCCCCGGATGACCGACAGATGATAGTAGCTGTCCAGGAAATAAGGGAAAACAGGCCACTGTGCGGCGGCCAGCACCGTTATGCCGGTGATCAGCAGGAGAGCCGCTAATGTCCAGTGCCGAGAGGGATTCACGGGGCAGTGTTTGCGCCGGAAGCGTCGGATACCCGGTTTCGGCCGAGCCGTTTTGCTTCGTAGAGGGCCCGGTCCGCCGCTTGAATCAGGCTTTCCGAGTCATGCGCGTCTATAGGGAAGGTCGCCACGCCGATGGAGAGGGTCATGGAGATGCCGGTTGTTTTCATACCGTTTTGGATCCTCTGAGCCATCACCAAAGCGTCGGAGGTTCGGGCGGAGGCGAGGATGACGGCGAATTCATCTCCGCCGTATCGGGCGACATGGTCGCCGGCCCGGGCGGTGCTTTTGAGCAGATGGGCCACCGCGATCAGAGCCTGGTCTCCCCCTAAGTGTCCCATCGTATCGTTATAGGTCTTGAAATGGTCCAAATCCGCCAACAGCAGGCTGAATGTCTGGCGGTCCCGTTCTGTGGAGGTTTTTGTCTCGATCAGGAAATGCTGGAAGGCCCCGCGGTTCCAGACTTGTGTCAGAGGGTCCAGATTGGCCTGCTGTTGGACGCTTTGGTAGAGCAGGGCATTATCGATCGCCAGCCCGGCGTGGGCCGCCAGCAGGGCCAGCAAACGGAACGATTCCCGGGTAATCGGTTTCATCGTGATCCTGTTGTCGGCGAAGATCACCCCCACGATTCTTTCGTCCCGCGCTTTCAAGGGGACCAGCACGCAGTTGGTTGTCTGAAGTTTTGAAAGGAAAGGATCCTTCTTAGCCCTTTCCTCCGCTTCCGGTTTGATGATTTCAATAGGCATCCCCTCCAGCGCGGTCAAGGCGAGCATGCCGCCCGCCTCTTCATCCAGAGGGATTTTCAGCGCTTCGGTCATCGCGTGAAAGGGGGTATCGAGAGGCCGGTTTTTCCGGTAGCTTGAGATCAATCCTTGCATATCGAGGCCCTTTTTCCGGATTCCTTCCCACATCTCCTGGGCCTCTTCGCCGGTTTGAGGGCCGATCCCCATCCGGCCTTCGAGCGTCTTGTCTTTTTCATTGACCAGGAAGATTGCGGCCCGGTTGAAGCCGAGTCCTTCGTGGGAAGTGACGCCGGTGAGGATGATATAGAGGGTTTCATTGAAATCGAGCGTGGAACGCAGCGCGTTCCCGATTTCGTAGAGGAGGTTCAGCTCCGCCCGGGCTTTTTCCAGAAGTTCCTGAAGTTTCTTAGGCGTCATGGGTCCTTCTATTATACTGTGTTACAATACCCTTCCCATGAAATCCGCAACTCACTCTATCGCCCACGTAGACCCGGCGAAACTGCCGGCCTCCTCTCTCGCCAGGCTCTATGATCCGGAGACCGAGGCGAACAGCTTCGCGCTCGATGGGTTTCCCTCACTCACGAGCGGGTCGGACTGGCTCAGCCGGCTTGTCGAGATCATCGAGACGCAGGGGCCGTTAAGCATGACGACGAACCAGACGCTGTTTCGCCAGCTCATCGAGACAGGCGTTCTCGACGACCGTTTCCGGGCGTTGAAGGCGCAAGGAAAGAAGGCGGCCGATGTTTACCAGGTCCTCTACAACGAAGAAGCCACCGCGGCGGCTGGGGCGTTCAGCGCGGTCCACTCGATGTGGCCGTCGGAAGGCCGTGTCTCGCAGGAGGCCTCTGCGCTATTGACGGAGATGGAGCCGTTAGTCCAGGAAGTCTGGCGCATCGCTAAAGCGATGGAAAGTATCGGCTCTTTCACGAAAATCCCCAACCTGCAGATCGGTCCCCAGGCGATCCGGAAAGCGGTTCACGGCGGCGAGATCGTTCAAAAGATCAACCCGAACATCACGCTGGTTTTTTCGGACCGACATTACCTGCGGACCGTTGAGGGATACCTCGTGGGTCTCGCGAACCGGGTCGGGAACCTCAAACTGCGCGGCGCGGATAAGACCGCGATCGGGCGCGACATCGCCGCGGTCCGTTCGGTCAACTCCCTCTTTGTAAGCCGTGTGGACCGTGTAGTTGACCCCATGATCGACGGAGCGCTCAAGACCGCCGGCGAACCGGCCCGCAAACGGCTCTCGTTGTTGAAAGGGAAGACGGCGGTCGCGCAGGCGAAAATCATTGCCCGGATGTTCGAGGCGATCTTCCTCGGCCGGCCGTTCCAGGATTCCGAAGGGCTTTACGCGGACGCCGAAGGCAAAGAGCTGACCGCGCTGATCGGAGAGCTCCGCTTGCTGTACGTCTCGCTCGGGGAGTGGGGGGTCCATCCTCAGCGGTTGCTGATCGCTTCGACCGGCGTGAAATCGGACCAACCGTACAGCCCGCTGCTTTACGTGCTTCCGTTTCTCGGCGCATGGTCGGCCAACACGATGCCGGAACCGACGCTGGAGGCCTCCAGCCGGTTTGTGGCCGGTCTTTCCGATGAGGAAATCGCCTCTCTGAAAAAGCGCAACATCATACAGGAACCTCTGCCGGCGGTCCCTGCCGACGTGAAGCCGATCTCGCTGTGGGACGAGGCGGTCCTGATGACTTCCGGACAGAGAAAGGCCAGGGGGATCGCCGAGGTGACGCCGGACGAGGTGCTCCGCGACGTGAAGGCCCTTGTGCTGGAGCCGGCCAAGACCAGCCTCCGCGCCATCTGCGATACGCTCCGCGATAAGGGGGCAGCCTCCTTTATGGCCGATGAACAGGCCATCCTCCAGCTGATCGAAACAAAACTCCAAAAAGTTTAACTCGCCACCGGCGTCACCCGTAGTCCCCAACTTCTAGTCCGCAGGATTCGTGGCCTGGTAAGGTGTTATAATACTCTCTTACCCGGGGAAACCCATGCTGAACAACATTTCTGAAATCATAGAAGACCTCAAGCAGGGAAAGCTTGTCATTGTTGTGGATGATGAGGACCGCGAAAACGAGGGGGATCTTATCATCGCGGCCCAATTTGCCACTCCGCAGGCGATCAACTTCATGTGCAGCCACGGCCGCGGGCTCATCTGTATCCCGATGGAGCCTAACCGGCTCGATGTGCTCGACTTGAAGCCGATGGTGCTGGAAAGCCAGGCCCCTTTCGGGACCGCTTGGATGGTGTCTGTGGACGCCAGCCCTTCTTTCGGCGTGACGACCGGGATCTCGGCCCATGACCGGGCAACAACGATCCGGAAGCTGATCGATCCGGACACGAAGTCTTCCGAACTTGTCAAACCGGGGCATATCTTTCCTCTGCGGGCCCGCAACGGAGGTGTCTTAGTCCGAGCGGGGCATACGGAAGCGGCGGTTGACCTGACGCGCCTGGCCGGGCTTTACCCGGCGGGCGTGATCTGCGAAATCATGAATCCTGACGGGACGATGGCCCGCGTTCCCGAGCTTCTTGAATTCGCCGGCGAACATCAGCTCAAGATATGCTCCATCTCCGACCTGATCAAGTACCGGCTTTCTCAGGAAAAGGTAGTCCGCCGTGTTGTGGAGACGTCGCTGCCGACCCCATACGGCGAATTCCAGGCGATTGTTTACGAGTCGGCCGTGGACGGGCAGTCCCACATCGCTCTCGTGATGGGGGATATCCGGCAGCCGCCTGTTCTCGTGAGGGTCCATTCCCAATGCCTGACGGGCGATGTTTTCGGCTCTTTGCGGTGCGATTGCGGCCCCCAACTGGAGTCGGCGCTGCAGCTCATCCGGAAAGAGGGCCGGGGGGTCATCCTTTACCTCCGGCAGGAAGGCCGGGGCATCGGTCTGGCCAACAAAATTAAGGCGTACGCTCTCCAGGACAAGGGCCTCGACACAGTGGAGGCGAACAATGAGCTTGGTTTCGGCGCCGATCTGCGGGATTACGGCACCGGCGCTCAGATCCTGGCGGATCTGGGTTTGACCCAGGTCCGTTTGATGACCAATAACCCGAGGAAGCTGGTCGGACTCGACGGCTTCGGGTTGACGATCGTTGAGCGCGTTCCTCTGGAGATTCCTCCATCGCCCGTCAACGCGAAATATCTCAGGACAAAACGGGATAAATTAGGCCACCTTCTTCTGGAATTGCTGGATACGGAATAATTCCTTTCGATGAGCTCCCGGTACGGAATTGTCGTCAGCCGGTTTAACCGGGAGATTACCGAGGCCCTTCTTCAGGGGGCAGTTTCCGCTTTCAGGTCCCGCGGAATTCCGAAAACGTCGTTGGATATCCGCTGGGTTCCGGGTTCTTTTGAACTGCCGGCGGCGGCTCTGCGCATGGGCAAGTCGAAAAAATATAAGGCGGTGGTTGCCCTCGGATGCATACTCGCCGGACAAACGCCGCAGTTCGGCTATATCTCCCAAGCGGTTTACCAGGGTCTTGCGCTGGCCTCCGTGTTGGCCGGCGTTCCGGTGACATCCGGAGTGATTACGGCCAGACAGTGGAAGCAGGCCCAGGAGAGGTCCCGCGGAGTCCGTTTGAACCGCGGGCGTGAAGCAGCTTTGGCTGCACTAGAGATGGCGGAATAAATCCATGCGTGGCAAACGGTCCCAGGCGCGCGAGTCGGCGTTCAAAATTCTCTACCAGCTGGACATTACGAAAGATTCCCCGGAAGAGGGGCTCAGGAATTTCTTCCGCCACCACCGGGTCTCGACCGGATCCCAGCCGTTTGTCGCCACCCTCGTGGAAGGGGCGGCGTCCCGCTTTAACCAGATTGACACCCTTTTATCGAAGCACACCACCAACTGGACGGTGGACCGGATGTCCATTGTCGACAGGAATATCCTGCGCTTGGCTGTTTTTGAACTTTTGTTCAGCACGGAGACGCCGCCGAAAGTGGTGATCAATGAAGCGGTGGAATTAGCCAAACGATTCGGCACGGCCGATTCCGGCAAATTCGTCAACGGAGTTCTCGATTCCATCCATAAATCGGCACGAGAGCCGAGCGTTTCCTAAAGCGTGAAAGCAGACCTCCACACGCATACCTTCCACTCCGACGGTACCTTTTCTCCGGAAGAGCTTGTCTCCCGCGCTCAAGCGGCAGGCGTCTCGATCCTCAGCATTACCGATCACGACTCCGTCGCCGGCATCGAAGCGGCCATCCGGGCCGCCGGCAGCGGGCTGGAGATCATCCCGGGCGTCGAAATCACCGTCGTTTTTGAGGGCAGGGAGCTTCATCTGCTCGGATACGGGATTAACCCGGCCGACCGGGATTTCCTTTCTTTCCTCGAGCAGATGCAGGTTTACCGGACCGGCCGGATACGGAAGATGATCGAGCAGCTCAACGGCAGAGGGATCCCGGTGACGTTTGAAGAGGTGGCCGCCATCGCCGGCAAAGGGGCGATCGGACGCCCTCACCTGGCGGAAGCGCTTGTCAACCGGAAGGCGGTTAAAACACTGCAGGATGCTTTCCAGGAATACATCGGCGATCACGCCCCCTGTTTCGTGAAGGGGGCGACGCTGACGGTTGCGGAGGCGGTGAAGCTGATCCGGTCGGCCGGAGGGGTTTCTTCGCTGGCTCATCCCTATCACATCGTCGAAGACGGGTGGATCCCTGGGCTTGTTTCACAGGGGATCGAGGGAATTGAGGCGTATCATTCGGACCACAGCCCTGTTATCGCGCAGCGGTACCGGCAGACGGCCGAACAGCACGGCCTTCTCGTCACCGGAGGATCCGACTGTCATGGTTTCCGCAGGGGGAAAGGGCCCCTCGTCGGGACCGTCGCGGTTCCCGAAGAGTGTGTTATCCGTCTGAAGGAAGCGATCAAAAAAGCGGCTTAAGGGTGTATGCCTAAACGCTCCCGGGATGAAATCTTTATGGCGATGGCGCTTAAACTCGCCGCCAGAGGCGGGAACGCCACGCGTCCGAATCCGAAGGTGGGGGCGGTGGTTGTCCGCTCAGGGCGGGTTGTCGGCAGAGGGTTCCACCACCGGGCCGGCGGGCCGCATGCCGAGGTTTTCGCTCTGCGGCAGGCCGGGAAACGATCTCGGGGCGCAACCCTGTATGTTTCATTGGAACCATGCGCCCACACGGGACGTACCGGTCCCTGCGTTGACCTGATCCGGCAGGCCGGTATCCGGCGGGTTGTGGCCGCCATGGCCGACCCGAACCCTAAAAACAAAGGCAGAGGCCTGCGTCTCCTCAAGGCCTCCGGTATCGGCGTCAAGGTCGGTGTTCTTGAAAAAGAGGCCCGCCTGCTGAACCGGATTTTTGTCACTTGGATGGAAAAGAAAAGGCCGTTTGTCACGGTGAAGGTCGCCCAATCGCTGGACGGCAAGATTGCGACCGTTTCCGGGGAGTCGCGGTGGATTTCAGGGCCTCAATCGAGGGAATGGGTCCACCGTCTCAGGTCGGAGGTGGACGCCATCCTGGTCGGGATAGGGACCATCCTCAAAGATAACCCCCGGCTTACGGTGAGAAATGGGGGCAAGGGGCGGGGGGCGGGGGGCACGGGAAAACCTCTGAAGATCATCCTGGATTCCCGCCTGAGGACCCCATCGGACGCTAGGATCTTTTGCTCGAAGGGGCCGGTGGTCATTGCCGCCGGTAGGAGCGCGTCGGCAAGCCGGGAAAGAGGCCTGCGCCAGGCGGGAGCGGAGATTCTGCGATTTAACTCTGTAAAGGGCGGGGTGAATTTGGTAAGTTTGTTGAAGGAGCTGGCGGGCAGAGAAGTTTCCCACCTCCTGATTGAAGGGGGGGGTGAGGTGATTGCCTCGGCGCTGGAGGCGGGCGCGGTGGATAGGATCGCCTGTATTGTGGCCCCCAAGATTATCGGAGGCAGGCGCGCCCCGACTTCCGTCGGCGGGCGGGGGATTGCCTCGCTGGAGCGGGCTATCCCGGTGAGAAATCTTTCCGTGAAGCGTTTGGGTTCTGATTTTCTGATCGTGTCTGATGTTGGGGACAAAGAGAGAGGGAGAGGATGACTTTTTCCTCTGTGAGGACTGCTGTTCTGTCGATTTTGGTGGCCGGGACTCTCCTCTCTCCCATCAGGTCTTTTGCCCAAGATCCCGCCCAGGATGCGCTAGCGGAAAAGGCTTTTGCCCTTATCCGTGAAGGGAAGTATGACGACGCGAAAAAAGCTGTTGAAGATCTGGAGAGGGTGAACAAGACGAATCCCCGTGTGGCCGTTTTGAAAGAGCTTTTGCTTTCCGAAACCCAGCCTCTTTCGGAGAACTCTTTGGCGGAAGCGGCAGCTGCCGGAGTTCAGAATGAAAAAGACCGGCTTTGCGTGATGGCGGCGGAAGGGGACCTCTGGGGTGTCAGGAAACAGCTTGAAAAAGGGGTGAATGCCGATGCGAAAGACCAGTATGGAACAACCGCCCTCGAACATGCCGCTGAGGCCGGCCATTCCGAGATCGTCAAACTTTTGATCGAGAAAAAGGCCAATGTGAACATGCCGGACCTGCGCGGCACCACTCCGCTTATGCTGGCTGTTTGGAACGGGCATCTTGAGACAGTGAAAGTTTTGCTGGAAGCGGGAGCAGACGTGAATCTCCGCAGCGCTTCCGGGACGACCGCTTTGATAATAGCCCGCGGAAAAAACAGAGGGGAGATTGCCGCCCTTCTCGAACAGAAGGGAGCGGTTGAATAGGCGGTTATGTTTACCGGTATCGTAGGGGTCAAAGGAGAGGTGGTTTCCCGCCGTCCGGGCAGTCTTGTGGTTAAACCTCGAAAAATGTTCGAGAATCTGCGGGAAGGGGAATCGGTATCGGTGGATGGTGTCTGCCTGACGGTGGATCGGAAGTCGAAGAGGGAGTTGTCCTTCCTCCTCCTTTCCGAAACGTTTCGGGCCACCACACTGGGCTCCTTAAAGCCCGGTTCCCCAGTGAATTTGGAACGGTCGCTGCGCCTCGGTGACCGGCTCGGCGGGCATCTTCTTTTAGGCCACGTGGATGGGCAGGGGACGGTCCTGCATCGCCGGCGTGAAGGGAAGAGCCAGACTCTCGACATAGAGGTTCCTTCCGAGTTGGCCCGCGCGCTTGTCCCCAAGGGACCGGTCGGGATAGACGGTGTCAGCCTGACACTCGGGCCGGAAATCTCGGGGAACAGGGTCAGGGTTCACCTGATTCCCTTCACCCTGTCCGCCACCTCGCTCGGCGTGAAGCCTGTCGGCAGCCGGGTCAATGTCGAGGTTGATCTCATCGCCAAGTATTTATGGCGCATGTTATAGTAAGGCGGTTTCTTTGAAAAACGTTTCCCGGTTGACGAAAAAACAGACATATCGGCTTATAAAAGGGGTTGCGGCGTTAGTTTTGCTCGCTGTTTTCACCCTGCTGCGCCCCTCCGTTATTCAAACGCTCGGCCAGTCGTCAGAGCAGGCCGGGCAGTCGTTCGTCAAAAGGGTGCTGGACGGGGATACCGTCGTTCTCTCTGATGGTGAGCGGGTGCGGTATATCGGGGTGGATACGCCGGAGGTGTATCATTCCCAGCGGCCCAACCGTCCGGAACAATGGTACGCCCGCGAAGCGAAGGCGTTTAACAGCCGGCTCGTTGAGGGCAAGCCGGTAAAGCTGGAGTTCGATGTCGAACGGCGGGATAAGTACAAGCGTCTTCTTGCCTATGTTTATCTGGAAGACGGCACTTTCGTCAATGCCGAGCTGGTCCGGCAGGGTTACGCGCGCATTCTCACGATTCCGCCGAATGTGAAATACGCGGACCTTTTCCTGAAATATGAGAGAGAAGCCCGCCAGGCAAGCCGCGGGTTATGGGGGCAAGAAATGAAGAAGAAAGGGGCAGGGGGCATGAGGCAGAAGAGATGAAAAACGACTCACCCCTCGTCTCTCTGGCCGCGGCACTCTTATTGGCGACGGCCAGCGCCGGCTGCGTCAAGCGCAGTCTCATCGTTGAAACCGATCCGCCCGGCGCCCAGTTGTGGATTAACGGCCGCCCCATGGGGAAAACCCCGGTCAACTACTCGTTCGTCACGCATGGCCGCTACAAACTTTACCTGGAGAAGGCAGGGTTTAAGCCTCTCACAACCCGTGAAATGGTGAAGGCCCCTGTTTACCAATGGATTCCTCTCGATTTCATCTTCGAATGGCTTCTGCCGTTTCGTCTCGAGGATAAGCATCTCTTCCAGTATGCGTTGACTGCCCAGCCGGTGGATCAGAATATGGAACTGGAAACAGGGCCCGATCATCAACAGATGCTGGACGGCCTCAAGGATCCCGACCCGCTGAAAAGAAGGGCCTCCTGTGTGGCTCTGGCCGCCCGCCGGGATCCCGCCGATGCCGCCGCCGTTAAAGAGCTTACCGGCGATCCCGACCCAAAGGTCCGGGCCGCCGCGTTCAGCGCGCTGAGGTCCATTAAGGGGACTCAAGCAACCGAAACTCTCCTGCAGGCGCTTCGCTCCGATCCCGACAAGGAGGTCCGTTGGCGGGCCGCTTCGGAATTGGAGGCTCTGAAAAATCCGAAGGCTGTACCCGGTCTCCTTGACGCTTTAAAGGATCCCAGCCCTCTTGTCCGTGTCGGAGCGGCCGAAGCGTTAAAAGCCTTACCGGATCGGTCCGCTGTCATCCCCCTGGTGGTCGCATTAAAGGAGAAAGATGCCGGCATCCGGCGGGCCGCCGCCGAGGCGCTCGGCAAGATAGGGGACAAATCGGCCGTCCCGGCTCTGACAAAAAGTCTTTTCCACCACGATGTCCAAACTCGGCGGAACGCGGCCCGTTCACTGGCCCTGTTGAAGGATCCCGCCAGCGGGCCGGCTCTCGCCAGGACCTTCACCGATTGGGATCCAAGCGTCAGGAAGGTGGCTGTGGATGCGTTGATTGATTTCGGGGACAGCCGAGTGGTGCCTCTTCTCATCAGCCGTCTCAGGGGATGGAAACCCTGGACGCGCGAACACGCGGCCCAGGCGCTTGGAGGGTTAAAGGATCCCCGGGCGGTCAAGCCCCTTCAGCGGTCCTTAAAGCGGGAGAGCGACCCGCCGGCGAAAGAAGCGATGAAGCAAGCGCTCGCGAAGTTTTCAAGCGGCGCATAAAGCTTTATTTTTGGTAACATAACTTTCTCCTCTGTAGGAGGGTAGCCTTCCTATGGAGAGAGGGGATGTTGGGGAGAGTGGGAAACTCTCCCCAACGGCACCAATAGCTTTTGCTGGAGATGGGAATATTAAGGGAAGAACCAAGATATGGTTCTTCCCTTAAAACGAGATCCGGCGCTCGAACGTCAGTCGCTACCCCAGCTTTTATGCTGATAACGTTTGATAGCCGTGACCTCGTTTATTTGCAAATCGGCAGGAACTCGTTCGGGGCGTGGCTCAGCTTGGCTAGAGCGCTTGGTTCGGGACCAAGAGGTCGGGAGTTCAAATCTCCCCGCCCCGATTAATCATTGCAACGGGTTACAACAACGGGGTCTTGCCGGAAGGTGGTTCCTGATACTGTCCTGATACTGAAACCAGCGGATTCCAAGAGACAGACCGACTTAAAGAAATCCATTTCTTAACGTGTACATCTGGAAGTAGACTTTCTGGCGACTCTAGGGGATCGCTTTTGAATAGCGTACCAAGTAAGCCAACGTTCGGTCCACTCCTCCTCTAGCCGCTTGGCCCATCGTTCCACTTCCTTCTCGTCGCAAGGAACCAGGAGAAAGTCGCCATCTTCCGAGAGTTTCTCCCGCGAGGTATGTAGAGTTCTTACCCGGAAGCCCCGGCGAAAGAGCCGACCAGTCAACCGAGCAGTGACTTCGGCCCGTGTACCCGGAGGGCCGGTCACGACGACCACGATAGGGGGCGCTTCTGGCTCTACTACTTTCGTTCGCATCCGATCTCCTCGTCGGTTAAGTAACAGGCCGGATCGGAGGCCCATGGATCCCCATGGGCGAACTGGGCCCGGATCCGAAAGGCGCCTCCGCAGAGGGGCTTCCATTGGCAGGAACCGCAGCGGCCTTTCAGAAGCGGTAGGCGATTCCGAAGAGCTTTAAGCATCGGATGCGACTCGTCCTGCCAGATTGCGCTAAAGGGGCGCTCCTTCACGTTGCCGAAGGTTACCTCCTGCCAGAATTGATCCGGATGAACACCCCCCTGTGCATCGATGTGGGCGATTCCGACACCGGAGGAGTTAGTTCCGCCACCATTCCAGGTGAGCCACCGGTAGACCTTCTCTGCCTGAGCTTCATGTCCTTCGGCCAAAAGGGTCATGAGGATGAAAACCCCGTCGGCGTGGTTGTCCACGGTCAGGATTTCTCCGGGCCATCCCCGTTGGACCAACTCGCGGGTTTTTCGGAGGATCGTGTCGATGGCCTGGCGCATCTCGGCGTGGGAGAGGTCATCCGCGGCCAAGTGACGGCCGCGGCCAGCGTAGACCAGGTGGTAGAAGCAGACCCGGTCGATCCGCTCTCTTTCCACCATCTCGAAGATCCCGGGAAGCGACTCGATGTTCCGGCGGGTCAGGGTAAAGCGTAATCCAACCCGTTGCCCGAGCTCTTTCAGGCGTATTAAACCTCCCAGCGCTTTTCGGAAGGCGCGGTCCATCCCGCGGAATCGGTCGTTGACACCATAGAGTCCGTCAAAGGAAATCCCCACATAGGTCGGACCCAACGCAGCGATCCGTTTGGCTATGTCCTGAGTGATGAGCGTTCCGTTGGTCGATAGGGTCAGCCGTAGTCCCCACAGCTTGGCGTACTGGGCAAGCTCGAAGAAGTTTGGATGCATCAGTGGCTCTCCCCCAGAAAGAAGTAAGGCAGGGATCTTGAAGGTGGCTAAATCGTCCAGCATCTGCACCGCTTCTCCCATACTCAGTTCCCCCGGATAACAGAGGTTCTCCGAGTCAGTGTAGCAGTGAAGACAGTGAAGGTTGCAGCGGCGGGTCATCGTCCAAACGACCACGGGCTGTCGACTCCCCGCAGAAGCCGGAGCCCCGTGGCCTATCCCGTAGCGCAACGGATCGGATTCGCTTTCAACCCCGCAGTACAGCTTCGTCACGTTGATCATGGCTGCTCCCCCTCTGCCCAGATCGGTTCGTATCCGAGTGCCTTGAGTTGCACTACCACCTCGGATACCGGTCTCTCGTCCTGAATGAAGAATTGCCCATCGGATGGATCCTGCGTGTAGCCGCCCA
>CAYJVR010000011.1:0-63028 GCA_964373715.1 uncultured Planctomycetia bacterium | reverse complement strand
TGAACTTGTTCAAGATAGGAATCGGCCGGTGCGGATAGGGCGTTGAGGTTTGGGCAAATACAGGGTTGTTGGAGGTCAGCGCCAGGACAAGCAGAAAAATCGCGCTTTTACGCATGAAACTTCCCCCTCTTCGAACAGCTTTCTGACGGGTTTACCGGAACACCTGCGCGGGCAATGATCATTATCCCCCGCCGGGCAAGCCTTCCTCAAGAAGAAAAACCTTCCGTCTGGGGAAGGAAACATGACCGATATGTAAATTATATTGCATAATATGCAAAATATAAACTAAAAAAAGAGGAACCCCGTTTAACTATGACTGTCGAGGGTGTGCGAAGCGGGCCGAGGAAATAGTTGCGGCTTCCTTAGCCGCAGACTATTCCAGCATCAGCTGGTCAATGTAGACCCTGCCCGCCGCTTCCCCTTTGGGGAAATTCCCTTCGATGCAGAAGGAGATCGAGGCTAGCTCCTTCATGTAGACGAAGAACTCGCTCAGCGGGACGGTCGCTTTCTGCCAGTTAACGGTCATCTTCTTCCCCGGGAGGTATTCGGTGACCGGCCTCGACTTGACCGATTCATCCTGTTCGAATTTCTGGCGGTCGGCCACTCCCACCTTGAAGTTTTCTTTGCCGGTATCGCCGCGGACCCAGAAAGTGATCGCCTTGAACCCGGAGGCATCGAACCAGCGGGTCGAGGGGCCGATCACCTCGTAATAGCCGATCCACCCGCCGGAGTCGTAAGAACCCCCCTTGCCTTTCTTATCGTACATCAGCATGAGGCAGCCTTTGCCCACGGCCGGCTGCCACACGCCCCGGACCGCCTGGATGCGAGAGGGGGCCTGCTGGTAGACGTTGGCCTTGCCTTTGAGCATGTTCGCTTCCGGGGAGCCGGGCTCGTAGCCGTCTATCAGGAACGGCTCCGCCCGGCAAGGAACGGCGTTAAGGAACAGGGCCGTACCAACAGCCAATAATAAAAGACACGCCGCGCGATTTTTCATGGATTGTCTCCTAGTCATTGCGAGCCGAGCGTGGCAACTAGGAATGCCCCCTCCCCCCTCCCCTGAGGGGAGGGGGGAGGGGATGGTTGTTTGGCAAAAAAGGAGATTGCTTCGTCGCTGAGGCTCCTCCCCGGCCCGCATCAAATCTTGACCGGGGCGGGCGCAATGACGGTTTCGCCGGATGAGCTGTCCCTAAATGGATCGTCCCCAACAAGCGATGCGCTGGCTTATGGCAACCCTGCCAGCCAACGACTCGCTGTAACTACCCGGATTTTCTGCCGGCCATGCGAAATGACCTTGTTCACCCCCGCCTTATTCACCAACTGCACAGCCGGAACACCCAGCATGGCCTGGAATTTCAGCAGAGCCTTGGACACCGCCTCCTCGGAGAGTTTGCATTCCACCAACAACAGCGGTTTCCTCTCCTGAGCGATGAGGAAGTCCACTTCCTCCTTCTCTCTGTTTCGAACGTAATGCAGCGAAAAATCGCCCAATCCCAGGTCATTCCAGTTCGAGACAGCCCTGAGTAGCTCCAACGCTACCATGTTCTCAAACCTCGCCGCCGGATCGGGGACCGCGGCATGATCGTAAAGATAGAGTTTCCTTTCCTTGGTGATCGCGCGGGAGATTTTTGCCGACCAAGGGGAAATCCGAAACAACAGAAAGAAAGACTCGAACACACCCAGCCAATTCCGGATGCTGTTGAACGACACCTGAAGATCGCGGGCCAAACTGTCCATGGATAACGGGCTGCCCACCTTGGACGGCAGAATGGAAAACAGGATCTCCGTATCGTCAATGCTCTTAATATCCGTCGCGTTGCGAATGTCTTCCCGGATCAGCTGTTGATGGTAACTTCTGGACCACCTCCGGTAAACCGTCTCTTGACCGGACAGGTACGGCTCCGGGAACCCTGTCAGGACCGATAATTGCCTCCAGACATCGCCGAACAAATCTTTGTTCGGAACCTCCAGGGGGCTCCGGGTAAACTCCTTGAACGGCCGCCGCCGAGCAACCAACTCCGCGAGGGTAAACGGCCACAAGGAAAACTGGAAATATCGGCCGGCCAACGAATCGCCGCCCTTCTGGAAAATATCCAGCCGGCCGCTGCCCAGCACAAGGAATCGGTACCGCTCGGAAAATTGATCATAAACCCCCTTCAGGTAGTTCTTCCATTGCCGATATTTGTGGATCTCATCGAAAACCACCAGGGGAACCGTCTCGTCTTTCCGATTCACCTCCTCAAAAAAAGTGGGCTTCTCAATCAAAAGCCGCTTATGGGTGACCAAATCCCAGTTGAAATAGACGGCGTTTGAAAAATCACCGGTGATCATGCGAGCCAGCGTCGTCTTACCCGCCTGGCGCGGACCCACCAAGAAGACCATGGACTTATGGCCGGCAAGCTCCCGCCAGAGATCCAGGTAAAGCTCCCGCTTCTTCATCCCACCACCTCCGCTGACGCCGAAGGCGCGCCGCCTCTGCAAGGCAGCTGAAATTGCCGTTTCATAAGCGCAGGTGGTGAGATCATGATGATAATTTTACCCTATAAGGTGAAAAAGTCAAGACAAAATCACTTTAGGTGGTGATAAAATTAGATGGCACAAGGGGGACGCTTCATAAAAAGACCTCGCGCGACTCTACCCATTGGGTTGTTTCAAGATGAGATTGCTGGCGGCTGTGTCATTGCGAGCGCCCCCAGAGGCGGGTCCGCCTCTGGAGAAAAGCGAAGCAATCTCATGCAAAGTTCATTTACGGTTAGCCAGTTTACGGGTTGGCGGGTTTACTGGTTAGCGGGTTAACGGGCAAACCGGCAAACACGCGAACTGGCAAACTGAAGTGCCTCGCTTAGAAATATTCTTCAAGGACGAGGTGGGCCTTATCGGCGCAGCGTTTCCAGAACGAGCGGGGCGCCGTCTTCCGGGAAAGGGCCTGGCGTTTGAAGGTGTGCTTGAGCAGGCCGATCACGGTGGTGTGCTGTGGGCCGAGCTCCAGGTCGGAATCAATCTCCACCTCCCGGACCGTGCCGAGCCTTACCGGGACGTTCAAAGACCCTTCCGATGCTTCGAGGAACCCTTCCAGGTGGGCCAACTCTCCAACCATCACGACCCCGGAGGCTGACTCCCGGAAGAACGGGCTCTCTTCGAGCTTCCGTTTGATCTTATCGAGGAATTCGTTCGCTTTGGCGCTGAGGAAATTCGTCACCTGCTCCTGCGGGAAGGTCCGGACCAGAGAGCCGGACTGCACCCTGAGAGGGACCGCCGCCAATTCCGGCTTCAGCTCGAGGGTCTTCACCTGCTCCAGCAGCTGCTCGGCGTTGGCGCGCGGAAGTTTTAAAGTGCGGCTGAAACTTTCGGCGAGGTGGTCCAGCCCCCAGGGAACGAGAAAGCTTTCTCTCGGTACGCCGTCGGTGAAAAGAAACCCCTCGGTCTGGTACTCGCCGATGTAAACGAGGCTCACCCCGAGGTCCCGGTCGAGATCGGCCAGCACCGATTCGGAGGCGGCCAGCCCCGGAAGGACCAGCTGATCCACCTCGACGCCCGCCCTGTTGATCACCCTCAGCAGGTTCTGGACGGCCAGGTTCTGCGCCGTCACCAGGTGGAGTTCGGCCCCCAGCTTCTTGCCGGAGAGGCCGACCGGGTCCTTGATGCCGGCCTGCCCGTCCACGGTGAAGCCCCGCTCGAAGGAGTGGATGATCTGCCGGTCGTAATCGAGCGAGAGGGATTTGCAGGCGGTGACGACCCTCTCGACCTCTTTCTTCGAGATCCCCACAGCCGGATCGGGAATCGGGATCGAGGTGTCGGCGTTATAGCTCTTTAAACCGCCGCCTTGAATGGCGGCCGTCACCTTGGATATCCTGACGGAAAGGGATTTCTCCACCTCCCGGATCAGGCGGGCGACCGCGTCGGAGCATTCGATCGGGTCGCTCAGAACGCCCCGCTCGATCCCCTGGGAGGGGACCGTCTGCAGGGCCTGGACGATCAAACGGCTCTGGTCGTGGACAAACCCGGCCGCTAATGTGAACTGCCGGTCGCCGAGGAACAAACCAGCTATCAATTGAGGTTGTCTTTTCGCCATCCTATCTGTTTTTCCTGACTCTCGCTTTTTTGTTCTGCTCTTTCCCTTCGCTGATCACAGGGTCCTCGAAGCGAAGGTCTATATATTGTGCCTGAGCAACCATCTGCTTTTTTTGGATCATCAGCTCGGTCAGCTGTTCCCATCCGCGTCTGAGGTGATCCACGTTGAATCTTACCTCCATACCGGAATCCAGGTAAAGAACCAAATCGGTTTTTTGGGTCCGGACGGAAGAGGCCTTGCGGCCGAGGATGCCGCCGGCCCGCTGGACGGCCAGCAGCAGATCGCAGATCTCGTCAAAATTCCTGGCTGAAACGGCGGAGCCGGTCTGAAGGCGGCCTTTGACCTCCTCGAGGTACAAAACCGGAAGATGAGGCCAGGGGGCATCTTTGCCCTCGCCCACGATAACCCCCTGCTCGCTGACCGGGTAATAACGGTCGGCGCGCAGTTGGGCGACCACACGGCGGGGGTTCATCTCCACGACGAGCCGGTTCGGCAGGAGACGGCGGACGGCGACCACTTCAGCGGTCGGGAACATCCGCTGAACCGCCTGTTCGATGGCCACCAGGTCGAGATCAAAAATGGAGCCGCCCGGCTTGAGGCGGCATCTCTCGATGGGCCGGTTGAGTTTTTTGGACCAGTGGAGCTCGACCTCGTTGACATAAAAGCGGGGAGAGATCATCACGGCCTGGATGCCGGACTGGATCATCAAGAAGAGGGCCAGCCCGGAAACAAGGCTGACGCTGAAAAAGATCGCTCCGCGGGCCGCCGGTTTCATCTTCTCTCGGCTGTTTGAGGCCATTTAAGAGGTCCCTTTCTTACTGCCGATTCCAATATCCGGGCGCACAACTCGGGGAAAGAGATGCCGGCCGCCGCGGCCGCTTTGGGCAAAAGGCTTGTTTCGGTCATGCCGGGGATCGTGTTGATCTCCAAAAGCACGGGGCCCCTGTCCGGCACGAGGATCAGGTCCACCCGGGAATAACTTCCGCACCCCAAAGCCTGATGGGCCTTCAGCGCCAACTCCTGGATACTCCTCGTGTCCGCCTCGGACAGCGGCGCCGGAACCCGGTATTCGGTCATGCCAGGGGTGTATTTGGCCTCGTAGTCGTAAAAACGGTTTTTCGGCACGATCTGGATGACTGGCAGAGGCTTACCATCGAGTATGCTCACCGTGAGTTCGGGACCGGGCAGATACTCCTCCAGGATGATCTCCTCTCCGTACTCACCCGCCTTTTGGGCCGCTGCGGGCAGCTGCTCCGCCGAATCCACGATGCTCATCCCAAATGAGGACCCCTGCGCTACCGGTTTGACCATCAAAGGAAATTTCATCTCCCTCGCCCGGGTCACAGCGTTAACCGGCTCGGCTAAAATAAGATGAGGCACGGGCAGTTTCGCCGCGATCCAGCGCCGCCGGGCGGCGATTTTGTCCATCGCGTACCGGGAGGCCTCCACCTCCGACCCGGTATACGGGATCCCGAGATTTTCCAATAAGGCTTGAATCGTCCCGTCTTCGCCGAACGAGCCGTGCAGAGCGATGAAGGCGCGCGAGATCCCGGAATCCTTTAGCTCCTGAGAAATCCGGCTCAAGTTTTCGGAAAGGACAACCAGAGAGACCGGCAGGCCTTTCGAGCGCAGGGCCTCGTAGACCGCTTTGCCGCTCCTTAACGAAATCTCTCTTTCCGCCGACGGGCCGCCGCAGAGAACGCCGATAAGCCCTTCCGCCGCGGCGGACTCTCTACGGCCGCCGGAGTTCCCCTTATTCACCGTCTCCCGCACCGGGCCCTCTTTCGGAAGGAGCTGCACTTCGAGCTCCAGCTCAATGCCGAACCGGCGAAACACGCGCCCTTTAACCTCTTCGATCAAAGCCAGGACATCGGCCGCCTTGGCGCCGCCGGTGTTAACCATAAAATTGGAATGGATCTTCGAGACCATGGCGCCGCCGACGCTGAAGCCCTTCAAACCGGCCCGGTCAACCAACCAGCCAGCCGCTTTCCTCCCGGCCGGATTTTTAAAGATGCATCCGGCGCTGGGGGCCGACCAATCCTGCGTCCTCTTCTTGAATTCCCAAAGCCGTTTCACCCTCGAGGAGATCGCCTGCTTGTCATCCGGCATGAGGCGCAGGTGCGCCTCTAGCACGATCCGCCCATCCATGCGGCTCGACCGGTACCCGAAACCGGCCTCGGCGGCCGGCAAAAGGCTCACCGTTCCCTCCAGGTCAATCACCTTGAGCGACTGGACCACGTCGGAGGTTGAGTGAAGCTTCCCCTCGTCATCGTGCGTGCCTGCGTTCATCCAGACGGCGCCCCCCATCCGGCCCGGGACGCCGGCCAAAAATTCGACGCCGCTTAAACCGGCCTGCTCCGAGCGGCGGATCAGCCATTCCAACGGCAGACCGGCGCCCACGGTAAGACCTTCTAAAGAGAGAACGCACCCCTGGAAACCGGAATGCCCCAAATGGATCACCAGCCCGGGGATCCCCTCATCCCGGACAAGCAGGTTCGCTCCCCCGCCGATCACCGTCACGCCAATGCCGGCATCGCGGGACGTTTTAAGGAGACCCTGCAATTCGGCGACGCTCTGCGGCTCCGTCCAGATCTCCGCCGGCCCGCCGATATGGAACGTGGTATGCAGGCGCATCGGTTCATTGAACCGGACGCGCCCCTGGGCAATCGCCGTAAATTCTTCCTGTAGTGTGCGGTCAAGCGGCATGCTGTGCGGCCTCTTTTGCCTGGTTCCGGCGATTCAGCGCCTCCACCAACCGGCCCGATAAAGTTCCGACCGATCCGGCCCCGAGGAAAAGGATCATGTCGCCGGGAGATGCCTCTTCGGACAACCTCTTTAAAACCTCTTCCGGGGATTCCAGCTTGACCGGCATCTCATTGGACAACCGGACCGATTCAAGCAAGGCCCGGCTCGTCACCCCTTCGATCGGGTCTTCCGACGCGGAATAGATCGGCAAGAGGGTCAATTCATCGGCCAGATGGAAACAGGCGGCGAACCGGTCCAGCAGGTAGCGGGTTCGGCTGTACCGGTGCGGCTGGAAAACGACCCGGATGCGGCGGCCCTGCCATTGGCGGGCCGCTTTGAGCGTGGTCTCGATCTCGGCCGGATGATGGGCGTAATCTTCGACAACAAGGACGCCGCCCACCTCTCCCTGCAGCTGGAAGCGCCTTTTGGTCCCGCGGAATTCTCCAAGGACCGTCCGGATCATCCGGAAATTCAAGCCGATCTCCTGCGCGAGCCCGATTACGCTCAGGGTGTTGAGAACGTTGTGCTCGCCGGGGACGCGCAATTCCACGGAACCGAGCTTCTTCCCGTCAAGGAAACAGGTGTAGCGGCTCCAGCCGGGCCCGAGTTCGACATCCTCGGCCCGAACCCGCGCGCCGCGCGAGAAGCCGTAGGTCACCAAGCGCCGGGGACCAAACCCGAAAAGCCGGCGCACGCCGGGATCGTCCCAGCAGGCGACAAGGAACCCGTCCGGGCGGATCCTTTCGGCGAACAAATCGTAGGCCTCCAGGATCTCTCCCGGATTCCTGTAGTAATCCATGTGCTCATCGTCAATGTTGGTGATGACCGCCGCCCAGGGGGAAAGCCTTAAAAAAGAGGCGTCCGATTCATCCGCCTCGACAACGGCGTATCCGCCCTTGCCTGAACGGACGTTGCCGCCGAGAGATTCCAGCTCCGCCCCAAGGAGGACGGTCGGGTCCATGCCGGCCGCCGTGAACAGCTGGGAGAGAAGCGCGGTCGTGGTGCTCTTGCCGTGGGCCCCCGCCACCGCAGCCACCCGCCGCCCGCGGACAAGGCGGTTCAATATCTCTGAGCGGTGTAAAACGGGGATTCCGTTATTCCTCGCCCAGAGCAGTTCCGGGTTGTCCGGCGCGATGGAAGAGGAGTAGACCACGCAGTCGGCCCCCTTCGCGCGCGCGGCCTCATGCCCGATGAAGACAGCGCCGCCCAAGGAGCGGATCCGGTCGAGCATCCGGCTGTCGGCGGAATCGGACCCGGAAACGCGATGGCCCTGCGTGATGATCAGCTGGGCCAAACCGCTCATCCCTATGCCGCCTATCCCGATCAAATGAACTCTCATAGACGTCCTTCGACATGCTCAGGACGAACGGTCTTCTTCACCAAAGCTTCCAACCTTTCCACAGAGGAACCGTCCGAGCAGGCCCCGAGGGCCGAGCTCATCTTCTCAAGACGCCCCGGCTCGGACAGCAGAGCTTCGATTTCCGACCAGAGTTTCCGGGAGGTCAAGCCTTCCTCTTCGAAAAAAATCGCCGCCCCTCTTTCCTGAAGCCAACCTGCGTTCGCCTTCTGGTGCCCGCCGGCGTACGGGTAAGGGATAAAGATCGCCGGCACCTGCAGAGCGATCATCTCCGAAATCGTCGTCGCCCCGGCCCGGGAGACGGCAAGGGTCGCCGCCGAATAAGCGGTTTCCATCTCATGGAGAAACCCGCACACCCGGGCTTTCACGCCGAGATTCTTGTAGGCCTGCTCGACCGCCGCGGCTTCGGCCTGCCCCGTCAGATGAAGCACCTGGAAATTCCGGCGGGCTTCTGGAGAAAGCTCTTCCCACATCCCCAGGCCCAGCGTGTTGACCGCGCGGGAACCCTGAGACCCTCCCATGATCAGAAGAACCGGCAAGGCCGGGTCGAAACCGAAAAACCGCCTTGCTTCGGAAGAATCTTCCCTCTTTAAAGATCTCCTCACGGGATTCCCTGTCACTTCCACCAGGGCCCGGCGCGGCAGATAGCGCTTTGTTTCAGGGAAAGAAACACCGACGGCGTTCGCCACGAGGGCAAGCAGCCGGTTCGCGCGGCCGGGTAAAAGATTTTGTTCATGAACTACGGCAGGCACACCGGATAAGCGGGCGGCCACAATTCCGACCGCGCTTAAATATCCGCCGAAACCGACCACCACGTCCGGCCGAGTCCGGCGTAAAACCCCCCACACCCCCCTGATGGCTCTACATTGCCGCAGCGTGTATCCCGGGAGAAACCATCGCCAGAGCGGGGTGAATTTCTGGAGGTCCACAGTCTCCCATTCTACATGAGAAATCGAAGCAACAATACGGTCTATGGGACGGGCGGTGCTGAGGATAACGCATCTCTGTTTCTGCTGAAGATATTCCGCCAGCGTCAGAGCGGGAATCAGGTGCCCCCCCGACCCGCCGGCCACCAGCAGAGCCTTCATCAAACCTCCCATTTCATCGCGTCGGCTGAGGAGACGGCGGCCGGATGAGGGCGGGTAATATTCAGCAGAACCGCGACGCTGACAAGGTTCGCCACCAAAGCGCTTCCGCCGTAGCTGACAAAAGGAAACGGAAGACCCTTGGTCGGGATCGCGCCGGTCGACACGCCGATGTGAATCAGCGCTTCCAAGAGGAGCAGCATCACAATGCCGAGCCCGGCGAACGTCCCGAAGTTATCCGGCGCTCTGAGCGCCAGCCGGACCCCGTACCAGACAAAAACCCCCATGATAATGATCAGGACCGTCAGCCCCACCAACCCCAGCTCCTCCCCTATGACCGAGAAGATAAAATCGGTATGGGCGGCCGGCAGGTAGAAAAGTTTCTGCTTCGATTCACCTAAGCCCACGCCGAAGAGGCCGCCGGAACCGAGCGCGACGAGCGATTGGATCAGTTGGAACCCCGCCCCTTCCGGATCGGCCCACGGGTTCAGGTAAGCCATGATCCGCCGCACCCGGTACGGCTTAAACGCCACCAGAGCGATGACGGCGGGCACCGACGCCAGCACGAACGGCAGCAGTTTGGTCCCCTTCACCCCGGCGATAAAAAGCAGGAGGAACGCCACCACGACGATAGCCACCGACGTTCCCAAGTCGGGCTCGATCAGGATAAGACCGACGGTCGCCCCCAACACAATCATCGGAGGCAGTATCCCGTGGAAGAAGCTGTCCAGATGCGCCCTTTTGCGGTTCAGCACATCGGCTAGATAGAGCGTGATCGCCAGTTGGGCGATCTCCGAAGGCTGAATGCTGACCGGCCCGAACCTAAACCACCTTCTCGCGCCGGAAATCTTCGCCCCGACCCCCGGCACCAGCACCGCCAACAGCAGAAGGAGCACAATTCCCATGACCGGTTTGGCGTACTTCCGGATTTTCTGGGAATCCACTGTAAGAACCCATCCCGACAGGAGGAGCCCCACCGCTAGGTACATCAGATGCCTTTTCAGGAAGAAAGAGGGATCCCCGTAAAACTCCTTGGCATAAATGGCGCTGGTCGAGTAGACCATGACGATCCCGGTCACCACTAAAAGGGCGGTCGTCACCACAAACCCGCGGCGCAAGGAACGCATCAGAGCCGCCCTTCCGCCGGAGCAAGCGACTCAGCCGAACCGGCCAAATCCCTGACGATCCACTCGAACTGCTCTCCCCTGTCCTCAAAATCCCGGAACATGTCAAAACTGGTGCACATAGGCGAGAGGAGAACCCATTCCCCTTCTTTTGCCATGCCGAAAGCGGTCCGCACCGCTTCCGCGAGGCTCGCGGCCATCAAACAGGTGACGGTTCCCTTTAAAGCGGCGGCGATTTTCGGCCCGTCCCTGCCGATGAGGACGGCCGCCTTCAGTTTATTTTTGAGGCCGCGCAGCGCCCGGAAATCGCTCCCCTTGTCAATCCCGCCGGCGATCAGGATCACCCTGCCGCGAGCGGCCTGGATCGCGCTTAAACCGGCGGCCACGGTGGTGGACTTCGAATCGTTGACAAAGGTGATGCCCCGAAAAACGTCCACCGCCTGCTGCCGGTGGGGCAAACCCTTAAAGGAGCGGATCACCTCGCCGCTGACTTCCGGCCGGACGCCGAACATGCCTGCCAGGCAGGAGACGGCCAGCGCGTTCTGCTCGTGATGCGGGCCCTGGAGCGCCATCTCATCCCTCCGGCAAATTTCTCCGGAAATCCCCGGCAAAGTCAAACAGAGGGAGGAACCCTCGACGCAGGCTCCCATCACATCCTCCTCCCGGCTGTAAAAAGCGAGCCGCCCCCGGGCCCCCTTCTTGAAGGAGGATGAGCCCCGGTCATCGGCGTTGAGTAAAGCCCAGTCTTCTGGCCGCTGAAACTCAAATATCCGCCCCTTCGCGGCCTTGTACTCTTCAAACGACCCGTGGCGGTCAAAGTGGTTATCGGTCACATTCAGGATACAGCCGATCTCCGGGCGGAAAGAGAGACTCGTCTCCAGCTGGAAAGAGCTGACCTCCAGCACAACCACCGTTGAGGGGCGTATCCGCCCCAACTGGCCGGTCAGCGGGGAGCCGATGTTGCCGCAGACAACCGCGTCCATCCCCGCTTTTTTGAAGACCTCACCCAGAAGAGTCACAACCGACGATTTCCCGTTACTGCCGGTGACGGCCGCAATCCGACCGCTGCAGTACCAGCTGCCCAACTCCAGCTCCCCCACCACCGGAATCCCTAATTTCCAAGCCCACCGAACCGGCTTCGCACTTAACGGGACGCCGGGACTGGTCACCACCAGATGAGCCTCCTCAATCATCTCCCGGTGATGCCCGCCCAGTTCGACCAAAACCCCGGAAGCCCTCAACTGCTGGGCCGCCTGTTCTAAAGCCGGCGAGATGGAAGCCTCCGTCACGCGGACAAGGCACCCCAGCCGGATAAGCCATTCGGCCGCGGCGGCGCCGCTCCTGGCCAAACCGACCACGGTCACCGATGTGCCCGGCCCGGGACGCTGGACCGGGGGGCGAGGGTTAGTTTTTTTCATCGCAATTTCAGCGTGCTCAAGCTGACCAACGCGAGCACGGCCCCGATGATCCAAAACCGGATGGTCACCTTCGACTCGGACCATCCCTTCAGCTGGAAATGATGATGGATCGGCGCCATTAGAAAAATTCTTCTGCCCGTCATTTTAAAAGAGGCCACTTGGAGGATCACCGACAGAGTCTCCATCACGAAAATGCCTCCGATCAGGACGAGAAGCAGCTCTTTTTTGATCAGGATGGCCACCGAACCGATTGCGCCGCCGAGCGCAAGAGAACCGACGTCCCCCATGAAAACGTTCGCCGGAGGAGAGTTGTACCAAAGGAACCCCAGGCTGGCGCCGACTAACGCGGCGCAGAAAACAGCGAGCTCGCCGGCCCCCGGGATGTAAGGAATGAAGAGATAATCGGCCAGCTTCACGTGTCCGGTGAGGTAGCTCAAGATCGTCAGCGTGATCGCGATCATCGTGGTGCAGCCGATAGCCAACCCGTCTAAACCGTCAGTGAGGTTCACGGCGTTTGACGTACCGACCAGCACGAGGAAAGCAAACGGCATGTAGAGATAAACCATGTTGACCGTCGAATTCTTGATGAAAGGGATCTCGAGCGTCGTCGGGTAAGTAACATCCACCAAAAGGACCGCCAAAAAGAGGACCGCCACCGCTCCTTGCAGGGCCAGTTTCACGCGGGAGCTGATCCCCTTCGCGTTTTTCTGCTTTATCTTCGTGTAATCGTCCACGAAACCAATCGCCCCGAAAGCGGCCGTCACTAAAACGGCGAGGACAAGCTTCAGATTGAGCGGATCACCCCACAGCAGCGCCGAGCCGATCAGCGCCAAAAGGATCAGCAGTCCCCCCATCGTCGGGGTCCCGTGCTTATGTTTGTGCAAATCGTAAAGATCCCTCACCTCAGCCTTATCCCGCACGCTCTGGCCGAGCTTGAGCGCAGTCAGCCAGCGAATCACGCGCGGCGCCAGCAACAACGTTAAAAGGAAGGCGGTAACAGCCGCCATCGCGGCCCGGAAAGTGATGTATCTAAAAACGTTAAAACCGAACCACCAGTCTCTTAATGGATAGAAGATGTAGTAGAACACGGAAGCACACGCTCCATCTGCATTCCCCGGGACCCTTTCAAAAGAACTGTGTCCCCGGGTCGGATTAACCCTGAAAAAAATTCCCTGGCCTCATCCGGCCGGTCAAAAGATCGGACCGCCTCAGAGGACAGCCCTTCCTTTTGCGCCGACTCGGCCAACCGCCTGCTTAACCCGCCCACCGTCACCAAAAAATCCACGCGTGATTCGACCACCCATCGGCCCGCCTCCTCGTGAAACAGATCAGCCCGGGGACCAAGCTCCAGCATATCGCCGATCACCGCAATTCTTCTGCCGCGGCATTCGGCGCGGCGGAGCACATCCAGAGCCGCCTTCAGGGAGGTCGGGTTGGCGTTGTAGGAGTCATCTATCACGAAACAACCGTCCATCTCCACCGCCGCCATCCGCCCTTGAATCGCCTCAAAAGTTACCAGGCGCTCCACCGACGCGGAAACATCCTCTCCCAACACCGCCGCGCAGGTCAGCGCCGCCAGAGCGTTCATCAGGTTGTGCCTCCCCGGAACGGCAAGCCTCATTCGCCACCTGCCGTTGACTAAGCAGGTGGTCCCCCAGGGTTCCTGCACAATTTCACTCACCCGAATAGGAATTTCTATTCGAGAACCTCCGCCAAAATTATTGGCGGATCCGCCATGTTCTGTGGCGGAGAACCAAACAACCTTGTGGGGCAACTGTTTACCGGCAACAGCCAGAAGGGGATCGTCTCCATTAAGAACCAGGGTTCCCCGCGAGTCCATCGCCTCCCACATCTCCCCTTTGGCCCGCAGGACACCCTGGAGGTCACCAAAAGTCTCCAAATGCGCCTGGCCGATGTTCGTGATAACGCCGACCGTCGGCTTCGCTATCTTAGTCAGAGCGCCGATCTCGCCCCATCGGTTCGTCCCCATCTCCACCACCGCCGCCCGGTGGGAGGACCCCAGCTTAAACAGCGTCAGAGGTACCCCAATCAGGTTGTTCTGAGTTCCTTCGGTTGCCAAAACCTCCCGCGGCGAGAAAAGGGCCCGATGGAGCATCTCCTTCGTCGTGGTTTTCCCTGCCGACCCGGTCACAGCAATGACCGGAATCTTAAACCTCTCTCTGTGAAATGAGGCAAGCCTTCCCAACGCCGCCTGAGTATCCTCCACCTTCCAGACCGGCCTATCGGAGAACCCTGCCTCCCCGGCGAGAGGCCAGCGGGAGACAACAGCACCCGCGGCGCCTCGTTCAAAGGCTTGCGAGATAAAATCGTTCCCGTCGAAACGTTTTCCGATAATAGCGACATAAAGATCTCCCGGCCGTAGGGTCCGCGTGTCAATCGAAACACCGGAGAACCCCCCCCCCGCTGAACCGGATACCCTGCTGCCCGCCACGGCGGCGGAAACCTCCGGCGAGACGAACAAGCTCTCAGGCATGCTTCACCCCCGCCGGCACACTCTTCGATAAGAACTCACGGGCCATCTCCCGGTCATCGAATGGAACCACCTTGGACCCGACGATCTGCCCCGTTTCATGCCCCTTGCCGGCAACCAGGACGAGCCAATCCGGACCGCTTGACTCAACGGCCGCCCGGATCGCCTCCCGGCGGTCCAGGATCGTTTCCCACTGCACGGGACTCCCCTTCAAGCCGGATTGAATTTCGGCGGCGATCGCGGCCGGCTCCTCGGAGCGGGGATTATCGGAGGTCACAATTACCCGGTCGGCCAGCTGTCCGGCAACGCGCCCCATCCGGGACCGTTTCGTCCGGTCCCGGTCCCCTCCGCAGCCGAAGACAACGAGGATTTTCCGGGAAGTCACCGATTTCAAATGCTCCAAAACGCACTTCAAAGCATCGTCGGTGTGCGCGTAATCCACAAAAACCGGGAAAGAGTTTCCGGAATCCACCCGTTCAAGCCTGCCGGGAACACCTTTAAAACCGGCCGCCGCTTGAAGCGCTTTCTCAGCCGGAATCCCCAAGCTCATCACAGCCCCCAGCGCCGCCAGGAGATTCTGGATATTATGGCGTCCGACGAGGTTCCACCGGAACGGGAAAACTCTTTCAGAGGTGACCACTTCGCATTCCGTCCCCTCCAGTGAACAGAGAATCCGGGAAGCATAGAGGTCGGCTTTCTTCCGGATACTGAAGGTGCAGAGACGCGCTTTTGAACCTTTAGAAACCCTTTCCCACGCCGGGTCATCCCGGTTGATCACCGCAGCGGCTTCGGGAGGAAGCGCCTCGAAAAGTTTGATCTTCGCCTTCAGGTAACTCTCCATCGTCCCGTGATAATCCAAATGCTCCGGGCTTAAGTTGGTGAAAACACCGCACGCCCACAGGGTCCCATCGGTCCTGCGCTGGTCCAGCGCGTGGGAAGAAACCTCCGTTACGCAGGCCTTAAGACCTGCGTCCGTCATTTCGGAAAACATCGTCTGCAGCGCGACGGCACCCGGCGTCGTGTTGGTGGAGGGCCTCTCCGCCCCGCCAACCCGGCAGCAGACAGTCCCGATCAAGCCGGAGGGAACTCCGGCCGACTCGAGGAGATGGTGCGCCAGCCAGGCCACCGTCGTCTTCCCATTCGTTCCTGTAACACCGATGACCGACAGGCGCCGTGATGGCTCGCGGTAAAACGCGGAAACAAGCGGGCCCAAAAGAGCCTGCGTTGACGGCACCCGGAGACTTACGGCAGGCGGAGGAACCGGCGCCTCCCGCTCGATAAGAACTGCCGAAGCTCCCTTCTCCACCGCCTGAGAAACAAACCGATGCCCGTCCGCTTTCGCACCCTTGACGGCCACAAACAGGCTGTTTTTCCGGACAGCCCTGGAATCATCCGTCACCTGCTCAATAGGAAGATCAGGCACAGATGTTTTGAGGGCAACCCCTCCGGCCCTCAGCAACTCAGGAAGTTGCCAATTTTTTGTCCTGAAATCAGTCACCCCGGATCACCACTCCTCTGCCGACGGCCGGTTCGGCCGTCGTGGACCGGACACCGGGCGCCGCCCGCCCCGCGTCCCCCGCCCCCTGCCTCATATGTCCCTCTTCCTGCTGGACCTGCAGGTAGCCTAGAGTATCGGAAGCCACCTTGCTGAAAACAGGCGCCGATACCACGCCGCCGTAATAGACAGGGCGCGGTTCATCAAGCACCACGACGATCACCAACCTCGGGTTCTCGACCGGGACAAACCCCAAAAAAGAGGCCATGAATTTAGAGTGAGAATAGGTCCCGTTCGGCTCAACCTTCTGGGCTGTTCCGGTCTTGCCGGCGGCCCGGTAGCCGGGAACAGCGGCGAGTTTTCCGGTTCCCTCCTCGACAACCCCAGCGAGGATCTCCTTCATCTGAACATCCACATGGTCCGGGATGACCTTCTTGAAAACGGCCGGCTCCGGCTTTTTGACGGTGTTGCCGGCCGAATCGCGAATTTCCCGGACAATCCGGGGCTTCACCAAGAACCCACCGTTGGCAATGACGGTGGTCGCCTGCGCCAATTGGAGCGCGGTCACGGTCACCTCCTGCCCCATCGGGATCGCGGTGATCGAGGTCTTGGACCATTTCTTCGGGGGTCTGGCCACTCCGGCCACCTCGCCCGGCAGTTCGATGCCGGTGAGATTCCCAAAACCGAACGCCTTGATTCCTTCATAAAGGGATGCCGGCCCGACACGCATAGCTGCTTTGACGGTGCCGATGTTGCTTGAGTTGGTGATGACCTCCCGGAACGTCAGCCAGCCATGCGGCGTGTGGTCATGGAGGATATGGCCGGCGACCGGGTAAGCGCCATTTTCACAAAAGAACCTGTCGTTGATCCGGACAGCCCCTTTTGTCAAAGCCGTGGCCGCCGTAATCACCTTGAAAACCGATCCCGGCTCAAACGTATCGGTCACCACCCGGTTGCGCCGGCTCTCGGCATCTGTACCTGAAATCTGATTTGGATCGAAGGTCGGCCTGTTCGCCATCGCCAGGACCTCGCCCGTTTTAGGGTCCATCACGACGATAGATCCCCCCTTGGCCCGCGTCGCCTGAAAAGCCCGGTCGAGCTCCCTCTCGGCGAAAAATTGGATCGTCGAATCAATCGTCAGCACAAGATTCAGGCCGTCCCTGGGGGCCACCATCGGGCCATCCCAGGCGCTCACGAGCCGCCGCCTCGCGTCGCGGGCGAGCCACCGCCAGCCCGGCTCCCCCTGAAGAACCCGGTCGTAAGCCATTTCAAGGCCTTCCAGCCCCTTTAAATCGGTCCCGGCAAAGCCGATCACATGGCTGGCGAGAAATCCCTGGGGATAAACACGCTGAGGTTCCATCACGACATCCACCCCGACTAACCGCATCTTCCTGATTTGTGACGCCGCCTGGTTCGGTATCCGCCGCGCCAGCCAGACGAATCCCTTCTTTTTGTTGGAAAGCTTCACTTCCAATTCTTCGGCCGTCCGGCCGAGGAGCGGGGCAAGCCGGCGCGCGGCAATGGACGGATTCTTGACATGGCGAGGATTGGCGAACACCGACGTCAGACGGATGGAAACGGCGAGAGGCTTTAAACGCCTGTCAAGGATGTCGCCCCGCGTCGGCAGGAGTTCCAGCATTTGAAAATGCTGCCGGCGGGCGATGGTCACCCAGTGGTTGGGCTGAAGAACTTGGAGCCAGAAGAGGCGAACCCATAGCGCCGTGGCGATCATGAGAAACCCCATGATCACCATGGCAACGCGGGTTTTTTGGGCCGCGGTCAACACCTTGGAAAGACCTTGATCCTATTTCATCCCCGCCGCTATGAGCGCCAGCGGCGCGGAAACTGACATTCCGCGGAAAGTTGCTTAATCCCCCTGAGCCGGTTTTGCTTCGGCCTGCTGGTTTACTCCCAGCACGCCAACGGCCAACCGCCTGACTTGCTGCAGCCAAGTCGGCTTTACCGCGCCTAACTCGACCCCCTGAAGCACTATCGGATAGGGCTCCATCTGGCGATGAAGTACTTCAATATGCTGTGGAGGGTTCAACTGCACGTCCCGGCCTTCCAACCGTTTGCTGAGGATAACCGGTGATTGAAGCGCTAGAACATTGTAGTTGAGTACGCGGTGCTGGTCAAGAAGCTCCTCTTTCTGCCGCCTCAAGGATTCCACCTTGTACCCCTCCGTCACAAGGACAACCCGTTGCTGAACATAAACCAGCGCCAGGACAGTGGTCAATGTCAGAGCTGAGAAGAACCACCGAAGTTTCATGATCCATCTCCGGAGGAACGCATAGCCACCCTCATTTGGGCCGACCGGGCCCTCGAATTCCGCCGGACCTCCTCTTCGGAAGGAGTGACCGGTTTGTGCGTGATGATCTCCACAAGGCCAAGCTTTGCCTGGTCCCGAAAAACCACCCTGACAATCCTGTGTTCGAGAGAATGATAAGAAAGCACGACAATCCGCCCGCCCGGCTTCAAGCGACCTATCGCCTGGAGAATCCCCAAGGGCAAAAGTTCCATCTCCCTGTTGACTGCTATCCGGATCGCTTGGAAAGAACGGGTGGAGGGATCAATCCGGCCGGCCGATGCTCCCCCCGGAACGGCCTTGCGGATCGTTTCCGCCAAAGCGTTCGTCGTCATAAAAGGCCTGCGCCTGACGATCGCCTGGGCGATCCGGCCGGCCCACTGTTCCTGGCCGTAAGTCCGCAAAAGATCGGTCAAGTCGCCGACAGAAATCGTGTTGATGAGATCGGCCGCGGAAAACTCCTGCGTCTGGTCCATCCGCATATCCAGCGGGCCTTCGGAACGGAAACTGAAACCCCTCGAAGAGAGATCCAACTGCATCGAAGAAACACCGAGATCGAAAAGAACGCTGTCCAAAGCCACGACGCCAATCCGGTCCATGTGGGCGGAGATATCCCCGAAATGGCCGTGGACAAATGAGGTCTGGCCTTCAAACGCCTCGAGCCTTTTTTTCGCCAGGCGCAGGGCATCCTCATCCCTGTCCAAACCGATCAACCGCCCTGTCGGCCCGATCACGTGCAGTATCTCCCGCGCGTGACCGCCCAACCCGACCGTCGCATCGAGGACAACGGCCCCTGGTTTAAGCCGCAGGCCCAAAATAGACTCTTTAACGAGAACCGGCTGATGAGATATCTCCTTTCCTGAATCCACATTAAGCAAATTAAAGCATAGTATCGTTAGAATAGCGCCGAATCAACTCTTGCATATTGGTCGAGTGGGAGGCCAACCGCATCATCCTCCGGTTATCCCCTCCCCCGTTGATCATCTCCAAGCGATCCCTCAAATTCAGCGCCAACTGCCAACGGAAAAGCCATGTATGCGGCGTCCCGCGCGGAACCTGGATGCTCCTCTTGCCGCGCTTCGATTTACTCGATGAGTTTTTCGGCGATCGTTTCATAGGACTGTTTGAACTGCTCATAGAATTTCTTCCACGCCTCCTTATCCCAGATCTCGATCCGGTTAGAAACCCCTACGAGCACAACGTCCCTTTTGATCTCTGCGAATTCCTTCAGGTATTCCGGCACCAGCACGCGCCCTTGTTTGTCGCAGGACAGCTCGACGGCCCCCGAAAAATAAAAACGATTAAACTGACGCGATTCCTGTTTCGTGAAGGAGAGTGAGCGAAACCGGTTTTCCTGAGCCCGCCATTCGTCTTCCGGAAACAAGAAAAGACATTTGTCGAGACCGCGAGTGATGACGAACCTCTCGACGAAATGCTCCTTCATCGCTTCCCGGAAACGGGAAGGGATAATGAGGCGGCCCTTTCGGTCTATCGTATGGTCGTACTCGCCGTAAAACAGTTGCGCTCATCCTTTCTCAAAAACCAGAGGGGCAGTCATCCAGATGTTCCGGAGACTGCCCCTCTGTCTCATAGAGGTTGTGGATGCGCCTCTAGCGGCGCGTGACTGTCACGCACCGCATTTCCTTGCCTCTCCCCCGAAGGGGGCTCCCCGATAAAGGCAAACCCGACGGCACCCACAACCAGATCATCTACTTTCCTCCACTTTGCTCCACACAGACCCAAAGTGTACATTGCACATGGGAACGTGTCAAGCGGAAAACGGGGATTTTTTTTAGGCCACAACATCTTGTGCGGAAGAGGGCAAGAAACAGCTATCTGTAGGGGTTTGGAAACGGTTCAGGAGACCGGAGAGGAGTGTTTGCGGGTTCGCGAGTTAGTGGGTTTGCGGGCAAACCGGCCAACTCGCGAACTTTAAACGCTCTGTTTCAAGATGAGATTGCCACGTCGTCCCAAAAATAACGGGACTCCTCGCAATGACTAAGGGTTTCTGTGTGGGGAAAACATCGGCGTTACAAAACAGTTTTACCGTTTTCGGGCGGCGAACTGCCTCACCAATTTACGGATGGATTTTTGAAACTGCTGTTGCTGCGTTCGAAGGCTGAAATATTCGGCCCCCACGCTTAACGAGTAGGTCCCGGACCAAACGATGTCCTTTGTGGCGGGATCATGAAGTTGAACGTGGACCACGGCCCCCTGGGAATCATCCACGGCGCCGGTAAAAATCGCGTCCACCTGATATTTAGCGGCGACTTCCTCCAGTGTAGGAACGGAGACCGCCCTGGAGGAATCCTCTTCCGGAACTTCAACCACTTCCACAACCCGCGTCCGCCTTAACTCCTCGGCGAAAAGCTGGGTCACAACCTGCCTGCGAACGGGATTATCGAATGCCAGAGTAAACGGCATGATACCGACGCGCTGAATGGCGGTCCATTGAGTTTCAGGATTGGTGTAGTAGTTGGCTGATGAGGCGCACCCAGCCGCCGAAACAACCGTGAATCCGAGCATGAGGACAACAGCTGCGATTTTCACCGTTTGAAGTTCCTCCTTCTTTCTCATGGCGTCAATTATACGCCAGGAAAGATTCCGTTTCATCCCTTTTCGATCTGGCGTAAAAATTCCTGTGCTATACTGCGGTGCGAGACAAGATGACTCCCGAAACTTCTACATCCCCCCGGTTCCACCCGTTCGTCACGTTCCTGTGCTGGCTGGTTGTTTTTTTCACCTTCCTCTTCATGAGCGTCCTCAATTTTATCGTCCATCCTTTGGACCTGGTCAAATTCCCGGAAAAATCCCTATCGCTGGTCGGAGAACGCTCGATGGAACTCCTCGAGGCGCGTGAGAAGCTCCCTTTGTGGGAGAAACATTTTTACAACTTGTACAACGGCCTTTCAAACCGAGAGGAAGAAACCAGCGAAATTATCGAATGGAACGTGGAGCTGGCCAACTATTCCCACGAACCGGCAATCCAAATCCATCTGGCGGTGCTGGAGGGGGAAACCGGCAGACTCGACGACTTGAGGAAACGGGTCTCTTCATGGAAAAACCTTCGGGAGCCGCTTCCGCGGCTCGCTCCGCTCATCCAATCCGCCTACCTGCAAACCCCGCTGCCGGAAGAGAGCCTGACGTACCGCCCAATCCTCGAAGAGGTGCTTGCCCCCAGCTGGTTCCGTTCCCGCCTTTTAGAAAAACTGGCGCGAAAAAAAAAGGCGACCTCTTTTGCGGACGGCATAGACCACGCACTGTTTCTTGACTCAAAAAAACTCCTGCACAGGTATCGGTGGATCGTCCTGTTTGATCTCTTCCTTGGAGCGTTGTTTTACACGGCCCTTTTCTTCTTCATCAAGCGGCGGTCGGAAAACTGGCGGGTCGGCACGGCGCTGCTACCTCCGATATGGCGGGGCCGCACGGCCGGCACGGTCCTTGTGCGGGGCGCTGCTATCGGTTCCTTAATCAGTTTCGGGTTCCTTCTCTTCTCGAGGGTCGACGGCCCGTTTGGAGAACTATTGGCTTCGATACTCGCCAGCCTTCCGGTACTCCTGTTGGGTTACCGGCACCTGATCGCCCCCTACGGTCTGAGCTTCCGGCAGGGATTCGGTCTATCCCTGCTCCCAAACCAATTCAAGCACCTTCTGTTCATCACGCTGGCGGGCATGGGAATTGATCTGTTCGGCGGCTGGACAATCAACCTGTTCTCTAGTTCTTTCAACCTCGCAAACCATTGGGCTGAAAGTTTCGATTCCAGCCTCGTCTGGGGAAACAGCCTCTGGCTGGCGGGCGGCCTTATCGGGAACATCCTTTTCGCTCCGGTCGCCGAAGAGCTGATTTTCCGGGGATTCCTCTTTGGGAGCCTGCGGCGGAAATTCGGGTGGGGACTTTCCGCCATTTTAAGCGCGGGGGTATTCTCGGCCCTTCACGGTTATGGGGCGCTGGGTTTTCTGATCGTCTTCTGGAGCGGAACGGTTTGGGCCTGGATGTACGAGAAGAGCGGGTCTCTTCTGCCGGGAATGATCGGCCACGCGTTCAACAACCTGGTATTCTCCACAACGCTGATCGTGATGCTGAGGATGTAAAGAAGCGGCCTGTAGGCCGGAATAAATCGTCCGTTTGCTGAAAAATCAGGTCAGCGGCGGCCGTGCCCGGAATTCGGGTGAGCTGCGGAATGATCCTTATCCCAACCTTTTTTCTTCCCGTGGCTCCAACCCTTCGGAGCTTCCCCTTTTTTCTTAAGCCCCGGCGGAGTTTTGCCCTTCTTCTTAAGACCAGGAGGTTGGGAAGCTGCTGACGAACCTCCGTGTGATAAATTCGTTTTATGCTCCGCCGAATTCTGTCCCTCCCCTTCTTTCGCAAATACGGACGTGCACAGAAAAACAGAGAATACCGCCATCCAGAGGATTTTCTTCATAACCCATTCACCTCCTGTAGTGAAAAGAACATCGAGAGGCGGCCTGTAAGCCGGATTCTGTCCCCTTGCGGGGGATGGTCATTCCTCTAGGCCAAAACCTTGCGGTTAAGGCTCCAGCGACCTACCCACCCTGCTTTAGACCGTTTCCGGTCTCATTGAGCGGGCAACTCTGTGCAGGGTCTATTTGGTCTTGCACCGCGGAGAGATTGCCCCGTTTCACGTGGGCCTCGGGTTGCCCCTCGGCTTACTCGTCTCTGTGGCTCTCCCGCCATACATCGTTGGCGGGTCCGCTTTTGGCGAATATCCGCCCCTCACGGGGGATGGGTGTTACCCACTCCGCTGCCCTGCGGTGTCCGGACTTTCCTCCCCCGCCATTCCGATAAAACAACCAAGAATGCGGGGGCGACCATCCGGCCGCCTCTCTGATCATTATTATACTTCGTAGCACCGCGAGGGAGTAGTTTTCTCAGGCACGCTTGCCGGTTAGCACTCTTTCGGGTTCGCGGGTTAGTGGGTTGACGGGTTAACTGGCAAACCGACCAACTCGTAAACGGGCAAATGCTCTGTTTCAAGATGAGATTGCTTCGTCGTCCACCAAAAATCGGTGGCGGACTCCTCGCAATGACGGCACTGGCTTTCTGAAGCGGGAAAGAGAATTACCAGAAGGTGGGCTGCTGGGAATCGTCAGCAGGGGTTCTCTCGAACTGTCTCGCCTGGAGAACGGGGCGAAGCTGCTTCTTCAGGCCCTCACTGACCGCCTTATTGGCCAATTTGTCCGCGTGTCGGTTTTCTTCGCGGGGCACATGCCGGATGCTGAAATGGTCAAAACCTTCGGTGAGATTGCGAACCAACACATGCAGGGACTGAAGGTTCTTGTCTCTGACCCGGTAAACGCCGTTCACCTGGTTAGCGAGAAGCTCGCTGTCGGTGCAGACCTCGACCCGTTTTTCACCCCGTTTGAGAACCTCTTGGAGAGCGAGGATAAGGGCCGCCGTTTCGGCAACGTTGTTGGTGGTCTCACCCAGATAGAAAAAGAGTTCTATCGGTTTCCGGGAACCACCCGGCGAGATAATGATCCCCGCCCCGGCCGGGCCGGGGTTGCCGCGCGCGGCCCCGTCAATGAAGATTTTCGCGCATCGGCCGGTTTCGGAAGGAGCTTTCCTGCTTTTGGACGCAGGTTTAGAGACCATTTCAGGCGGCCGGTTCGATGTAAAGGATCCGGGCACAAGACTCGCAGAGAATCATCTTCGTGCCGGCCATGATCTCGTTGACCAGCTGGGGCGGCAGGACGATGTTACACCCTCCGCAGGCCCCTTCCTTGACGACCGGCACAAGAGCAAGCCCCTTTGTTTTCTCCAGGATCTTCTCGTACCGGGCAAGGGTTGGGGGGTCCACTTTCGGAAGCAACTCCACTCTGCCCGCCTGAAGCTCGTCAATCTGTTTCTGGAAAACCTTTACCTGTTCGTCAATTTGGGCAAGAGCTTTTTGGAGTTCGGCCTCTTTAACTTTAAGGCTTTCCCTCTCGGACTGCTGACGGGCCTTGAGCTGGTCAGCCTCGTCCATCATCTTGATCACTTCCTCCTCAATGATGGATTTATCCGCCTTGACCCCTTCGATCTCCCGCTGCATGGCAGAATATTCTTTATTGGTCTTGCACTGGAAAAGCTGCGACTGGAGTTTCCGGATCTGGCCTTCCTTCTGCTCAAGCTCGATTTCCAACTCCTTCTTCTTCACCTCAAAAGCCTTGTACCTTGCTTCAAGGGCATGGACCTCTTTGGCGAACTCCTGCTGTTTTGCTTTGATCGACGCGGCCTCAACCGGCTTGGCCTCTTTTTGCCGCTTGAGCTCGTAGATTTGGGCGTCTGAAGCTTGAAGTTCAACCAAAATCCTGAGTTGGTCCGCAATCGAGATGGTCGCCATGTAAACCAGCTTTCAGTTGTCAATCGTGAGAAACATTGTGCTTCTTCCTCGCCCACCCCGCATTTCCAACAACCCATATCGGAATAGCTGGGTACCCGGGCTCGGTCACTCTAAAAGAACATTGGTGGGCGCAACAGGACTCGGCGCCTTCCGTCCCTTCACTACGTTCGGAACTTCAGGTCGGCCACTCGACCCGCACTAAAGAACACTCCTACTCGTCGCGTTCAGCGAGTCTCTCTTCTCGTCCTGTTGACCCGGAAACTTATGTTTAATGGTGGGCGCAACAGGACTCGAACCTGTGACCTCTCGCATGTGAAGCGAACGCTCTAACCGACTGAGCTATGCGCCCAACAAACTCCTGCCGTTCACGAAATAACGGCATCTATTTTCAAACTCTGCTCTCCAACAAGCTGGGGGAACCGAGAACTCAGCCGTCGGAGTTTGTTCTAAGGAGAGAACCCAGGTTTTCTCCTTAGTATTCCTCTTTCCTACGGGCAAGGAGTCGGCTCCTTGGTGGTGTCGTTGGAGGAAGTTTTACACTTCCTCCAACACCCTCTATCCCTAAGAGGAACTCCCCTCTCCAGCAAGAACAAGCGGTCTTGTTGGGAGGCACCGTATCGTTCCTCCCAACACCCCTCCTCCCCAAGAGGAATTCACACCTCCCCTCCTACGAAAGAAACAGGGAGTTTTACACTTCCTCCAACACCCTCCATCCCTAAGAGGAATGCGGGGAAACGGTAGACATCTATTCTACGGGATGGAAACGGGAAAGAAAAGGCGGTATTCTAATTAGCGTTTATTTGATAGCCGGGCCCGTAGCTCAGCGGTTAGAGCAGGTCACTCATAATGACTTGGTCCCTGGTTCGAATCCAGGCGGGCCCAATTCTTTTCTTAAAAACACGAAGGGCCCCGGTTTCCCGGGGCCCTTCACTTTTAATCCTCTACAAAAACAACTCTCTTAGATCCAGCCCTTCTCGTCGCTTAAAGCACCCATCTCCAGAAAGGTCTTGAGCCTCCTGGAACGAGTCGGGTGGCGCAGTTTCCGCAGGGCTTTCGCCTCGATCTGCCGGACCCGCTCACGGGTCACGCGGAAAGTGGCGCCCACCTCTTCAAGCGTGCGCGGGCAGCCGTCCCCGATCCCGAAGCGCAGCCGCAGCACTTGAGCTTCCCTCTCGGTCAGCGTCTCGAGCACCTCTTCCATCTGCTCCTTCAGCATCGCGTAGGCGGTGGCATTGGCCGGCGATATCGCCCTCTTATCTTCGATGAAATCGCCGAAATGCGTGTCTCCGTCGTCGCCGATCGGTGTCTGCAGGGAAATCGGTTCCTGCGCGATCTTCAAAATTCCGCGCACCTTCTCCACCGCCATATGCATTTCGTGGGCGATCTCATCCGGGGTCGGCTCCTTGCCGTTCTCCTGGACCAGCTGGCGGGAAACCCGGATCAGCTTGTTGATCGTTTCGGTCATGTGGACCGGAATGCGGATCGTTCTCGCCTGGTCGGCAATCGCACGCGTGATCGCTTGCCGTATCCACCAGGTGGCATAGGTGGAAAATTTGTAGCCCCGCTCGTACTCAAACTTGTCCACCGCCTTCATAAGGCCGATGTTCCCTTCCTGGATCAGGTCTAGGAAAGAAAGGCCGCGGTTGGTATACTTCTTGGCGATCGAAACGACCAGCCGCAGGTTGGCTGCCACGAGAGCTCGCTTCGCCCGGATGTAAACCGCTTCCCTCTTCTTCAAAACCGCCAGGATCTCTTCGACCTCCTCCAGCGGCTGGCCGAGATGTTTCTCGGCGGCCTGATACTGCTTCTTCAATTCCGCCAGCCTGTTTTTCCAACCAGAGGATTTTTTTCCGCGGACCTTCTCTATTTCGCGGACTAAGCGGTTCGCTTCGGCCACAGTCCATTTAAGCCTCTTAGCGCCATCCTCGACCACAGGACTCATCAGCCGCATCTCAAGAAAATAGGCGACCTTCTTAGCCTGAGAACGGGTGGAACGGATCTTCGCTCCCAGCCGGACCAGTTTGGGCAGAAGCCTTTCCTTCCGGCGGAAATCCTCGGTAACGTACTCCTCCGGATTGACCTCTTTGTTCTTAATCCTATCCACAAGGGCAAGAAGCTCTCGGGGTACCATCACGGTGGAGATAAGTATCTCCCGATAATTGGCCTCGGCCCCTTTAATCTCCTTGGCAAGCCGCAGTTCATCCTCGCGGGAGAGGAGCGAAATCTGCCCCATCTGGCGCAGGTACATGCGGACCGGATCGTCCACGGGCTCCGACCGAGAAGGCGCTTCGGTTTCCTCTTCGGCCTTTTCTTCGGACGGAAGATCCCCATGAAAATCGCCCGCCTCCGGAGCCTCGGCCGAGTCCTCCTTCTCCTCCGCGGGAGTTTCAGACTTCGCATCGGTCTCTTCGGAATCAACGATTTCGATGTTCTCATTGCCTAAGGCGGTAAGGATCTCCTCTATCTCCTCAGAGGAAGTCACATCTTCAGGCAAAAGGTTGTTGACCTCTTCATAGGTCAAACGGCCTTTCTCCTTGCCCAAGGCAATCAGCTTTTTTAATTCATCCGCTCTTTTCATTCTTCCAAGCTGTTCCTTCTCGTTCTTTTTGTCCTTCTTCGCAGATCTCACTAGTCGATGGCCCTCGCTGGTACACCCGTTTTATTCAGTCGGTTCAATTCCAAAACAAGTCGCACTGCGGTTTCTTCATCCCCTTTTTCTTCGGCCTGCCGTATGGACAACTGCAATTCCCCGCTTGTCACCCTCATCCTGTCCTTCTGGATCCGCACGATCAGGCCGTCCAAAGCCTTCAATTTATCTTCTTCAAGTAGAGTTTCGGCCCATACCAGCCACCTGGCAAACAGGGCCTCTGTTTCGGCCACCGAATCGCGCCCAAGCGCGTTGATCACTTCCTGGTGCCCCTGCGGAAGCTGGCCCGCTTTCCAGCGGCCGGTCAGCCATTCCAGCAGGTTCCGGGCCTGGTCATTTTTCACGGAGGAGGGGTCCAACCGGTCTTCGAGCCGTTCAATCCATGCCGGATTCTCCAGCAACAATCCGGCGAGCGATTCTTCAGGAGACATCGGCGCTTTCGGAGCCGTCGTCCCGATGACCCCTGCCGGCTTCCATCCCGACTCAAGCCTTACCTTGCCGTACTCCGCCCACACAAGCTCTTCCGAAACCCCAAGCAGCTCCGACAAGCGCTTGACGTACTCTCCCCGCTGGATCGCGTTCGGGACCCGTTTAATCGTCGGGAGCATCTCCTCGCAGATACGCACCCGGCCTTCCATCTGCTTTGGGTCAAACTTCTGCCTGAGCAGGGTCAGCTTGTAATCAAAAAGATCTTGGGACCCCTGGATCGCCCGGGCAAACGCCTTGACCCCGTGAGCCTTGATCATCGAATCCGGATCCAACCCGCCGGGTAAACCGGTCACCTTGACCCGCATCTGCGCGGTCAGCAAAAGATCCAACCCCCTTAATGTGGCCATCTCTCCCGCCAGATCTCCGTCGTAGACCATCACAACGTTCCGGGTATACCGGCGGATCAGCTGTATCTGCGCCTCGGTCAAGCTTGTCCCCATCGAGGCGACCACATTGTGTATCCCGTGCTGGTAAGGGCTGACCATATCCATATAGCCCTCAACCACCAAGCAAAAATCTTTTGCCCGGATCTCGGGCGCCGCCAGATGGAGGCCGTATAAGATTTTCCCTTTGACGTACAGCTCCGTCTCGGGAGAATTCAGGTATTTAGGCCCCGACTCCTCCCCGAAAACCCGCCCGCCGAAGGCGATCACCCTGCCCCGCGTATCGCATATGGGAAAGATCACCCGGTTGCGAAACCGGTCATAACACCCGCCCTTCCCCTCTCGGGAAACGGCCAAACCTCCCCTCTCTAAAACCTCGGGAGACAGCCCTTCTTTCTGGGCCGCGCCAATCAGGAAATCCCACTCATCGGGGGCATACCCAAGCTGAAATGTTTCCCAGGTCGACTGGTCCAACCCCCTCTTTTTGAGGTATTCACGGGCCGCCGCCCCTTTTTGAGAAGAGACAAGCTGTTCGTGATAGAGCTTTGCCGCCAGCTCCTGCGCCCGGTACATATCCGGATTCGACCGACGCTGCTTTCCCACGGCCCTGGGGATCTCAACACCCGCCTTTTGAGCGAGCGCCTCGACCGCTTCCGCGAACTCCATGTGTTCATGGCGCATCACGAAAGAGATCGTGTCCCCGCCCGCCCCGCATCCGTAGCAGATGTAAAACTGCTTCTGCGGGTACACCATGAAAGAGGGGGTTTTCTCAGGATGGAACGGGCACAGCGCCTTGAAATTCTGCCCCGATTTCCTTAGGACGATATACCCCCCCACCACCTCAATGATATCGATCCGATTTTGAATCTCTCGCAGCGTTGTCTCAGGAATCATGAAAGGCTCCGGCCAAAAACCGCTTTCCGAATCGGTACCGCCGAATCAGGGTAAAGGAGCATGCAAACCGGTCCAGAAATATCCAACCCACGGCTTGGTCACCCCGTAAACCGCCGGGGCCACTCTCGCCATCCGGCTTCCGGTGAATGAACGTTCCTCAATGGAGGCGCTAAGGTAATCTGACGGAAGGTGCTGGCAGACCACTAAAAAAACGCTCGTGACAAATCCTGCCCTGACTAAACCGGCTATCAGGCCTCCCACGTTGCTCACTTTCGCCTGAAAAGAGACCTGAATCAATTTCTCCATGAGCCTTAATCCTCTCGTGACGAGGAGATAACCAACGACCACCAAAACGATCATCACTATCGCCGCCGCCCATTCTTTCGAGAGGAACGTCCAGTTGGAAAGAAAACTCCCCAACGGCTGGTACCAGTAAAAACTGACAAAGAACCCAACCACCGCCCCGGCAAGCTTGATCAGCTCAGAGCCAAGACCTAAACGATAGCCAACGTAACCCATTCTGATAAATAGGATTACGGCAACCACATCCACCCAATTAAAACGCGTAATAGGAACACCCACCCCGGTGTGTGTAAAAATGCAAGAAGGTAAGCTTTAAGTAAGTATACCCGAAGGATTTGCGGAGTGTCAAGGCAGGGTAAAAATATACTTCCCGGAAACCGCCGTATTACGCCGCTTTTACCTGGTTAATCCGTGTCACAATAGGATCCGGTCGGAAAGCCGGATCGAGACCCCTAATCTGGTCGGCCAATTGTAAAAGGCGCTCCAAGGAGGCGGAGTCCCGAACCCCTTTGAGCCAAGCCGAATAGAGATCGAGAAATTCATCTTTCGCCGCCTTGATCGGCAGTTCCCGCTCATATTTATGGAGGTTCCGGCTGAAAGCGATCATCTCCTCCGATTGGGCATGCTCAAGAAAATGAAAGTAATCGCGGCGGGTGCCGGCTAAAATGGTCAGGTACCGTTCCGACGATTCGGCCAATTTCGTGTGGATTTCCCCAACCGCCGTGCGATGCCGGTAGATGCGCCGATTGTATTCGCACGCATGGGTGTAATACCTCTGCATCCGGATCACCTCTGCCCGTTCCTCCTGCCAGAGCCGTCGAAAAATACCGAGAGTGACCAGGAGGTCATCCGCGTTAACCTTGTAGACCCAGTAGGCCCGGTACCTATCGTCGGTTTTGCAGGCGGCCTGAAAAACATCGCTGTCGCACCGGGAAAGGACCTCCGAAACCTCTTTTAAATAAGCGGGGTTGAGATACGCGATCAGCAGGCCGGCCAGATAAGTATTGACATCCTCGTCGGGAAAACCGTCGGTGGCCTCCAAATGGAGCTTCACCCTCGTTTTAAGGAGCATTTCAACGAAGGCGCCGAATATCGGCTCCCTCTGGAAGCCAGGCAATTGATAATACGGTGTGTTCAACCTGAAAGCCATAACCCCCTCCTTAAGCCAAACCGGTCCTGGTTCTCCTCGAATGAGGTTTCTTAGGAGCACTCCCCACCGGCTGGCGCGGCGTGAACTCCCACTGAGGCAACAACTGCTCGGCCGATTCAGCCGGTTTAACCGCCGGCGCCATAACTACGGCATTGGCGTTCGTCACCCCAAAACGCCAGCTCATCAAGAGAATCCCCAAGGCCACACCCAGGCAGAGCATGATCCAGGGAAGCATCTGATGCAGGAGCGACGGGGCCTTCAACCTTACCGGAGTATGGTGGGGAAACCGCCACGGCACGGCCGGGTCCCATATCCCTGTCGTGACCGGGAAATTATCGCCATAGTCCATTGGCGGTGTTTTCACGGCTTCAGCAGCTCCCCGGCCAAACGCTTGGCTTCCGGCAGGCTGGCCACCAACCTCTTGATCAGCCGCTCTTCCAAATCCTGGTCGGATTTGAGTCCGTCACCGCTGACGTTGGCCCTGCGCAGCAAATCAATCAGTGATGAAATCACGCGCGTCCGCGGGAACTTAACACCTGTGGAAAAGAGCGCATCTTTTCCTAATTTATCCAAGTAATCTACCTGTTCCCTATCCAGGAAGGTCACTACTCTATGGACCTGCTTTGCCTCCGCCACATGCTGGCTATTCGTTTTCATTTACCTCTCCTATTACAATAACCTTTTTCAATTTGTTTTTATTTCAGGCAAAAAGAACCTGACGGCCCTCACCACTAAAGCCCTCAGGTTCTTGACCTACACCTTTGGCGGCCCAGCTACCGAGTTTAGCGTAAATCATTTATTTAAAATAACTTACGCTTACCTGTCGGTCTGAAGCTTTGCGTCCCACCGTTTCCGGTGGTTTGCCATTATCAGTGGTGCGAAATCACATTTGCCCTACCACTAAAAAGCATGGCACAACATGTGCCAAATTGTCAAGGGTGCCTGGTTAAAAAATGAACTAATTCACCCGACAACCCATCCCGGGCCAGCCCGGTAATCCTTATAGGAAGGAGCCTGCCGACGAGATCCGGGCTCCCCCGGAATTCAACCCGCGCAAACTGGCCGGTAAACCCGGTGAGGAGGGGTTCTTGAGAGACTCTCCCCTCCGACACAACCTGTTCCGGGAGAACCTCCTGGAGAGTTCCCACAAAAGAGCGGCGGAAACCCTCGGAAACCCGGCCCGCCACCTGCAGAAGAACCCTGCCTCTTCTCTTCGCTTCCGAGCGAGGCATTTGTCCCTTCAAAAACCAGGCGCTCGTGCCGCGCCGGCGGCTGTAAGGAAAAACATGCACTTTAAGAAAATTCATCCGGCGACAGAAATCCAGCGTCTCTTCAAACTCTTTCTCCCCTTCTCCCGGAAAACCGGTGATCAGATCTGTCGTTAATCCAAGATCCGGCCAGGCGCGCCGGATCTTTTCGACACGGGAAGCGTACCAATCAGCGGTGTAGCCCCGGTTCATCCGGGCAAGGACCGGATCGGACCCGCTTTGCAAAGACAGATGCAGATGGCGGCACAATTTGGATGAACCGGCGATCGCCTGAAGAAATCGGTCGTCCATATCCCGGGGATCAAGCGAGCTTAAACGAACCCGAAACTGCCCCGGCAACCGGTCAACAACTTCAACCAACCCGGCAAGATCCAGCGGAGGGGTAAAATCCCTGCCCCAAAGACCGAGCGCCACGCCGACAAGGGTAATCTCCCGGAACCCCTGGTCAACAAGGCGCCGAATCTCATCCAGCAGATCCGAAAGCTCCCGGCTGCGCGACCGGCCCCTGACGAGAGGGATCTTACAAAAAGCGCAGGCCCGGTCGCAGCCGTCCTGAACTTTCAGGAAGATCTTGCAGCGCCCTTCAAAAGAGGAAATTTTAAGCGGGGCGTATACCGTTTCAAGCTCAAGCTCCACTAGAGGCTCATCGGTCCGCCACCGATCCAAATCCTCAAGCAACTCCGGAATCCGATGCTTCTGCCCAGTCCCGACCAACAAACGGACACCGGGAATCTCTTTGAACAGCGCCGAATCCCTCTGGACAAGACATCCGGCCACCACAATCTGCGCGGTAGGATGCTCCTTATGAAAACCTCGGACCATGGCGATGCACTCTTGGTCCGCCGCTTCAGTCACGGTACAGCTGTTAACGACAAGAAGATCTGCAGGGGAACCTTCGCCGGCCTCTTCGTAACCCCGGGCGATAAGCTGTTCACGGATTGCCTGAGATTCATACTGGTTGACACGGCATCCGAAAGTAATGCAGCGGAATCTTTTCATCCCTTCCTCAGCAGATGGAAAAGCACCCCTAAGGCAACGACGGCGGCTGTGTCACAACGCAGAACGGTGGGTCCCAGCGAAAAGCGCCTGGCGCCAGCGGCGCAGGCCTGCCGGATCTCCTCCGGCGTGAAATCCCCCTCAGGCCCGATCAACACCAGCAAACGGCGCGGATTCCCGAGCGAGAGGAGGGCTTCCATCTCTTCATGAGGGCCGTCCACCGCCGCTAAAAGAACTCGGTCATAATCGGAAAAATTTTTTATGGCCGAATCCCAGGGAGTGACCGGTAAAATCTCCGGCAGATAACTGACCTCGGCCTGTTTTCCGGCTTCGACGACAATCTGGGCCCATCGGGAGAGCTTCTTTTCCGATGACTGAGGAGTGATCTTAACAACCCCTCGGGCCGTCGCGAGAGGGATAATGCGGGAGACGCCAAGCTGGGTCGCCTGATCAAGGATCTGGTCTAATTTCCCGTTTCGGGGAACAGCCGCGCCAAGAGAAACCTCCCAGGGAAAGGGGCGCGCCTGCTTTGTTTCAATAATCTGGAGAAAAATCTGCCGGCGCCCGATGCTGGATACCGAGGCTAGCCCCTCCGTCCCCCGGCCGTCAAAACAGGAAACCTCCATCCCGGGACGGATCCTTAAAACACGCAGTAGGTGATGGGCCTCGCTCCCTGAAACAGTTAAGAGGCCTCCCGGACCCCACTCTCCGGGGGAAACGTAGCAACGGGCCTTAACGCCGCCTACACTCACTTTTCAGAGGCAGACTGTTCTGTCTTGGGAGACTCTTCGGTCTTCCACCTGACCAAGTTTTCTCCCTCGAAATAAAGGTGTTTTGTCTTGGAGACATATTCATAATCGATCGGCACCCCGGGCAAACGTCCATGGTAAATCCATTCTTCCCGGGTGTTCCCAAGCTCATCCGAACCGATTTGAATGACATGGTCCGGATTCCCCCAGGCCTCCAGAATCTTCGCTTTCCTGGTCCCTAAGGTAAACGGGGCCCCGGTCCCAAACGGCTTCTGGAGCGCCTCCCGAGGCATCGGCGTGACGAAATCGGCGCATCCGGCCAGCAATGGAAGAACGCCCGCCAAAACAACCGCTGCACTCTTAAGATGGATTCTCAAAGGTTCCCCCCCGTTCATGAGAATACTCTGCAAGGACGGCTCAAAACAAAAGCCCCCGGGAGGATCACTCCCAGGGGCCTTTTCAATCTCACCAACGCGTCAGGGTATATGACGCGCTGACTCGATCTTAGAACTTTACGTTGGCCTGGCCAACGAGGGTATAGGCGAGACCGTTACCCCGAGCGTTTGAGTTCGGAGCATCGTCATAATAACCGCCTGGAAGGAAAAACCCTCCCCCAACAGCCAAACCGACGTCCTCGGTGTAGGCGTAAGACGCCTTCAGATCGAGTTCGTCGCCGGCATGCTCGCTGCGCCTGTTCGACGGCGCCTCATCAAACCGGGCGTGGGTATACCGCGCCCACAGGGTCACATCCTCCATCGGCTTGAACGAAACATCGCCGTAGAAGAGGTGCCGGTTTGTCGTGGCAGCCGTATCGGTCGGATCAGCCGTTGTGTAAAGGCTGACATCGTTGAAACCCGTGAGGAAGTCCTGAATGTAGGTGTAGAAATTACCCCTGTACATCCCGTCCCACGAGTTGACATTGTCCAGCTGCTGCTGGTTGGCCTGCAAGGCAAATGAAGTCGTCGCAGCTGTCGGATTCTCGTTGACCCCATCCTCACCGGAAAAATAGACCCAGCCAACACCCAGAACCGGCGTCATGTTGGACTCGGCAAAGGTGTACCGGACATCGATGTTAGCGGCATACGCCTCGCGATCCCGCTGCAGCAGAAGGGTCCTTTCCTGGACCTCTCCAAGCTGGCCGGCGCCTTCCGCGTTGATCCGAAGGTTCTCCATCGGAGAACCAGCCAGACGCAACCCGATGGTGTGAACGATGTTCACATCATAGGCCGACGTCCCGACGCTGTCGAAGAAAGGCAGCACCGCGGAGTGATCGTTCTTGTAGAACCAGTACGGCTCGATCTCGGCGTTCCACTGGTCCAGCTTATAGTTCACCAGAGCACCGTAGAGGTCCTGGTCGTCATCCGGCACGCCGGTCTCGTTAATCTTAGCGATCAAACCCTCAACCGTGACAGGAGCGAAATCAAGTATGATGCGGATAGCATCATACGTGTTGTACGCGCTGAACTCCTGTCCTATAGACGCCTGCGTACCGGTGCCCGTTGTAGCGAACGCCCCTTGAGGATCCGCCAAGAGACCCGGGCCGACAATGAACCCGGTTCCATAGTTCAGATCCTGCTTACCGACGATCACCGTCAACGGAGAATAGAGGAACTCCTTCAGGACGACATAGGCGGCGTCGAGATAGATATCGCCAGCCTGGACCCCGTCGGCGTCCCACACTCTCTGGTTGAGCAACCGGACATGCGTGCTGACGTTATCCGTCAGGTCTGCATCCACCGTCAAATGCACGGTGGAGAGATAGAACATCGAGTTATCATCGTTGGCGACAACCGCACCTGAGAAAGCGGCCCCACCGCCCGGGATGTTGATGTTTTTCTCTTTCAAGTCATAGTTGTAGTGGGCAATCGCCTTCATGTCGATGTCTCCACCGACCTTGATATTCTGAACCTCGGCGTACGCAGTACCCGAAAGGGCCACGGCGAACGCGAGAAGTCCCACGAGTATAAATTTACCCATCGTGTTTTAACCCTCCCTCCCTTTTTCTTTTTCTACTTCGCTGTCGTGTCAGGAACAACTTTCAACCTCATTCGGTAGTCGGGGGAGCTAACGACTTCCTGTTTCCCCGTTGCCCCAATGACAGCCATCACCTTCGTTGACAGACACCAGCGGCGGTTGTAAACCGCTGACGACCAAGACAACTCTGGTGATAGCGCCTAGCTAGGGCACCTCACCAATAATGGGGCGATCATAATATGCTGTGGCTGACATTGTCAAGAAATTTTTCTTACGAATTTCTTGCAACTTATTATTCCTATTGATCATCTTTCTTTTGGTTCATCACTGCTGTCGTATATAATGAAGAAGTTCGCGATTCGATGCGCCTGTAGCTCAGATGGATAGAGCGCCTCACTCCTAAGGAGGATGTCGGCCGTTCGACTCGGCCCAGGCGCGCCAATTTTCCCTTCACTCGTAGCGGATTAAAGAAAAAACTTCTATCCCCAGAGGCTTCAACCTCTGTCTTCCTTTAAGGAAACCCAGCTCCACGAGGAACGCAAGACCGACCGCCTCCCCTTGAAGCTCCTTTATCAACTTGACCGCCGCCTCAACCGTACCCCCTGTCGCCAAAAGGTCGTCCACGATCAACACCCGGGTCCCGGGTTTGATTGCGTCGGTGTGGATTTCGGTGGTCGCTTGCCCGTATTCGAGATCGTAAGACATCTTAATCGTCTTCCAAGGGAGTTTGCCCTCTTTTCGGATAGGAACCAAACCGGTCTTGAGCGCATAGGCCAGCGCGGCTCCTAAGATCAAACCGCGTGACTCAATGGCGGCGACCGTCTCCACCCCGGCGGAACGGAAACGGCCGGCCAACTGGTCCACCATGGCGGCAAAAGCACCGGGATCTTTCCACAGAGGGGTCAAATCCTTAAAGACAATGCCGGGCTTCGGATAATCGGGAATATCCCGGATGTAGCTCTTCAGGTCCAGCGTGGCTGGTGGGGTCATGAACGCCTCTTTTCCAGCTCGGATAAGAAGGCGTGCAGTTTCTTTTCGGCCGAAAGCTGGATCTGCCTGACCCTTTCCCGGGTGATCCCAAGCCTCTTGGCGGTTTCACCTAGCGTGTAGGTCACGCCGTCCTGCAGGCCGAAGCGGAAGCTCAAAACCTCCCTCTCCCTGTCGGTAAGGCGGCCTAAAAGGTCCTCTACCTGTTCCCTCTTAAGAAATTCTGCCAATTCATCCCGGGTGGCGGGAGAATCGGGGGACTCGAGGATATCAATAAACTGGGAGGTCCCCTCTTCCCCGAGAGGAGCATCCAGCGAAGCGGGTTGAAGGAGCATCCCCTCAATCTCCCGAATCTTCTTGACCGGCATCTTCATCGAATGGGCGACTTCACTGGCGGCCGGTTTCCGTCCCATTTTCTGGCTCAGCCGTTCGCTGACCTTCCTATACTTCGAAATGATATCCACCATATAAACCGGGATACGGATCGTCTTTCCCTGATTGGCAATCGAGCGCAGCACATACTGCTTGATCCACCAGGCGGCATAGGTAGAAAACCGGAACCCTTTACCCGGATTGAACTTGGAAACAGCCCGCATCAACCCCAAATTGCCTTCCTCAATCAAATCGGACATCGGCAGACCAAGATGGCTGTACTTCTTGGCGATGCTGATCACAAACCGCAGGTTCGACTGAATCATCTGTTTCCGCGCTTCCGGATCCCCCTTGCGGACCCGGCGCGCCAACGACAGCTCCTCGTCTGGCTTAAGCAGCGGAATATCCTTGATATCTTTCAGATACAACTTCAGCGGATCAGGCATAACTGTAGGCCCTCGTTTTCTGGACACGATCCGATTTTTTGTACAAACTGCCGTTGGATGTCCCTTTTATCTTCTGCTCTTTCAACGCGGCTTGCGCGGCGGCCAACCGGGCTACCGGCACCCGAAAGGGTGAACAGCTGACGTAATTGAGCCCGATCCGGTGGCAAAACTCAACCGTCGCCGGATCCCCTCCATGCTCGCCGCAAATGCCGACCTTCAAATCCGGTTTGACGCTGCGCCCTTCTTCCAAAGCCATTTTCATCAGTCGGCCAACGCCGGTCTGATCCACCGACGCAAACGGGTTATTTTTGACGATTTCGTGCTCCATATAGGCCGGCAGGAAAGAACCGCTGTCATCGCGGCTCATGCCTAACGTGGTCTGCGTCAAATCATTTGTCCCGAAGCTGAAAAACTGGGCATCGGCGGCGATCTGATCCGCCACGAGAGCGGCGCGGGGAATCTCGATCATCGTCCCAACAAGATAGCTGATCTTCTGCTTGGATGCCTCTTGGACTTCCTTCGCCACCCGGTTGACGATCTCCAGCTGAAGCTGAAGCTCCTTCGGAAAACCGACCAAAGGAATCATGATCTCAGGCCGAACCTTGATCCCCTCTTTCTGCACCTGGGCGGCCGCCTCAAAGATGGCTCGCGCCTGCATCTCGGTGATCTCCGGGTAGGCAATCCCCAACCGGCAGCCCCGGTGCCCCAGCATCGGATTGGCCTCATGCAGCTGGGCAACGCGAGCCGACACTTTCTCAAACGGCTGGTGAAGCTTCTCGGCCAGTTCCCGTATCTGTCCGGATTCTTGAGGGAGAAACTCATGCAGCGGCGGATCCAGCGTCCGGATCGTGACCGGCAACCCCTTCATCTCCCGGAATATCCCGATGAAATCCTCCCTCTGATAAGGCAGGAGCTTGGCCAAAGCCTTCTTGCGGGCCTCGGTCGTCTGGGCGATGATCATTTCGCGGACCGCATCAATCCGGCTGCCGCCGAAAAACATATGCTCCGTCCGGCAGAGCCCTATCCCCTCAGCGCCGAAGGCAATCGCGTTGGCCGCCTGGTCCGGCTGGTCGGCGTTGGTCCGGATACCCAGGCGGCGAGCATCATCCGCCCATTTCATCAGCATGGCAAACTGCCGGTAAGTTTGGCTCTTTTTGGAATCCAGCGTCTTGTTGACGAGAACCTGCACGATTTCACTGGGAGCGGTTTTGACCTGCCCTTCGAAAACCTCTCCCACGGTACCGTCAATCGACAGATAGTCCCCTTCTTTAAAAACCCGGCCTTTGACCCTCATCTGCCGGGCGGCGTAATCCACGTGGATATCCTGCGCACCGCAGACGCAGACCTTGCCCATCTGCCGCGCGACAAGGGCCGCGTGTGAGCTGACCCCTCCGCGCGCGGTCAAGATCCCTTCCGCAGCGATCATGCCGCGAAGGTCCTCCGGCGTCGTCTCGATCCGGACCAGCAGGATCTTTTCTTCTTTCTGGGCAAGAGCCACGGCATCCTCGGCGTTGAAAACAATCTTGCCGCTGGCGGCGCCAGGACCCGCCGGAAGCCCCTTGCACAGCAGTCGCCCGGCCTTTTCCGCCTCAAGCCGGTCCGACCGGTCAAAAATAGGGGCAAGCACATGGCTCAACGAATCGGCCGGAACACGGGAAACAGCCGTCTTCCAATCAATGAACTTCTCTTCCACCATCTCCACGGCGATCCGGATAGCGGCTAGGCCGGTCCGCTTGCCGTTGCGGGTCTGGAGCATGTAGACCTTGTTGTCTTCGATCGTGAATTCAAAGTCCTGCATGTCCTTGAAATGTTTTTCGAGGGTGTTGCGGACCTTCTGCAGCTCGTCGAAGGACTTCGGCATCTCCTTGGCCAGATCGGCGATCGGCCGGGGCGTGCGGGTCCCGGCGACGACATCCTCTCCCTGGGCATTGATCAGGTACTCGCCGTAAAATTCCTTCCGGCCCGACGCAGGATCGCGCGTGAAAGCCACCCCGGTGGCGCTGGTGTTGCCCAAATTGCCGAAGACCATTGTCTGCACGTTGACCGCGGTCCCCCACTCATGCGGTATCCCGTACTTGCGGCGGTAGACGATCGCCCGGTCGTTGTTCCAGGAGCTGAAAACAGCGCCGACCGCCCCCCACATCTGCTTGAGAGGGTCTTGGGGGAACTCCTGGCCGGTCCTCTTCTTGATCAGGGCCTTGTAGCGGCTGACCAGCTCGGAAAGGTTGCCGGCGCTTAAATCGGTGTCTTTGACGGCCCGGACCTCTTTTTTGAGGGCGCTCATCACCTCTTCAAACGGCTCATGCTCGTCCCTGCCCTGCGCCTGCACCCCCATCACGACATCGCCGTACATCTGGACAAAACGGCGGTAGCTGTCCCAGGCAAAGCGAGGATTGCCGGAACGCTTGGCGAGCACCTCGACCGTCTGGTCGTTCAGCCCCAAGTTAAGGATCGTGTCCATCATGCCGGGCATCGAATCGCGGGCGCCGGAGCGGACCGAAACCAAAAGGGGATTCTGTTTGTCGCCGAACCGTTTGCCGGTCATCTTTTCGAGACGGACGATCGCCGCCTGCACCTGAGAAGAGAGGACTTTCGGGTAGCTCTTCTTGTTCGTGTAGTAATAGGTGCAAACCTCAGTCGTGATCGTGAAACCGGGTGGAACAGGCAGGCCGATGTTCGTCATTTCGGCCAGATTGGCCCCCTTGCCCCCCAGCAGAGCCTTCATTTGGGAGGAACCGTCCGCCTTGCCCGCGCCGAAGAAATAAACGTATTTCGATTGCTTAGCCATTACTTTCCTATCCTCTTTTCTTTTCACTCTTCAAGATGAAGACGGCTCTATGCCCGACAACGGCAGTTTCGACAAATCGGCGAAGCTACCCGCCAGCGATTGATGGATCTCTTTCATGAACGCGAGGCGGTTTTTCCGGACAGCCGGATCTTCGTCCATGACAAAGACTTTCTCGAAAAATTCGTGGACTTCAGGATACAGGCCGCTGTACGTCACAACCGCCTCCTCAAAACGCCGGCCTTTGACCTGTTCGCGCACAAGGGGAGCCACCCGGTTCCACGCCTCCCACAGCTTCCGTTCGGAGGATTCCTTCAGGATGTCGGGATTCACCGAACCGAAACCGTTGCCTCCCTTGACCGACTGAACAATCCGGCCGGTCCTCTCGGCCACCTTGGCCGCCTTGATTAAAGAGTCCTTCCTTCGGGAGTCGTTCCAAAACTGCGCAAGAACAGACAGCCGCTCCCACGCACCGGCCAAATCGTCGCTGCCGGCCGATAAAACAGCCTCACTCTGTTCGCGGGTAAACCCACCGCGGACAGAAGCCAGCCACTCGAACCTTTCGATCAAGAAGGAATGCAGCTCCTTCTTGAGGAGGTTTTTGTCGGTTTTTAACCGGGCGCCCCATGATTGTATCCCCTCGTCGAAGATCCTGTCAATTGAGAGCCCGACGAACGAGACCCCTTTCGGCGGTTCGATGAGGATGCGGACCAATCCGGTCGCCTGACGGCGTAGGCCATACTGATCGGCCGAGCCGGTCGGTTTCAAGCCCACGCCGAAATAACCGATCAGAGTGTCGAACCGGTCGGCCAGGCTAACCAAAGCACCCAGCACTGTCGAAGGAACAGGGTCTTTCGCGGCGCGCGGCGCGTAATGCTCTCTGATGGCGGTTACCACCTCCGCCGGCTCGCCGTCCTGCACCGCATAGCGGCTGCCGATGAGCCCCTGGAGCGTCGGGAATTCCCGGACCATTTGAGTCACCAGGTCAGCTTTGCAGAGCCGGACGGCCCGAACCGCCGAAGAAGCAACAGCCGGCGGACTATTGGTTTCCCGCGAGATCAACCCAATCAACCGTTCTAGATGGGGAATCCTCTCGACCATCGTCCCCAGTTTCTCATGGAAAACAACGCCGCTCAGCTGGGCAATTTTAGATTCAAGTTTTGTCTTCGTGTCTGCCCGGTAGAAAAAGCGTGCGTCAGTGAACCGTGCTTCGATGATCCGGTCCACGTTGGCCATCACGACCGCGGGGATCGTAGGCTTTCCCTCGAGCACCGCGAGAAAATTCGGCAGAAGTTTCTCGCTGTTTTTCTCGCGGATGCTGAAGAGCTTCAGGTGCTTCGCCATCGAGGTGGCCAAAACTTCTGTCGGCAAATCCAGGTACTGTTTCTGAAAAGACCCGACCGCCACGACCGGGTCTTCCGAGAGGAACGTGACCGTGTTCAACAGCCACTCAAACTCTTCCGTGTTCTCATCGGGGAGCCGTCCACCCAGCTTCTTCGCGGCGGCGACAAGTTGTTGGAGCAACCCCTGCCGCTTTTTTGGTGAACGAATGATGTGCTGTTCATCCGGAGAAAGCACAATCCCCGCCTCCAATTGAACTTTCAGCTTAGGCAGCATCAAAAAATACCCGTGAATTGATAGGATTTTAACCGGCTTTTGCGGAAGCCGCCGGTTCGGATAAGTCTCCGGCGCGCTCTTGAGCAGGCCGTAAGCACACGCGAACGGCTTCGCGCCGTAAAAGGCGCAGAGCCAGCGGACGGGCCGGGCAAACCGGACGCCGGAGGAATCCCACCGCATCGTCTTCGGGAAAAAGATCCCATTAATAATCGCTGGAACCGCCGATTCGAGGATCTTCTCGGCCGGGATGCTCCGCTCCAGCACGAGCCGTTCCCCTCTCGCGGTCTGCTTCTTCTTCAGCGACGAGAGAGAAACCCCCATTTTTTTCGCGAATCCTTCCGCGGCCGGAGTCGGTTTCCCATCCGGCGCGTAGGCGACCGAAACCGGAGGACCTTCCATCTCTTCGCGAACCACCGGATCAATTCCGGAGACTTTCAAAACAAGCCGGCGCGGCAAGCCGAAGGTTTCGATCTCTTTCCAGACCAGTTTCGCCTCAGACAAAACCCGCGCGGCGGAAGCGGCCAAGCCTTTCGGCGGCGGATAATTCCAATCGAGCGCACTCGGCATGTAGTCGGCCGGCAATTCCTCGCAGCCAATCTCCAGCAGAAAATCGTGGGGCGCGAGACGCGGGGCACGGGACGGTTTCTTTCCTTTAAGCTTTTGCATTTTCCCCGCCCCTTGTCTCTTGCCCCTCATTTTCTTGCCCCCTGCCCCGGGCTTCACTCTTGCCCCGATCCAGGTACGCCTCGGCGCATTTCTTAGCGAGGTTGCGGACCCCCGCGATCAGCGTGGGCCGTTCGTTCACGCTCACCGCGCCGCGCGCATCCAGAAGGTTGAACGCGTGCGACGTCTTCAACAGCTGTTCGTAGGCCGGCAGGACCAGCCCCGATTCAAGAAGTTTCTTGGACTGCTCGAACGCTTCGTTGAAATAGCGGCGCTGAAGAGTGGTATCGGCATGCTCGAAGTTGTACGTCGAACCCTCGATCTCCTCTTTCCTGTGGAGGTCCCCATAGGTGAAATCTTTGTTCCACTGGATCGAGTAGAGGTCGAGCTTTTTCTGGAGAAACATCGCGATCCGCTCGAGACCGTAGGTAATTTCGCCAGACACCGGCTCCAGGTCAATCCCTCCGACCTGCTGGAAATAGGTGAACTGAGTCACTTCGAGGCCGTCCAGCCAGACCTCCCAACCGAGGCCCCAAGCCCCGAGCGTGGGGGATTCCCAATCGTCCTGCACGAAACGGACATCGTGCTCAGAGAGGACGATTCCGAGATGCTCCAGAGACTGCAGGTAAAGCTGTTGAATGTCGGCCGGCGCAGGTTTCAAGATCACCTGGTACTGGTAGTAGCGCTGAGCCCGCAGAGGGTTCTCCGCATAGCGGCCGTCGGTGGGCCGGCGGGAGGGCTGGACAAACGCCACATGCCATGGGTCGGGACCCAAAGCCTTGAAGAAGGTGTACGGGTGGAAAGTCCCGGCCCCCATCTCCATGTCATAAGGCTGGCCGATGACGCAGCCGCGGGCGTCCCAGAACCGGTCAAGCCGCATAATCAGTTCTTGGAATGTGACCGCTTCTTTATCCAATGCTTTTGGAAGTCTCTGTTTTTTCATCGGCTGTGTACGCTGGCGGTATGGACCGCGTCCGGGATTCCCTCGAGCCCCACCGCCGACAGAAAAGCGCGGCTCCTTAATTCCCTGTCCAAGACTTCGCGGAAAATCCCCTGAAAAACTCCCCGGAGCTCCTCCTCCACTTCCCGGCCGAGCCGCAAGCGTACCAGCCGGTCGGCAGGCGTCTGGAAAATCTGCTGAAGGGAGGACCGGCTTCCGGGAGATAAAGAAAGAGACTCCGTCTCCGGAAGGATGCCGGCCATCCGGAGGATGTGTGCCTCGAAAAACCGGGCCACCGACCGGGGCTCGCCCCCCTCCGCCATCCCCCGCAAGGAACCCAGCAACAGGTCAAAGATTTCCGGGTGAGGATCCCCGATCTCGGTCATCGCGTCGGTCAGATCCAGGCACAAACCGGCATAGGCGGTGCGGGTGAAATCCTTCCGGATCGGATCGAAGGCATCCATGAGATCGAACGAGCTGATCAGCGCCATCGTAGAACGCCTTCTCTCGTAAACCACCAGCGCTTGAAGCGTCAAAGGCTCCAGATACCAGGGGACGGCGGCCCTTCCGCCGCGCACCCCTTTCGCAAGCCCATGGATCTTGCCGAGATCCCGGGTGAACGCGATCAGGATAAGACTCGTCTCCCGGATCTCCTGCCGCCGAAGGATGACCGCCTCTGTCTTCTGCACTCTATGCCGGATTTTTCAGCGGTGTCGCCACTTCAGGGCCGACCACGCCACCGGAGATCACCAATCTCATCCCATCCTCCACCGACATATCGAGAGGAATCAGCATCTCTCGATCGGCCAGAATCAGATAGCCGGAAGTTGGGTTCGGCGTGGTCGGGATAAAAACATTCACGACATGCTGGGGGGTCTTCTCCTGAACCTCCCCTTTCCCCTCCGAGGTGACAAAACCAAGGGCGTACAACCCTTTCCTCGGCCACTCCAACAAAACAACCCGGTTAAAAACACCCCTTTTGCCCCCCTGGAAAGTGTTGGATATCTCCTTCATCGTGTAGTAGATCTTTCCGATGATGGGAACCCTCTTCACAAAATTCTCTCCGACTGAAAAAAACCTCTGAATGAGAATAACCCGCGTGCCAAACCCGATGGAAGTAACGACCAGGATAAAACCGACCGCAATGCCGGCTTTCACCAGGATAACGGTCCACCCAGGGTCAAGCCAAGGGGTGATGAGTTGAGCCACGGGGCCGATCGCCAAACCGTAAATCCACCCGAAAACTACCTTCAGGATGGTGATCGTGACAAAAGCCGGCAGCAAGATGATCAGACCGGCAAGGAAGTTCTTCCCTAATGACCGCATGCGCCGCACTCCATCAATGAAAGCACTTTCGGAAGGAACAAAAATAAGCCGATCGCGATGGATCCAAGAACCCCTAACAGGACCCCTCCCGCCGCAACATCTTTCGCCACCTTGGCGACAGGATGGTTGCGGGCTTCCAGCAGGTTCAGGGTCAGTTCCAAAGAGGTGTTAAGCAGTTCGCCCATCATCACGAGGCTTACCGTCAAGACCAGCAGAGCCATTTCAACTAGGCTGAACCGGAAAACAATCCCTAAAGAAAAAACACCGGCCGCAGACAGAAGGTGGATGCGGAAATTCCTCTGCGAACGGAGAGCGAAAATGATCCCCCGCACCGCGTGTCCGCAGCTGACAAAAACCGCCCTCACCTGTTCCACCAGCTCATCGGGCAAAGACCTCCGCTGTGGGGGGCCGACCAGCTTATTGTTCGAAGGCTCGTTCTGTTTTCTATGCCACATCGGTCAAGAAACCCTCTTTTGGATCAGGACCCGCAAGCGGGACGCTTCCCTATTCATGCGGAGGCGTTCCTTTCTCTTCGCGTGGTCATGGCCGACCAAATGCAAGAGACCGTGGACCAGATAGCGCTCCATCTCCTTCATCGGAACCCGCGGTTGCCTTCTGACCGCCGTCTCAGCAGAAATCACCACATCCCCCAAAACCTCAGGGGGCTGTCTGCGGACCGCGGAAGTTCCGCTTCCAATCCGAGGCTCACCTCTTCCTTTCCCCTTCTGGGGGAACGACAAGACGTCCGTCGGGCTGGAATCCCCCATCCATTCCTCATGCAGGCCAGCAATCCCCTCATCATCCGTCAGCAGGATCGAAAGGCTCAATTTCGGCCGGCCGATTGCCTGCAGCAGCAGCTCGGCGTTTTTTTTTAACTGCCGGATGTTAACGGGCACTTTTCGCTGTGAATTGCGCAGCTCAACAGGCACGCCGTTTCACCTCAGAACCCATTTCGGAACGAAGATTCTTACCCTTTCCCATTCGACCGCTCATAGGCCCGGATAATCTCCTGCACCAATTCATGCCGGACGACGTCGTTCCCGGAAAACTCAATGAACTTGATCCCCTTAATCCCTTTCAGGACCTCCCGGGCCTGCACAAGCCCGGATGTTTTACCTTGGGGGAGATCCGACTGGGTAACATCGCCGGTGATCACTGTTTTCGAGTCGAACCCGAGGCGGGTCAGAAACATTTTCATCTGCTCCGGCGTGCAGTTCTGAGCCTCGTCCAGGATGACGAACGAGTCGTTCAGCGTGCGGCCGCGCATGTAGGCCAGCGGGGCGATTTCCAGGATTCCCCGCTCGATGCTCTTCTGTATCCGGTCCACATCCATCATGTCGTAGAGCGCGTCGTACAGCGGCCGGAGATAAGGGGACACCTTTTCCTCGTACGTCCCCGGCAGATATCCCAAAGATTCACCCGCCTCCACCGCCGGACGGGTCAGAATGATGCGGGATACTTCTTGGTTCTTGAGCGCGTTGACCGCCATCGCCATGGCCAGGTACGTTTTGCCGGTTCCGGCCGGGCCGATGGCGAAAACGATGTCGTGGTTGCGGATCGCGTCCACATACTCTTTTTGTCCGACCGTTTTCGGCGTGACGAACTGCTTCTTCGAGAAGATCTCGACCTTGTCGAGAAATACCTTGTTGATGTCGGTCGAGGTGTTCGATTCCATGGCCCGGATCGCGTAGACCACCTCATGGCGCCTGAGGTATTGGCCCGAACGGATCGTTTCCAGAAGCTGCTCGATGAGCCGGCTCACCCTCTGAACGGGACTCTCCTGGCCGGAAATCGTCAAGTCCTGGCCGCGGGCGATAATCTTAACGCCGAAACCGGCCTCGATCAGCTTTAAGTGCTCGTCCTGGAGGCCGTAGAGCGTCGCCGCCTCGTGATCCGAGAGCAGATGAAATGATCGTTCCACCGTTTATTTCCAGGGATCCTGGGAGGACGGCTCCGACTTTTTCTCGCTGGCGATTCCCGGAATCCTCAGCTTCTGCCCCGGATAAATCCGGTTCGGGCTCTTCAAAGCATCCTGGTTCGCCTTGAAAATCCGGTGCCATTTTGACCCGTCTCCGTACACAGCGGCGGAAATCTTCTCCAACGTATCCCCCTTCTTCACCGTGTAGGTCGTGGAAGGGCCTTCCGATCCTTTCCCTGCGCCGGCGGCCTCATCCGAAGACTCCTGCCAGGAAGAGGACTCCTCCTGTGCATGGGACGGCTGGGATTTAGGAGTCTCGCGCGTCTGCGGCTGCTCCCAATAACCGGCCGCTTTTTTGGGCACGGCAGGCTGAGCCGTCGCCGCGGCGGCCGGAGTCAATTTCTGACCTTTACGGAGCTTCCACGGAGTCATCTCCTCCAAGGTCGCCATCTCCACGTCGGCCTGGAACATCTGCCGGGTCTGCTTTCTAGTACCTACTTCGGGCGCTTTGCCCTGCAGATATCCCCTGTTGCCTTTCTCGATCTGCTGATCCACTCGGGGCTTTTCCACCACCTGCGTCGTGATGCGGGCGCAGCCAGCCGCCGAAACACCCACCGCCACAACCGCTAAAACCGCTAAAACCGCGAACACCTGTTTCATCAATCGTCTCCTTTTACTTACAGACAGAGCATGCGCTCTTCAACGCGGCTCTGTTCGAGCCAAATTACCCATGACCTTTCTGATGCTGATGCCAACCTCTTTCAGCTGAGCCTCCGTCACCTCGGCGGGGGCGTCGGTCATCAGATCAACCCCCTTCTGGGTCTTCGGAAAAGCGATCACCTCACGGATAGACGGCGCATCGGTCATCAGCGTAATGAGCCGGTCAATACCAGGGGCAATCCCGCCGTGCGGCGGCGCTCCGAAACGAAACGCCTCTAGCAGGAAACCGAAACGGTTCTGCACCTCCTCAGAGGGAAGACCGAGGACGCGGAAAACCGCCTCCTGCACCTCCCGCCGATGGATCCGGATCGAGCCCGAGGCCAGCTCTGCGCCGTTGACCACGAGATCGTAGGAACGGGACTTGACTCGGCCCGGCTCGGTTTCGAGGAACGGCATATCCTCTTCCAGGGGAGAGGTGAATGGATGGTGCTCCGACTGCCAGCGTTTCGCTTCTTGGTCGTACTGAAAAAGAGGGAAATCAACTATCCACGAGAAATGGAACTGGCCTTCCGGCACGAGGTTCAACTGACCGGCCGCGTAAGTCCTCAGTCCCCCTAAAACGCGGGCCGCCACTGCCGGCTGATCGGCTACAAGCAGGATCAGGTCGCCTTCTTTGGCGCCGGCGGCCGAGACAATCTGTTTCAGCGTCTGCTCGCCGATATGCTTCGCGACCGGAGAAATGAGCTCCGTGCCGGTCACCTTGATCGTGACAAGCCCCGCGGCACCGAGCTGCTTCGCGGCGGCGGTGAAAGCATCCACCCCCTTGCCGCTTAAAGCGGCACCGCCGGGGGCCGTAATGCTTTTGACCACCCCACCCTTTGCTGTCACGTCGCGAAAACGCTGGAAGGAGGTCTCCCTGAAAATGGGGGTCAAATCTACCAGCTCCATTCCGTACCGCAAATCCGGCTTGTCGCTGCCGAAACGGCGCATCGCCTCGGCGTGCGAGAGACGGAGGAACGGGGTCTTCAGCTCCTGGTGGAGCACCTCTTTCCAAATCGTGGCGAAGATCTTCTCCACCAGAGAGAAAATCATCTCTTCGTCCACGAAGGACATCTCGATGTCCAGCTGGGTAAATTCCGGCTGGCGGTCGGCCCGCAGATCTTCGTCGCGGAAGCATTTCGCGATCTGGTAGTACCGGTCGAAGCCGGAGACCATCAAAAGCTGTTTGAATAGCTGGGGCGACTGGGGAAGAGCGTAGAATTTCCCCGGGTTGAGCCGGCTCGGGACGAGGTAGTCGCGCGCTCCCTCCGGCGTCGATTTGGTTAGGATCGGCGTTTCAACGTCAATGAACTCCTCGTCGTCCAGCACCCGGCGCATGGTCTTCAGCACCTGGTGCCGGAGCGTCAGTCGGTCCAGAACCGGCTTGCGGCGCAGGTCGAGATACCTGTACTGGTACCTCAGCTCCTCATTCAGCTCCGCCTCCTCCGCGTTGATCTCAAACGGGGGCGTGGCGCTCGTGTTCAGGATCTCAAGCCGGTCCGCCACCACCTCGATCTCGCCGGTAAAGAGTTTCGGATTCTCGGTCCCGGCAGGGCGGGCGGCGACCTTGCCCCAGACCGCGACGCAGAACTCGGGCCGCAGTTCTTTGGCCTTCGTGTGGAGCGCCTCGGACTGCGCAGGGTTGAACGTCACCTGAGTGAGCCCCCACCTGTCCCGGACGTCAATAAAGGTGAGCCCGCCGTGGTCGCGACGCCGGTGGACCCAGCCGTTGAGGACCACATCGCGGCCGACCGCGCTCTTGTTCAGCTGGCCGCAGGTATGGGTGCGGCGAAACAATTTATTCATCTGTGCTCTTTACCAGCCTTGAGTTCCCGTACGATCTCTGCTTTCGAAACCGTCTTCTGCTCCCCTGTCGCCAAATCTTTGATCGTGAAAGCACCCTGTTTTATTTCGTCTTCTCCGACAATCAATACGTAGCTCGAGGGGTCGAGCTTCGCGAACTGCTCGAGCTGGCGCTTTAACGGGCGGTCCTCGGTATTGGGCGCCGAGGCGATACCCCCTTCCCGGAGCAGCTCCGCCAGCTCCAACCCATGAGGAATCTGTGCCGCGCCGACGGTGGCTATGAACGCGCGCCTCTGTTTCGAAAGAGCGGGCACGTTTCCTGCCGAACTTTCCTGCGCCATCAAAATCCTTTCAAACCCGACCGCGAAACCAACCGCCGGAACCGAGCTGCCCCCCATCTGCTGAACAAGATCATCGTAGCGCCCGCCGCCGCCCAGAGCATTCTGGGCGCCGAGCCCGCCGTGCACCACCTCGAAAGCGGTGCGCGTGTAGTAATCGAGGCCGCGCACCATGTGCGGGTCTCTCTCAAATGAAACATTGAGGACATCTAATGTTTTTTTGACGGTCTCAAAATGCTCGCGGCACGCGGGACACACCGCGTCGAAGACATCAATCCCCCGGCTTAACTCCTGGCAACTGAGTTCTTTGCAATCGAGGATCCTCAACGGATTCTTATCGAGCCGGACTTTGCAGTCTTCGCAGAGATTCTCTTTTTTCGGACTCAAAACGGTCCGGACGTGCTCGATAATCTTCGGGCGGTCTTCCCGGCAGCCGAGCGAGTTGAGCTTCAACTGCCACCCTTCTATCTTCCAGCTCTTGAGCAGGCGGGTCAACAGGAGCAGCACCTCAACGTCCTGGTAGGGGCTGGCCGAACCGAATACCTCAACACCAAGCTGGTGGAATTGCCTGCGACGGCCGGCCTGAGGCCTCTCGGCCCGGAACATCGGTCCGGTGTAATAAAAGCGAGTGAGCCCACCCGTCTTATCGAGGCCATGCTCGATGAAAGCTCTAACGACCGAGGCGGTCCCTTCGGGGCGAAGCGCCACCTTCCGGCCTCCCCGGTCATCAAAAAGGTACATCTGTTTGGTGACAATCTCAGCCGCTTCGCCGAGAGAGCCGGTGAAAACAGCCGCCTCTTCAATGAGGGGGGTGCGAATCTCCCGGTAGCCGTGCAAAACCAGGACACGACGGGCCGATTCTTCGAGAAACTGCCACCGATCGGCCTCATCCGGGAAAATATCGCTCGTCCCGCCCAGGGCTTTCAGTAAAGACATGGGGAAAATGTGACAGGCAATTCGTCTAAAGGGTTGACTTGGTAAAGAAAGCCGCGCTGCTTACGGACAAAATCGCTAAACCAAAACCAAACCGCAACTTAGTTAGCGAACATCTCTTTTCATCAAGAGCCCCGGCTTGAAAACCACCACCCGTTTAGGCGGCACCGGAACCTTCTCTCCGGTGCGGGGATTGCGCCCCGTCCGGCCTTTACGCGCCTTGACTTTGAAGATGCCGAAGTTTCTGAGTTCGACCGTTTCACCTTTCGCCAAGGCATCCACGACCGTCTCTAAACTTCTTTGGACAACTCGTTTTACGTCGAGCTGCTTTAAACCTACTTCCGCTGCTACTTTCAGGACGATGTCCTTCTTCGTCATGGTGTAAAACCTCCGCGTGGCTGAAGCGGTTCCCAACTACAACCCTTTTATCGTAACACTCAGCAGGTATAAATGATACGACATTTGATTGTCGGATATTCTCACGGGGATGTCAAGGCAGGAAAATCTGAAACTCTTTTTACTTCTACTACTTACGGGAAACAACAGCGATCGAATCGGCGCCGACCAGTTTGATCAGGGATTGAAAGAGTTCCGTGGAGGGATTCACGCGCAGAGAATTACCGACCGCGACCCGGATACCGCCCGCCCCGGTCTTGAGCGCCAACTCAATCGGCACCTCTCCGGGATAAGATCCCAGGGTTTCCTTTAAAAGAGCGAGGGTATTCTGCTCCACCGGCTCTCCAAGAGAGATCCGTATGGCTTGGGTGCGGCGTTTCCAGACTTCATCCAGAGGAAACGCCTGCTGAGCCATCAAACGGGGCTGATCCTCCCGCAAAGAAAGGCGCCCGGAGACCAGGACAACTGCATCGGGCTTTAGATAAATCTCCATCTGAGGCAAGGCTTTCGGAAAAACCAGCACCTCCACAGAGCCGTGGAAATCCTCCAGGCGCAGGATCGCCATCCGCTCATTGTTTCTCTTGGTGGAAGTTATCTTCATCTTAGTGATCACCCCACCCAGGGAAATCTCTTCCCCGTCCTGTTTGGCGCCCAACCCGGCTGTCGTCGTAGTGGCGTAAAGCTTCATCAGCTGTTCGTAGCGGGCCAGCGGATGCCCTGTCAGATAGAAACCGAGCAGCGCCTTCTCAAAAGCCAGCCGCTGAGACTCGGGCCACTCTTCGAGATCAGGCGCCTGAACGTTCCCGCCGTGCGAGTGGCCTCCGCTGCCGAAAACATCGAAAAACGACAGCTGCCCCCCCTGACTTTCCTTCTGCCGCATCGCGCCCAAATCCATCGCCTTCTCAAGCAATGCCATCAGCTGTGAACGGCGGAGCTTCAACGAATCCATCGCGCCGCACTGGATCAGCGATTCGATCACCTTCCGGTTCACCACGCGGCTGTCCACCTGTTCGCAGAATGAGCTGATGGAGGTGAAGGGTCCCTCTGACTCCCGGGCCTGGATCATGGATTCGATCGCCTTCTCTCCGACATTTTTAATCCCCAAGAGGCCGTAGCGGATCGCCCCATTCTCAACGGTGAACCGGGCAAAGCTTTTGTTGATGTCGGGAGGAAGTATCCGTATCCCCATCCGGCGGGTTTCCTCAATATACTGCGCGATTTTCTCGGTGTTGTCCCGCTCACTCGTTAGAAGGGCGGTCATAAACTCCACCGGGTGGTTAGCCTTCAAATAAGCGGTCTGATAGGAGATCAGCGCGTAGGCGGCGCTGTGCGAACGGTTGAACGCGTAGCCGGCAAAATATTCGATCTTTTCAAAGATCTTCTGCGCGAGCTTTTGGTCCACCCTGTTGGCGATGCAACCGCCGATAAATTTCTCCTTCAGATGTTCCATCGCTTCCGGGTTCTTTTTTCCCATCGCCTTGCGCAGAGTATCGGCTTCGGCAAGCGTGAAACCGGCCAACTCGTGCGCGATCCGCATCACCTGTTCCTGGTAAACGAAAACCCCGTAGGTATCCTTCAAAATCGGCTCGAGCCTCGGATGCTCGTAGCTGACCTTCACCTGGCCATGCCGCCTCTTAATGAAATCATCCACGATCCCTGATCCGATCGGGCCGGGGCGAAACAGCGCAACCAGCGCGACCAGGTCTTCGAAAATCCGGGGTTTGAGCCTCCGAATCAGGTCGCGCATGCCGCTCGATTCAAGCTGGAATATGCCGGAAGACTCCGCTTTCGTGAGCATCAAATATGTGGCGGGGTCGTCCACCGGAATATGGACCATGTCAAAATCTTTGTCCTTCGTTTCGCGAATCATCTTGGAGGCCTCGGAAATCACCGTGAGGGTGCGCAGCCCCAAGAAATCCATCTTCAAAAGACCGATTTTCTCCAAAGCCTCCATCGAGTAGCCTGTGGAGATCTGGTCCTCCGAGGTCTTGTAGAGAGGAACGTAGTCGGTAAGGTCCCCATCGGCGATCACGACGCCGGCCGCGTGGGTGGAAGCGTGGCGGGTGAGCCCCTCGAGCTCCATCGAGGTGTCGAGAAGCTGTGTCACCCGCGGGTCGGTCTTGTACAGCTCCTTCAATTCCGGCACCATCTCGAGCGCTTTTTTGAGCGTGATTCCCAGTTCAAACGGAATCATTTTGGCAATCTTATCCGCTTCCGGATAGGTGAAACCCATCGCCCGGGCCACATCCCGCACGACTGCCTTCGCCTGCATCGTCCCGAAGGTGATCACCTGGGCGACGTTCCCCTTGCCGTATTTGCCGGTGACGTAGTCGATCACCTCCTGCCGCCGTTCATAGCAGAAATCAATGTCAATATCTGGCATGGAGATCCTGTCGGGATTGAGGAACCTCTCGAAGATCAGGTCGTGGTGGATCGGGTCCATATCGGTGATTCCGAGCGCGTAGCTGATCACCGAGCCGGCCGCGGAACCCCGCCCCGGACCGACCGGTATCCCTTTTGATCGCGCGTAACGGACGAAATCCCACGTGATGAGGAAATAGCTGATGAACCCTGTCTTCTTGATGATCCCCAATTCATGTTCCACGCGGTCCCGCACCGCCTTATCGGCCTTGGGATACCGGCGGGCTATCCCTTCCTCCACCAGCTCATTTAAAAACTCCTCCTGCGATTTCCCGGCCGGAGGGGTAAACTGCGGCAGGTGCAGCTGGTTGAACTTCAGTTCCAGGTTCGTCTTCTCCGCGATCTCCCGGGTCCGTAAGACCGCCTCTTTCAGCTCTCCAAAAGTGGAGAGCATCTCCTGCGCGGACTTGAAGTAGAATTCGTCGCTCTCGAACCGGAACCGCTTAGGGTCGTCCAGCGTGGTCTGCGTTTGGATGCACAGCAGGGCCTCATGCGCCCGGGCGTGGGATTTTTCCAGGTAGTGGAGATCGTTCGTGGCAACGAGGGGAAGCCCCAACTCTTTGGAGAGAGAGACCATGCCCGGGATGATCTTCCGCTGGTCGCCGATCCCATGGTCCTGGATCTCGAGATAGAAATCCCGTTTCGGAAAGATCTCGGCAAGCTCGCCGGCCGCCTGGGCCGCTTTCGCCCGCTCCCCTTTCGACATCCAATAGCTGACCTCCCCCGCGAGACAGCTGGAGAGGCCGATTAACCCTTTGGAATGTTTCGCCAAAACTTCTTTATCAATCCGGGGCCGGTAATAGAACCCCTCTATGTGGGCAATCGATACAAGCTTTAACAGGTTCCGGTAACCCTCGAAGTCTTTGGCAAGCAGGATGAGGTGGTGGGAAGCGTCGGATATCCCCTTCGATTCCTTGTCCAGCCGGGAGCCGGGGGCGATGTAGGCCTCCACTCCGATGATCGGCTTGACCCCCCCTTTGACGCAGGCCTGGTAGAACTCGATCGCGCCGAACATGTTGCCGTGGTCGGTGATTGCCACCGCCGGCATGTTGTTCCGCTTGGCCGCCTCGACGAGCCCATCAATCCGGGAAGCCCCGTCCAGCAGAGAGTACTGCGTATGAACGTGCAGATGCACGAAATCCGATGGATTATTCATAGAAACAAGATAAGACGGAAATTACTCGACGATTCTACCGGGAGGGGTCCTCTCATCGGGGGAAACCTTCTTCTTTTTCTTGCTCCCGGAGGATCTTCCTTTCTTCTTTTTTTTCTTCTTCGCCGCGGACCTGTTTTTGGCCGGATTTTGCCCCTGTTTTTCCTTCTTTTTCAGTTTTTCCTTTTTTTTCTGTTCTTTAATGAACGGTGACTTTGTCTTAGAGAGCCGGCTGCCCTCCCCGACGGCTTCAGCGGGAATGCTCACCAAAACGAAAAGTACGGCCATCATCGCGGCAAAGAGACGCCTGTTCAGGTAATTCATGGAAGTCCTTTACTGCTTCCCGGTTGAAGCGGTATCCGGCTCGGAAACGGAAGGCTTCGCCGGGGGCTTAGCGGGGGGGGGTATTCCTGGCTGCTTCATCTGCTCCATTCTTTCCCTCCAGTCGGGCAGCTCCTGGCCCGGAACATTCGCAGGCCCACCCTGACCTTGCGGCATCCGGAACTGGCCGGCAGAACCCGAAGGCCCGCCTTCGGGCATCCGGAACTGCCCCTGCCCCGGCATCGGAATCCTGCCCATGCCGCCGCTCATCTGAGAGGCGTTCTTCGCCTGAATCGGAACCAAAACAACGCCGGCAAGACTAAGCCCGATGATCAGCAGTCCCAACACGAATCCAAGAAACTTGATCCATCCGCTTTTATCGGACGCCCTGGCAAGAACCAGATACCCGGCGGCTGTCGAAATCAAAAAGATCGCAATCGCTCCAAGCATAGGTTTATCCTCCGATGAACTTCTTCTATTATCCCAGCATACTGGCCTTCGCGAACAGATAAAGAATTCCCGCCCATATCAGCCAACCGAGAACTATCCACACCAAGCGGGTCAGCCAGCTATCCGCCATTTGAAAAACAAGCCAGCCGAGAAACAACCCGATGAAACCGTCCACCAATCCGATAGAGAGAACCTGAGTCTGAGTTAACGCGCCCCCCGCCAGCAGCGGACCCGGCCAGTGCCGGACCAATTGAGGAACCAGCTGGTTCAGCAAGCGAAATTGGAAAATCACCGGCCCCTGCGTCAGCACCCAGTAATCCTGCGACGGGACAAAAAACCTCGGCCCCCAAAAAGGGAGAGTAAAAAAGGCCAACCCGAGCCCCATGAGGATGAACAAATCAGAGGTATTTCTGGAACTCCAGCGGGGCAAATCGGCCGACACTTAGATTACTCCCATTCAATCGTCCCGGGCGGCTTCGAGGTGATGTCATAGACCAGCCTGTTGACGCCGCGGACCTCGTTGACGATCCTGTTGGAAACCCGCTCCAGAAGGTCCTCCGGAAAACGAACCCAATCGGCGGTCATTCCGTCGGTGCTGATCACCGCCCGTAAGGCGACCACGTTTTCGTAGGTCCGCTCGTCCCCCATGACACCGACGGTTTTTAACGGGAGGAGAACGGCGAAAGCCTGCCATACCTTGGCGTACCATCCGCTCGTCTTGAGCTCTTCGATGAAACGGATGTCCGCCTCCTGAAGGAGCTTCACACGGTCCTCGGTCACCTCTCCGAGAATCCGAACCGCCAAACCCGGACCGGGGAATGGGTGCCGGCCCAAGATTTCATCCGGTATCTCGAGAGATTTGCCGATCTCCCGGACCTCGTCTTTAAAAAGGAACCTCAGCGGTTCGATCAGCTTGAGCTTCATCCTTTCCGGCAAGCCTCCCACGTTGTGGTGGGTCTTAATCGTGGCGGAAGGCCCCCCGGTCGGAGAGACCGATTCGATCACGTCCGGGTAGAGAGTCCCCTGGCCCAAGAACTGGACATTGGAATGTTTCTTTGCCTCCGCCTCGAAACATTCAATGAAGAGACGGCCGATGATCTTGCGCTTCTGCTCCGGATCTTCCACCCCCTTCAAAGCGGCGAGGAACCGGGGGCCGGCATCGACCACAGCCAAAGGAATGCCCAGCGCGCCGCGGAACGCCTCAACCACCTCCTGCCGTTCGTTCTTCCTCAAAAAACCGGTATCCACGAAGATGGGAATCAGCTGGTCCCCCACCGCCTTATGGATCAAGCCGGCGACAACGGAGGAATCCACTCCGCCGGAGAGACCCAAAACAACATGGGAGGAGCCGACCGTCTGCCGGATGCTCTTCACGGCCGCATCAATGAAATGGGCCGGCGACCACTCTCCGCGGCATCCGCAGACCTTGAACAGGAAATTCGAGAGGATCTCTTTCCCTCGCGGGGTATGAGCTACCTCCGGGTGAAACTGGACTCCGAACTTTTTGCCGGAAGAATCGGCCATCGCCGCGATCGGCGTGCTGCCGGTATGAGCGATTGTCTCGAAACCGGGGGGCAGTTTCGTCACGTAATCACCATGGCTCATCCAGGAAACGATCTTGCGCGGCAAACCTTCGAAAAGGGCATCCGGGTTATCCACCTGGAGATCGGCCTTACCAAATTCCCGGTTGGCGGCTTTCGACACCTCCCCGCCGAGCAGCTGGCCCATCAGCTGCATGCCGTAACAGATCCCGAGCGTCGGGAAAGGAAGCTGAAAAATGTCAGGGTCGGGTTTTGGGGAAGCCGGATTCCATACCGAAGCGGGGCCGCCGGACAGGATGATCCCTTTGGGGGACTCTTTCATGATCTGCTCTTTTGAAACGTGATAAGGGAGTATCTTCGAGAAGACTTTCAGCTCGCGGACCCGGCGGGCGATCAGCTGGGCATACTGGGAACCGAAATCGAGAATAATGACCGTCTCTTCCGCGCCTGCCATAGGGGGGTGCTCCTTTAATAGGAGACTATTCTAATTCAGAGGAGGGGGGTGGCACAAGCACGTCGGCAACATCCGCAGGCCGCGGGTCCTGCCGCCTCAACTCGCTCAGAGCTTCCAGCGGGGCTATCTCCTCGGGTCGCTTGCCGGCCCCTGCGAGTCCGGCTGCGCTACACGGTGTCCGTCGCTCGTCTCGCTTCGCTCGACACCGTGCCCGCTTTGGGCCACCGAGTCCCCTCGCGAGATGGTCCCCGCCGAAAACCCTTCGCTCTTCGTGAGGCAACGGGTGACGCGTAGAGATGCCCCCTGCAGCCGCGCGCAGTTGACTCAGTCCCCCTTCCACCTGGTTTGGTTCAGTGAAGGGGCTGAGGCCCTGTCTGAGCACGGCGAAGGGGGCACTCCGAGCGGCAGGACCCGTCTCAAGTTTCTTGGAGCTTGCGCAGGCGCAGCTGGCCGCAGGCCCCGTCAATATCGAGGCCGCGCGACCGGCGGAGCGTGCAGCTGACCTTTTTCTCTTTGAGGATCTTCTCGAAAGCGATCATCCGGCCCATCGGCGGACGATTCCAAGGGGTGTTGGGTGTGGGATGGCACGGAATCAGGTTCACTTTCGAGTGCAGGCCCTGCAGAAGTTCCCCCATCTGGCGCGCCTCCTTCGGACTGTCGTTGATCCCGTCGATCAGGATGTACTCGAAGGTCACGATCCGGTTGGTCACCTCGACGTACTGATGGCAGGCGATGATCAGCTCTTTCAGCGGATACTTGGCGTTGACCGGCATCAGGCTCCGGCGCAGATCGTCGTTCGGGGCGTGCAGGGAGATTGCCAACTCCACCTGAAGCCCCTCCCCCATAAGCCGGCGGATCATCGGGACAAGCCCCACCGTGGAGATGGTGATCCTGCGGGCCCCGATTTTCAGCCCCTCCGGGTCATTGAGGATCCGGACCGACTTCAGGACGTTATCGTAATTCGCCATTGGCTCTCCCATTCCCATGAAGACAATGTTCGTGACGCTGCGGCCGTGGGTCCTGACGCCGGTGAGCGCCCGCTCGCCGTGCTCGGACAGTCCTCGCTCCGCTTTCAGCGTCGCTGCGGAACTGCGCGCGGCTGGAGCAGGCATCTCCCCGGCGTCACCCTCGGCCTGCAAAGCACCCTGTCCCATGCCACCCGTGGCTTCAAGGATTTTGTTGATCATCACGATCTGTTGGGTGATCTCACCGGGAGTGAGGTTCCTGTCGAACCCGGCCTGGCCGCTGGCGCAGAAAGCGCAGGCGTACGCGCAACCGACCTGCGTGGAGACGCAGACGGTGTTCCGGTCCGCTGAGGGGATCAGAACCGTCTCGACGAACCGGCCGTCGGCCAGTTTGGAAAGAAGCTTCAGTGTGCCGTCCTCCGATTTCTGGAGTTGGGCCTTCTGGGCGGGAGGATCGGGGAAATCCCGGGAGATCTTCTCCCTGAGGGATTTGGGAAGTTCCGGCATCTGTTCAACGGAGGAGGCGCCGCGCCGGTAAAGAGCGTGGAATATCTGCTTCGCCCGGTAGTCGGGCTCCTCCTGCAGGCTGACCCATGCGGTCAGTTCCGGCAGTGTCATATCGTACAGTGATTGTGGTTTCATAGGGTTTGGTTAAAACAAAAAAACCGCCGACGGGTCCTGCCGCCTTTGGGCCCCTCCGCCGTCCGTCCTCGCCCGCTATAAAAACGTGGCGGGCTGCGGGCGCGGCGGCGAAGGCCTCCCCACCGGCGTCACCCCTCGGCGGTTTGGCTCTATTTATTGATTATTTTCCCATGCCGACCCGTTGGACACGCTGGGCCAGCTTCCCTTCGGTCTGGATCGAGGGAGCGATGATGATTTCCGTCTTCTGGAACTCGGGGATATTCTTCGCCCCGACCGCCCCCATAGAAGTCGCCAGCGCCCCCATCAGATTCTGGGTCCCGTCGTCCAAACGGGCCGGCCCGAACAGGATCTCTTCGATTGAGCCGGTGACCCCCACATGGATCCGGGTGCCGCGCGGCAGGTTCGCGTGGGGAGTCGCCATCCCCCAGTGGTACCCCTTGCCCGGCGCCTCTTTCGCTTTCGCGAATGGGGAGCCGATCATAACCGCGTCCGAGCCGCACGCAAACGCCTTGCAGACATCGCCTCCGGTGCGCATACCGCCGTCAGTGATGATCGGCACGTAGCGGCCGCTCTTCTTGTAGTAGGCATCGCGGGCCGCCGCGCAGTCGACCGTCGCGGTCACCTGCGGCACACCGATCCCCAGCACACCGCGCGAGGTGCAGGCGGCGCCCGGGCCAACGCCGACCAGGATCGCCGAGGGGCCGCAGGTCATCAACTCGTAGGCCACCTCGTAGGTGACGCAGTTGCCGATGATCACCGGTATCTTCATGCTCTTGCAGAATTTCCTCAGGTCGAGCGATTTGTACTCGGTGGAGGTGTGCCTGACAGTCGAGACGGTCGACTGGACCACGAAGACGTCGGCGCCGGCTTCTTGCGCGATCCGGCCGAACTCCTCGGCCCTCTGCGGAATCGCCGAGACGGCGGCCGGCACGCGCGCCTTCTTGATCTCCTGGATCCTCTTGGCGATCAAGTTCTTTTTGACCGGCTCAGTGGCGTAAATTTCCTGTAAAAGAACGGTCGCCTTCTCCGGATCGGCCTTCACGATCTTGCCGAGGATCGCTTCAGGGTTATCGTAGCGGGTCTGCACCCCTTCGAGGTTCAAGACCGCCAACCCCCCGAGTTTCCCGAAAGCGATGGCAAAATCCACATTCACAACACCATCCATCGCGCTGGCAAGGATCGGCACCCGGTATTTACGCCCGTCCAGGACCCAGGAGGTGTCCACATCGTTGGGATTGATCGTTCCGCGGCCCGGCACCAGAGCAATCTCGTCGAACCCGTATGCGCGCCGGGCTTTCCTTCCCGTTCCGATAAATTGCCCCATAGAAAACAAGCCCTCAGCTGTTAGAAATTTGATTTAAGGACAACGTTAAAGAGAAGCAGTCCAAACCGCCTGTGTGGTGGTTCTTTTTAGCACACAGGCCTCTGGAGAGTCAACCCCAGAGGCCTGCGGGAAAGAGAAAGATCACGATTGAACGGCAGCGCTTACTTGACCACCGCAAGAACATCATCCGAATTGATGATGAGATATTCCTTCCCGTTGACCTTCACCTCGTTGCCCGAATACTTGCCGAAAAGAATCGTGTCTCCGGCCTTCACCTCCGGGGGGACAACCTTGCCGTTCGGAAGGGTCTTGCCGGAGCCGATCGAAACAACCTTCGCTTCCTGCGGTTTTTCTTTGGCGCTGTCCGGCAGGATGATTCCGCCTTTGGTCTTCTCTTGTGCGTTCAAAACTTCAACGATAATCTTGTCGCCAAGAGGTTTCAGGTTCATTGCCATATGCTCTCCTCTGAAATTCTAAAGGGCGCGGAGGGCCGCTTTTAAAGCGGCCCTCCGCTCTTGATCAATTAATTAATAATCCATTCCCGGTGCGCCGCCATGGCCACCATGCCCGGCGGAAGCCTTCTCCTTCTCAGGGATGTCCGTCACCAGACATTCCGTCGTCAGCAAAAGACCGGCGATGGAAGCAGCGTTCTGAATCGCGAGGCGGGAAACCTTGGTCGGGTCAATGATGCCGGCCTGGAACATATCCACGTACTGCAGCTTGTCGGCATCAAATCCAACGTTGGTCTTTTCCTCTTTCACTCTCTGCGCGATAACCGACCCTTCTAAACCGGCATTCCCCACAATCTGCCGGATCGGTTCCTCGAGAGCGCGGCGCACGATCTCCACGCCGATCCTCTCTTCCTCGTTGGAAAGCTTGAGTTTCTCCAACACCGGAATCGCGCGCAGAAAAGCCACGCCGCCGCCGGGGACAATCCCCTCTTCGGCCGCCGCGCGGGTCGCGTGATGAGCGTCCTCAACGCGGGCTTTCTTTTCTTTCATTTCGGTCTCGGTAGCGGCACCCACCTTAATCACCGCCACACCGCCGGAAAGCTTCGCGAGACGCTCCTGGAGCTTCTCCCGGTCGTAATCGGAATCGGTCTCCTGAACCTGGTTCTTGAGCTGGGCGATCCGGCCGGTGATCGCGGCGGTCTTGCCTCCGCCCTCCACGAGCGTGGTGTTCTCCCGGTCAATCGTCACCCGCTTGGCGCGGCCCAAATCCTCCAGCGTGATATTCTCCAGTTTGATCCCGAGGTCGTCGGTGATCGCGCGCCCGCCGGTCAAGACCGCGATATCCTCCAGCATCGCCTTCCGGCGATCGCCGTAGCCCGGCGCCTTGACGGCCGCGCAGGTGAAGGTGCCGCGGAGCTTGTTGACCACCAGCGTGGCCAACGCCTCTCCCTCGACCTCTTCAGCAATAATCAACAGCGGCCTGCCGCTTCTGGCGATCTTCTCCAGCAGGGGAAGCATATCCTTCATCACGGAAATTTTCTTCTCGTAGATGAGGATGTACGGATCATCCAGCACGGTCTCCATTCTCTCGGCATCGGTCACGAAGTACGGCGAGAGGTAGCCCTGGTCAAACTGCATCCCTTCGACCACCTCGAGTTCCGTCTTGATTCCCTTGGCCTCTTCGACCGTGACAACGCCGTCCTTGCCGACCTTCGTCATCGCTTCGGCAATGAGGCTGCCGATCTCGGAATCGTTGTTCGCCGAAATCGTGGCGACCTGGGCGATTTCCTTCTGGTCCTTCACCTTCTTGGAAAGCTTCTTGAGCTCTTCGACAACAGCCGCAACCGCCGTGTCGATCCCGCGCTTGATCGCCATTGGATTCGCGCCGGCGGTCACATTCTTCAGCCCCTCGCGGAAGATCGCCTCCGCCAAAACGGTGGCGGTGGTGGTCCCGTCTCCGGCCGTATCGGAGGTCTTGGAAGCCACTTCCTTCACCATCTCGGCTCCCATGTTCTCGTACGGATCCTGCAGCTCAATCTCTTTGGCGACGGTAACACCGTCTTTGGTGATGGTCGGAGACCCGAATTTCTTATCGAGAATGACATTCCGGCCCTTGGGACCCAAAGTTATCTTGACCGCCTTGGCCAGGGTTTCAACCCCCCGCAAAATCGCTCTGCGGGCATCTTCACTGAACACTAATTGCTTCGCCATCGCTCAACTCCTCCTTAACCTTGAATGGATTACTTCTTCTCCTGCTTGACCGCTAAGATCTCTTCTTCCCGAAGAATCATGAACTCGTCGTTCCCGTGCTCAATCTCCGATCCGGAGTATTTCGCGAAAAGGACGGTATCCCCTACCTTGACTTCCAGAGACTTGACGGTTCCATCCTCCAGAAGCCGGCCTTTTCCAACAGCCACTACTTTGCCTTCCTGCGGCTTTTCTTTCGCCGTATCCGGCACTATAATCCCGCCGGATGTTTTCTCTTCATGCTCCAAAAGCTTCACTAAAACACGATCAGCTAACGGTTGAATCGCCATTGGTTAACCTCCGACAACGCTCAGGTTGGATTATTGATTAGCAGTTATACATCTAGAGTGCTAAACAGTCTCTATCATACAGAAATATTGGCTGGTGTCAAGAAATTTCTATCCAAACAAAACCTCGACCCGTATCTATAAAAAACCAACCTGAATTCTTAGCATTCACGGATATCGAGTGCTAATTATACGCAAAAAGAGGGGGCGTCTTGTTTTCCAAGACGCCCCCTCTCAAAATTATTTAAGGCACCTCTTGCTGGTCCCTTCTAACGTACCATAGTCGCTCTTTAGGACTCGATCAACCTTATGCTGTTGAAGTTCCCTGGCGCGTAATAATAGATATCCCAAGAACCCACAGTTACCCCATCAACGGTAATAATACCGCTATCTCCTACCTGGGGATTATCGGGAGAAAAACCCTCCAATGTTAAAATAAGACCTGAGCCCATATTTACTTGAGCCAAGTCATAAATTCCATCATCATCGGTATCGGAAAACTCAATAAATCTTTCCAGCGCATTCTCCAAACCGGTCTCAAAGAGACCCCACAATCCCACCTCAGGGGGATCTACTAGATCACCAGGAGGCGGCGGCACAGGTGTCGGCTGATCCGTCGGCTCTTCTACTTCGTTGGGAGTAATGACCCACGTCCCGTCAATCTTCGTAGCAGTACCAACTGCGGTATCGCCGTTGTAAAGGATGCCATAGTTTGTAATTCCGGGATAGAACTGAAACGTCAGGCCCTCAGGGATAATCGGCGT
>CAYJVR010000010.1:14972-74660 GCA_964373715.1 uncultured Planctomycetia bacterium | reverse complement strand
GCCAGTTAAACTCGCTAACCCGAAAACCCGCCAACCCGTCAACCCGTTAACCCGTTAACCCGCCAACAAAGCCTGAAGCTTCTCGATCATTTCAGCAATTTCTTTTCTTTGGTTCAGGAGGATCTCCGGGTTCTTGGAGTAGCCCCGCAGAGACTCGACCAAAGCCGGCTCCACCATCAGATATTGATAAGCCTGGTTTTCCACAGACGGGTTGGACCGCCCTTTCGCCCTCACCGCGTTCACCAATTCCTGCAAAAGATAGAGGTACTCGTAATCCTCCATGCCGTCCCTCAGCGATTCAAGACGGATCGAGGAGACGGGCCCCTCCACCCCCGGATAAAAAAGGAAACCGTTGCCGTTCTGGTCTTTCGCGAAACTGGAAGGGTTCTTCATCGGGTCCCCTTCCCAGAAATTCACGCACCAGTACAAAAGTCCGGTGACGCCGGATTTCCAGCACATCCAGGGCAAAATCCTCGCCGAAACGGCCGGGTAATCAATCACCAGCGTTGGGTAGGGATGGCTCGGAGAAGAGACGTACATCCAAACCTCTTTGCCCAGTTTCTTATATTTCCAGACCAGATCCGTCGAGAGGGCGGCGTTGCGCACGCACAGGATGTCGGCCTCCTTGAGCCAGCTCTTGAACCGGTCCGGGTCCGGAGCCTCATGCATCACCAAGAGGTTCTTTAAACCCGGGTCCGCCCCGTGCACCGCCGCCATCACCTCGGCCACACGGGCATCGCCGGGCTGAGGCTCATCATAGGTATAAACGTACGCTCTGCCGAGCAGGCCGAGGGATTTCAGAATCCCGGCCGATTTGGCGTACCAGTCCATCGTCTCCTTCAGCTCTTTCCGGCCGGCCGGCCAGTTGTTGCCGAAGTTGCCTCCGCGCTGGCCGATCCCAAAAACGCTCATCCCTTTGCTCAAGTAAAGCTTCGCCTCGTCGGGGAAAGCCGGGTCGCCCGGATCGGCGCCCCAGACCGGCGAAAGCCGACGGTCTAGCATCGAGAGAAAATATTCCTTCTGCAAATCATCCAGCCGGCTGGCCCAGCGAGAATCGGCCGGCATAAATTCCCGGTAGGCTTTATCGAGCCGGAAGCGGTAGAAATCGAACGCCGTTTTCAGGTTGGGAGCCTCCGGAAGCGTGAAATTCCAGACCCTCATGTGGATCTGAAATTCCTGCCGGCCTCCTTCACCATCGGTAATCGTAACGATCCCCTGGTAACGGCCCGCCACCGCGCCGCGCGGCGCCCGGATCGAGACCCAGACCGGCTGGACCTTTTTCGGCGGAATTTGTATCCGGCCGGCGGTCTTCATCAGGGGATCGGGCCAGTCCCCCGTGTAATCCGCAGGATAATAGGGGGTGTTCGTCCTGACGTAGCCGACCTCGGATATCTCGACCGACTCCGGAGGAAACACCGCCCCGGAAAGGGCATGCTGCAAATCTCCGACCGAAACCTGGACGTTCGCCGGTTTTTCCCCGCCGATCAAAACAATCTGGAAGGCCTCCGCTTCCCCTCCGGCCAAAGAGATCTGGACAGGACCGTTAAACCGGCCGGTGAATTCCTGGGGCTCCCGTGAAAGCTTGTTGAGGCTGATCGTCCACCCCGCTTTCCAGCCCAACGCCGGCGGAGGAAGCTCCGGCGGCAGAGACTCCTCTTCGAATGTCTGCGCAAAAGGCTGACGCGTCACGGAAGCCGATTGATCCTCCTCATCATCATCCTCGTCATCGTCAGCATCGCCGTCATCGGCCTTCCGCATCGCGGGGTCGGCCGGCTGCAGAGTCGGCGCGGGAACCACCCGCTCCTGTATCGGCGATACAGCGGCGCCGGCGGAAACCTTACGCGCTCCAGGCACAGGCGCGGCGGAACCCCGCTTCCCCTGAACAACGGCGGCGGGAACGGGCCGGCGCAGGATCGGCTGGCTCGAGGCCTCTTCCAATTCGAGGCGGATTGAATCCAGATAAAAGCTGACCTCTCCCCCCGAGTTCCAGCGGAAAAGGGTCAGCTCGATGATGTTCTTTAAATCAATTTTTTCGCCGACCTCCGATAAGCGAAGCTTGAAAGCGTAGGCGGAGGATGCGGGCAAAACCACCTGCTCCCTGTAGGCGCGCCCGGCCCGGTCCTTCAGCTGGACACCCAGCTCCTCTCTGAACGGATAGGGATTATAAAAATCAGCCGCGAGCGTTTTGTAGAAAGACCAGTCGCGCCGCTCCCTACTGAACCGTAAATAGCCGGAGAGTGTCACTTTGGGAGACGGGTAATCCCGGAAGAAAACCTTGGCGCTGAAATTCCCGGAGCTGGCGTAGGAAGAAGACCGGGTAATGACCGAATCACGGATAACCCACCGGACTCGGGTCTGGTCAGCCGTCTCAAAATCGGATAGAACCACCCCCGATGGGACGGCATGGGCGGAGCGCAGGGAAATGACCGCCGCCAGCAAAAAGATTAACGCCCGTAGTCCATGCAAAATGACTGCTCTGTCATTGCGAAGAGTCGCAGTTTGCCAGTTCGCGTGTTTGCCGGTTGGCCGGTTCGCCGGTTGGCCGGTTCGCCGGTTCGCCAGTTCACGAGTTAGCCGGTTAAACTCGCTAACCCGAAAACCCGTAAACTCGAAAACCCGCAAACCCGCTAACCGGTTAAGCCGTAAACCCGTCAACCCGTTAACCCGTAAACTGGCTAACCGTAAATGGATTTTGCATGAGATTGCCGCGTCGGCCCTGTGGGCCTCCTCGCAATGACGGCTTTTCACTTTTTCCCCTTCATCAGCCCACGGTAAACCGCCTCGGTCTGGTCCACCATCCGCCCCAGCGTGAACCGCTCCTTGACCATGAGGCGCGCCTGCCGGCCCATCTCAAGGCGCTTCTGAGGCTGTAAAACCATCTCCTTGATCCTTTGGGCCAAAAGCCCAGCATCCTTCGGCGGAACAAGCAGGCCTGTTTTCCCCTGAATGACAAGCTCCGGGTTCCCCCCCACCGACGTCGCGATCACCGGTTTGCCCATCGCCATCGCCTCGAGCACCACATTGGAACACCCTTCGTAGAGAGAGCTCACGACAAGCAGATCGAGGCCTGAGTAAACCTCCGCCACTTGAAGCTGGCTTTCCAGGAAACGGACCCGGGAAGAGAGGCCTAACCTTTTCGCCTGGGATTCAAGCGTCGCTTTTAACGGACCGCCGCCGACCACCACAAAAACCGCTTCCGGCAAGTCTGCAGCCGCAAGGGCCGCCGCCTTCAAGAAAGTCTCATGGTCCTTGACCGGCGCCAACCGTCCGACGATCCCGATTACCGGGATGCCGGCGCTTAACCCGTGTTTCTTCCGGAAAAAACCGTCCTGCTTCGCGGGGTCAAGCCCGGTTAAATCAAGCCCGTTATAAATCAGATCAATCTTCTCCCTGGAGACCTTTTCTCTCTCGGTCAGAACATCCCCCACCGCTTTGGCATTCACGATGAATCGGTCGGTCCAGCGATTAAGCAACCGGTCGGCCAAAACGTAATGGGCCGGCTTATCCAACTCAACCGAGCGAACAGTGCTGATGATCACCGGCACGCCGGACATCTTCGCGGCGATACGGCCGTACAGGTCGGCGGTAAAAAGCCACGTCTGCACGATATCGGGACGGGATCTCTTCAACGCCCTTTTCAGCGTGAAAAAAGCGCTCCAGGACCATTTCCCGGACTGGGAAATCAGCGTCAGAGGGATCCCCAGGTCCCGGACCGACTGCGCGTAGTCGGTCTTCTCCGTCGAGAGGGCAATCACCTCCAGCGGAGTGTTTTTCTCCTTCAGGCCTTTCAGCAGCTCCACGAGCTGCCTCTGGGCCCCGCCTAGACCTAAATCATCAATCACATGTAAAATCTTCATCGTTTTTTTGTCGTTGCGAGAATCTTCAGTTTGCCCGTTTACGGGTTTGCCGGTTTGCCAGTTCGCGAATTAGCGAGTTAACGAGTTTTCGGGTTAGCGAGTTTAACCGGCTAACACGCAAACCGGCCAACTGGCTAACGCTCCACCAACCCGCAAACTCGCTAACCCGCTAACCCGCTAACCGGTCCACCATAAATTCCACCGGCTTATCCCCCTCGGGCGTCAGCCCGATCCGCAGATGGTCCCCTTCGGGCGCCATCTCAATCACCTGGGCGCCGAAAACCTCCGCCCGGCTTCCCTTCAAGCGGACATCCACGCGGCCGCCCGCCGGAGAGAGGAACCGGACCACGATCCTGCCTCCCTCGACGCTGACCGGCTCAAACGGCGCGGAAGCGGTGATAAAGCGGTTCACGTAAGGAGGCAGAAGGAAATCCCGGTAATCGTTCGGGTTGCCGGTCTTCCCCGCTTCCGCCGCCTTCGCGATGTTGTACGCCTCGCGCGCGGTCACATAATGGAGCACGTAATCTTTCCCGTCGTTGTAACGTTTCTCGAGCGTCTCATGGAGTTTCTCACGCCAGATCCCCAACACCGCGTCGTGGTCCTTCAACAGCGCGCCGTGCGTGAACACCTTCACGAAGACCCATTCCTGCCTGCCGTTTACGTAGATCCAGCTTTTAATCCAGCCCGCGATCCGTTCGGGCGTCGGTTTCTCCTCCATCGTGACGTCCCCGTGATCGTAATCCGGCTTGATCCCTTTCCACCGGACGACCGAAGGCCCCTCGAAGATCAGAAGGTCCCCTTCCTGTTGCTTGCCAACCTCCATCTGAGCGCCGAAATCGTACGACTTCGGCTTGTTCGGATCGTCGGTGACGTAGTAAAGCCGGTTCACCATGCGCGGGTGCATCCTGCCCCACGAGGGGTGCGTGTAGTCGGCGTAACAGCCCAGCTTCTTCAAAAGCTGGATCTCATTGTTCACGCCGCAAGCCCCCTGCCTCGAGTTATCCAAGGCCCACATGCCATGGATAAAACCGAACGATGTCCTGGGCTTCGCCTTCGCCGTCACGAAAGCCCCCGATTCGCGGGAGAGCTCGATCATTCGGCCGATTTTCTCGAGGAAGCTTTTTTCATTGTCGGCCCAATGATGCAGATGCAGTTCCACCTCCCCGTAGCCGTTGAAGCTAAGTGTCGCCAACTGCCGCAGGAAGGAGGCCTTCTCCGCGTCATCCGACTGGGCGAAAAACCAAAACCAGCTGTGTTGGGGCTTTTTGCCGTCGGCATCCCGGTGACGGTCGGCCATCTTCGGGTAGGCCTCCATCCAGCGGTCCATCGTCGCCTGATCATGCGGTTCGAAATGGTCAACGAACGTGAACATCACGTGGATCGGGCGCGGGACTGCTTCGGCGGGCCGGCCGGTCAACTCGTCGCATAAATAGGCCCATAGCCAGGGGAACCTCCTGTCCACTTGAACGGTCATAACAACACCGGCAACCAGGATCACCCCCAGAAGACCCTTAAAAAATACGGAACGAGAGATTTTCATCTGCATTCACCTTGGTTTGCCGGTTTGCCAGTTCGCGAGTTAGCCGGTTAAACTCGCTAACCCGTTAACTCGCTAACGCGCCAACTCGCTAACTGGCGAACCCGCTAACTCGCTAACTTTCTTTTCCAAAACAATCATCTTGGCGATCAGGCCTGCCAGCATCCAGAAATAACAGGTGATCTCCTGGTAGCCGAAACAATAGCTGAACAGGTTCGCCGCCGCCAGTCCGACCACGCCGGCCGCGCACCCCAGCGCAATCGCTCTGATGGAACGGTCCTTCGTCCGACGATAAAGTCCGGCCGCCTGATCCCCCGCCATCCAGAAAAGAAGAAACAGCAGGACAGCCGATGGTATCCCCATCTCGGCGGCGGCCATGAGAAAAGCGTTATGGGCGTTGTCGAACTCCTGCCGGCCGTTCGAGTAATCCATAAGGTATCCCGGGAAAGCGCCGAACCCGACCCCCCAGATCGTATGGTCCTGGATGATCCGGACCGAGGAGTCCCAGATGTCAAAACGGTTGGAGGCGCTCGCTTCCATAAGACGGGTCAGGTCCCAGTTCCAGGGGGCGGCCGACTGGCCCGGGCTTTTCACCAAGGTCATCTCCATCCGGTACCGGATCCCGCCCGGCAAAAGCACCGGGTTCGACAAAACCACGATCCCCAAAACCACGGCGGCGAAGAAAAGGGCCTTGTTCCGGAACCAGGCGGCCGCCAGCACCGCCGCCGCGAAGGCCATATAGCCTCCGCGAGAAAAGGTCACCATCACCCCCCTCAAGGCGAAAAGGAACGGTACCATCGCCCCCCACCCCAGCGGACTGCCCGGAAAACAGAGGAAAAACCCGAGGAAGAGGAACATGTAAGAGACGAAGAAGGCGCCGAGCCGGTTAGGCTCGTCGGAGATCGCCAGCACCCTCGAGGAATCGAAGCTGTCGCCGACCTGGTCCATGTACTCCCACATCGCCATCAAGGCAACGATCGTCACCACGCCGAGCATCACGGCGACCAGGGTCTTAGCGGTCTTCCGGTCCTGGATCATCCAGAAAGTCAGAAAGAACAAAACCATCGGCATCAGCCAGCCGATCATCTGGGGAAAATGCTCGAAGATATACCATCCCCCGTAAACTCGCCCGGCCCTCAGCAGGGAAAAGACCGACATCGCCGCGAAGGCCAGGACAGGCCAACCCATCGGGGTCCAGCCGAAGAGCGGTTTCTCAAGCGATTTTTGTTTGACAAGATAAACAATGAACGTCCAGAAAGCCACGGCCCCGGTCACCACAACACTCGGGAACTCCCCCGGCTCAGAAATCATCCGGGTAAACGGAACGAAAGCGGCCAAAAAGTAGAGGCTCATCGTCGGACTCTGCCGCGCCAGAAAAAGAAACCCCGCGCAGGCAGCGATAACCGGCAAGGCCCCCGCCTCCTTCATGAACAAGGCGGCAAACCCTCCGACGACGAGCGCAATAATCCAGATCCGCTCGTCTATCTCCGGCAAGACCCGCCTGATCACCTGCGCCGCCGCGGTCATTTATAAAAACCTCTTTCTGAAACACAGCGTTTGCCAGTTCGCGTGTTTTCCGGTTTGCCAGTTAACCCGCTAACCCGAAAACCCGTAAACCGGTTAACGCTCCCGTCATTGCAAGCAATCATCGTCTCCACCCCGCCTTCGCGGCCAGCTCTTCCCTATAGATCTCTTCCACCGCCTCCACCATCCGGTCGAGGGAAAACCTTTCCTGCACGGTGCGCCGGGCCGCCGCCGTCACCGGCCCCTGCAGGTCCGGGTGCTGGAGCACATCCAACAGTTTCTCGGCGATCGCTTCCGGATCCTCGGGCGGGACGAGATACCCCTCCTGCCCGCTCTCAATCACCTGCTCCATATCCCCGACCCGGGTAGCGATCACCGGCAGGCCGAGAACCATCGCCTCCAACACCGCCAGAGGAAGCCCTTCCCGGCGGGAGGGCTGAACATAGACATCCGCTCCTATCAGCCAACGGCTGACATCATCCTGAAAGCCGGCAAAAACCACCTGCCCATCGAGACCGAGCCGTTTCCCCAACTCCTGTAAAGCGCCCCTCTGCGGCCCATCCCCGACCAAAACCAGCTTGGCCCGGGGCATCAGCCGGACCACCTCGGCAAAAGCCCTCAGAAGATCCTCATGCCCCTTCTCAGGAGAAAGCCTCCCGACCGAAAGGATCACCCTATCGGAGGCCAGCCATCCCATGTGCCGGCGCAGAAACTCCCTGTCCTCCGTTTCGTAATCGCACGCCACCCCGTTCGGCAAAAATCTGCATTTCGACTGCGGAATACCGGTCTTTTTCCGGTACCCCTCCATCACTTCCCGCGAGGCAAAGAGGACCAGGTCGCAGGCAGGCGCGAGAATCCGGTCCAGGAAGAAATGCAGGCCCTTTCTCCAGGGCTGCATCCCATGCTCATGGGCGATCACCACCGGCACGCCGGCCATCCGGGCAGCGATCCGCCCCCAGAAATTCGCGCCCCATAAATGGGTATGGACCACCTCGATTTTTCGGGAGCGAAACTCACCGGCCAGCTTTCTTAAGACGGCGAAATCCACCTTCCCCCGTTTCTCGACGGAGATCACCGGGATACCGAGCAGGGTCATCTTGTCGGCGAAAACACCGGGGTCGTTCAGCGTGAAGACGGTGACTTCATGACCGCGGCGGACCAGGCCTGTCGCGAGGCGGATCACCACCTGCTCCGCGCCGCCCAGCCCCAAAGACCATATAACAAACCCGATTTTTATCATGCGTTTGCCGGTTTGCCGGTTCACCAGTTGGCCAGTTGGCCGGTTTGCCGGTTCACCAGTTGGCCAGTTGGCCGGTTTGCCGGTTTCAAAACGGGAAGCCCCTTCAAATAGCCCAGAAATGCCGAAACTTTAATTCTCGTTCTCTCGCATTGGGCATAAACATCGTCGAATTGAGCCTGCGTAATGTAATCCACATCTTTCGCAACATACAACTGGCATTGAACCTCGGAAGCGGACCGCCTCGAGTAGCCCAGGAACCGGATAAACTCGGCTTTTGAACCGCTGTCAAAACCTTCCGCAATATTGCTCATGACAGAGACAGCCGCGTTTTGGATCTGAGACGCCAAACCAAGATCCTTCTTGAAAAGACTCTGGCCGGTCAGGCCGTATACTTTCCCGACCAGTTTCCTTGCCTCCTGCCATGCTTCTATTTCTTCAAATTTTGTGATTCTCATTCTTTAACTCGTAAACTGGCTAACTCCCTGAACGGCCATATGCATCCAGTCGTAAGCGCCGGCCAGCTTCTTCTCGAAATCCCTGAGAGAATCGAAGCCGCTCACCTCGGTCCGCTTCATCGCGAACGGATCGGAACCTGCACGCACCGGTCCCGGCTCGACGGTAAAAGCCCCCTGGTAGCCGGCCTCTTTCACCCTCTGCTTGACCGCGTCGTTGTAGTAGCCGGCCGGGTAGCAGAAAAAATCAACGGAACAGCCGAGCCCCCCTTCCAAATCCTTTTTACAGCCGGCGGTTTCATCCGGCAGTTCGGAGATATTTATCTGTGTCAATTTCCTGTGGGTCACGGAATGCCCGCCGATCTCCTGCCCCGCCGCCAGCATCTCCTTCATCTGGGCCCAGGTCATCGGCCGGTCTTCTTTCGGGTGTTTCTCCTGCCCCGACCGGATGAACCCGGACGGCACGAAAAAACAGCCTGTGAACCCGTAGCGGCGCATCTCCGGAAATGCGTAAAGAAAATTGTCCTCAAAACCATCATCAAAGGTGATCCCAACCGTTTTCCCGGAAAGGAACAGCGCCGATTCCGCCCACCGCTCAATCCGTCCCATCGAGACCGTCCGGTAGCCGGCTTCCTTTAAATAACGCATCTGCTCGGCAAACCGGCCGACGGGCACGCAGAGCCGGTCGTCCGGATGGGCGTCGGTGACCCGGTGATACGTCAGGACCCGCAAACCGGAGCCGGCCCGGCCCGCCAGCCGGATCACTCCGTAAGAAACATCGCTCAAAATGCCTCGTAGAATTTTTTCCATATTTTTCCCGTTAGCCAGTTCGCCAGTTGGCGAGTTTGCCAGTTAGCCAGTTTGCGGGTTAGCCAGTTTTCGGGTTAACTGGCGAACCGGCAAACCCGCGAACCGGCCAACTGCTCTCGCCCCCCGCCCCATTTTCAAAGATCTCTCTCAACCTCCGGCCGGTCACGTCGAGTGAGAAGCTCTCCGCCACCCGCTTGTAGCCGGCCTCGGCCAGCTTCTCCCTCAGCGCCGGGTCTTCCCAGAGCTGTTTCACGATTTCAGCGAGAGCCTTGGGGTCATTCTCCGGGATGACCCACCCGCTTTTTCCATGCTCCACAAGCTCTTTCAGCGAGGGCAAATTGCAGGAAATGACCGGGGTCTTCGTCGCCAGCGCTTCGATCAAAACGTTCGGTATCCCCCAGTGGATCTTCGACACCAGCGGCAGGACAAACAGGTGCGCCTGCTTGTAAAGGGAGGCGACCGCCTCCTGGCTGACATAGCCGGTGATGGCAACCTGCTCATTTAACCCATGCCGGGCAATCAAATCGCGCAAATCTCCCTCCAGGGGGCCGCCGCCGGCAACGGTGCAGTGGAAATTGAAGCCGGCCTCTTTTAAAATCCCACAGCTCTCGATGAGGGTCTCCAGCCCCTTGCAGGGCAAAAGGGAGCCGACCGCCAAAATCCGGCACGGCCCCTGCTCCGATTTCGCCGCCGGGGAAAACCGGGCCATATCCACTCCGTGGTAGTTCACAAAGATGTTTGCGGGTTTGCGGGTTTGCGGGTTTGCGGGTTTGCGAGTTTGCCGGTTGGCCCGTTCGCCGGTTTGCCCGTTCGCCGGTTTGCCAGTCAACCCGCTAACTCGCCAACTCGCCAACTGGCTAACTTTCTTCTCCAAATACCTTTTATTCTCCTGCGTGCAGGTGACCGCGAACCGGGCGCCGCCGATCTTCTCGGCCAACGCCGGGTTCTCAGTGTAGATGTCGTGCGCGTGGCCTGAGAGGCTGTACGGGATGCCGGTCAGCTTCTCGATCACGACCGCCGAGGTGGCCGGGTAGGTCGCCCAAAAAGCGTGCAGGTGTGTTACACCCCTCTCCACAGCCAGCCTGCCGAAATGGACCGTCTTCGGAAAAAGAACCAGGCTCTTCAGCAAAATCACCGGGCGATTCCAATGGCGGCTGACGACCCATCCCAGCGCCGACAGATATTTCCCCGGAGACCGGCTCAGAAAAAAGAAACTGCTCCCCCACACCCGGAACGAAAAGAAGAACGAGGCGTAGACCGTTTTCGGCTGCAGAGCCTTCGCCTGCTCGTGGATCACCTTGTCTTTGCATGGCCTCAACGAGAAAATGATCGTGCCTCTCGCTCCGTGCCCCTCGCCCCTCTTACTTAATTCCACCAACTCCCGCAGGATGAAGGCCTCGTCGTAGCGGGGAAACTGGCTGAGGATGAATCCCAGCGTTTGCGAGTTTGCGAGTTTGCGAGTTTGCCTGTTGGCGGCCGTTTCCATCACGACACCTTTAACCGGCTAACCCGCGAACCGGCTAACCGTTGAACCTTCATCTCCTGACGCTGTAGGTGGATACCCCGCATGATCAGCGCGCAGAGGATCCAGAAATAGCTGGCCACCGCCTGATCATCCATGCGGGAACCGAACATGTTGGTCACCCAAAGACCGCCCCACCCGGAAAGGACCCCCAGCGCGATCGCCTTGATGACCAGATCGGTCGCCCGCCGGTAGAGCCACCAGGCGTAATACATCGCCATCAGCAATACAATGAGGAATACCGCCAGCGTCGGCAGGCCCATCTCGGCAGCGATCAGCAGGTAGCTGTTGTGGGCATCCATCGCCGGTGTCTGCCCCTGCGTGTAGGCCGGGATATGGGCCGGAAAAGCGCCGTAACCGACCCCCCACATCGGGTTGTCCTTGATCATCTGGATGGCCCCTCTCCAGATCTTTAAACGGATTGAAGCGCTTGCCTCGAGGCCCTCTTCGAGGGTCTCCGGCTGGTAAAGACCCGACTTGTGCTCCACCGTCTGGCTCATCCGGTAGCGGATACCGGCCGGCAAAACCCCCGGAACCACGACGATAAAAAGCGCCCCCAACAGCATCGCCGCGAACAGCGCCTTGCTCCGGAAAAAGGCTCCCGTAAAGGCCCCGGCCGCAAACCCGAGGTAGGCGCCGCGGGAAAAGGTCACCATGATCCCGCGGAAACAAAGGAGGAACGGGATCATCAACAGCCAGGTCCTGGCCTTTTTATAAAAGATGAGCAGGAATCCGTAGAAGAGGAACATATAGTAAACAAAAAAGGCCCCGAGGGTGTTCGAGTGCTCCGCAATGCCGCCGATCCTCGCTTTCTCGAGGTCGGTGTCCCCTATTTCGATGTAGTCCCGGATCGCCATCAGGGCCACCACCGTCATCACCACCATGATCAGGGTCGCCACCGTCTTGATCATCTTCTTGTCCCGGACAACCCAGAGCACCAGAAAATAAAGCATGACCGGCGTCAGCCACTGTTTAAGCTGGGGAATGAACTCGGAAAAATACTCCCCGCCGTACTCGAAGCCGGCCCGGACAAGAGAAAGAGCCCCCATCAAGCAAAAGAAGAGGATCACCTTGTTAAGAGGAGAACCCATCGGGACTTTTTCGGGTCTATTCGAGCTTTTGATCGCGTAGCCGATCACAACCCACCCGATCAGGATGTTCGTCATGTTGAAGGCAAAAGCCTCGGTGCCGAAATCCCCCGCCAGGACCCTGCTGAACGGCATGTAGATCACCAGCACGTAGAGCGGGATCTCCGGGCGCTGGAGCCCAGTCATCAAAAGTCCCAGCAGGGCCAACCCACCGCAGGCAGCCATGACAGCCGGGGGCAGAGAAACCTCCTTGACGACGATGAAACCGAAAAGGCCGATCAGCATAATCATCGGCCAAATCCGCTTATCAATCTGGAGAGAGAATTTTTTGCCGGCTCTCGGACTGGAGCGGGGAGCCGCCATCCCTGGAAGCATTTTTATTTTTACCAATCGTTATGAAACAAAATGTTCGCGAGTTGGCCTGTTTGCCGGTTAACCCGCGAACTCGCTAACCCGCTAACTGGCTAACGTCTTAACAACCCCTCATACACCGCCATGACCTGGGCGACATTCTTATCCATCGTGAAATCGTTCCGCACCCGGTAATGGGCCCGGTTCACCAACCCCGACGAAAAACCGGGGCTGGTGATCAGCTTATAGATCGCATCGGACAACGCCTTCACATCCCCCGGCTGGACGAGGATGCCTGTCTCCTCATGGATCACCACATCCAGCACCCCCCCCGCCGAGGTGGCGATAACCGGCCTTTTGGCCGCCATCGCTTCCAAAATCACCAGGCCGAACGGCTCCGGCTGTGTGGAGGCATGCACCACCAGGTCGGCCGCCGCGTAGATCGGCCAGATGTCCTCCTGCCACGGGACGAACCGGACCCTTCTCTCAATCTTCAACTCCTGCGCCACCGCCTTCAGCTTCGCCAGGAACGGCTGGCCGGGCTCCTGATCGTTGCCTACCACCAAACCAACAACCGGCAGATGCCGCCCAATCAGGTCGGCCAAAGCCTGAAGATAAACCTCCTGCCCTTTCCAGGGGACAAGACGCCCCACGATTGCCACAGCAATATCGCCGGAGGTCAACCCGACGGCAGACCTCTTCTGAGCGCGCTGACTGTCCAGCTGACCGGTCTGCCCGTCGATCCTCAGGCCGTTCGGAATCGCTTCCACTTTCCGGCCCGGCAGTTGTTCCCGGTAATAAATGGCCCCCGCTTCGCTGATCGTGATAAATTCGTCCACAAACCGGACCGCCAGCTTCTCCGTTTTTGTCAGCGGCCTCCAGCCGTGCAGGTGGCACACCACCCTACAGCCGGCCAGCTTCGCCGCGACCAACAGCGGCAGATGCGACAGCATTTCGTTGTTCAGGTGGACAAGCCGAAACCCGTTCTTCTTCAGCCATAAAATAATGCCGGGCGCAACCGCCGCGACTTGAATCAGGCCGGAAACTCCCTCCTTAAACCGCCACTGCGGTTTAACGGTCACCCGGACACCCTGCTTCTTCACCTGCTTGATGAACGGCCCCTCCTCCGCGGCAAGCACGTAGGGGGTGTACTTCTGCCGGTCCAGCAGGGCAAGCAAATCGTTGAGATACCGGGCGCTTCCCCCGAAACCGGAACCGGACTCGGCGATCAGCACCTTGGCCGGCCTGCCCGCGCCGGCATAACCGACAAGCTTGCCCGCCATCACATCCCAGTTAAAACGCTGTTCCACCTTGCGCCGGGCCTCATGCCCGAACTTCTCGCAGATCGAAGGGTCCTTGATCAGCGACGAGAGAGCTTCGGCAAACCCATCCACCCCCCTGTCCGGCTGGACAAGGATGCCGTCCACGCCGTGCTGGACAATTTCGGCGGGCCCCCCCTGATCGAAGGCCACGACCGGCAGGCCGGAGGACATCGCCTCGAGGATCACCATACCGAACGGCTCCTTCCACACAGAGGGAAAGGCCAGGATATCGCTCATCAGGAAATAGGAGGCTATCTCCTCTCTCGACACATGCCCGACGAACCGAATCCGGTTTTCCCACCCTTTTGCCTGCTCCTTGAGCTTCTCAACATACGGCGTGGACTGCTCGTCGGAAAATGTGGTGCTTCCCACAATCAGCAGGACCGCTCCGCCGTCCCCCGTCCCCTGCACGCGGCCCCATTTATCCGTAACCGCTTTTTTGAAAGCGTCAATCAGCAGATGGGCCCCTTTCTCCTCGACCAGCCGGCCCGCGAAAAGGACCACCGGCCCATCGGCAGGCAGGTTGTGCTTCACCCTCAGGGTTTTTCTTTCCTCCGCCTTCGTCCAATACGGGGCGAAACCGGACAGATCAACTCCGTTGGGCAAAGGGACAACCATCGCCGCGGTCGCAGGGCGCTTCTCGGCGATCTGCTCCGTCAAGTAGCGGCTGCAACCGGTGATCAGATCGCAAGCATCCACCGCCTTGTCGGTCCAAACTTTGTCCCCCTGCAGGTTGCTCTCGTTGTGCAGAGAGAGGATGATTTTCGCGTTCGGCGCCGCCTCCCGGAATACCGGGACAAACTGGACGCGGCTGTGCACCCAGATCACATCCGGCTTAAGCCGGCGCAATCCCGCGGCAACCCAGTTCGCGTACGGCCGGTAATAGAGCGGCGACCCGCTCTGTTTCCAGGGGGATTTCCAGCTCGCCAAAAGGATGAGGCCGAGCGGCCCCCTCTTCCAGCGGAAATAGACCCTGTTCCCCTTTTGTTCCTCGGCCGGAAGGCCGGCATCCGCGATCCCAAAAACAGACACCTCATGGCCCGTAAGCCGGGCCGCCACTTCCTCTATAACAGTCTCGACCGCCCCTCCGCGTACCGGAGGAACGGGGAAAACCTCAGGAGCAACGATCGCAATTTTCATGTCTTCTCCACAATGGGTTGTCGCCTGAAACAAACAATGGCTTTTGCCGCACAAACCCATACAGCCAAATAGGGCTTCACAATGGCCGCAACCAAACCCAACCCCGCCGGTTTTGGCTGGGCCATTGTCAGTCCAATCAATGGATAGTCAAGAATTGCCCGTATCAGGCACTTCGTCGACTTCAGATGCTCGGCGTTGTCCCGGTAGAATCGGGCCAACCGGTACTCGTTGGCCCCCAAACGCCGGCGCCTTCCCCAAAAGGTGACACCAACCACCGGGTTGACCCGTACCCTTTTAAGCAGGATAGCCCGCTTCCTGTTCTGCCGCACAAAATTCTTGCTGGCGCTCCCCGGCAAAACCCCGTACCGGGCCAAAGGCCGTTCGATGAAACCGAACGGCGCCAGCGCCGCCATTTTCAGCCACAGATCATAATCTTCGCAGGGTTCGACAGAAGCGTCAAATTCCCCCGCTTGATGCAGGATTCCCGACCGGCAGAGGACGCCGCTGGGCCGGATCAGGCACCGGTCGAACAGCTCGGCCAGATTCCGGACTGCCGCCTCCGCCTGCGGTTCAATCACCATCCGGCCGGGATTGGCCACCTCCATCTGCGAATAAACAAAGCCGGCCGCCGGATGTCGCCGCAGATAGTCCGACTGCACCGCCAGCTTCTCCGGAAGAAACTCGTCATCGTCATCAAGAAACGCCAGGAATTCTCCGCGCGCCTCTGAAATGCCCCGGTTCCGGGCCGCCGCTACACCGGCATGCTTCTGCCGGACATATCGGATCCGTGCATCCCGCCGGACCCACTCTTCCATCACTTGCGACGTGGAATCGCCGGACTCATCGTCTACCACAATCAGCTCCCAGTCGGCGTACGTCTGTGAGCGAACGCTCTCGATGGCCTCCACCAGCAGTCCGGCCCGGTTATACGTTGTGATGATCACACTAACGGCTGGCATAATTTTCCATTCGTGCTGAGCCCGCCCGATCACCCTGAACTTGTCGAAGGGTGACGCCTCGTGCCGTGCACCAGAGTAGTCCCAGATACGGTTTCGCCATCAGGGCCGCGACTTCCTCTATAACGGTTTCAACCGCGCCGCCTTTGACCGGCGGAACGGGAAAGACTTCAGGAGCGATTATGGCGATTTTCATAGCTGTTACAGAAATCCTCCATCGCTTTTTTAAAAGATAACGAGTCGTAATTTCTCTTCACAAATTCGAATGCATTATTAGCAAGATATTCCCTCTGGTGGACATTTTGAATCAGCTTTACGCAACACTCTGCAAATCTTTCGGCATCATCGGCAATCAAAATGTTCTCACCATGAACAGCATGCAGACCCTCGCAGCCAATGGCTGTTGAAACAACTGGTCTTCGATAAGCCATTGCTTCAAGAATTTTAATTCTTGTCCCCGTACCGTTTAAGAGAGGCACCACGCAAAGGGTTGCTTTCTCGTAAAAGGGCCCTACAGAAGGAACAAACCCCGCAAGGTCAATTTCCTGTTTTTCAATAATAGATAGAATACGTGTCGACAACCCCGAACCAACTACTGTAAATCGAACATCCGGAATGCGCTTTTTGATAATAGGCCAAATCCGTTCACAAAAGAAAATTACAGCCTCCTCATTCGGCCAATAATCTAAGCTCCCAACAAACATTAAATTAGGCGGCCCCGATGAAAGCAGGGCTTCACTTTTACAATTATCCACCTCAATGCTGTTAGGAATCAAAAAAACTCTCTTCGAAATTCCGTTTTTAAGCAGGTATTCCCTGTCAATATGAGAAGCAACAAAACAACTATGGACTCTGGCGAGAATGTTCTTGTAATGCCGCTTCAAAATCATCGCCCCCACAGAATGTTTTACTCGCTTAGATAGCGATGGGGCCGCTGCGGCTCTCTGTTCATATTGACGCAATATTACGTCATCCACGTCGACAATTGTTTTATTTAAAAATTCATTTCCGTTTTTCAGCTTTACTAGGTATTCGGCAAAACAAATACGATTAGCCACGATTAAATCGAATGTTTCCAGTTTAATTTCTGACAACTTGCGTTCGAATTCCGGTAAAGGCGCGTAACCCAACTCCCAAGGCACTGTAGCTAAAAATCCCGAAACCCTGTCCTTCCACCAAAACCCGGGGATTGGAATGCGCCGATCGCCCCTAACCACAAATACGCTTTTCTCGCTATACTGATTCAAAGCTGCTGAATATTCTGAATCGTTCAGGCCACCCCCAACCTCCGCCAGCAAAGATACGGAACCTCGCGTAGCAAAATACTTAAGAAGAGCAAACCCTCTCATTCTGCCGCCAGCATTGGGAGGATACGGAAGAAGAGAAAGAAACAATATTTTCATGAGGGACTATAAAATTGGAACATTTGGTTTCGCAATTTCTCCTCCGAATACATTAGGGAGATTTTCGAACGAGCAGCTTGACCCATTCGGCACAAAACCGAATCATCTAAAGACAATAATTCTTTCAGAACAAGCCGCAAGCTCCCCGAATCACCCGGAGGAATAACTCGACCAATGTCGTTGCTCATCAACTCACGAACAAAACCAACATCCGTTGAAATTATCGGCCTTCCTGCCGCCATTACTTCTGCGAGAACATACGGCCCTCCCTCAAAGAATGATGGGATGACAACTATATCTGAAGCCGCAAAAACCATCGCCATATCCTGCTGAAAACCCAAAAACCTGATCCGATCCAAACCCCTAGAGATAACCTGTTCCTGCAACTTTTTTCGCAACGGCCCGTCTCCCGCAAATAAATACACGACACCCGGAAGTTCACATCCTAATTTTTCGATGGCGTCCATAAATACATCGTGGCCCTTTTCAGGAGACAATCTTCCGGGCACGGTTACAATTCGCTGCGAGTGCGCTATGCCAAACTTTTTTCTTGCCAAAACCCTATCAATATCTTTAACTTTAAAAAACTGCCCAAGCTCTATCTCTGGTATCGAAACAGCCCGTACTTTTGCCTTAGGCACCCAAAACCGCCGATTAACTACTTCCGCAGATCGCCGGCTTATGGTTTTAATGCAAGTCACACATCGCCCCGCCATAATCGTAAGTACTTTCTGCACAAGCGAGCTCTCACGAATATCAAAGGTCGCCTCTAATTGAGAGTCAGAAATCCGAATTGGTATACCTGCCAGCCAACTTGCTATAACGGGATGAATAGGAGTCGGATACCAGGTATGTACAAAATAGGCGATGTCTATTTGCTCGGGCTTGATCAATCTTGCGATTTTACAAACAAGATGAGCTTCATCCCTTACGGTGGCCCCAAGCAACCCAAGCTCTTCAGGTAATAACGAAAGAACAAGCTGCTTCGCCGGAAATTGCCTTTTCTTAGAATCAGAAACAGTGCCGTTATTTACAAGAACCTTACCCGGAACTCCCTCCAAACTTATAAATCTCACGGAAATTTTCATTTGTGAGAATTCTAAAATCAGCCGATTCTTTGCCTCCTCATTAGAACAATAAAGGTAAATGGTGGGTGCGTATCTGGCACGGTCTAAGCGTCGAAGTATGGCCAAAAGATGGTGCTCGGCGCCACCGATTCCAGAGGAAACCAGAAAGTATGCTACTTTTTTCATTTGAAAATCATTTGGCACGATAAAAAGCCAACCGCGTACCGCTGATACGAAAAATCTCCACTTCCCGCGCCAGCTCATGGAGATATTCCATGACCCCCGGTCCGTATACCGGATGATAGTCATCCCATATGATCATGCCGCCAGAACGAATCATCCTAAAGGCATTCAGACTATCTGATCGAGCACTCTCATAACTGTGATCCGCGTCAACAAAAACAAGATCTACAGCCCTATCAAATGGCGAAAAATTAAATCTCTTAGTGTCTCCATAAAATTGGGTGATCTTAGATGCACAAGGCGCATTTAGAAATTCTTGTCCCACAATCCAACGATTGGATTCCGAAAAGCATTCTCCCTTCTCTAATTCCGACTGAGGAAGATCGAGCGTATAAATTCGAGCGTTACCGTCAACAGACTCGGCTATTAAGCGTGTGGTTCGCCCTTTATGTGTTCCAATCTCGAAAATAATCGACGGTTTTAAATGTTGCACGAGAACAGCAATGGAGCAATATTCCTCGAGCGGCAATTCGTGGCTTTTGGGCGGCCGAATCGTGAGTGGGAAATCTTTCTGATCAATTCCGGAAAACACCTGGCTAAGCGAGATCGAAGTCAGTCTAAATGGCTCATCTCCGAAATCTACAATCGTATTTGCAATTTCCCTCACAAATTTCCTAGCTGTGGCAGGACGCGAGACTGCCTTCAAAAACTTGTGCCCCGCTTTCTTTAAAATACCAACTTTAGATAACTGTCTCATTTTTCGGCTTTCGTATTTAAGCTAATTCTCTGATCCAAAACCCCGACCACACAACCAAGGCGCTCCCAAAATAAAAGTTCATTTCTTACCCCAGCCACAGAATCAAATCGCAGATATGCACAGACGGCCTTAATGCCGTCAAACAAACATTCGGAGACAAACCATGGCGGAATACGCCGAGAAAAATCCTGCATCTTCACGGAAGAAAAACTTGAGAAGAACGTCCAGCGTCTGATATAAGACATCTTCATTCTTTCCGGCTGAACTTTATGTCTCACAACCGCCGAAGGAACGTAGATGACTTTCTTCTTCTTCTTAAATGCCCGAGCCATCATTTCGGTATCATCCCCCCGCATAGGAAGAGACCCTCGTGGCCCTAAATCCGTTCTGAACAGACCTATGTCTTTTATCGCATCCCGCCGATAGGCAATATTTCCTCCAAATAAGAAATTGGCATCGTTCGAATCAGCAACAATGACCTCATTCCCGCGATCAAGTAAAGCAAATACAGCTAAACAGTGCTTCTGAATCCGCTCTGATTCCATCCAGGTAGGAAGCTTCGGCTTTAACCATAATGGAAGCACCTTCCCTCCAACACAGTCCGCACCAAACCCCTCTGCCGCCTTCCATAATTCCAAAATCCAATCGGATTCCGGAAGCACATCGTCATCCGTAAAAGCAATCAGCTCTCCCTCGGCTTCTTTAATTCCACGATTGCGAGCGAAATTTATTCCCTGGGAAGGCTCAAAATAATAGCGAATGGGCCATGGGCTACTTCCCGCCTCCTCCTTAACGACTGTGGGGGTCGCATCTCTGCTATTGTTATCCACAACAACAATTTCAAGCTTCAGGCTGTCGGGAAGTATTTGTTTTTTAAGCGCATGCAAGGTATCCCGTAAGCTAGCTGAGCGATTATAAGTGGAAACGACAATACTTATCATTGAACCGCCTCTGTCTTTTTATCCTCAGCCAACCAATCGTTATAACCTAAATACCCTTTCTTCCAATGGCGAAATACTCTTTTATGAACAGAGACAACATCCTTAAAGGTTCCCCTAACCCCACCTATTCTTTTATCGAACCATAGAGCAAATCGAGTCGGAAACAAACGGGGGATGAGACCTATCTGGGCGTTGTAATGCAGAAGAAAATCCTTAAAACCTCCGTGCTCAGTAATGTCCATCCCCCACTTGCGATCAAAATGCTTGTACCCCTCCAAAATACCGCGCATGTCCCAGCGCCAGGCGAAAACCCGGATATCCTCGGCATAGATCGGGCCGCCCAAGTCGTAGAGCACCACCGACCCCGGCTCAAACCACATGGCGAGCCCAGCCTTGGCGTAGATCATTCCCTGGTCGACTTCACCCACCTCGCGGATATTGTCGTCATACGCGCCGTATTTCAGCATTGGCTCTACTTCGACCAGCTGGCAGTGCAGCTCGGCATAGTCCACTCTCTGACGCTTAAGATTGCATTTCTCGCCTAAAACCATGCCGTGGTAGCGCAGATGCTTATGCCCGTACTCTTTGCCGTTCTCAGAAGTGACGTAGAGATCGTTGCCGGCCGTGTGGATCTTCCGGGGGGGTTCAAGGATGATCGGGACAACCAGCGCCGCCCCGGTTTCCTGCTGGCACTTGACTATCGCCTCAAGCCATCCCAGCCGGACATAATTGTCGTTGTCCATCAGCACGGCCAAGCGGGTCTTCGCCTCCCGCAAAGCAATGTTGCGGGCCGGAGACTGGTTGAGGAATTCGGGACGGAAGAGGAACTTCACCTTCCCGCTGAATTGCTCCATCCATTGTTTTTTTAAGTGTTCAGGGGCGCCGCCGATGACGACGATGAAGTCGACCGATTCCGGCGTATTGGCAAAAAGGAACTCCATACACTTCGCGGTGGGAGAAAACCTGTCCCGCGCATTAACAATGATCGTTACTTTTTCCATCACTAATAATCTTCCTTTAAATAGGCAGAAGTCGATTCTCCCTGGCTCATTCCCATCTGATTGGACAAGTACATCTTGTGATGTGCCAGCCCAGCAAGAATCATGACTACCCCACACATCTCAAAACCCTCTTCCAGGAAGATCTCCATCTCTTTTAGAAAAGCAAGACTGGGGTTGTTATAAAGAGGCACAATCGTCAATTCCAGAAGAAAAATACCCACCACATAAAGCAATACCCCACAACCAAGAAAACGGGCCGCTAAATTTGACCCCCTAACCGATTGCGCCACACTCACCGTCAACCAAATGACTAACGGCAGAACGAAAGGCCCAACCGTTATCTGCCACAGGGTCACATTGGAGTTAAGCAGAAAATCCCAACGAAATACCTCGCGCTGCAATATCACCGCTAAATATTCGTGTATTTGAGAAATCTCATCACAAGAAAATAACATGAATGCTATCGATGCCGCCCGCCATGTGAGCACGTGATTATTGATAGGAGACCACCTGGAGCACTCATAAGCCTCCAAACTACAGATGGCCAATAAAATTCCAGAAAACCAGTTTGGAATATTCCCTTCCAAATCTAAATTAAACAACCTGTTCAGTTGCCAGCTACGATCCTCACCAATAATTACGCTCAAAAAGTGCATCAGTAGTAACGACGCAACCACACACAGAAGAAGCTGAGCTCTTTTTGCGATATTATCTGGCTTAACCTCGAGGTAACTCATTTCCTGCGGCATATCCTGTCTACACCACCTACAACCTGTCCAAGTTGGGCCCAAAATATGAGCTCGTATCGAAATCCAGGCTCGCGCATTCCGCGAAGATAGCTGCTGACAGCCCGAAACCCATTCTGAAAACATTCACGAACAAGCCAGCCTGGAACACCGTTGCTGACATGCCGCGTTACAGAAGCCGACATCAACGACAAGGACCAAAAACCTCTGAATTTAATTCTTCGAAAATAAGACCGCTTTATTTTATCAGGCAAGATTCTGTGATAAACAATGGCTTTCGGCGTATAGAGGACCTTTTTCCCGCCCTGAATAAAGCGCTGCACCAGATCGGAGTCTTCTCCGCGCATCAACCTCTTTCCTGAGACACCCAAATCAGAGCGATACAAACCCACCTGATTCAAGGAAGATTTCCGATAAGCAATGTTTCCACCGTTCAAGAAAGCCTCATCTGCCTTTTTATCGGCAACGATAATCCCATTCCCTCTGTCAATGAATCCAAGGTCGGGCTGAAGATTATGCGCCAGTATCCAGGAGGGTGGCGCCTGATACCATTTCAGATGAATAGGACCCCCAACGCAATCAGCCGAGTAGGTGATAAGCGCTTCATGGAGCTCCTTGACCCATTGAGGATCAGGGGTCTCGTCATCATCAATAAACGCGATATACTCCCCGCCCGCCATGCGAATCCCCATATTCCGCGCATGACTTACGCCCTGTTTTGGCTCAAAGAAATAACATATCGGATACGGAGAATCATTTTCTGCCTGAGAAACAACGGCCTGAGTTGCGTCAGTACTGTTGTTATCGATAATGATGATCTCAAGCTGGTTACCCACCGGAGGGACCTGCCCTGCCAAAGCCCGGAGCGTTTCTTTCAAACTTTCGCACCGGTTATAGGTGCAGACGACGACGCTAATAAGCACTCGTTTTCTCCCTCGATTCAGCCGGAACGGGCCACTCAAAATAACCCAACTTCCTGGCCCTGTATCTTCGATACCGGTCCTTCGGGATCCGGCGGATGTCCGCCCAAATCCCCCGTATGCCGCCGATCCTCTTGTCCAGCGTCAGGGCCCACTGCGACGGAAACATTCTGGGCAGCCATCCGATCTGATGGTTGTATCCGAGAAGGAAATTCCGGAAAGCCCCGTACTCGGTCATGTCGAGGTTCCACTTTTTCTCGAAATAACGGTAGCCCTCGAGGACGCCACGCATGTCCCATCGCCAGATGAAAAGCCGGAGGTCGTCGACCAAAATAGGTGCTTTCAGGTGGAGAAAAACGGTGGAGGCCGGTTCCCCCCAGCACTCGAGTCCGGCCTTGGCCCAGGTCAGCCCGGAATCCATTTCCGGCCCTTCAAGGATCTTCTCATCCAGCGCGTTGAGGCGAAGGGTCGGCTCAACGGCCACCAGTTGGCAATGGATCTCGGCATAATCAATCCGGCGGCGCTTGAGATTGGAGCGCTCCCCCAGAATCATCCCGTGGTAGTGAAAAACCTTCAGGGCATAGCGCTTGCCGTGCTTCTCGGTGATGTAGAGATCGTTGCCCAGGGCGTGGATGATCTCTCCCGGCTCCAGGATGATCGGGGCCACCATGACCGCGCCGGTCTCCTTCTGGCATTGGATGAGAGGTTCGAGCCATCCGGGACGGACATAGACGTCGTTATCCATGATCACAGCCAGCTTGGTTTTCGCCGTCTTGAGGCCGATGTTGTGGGCCTGCGGCTGGTTAAGAAACTCCTGCTTGAAAATGAAACGGATTTTGTCGCCGAAGCGGGTTTTCCACTCCTTCTGAAGACGCGCTGGAGCCCCTCCCATGACGGCGATGATGTCGTGATCGGAGGGCGTATTGGCGATCAGCTCTTGAAAACAGCGGGTTGTCGTGGAAAAGCGGTTACGCGCGTCGACGATAATGGTCACTTTTTCCATGGGGTTCTCCATTTAAGCGATCGACCGGATGGCCGAAGCGGCCAGCGCGGCGTACGGTTTGATCGGGAGCCACAGCTTCTTGGTCCAGGAAGACTCTTCCTTAATAAACTGGGTCCCCAGCCGGAAATCCCGCTTCAGCGCGGCGCTGATGAGGGCCAAGGCCTTGCGCGGCTCTCCCCTCTTGAGGGCGGTGGTACCGCACAAATACTCGAATTTGGCCAGTTGTTGCTCGGCAACACGCGGGGCATCCAGATCCGCGCGGTATTCCCTCAGGATGATCTCGAAATAGCGGCGATAGCCGTCGAGCATCCGGGGAGAATCCGAGTTGATACTGCCGGCGTGGTGGCGCCGGTATTCGGAAAAAGCGTCCTCCATGAAAGCGATCCGGTATTTCTTGGCGATCCGGAGCCACAGCTCATGATCCTCCGCGGCCTGGATGTCGGAGTTGAAAACCCCGACATTCTCGAAACAACTGCGCCGGACCACAACGGTAGAGGTGGTAACCGTGTTCGGGCCGTTCAATAGCTGTTTAAAGGAAACGGCCGGAGTCGCGCAAGGGTCGAGCCGCCGGTCGGCCGGATGGTCCACGTGATAGGACCAAAGCCGGGCGTACACCAGCCCCACATCCGGGTTCTTCTCGAGGAAAGAGATCTGTCGCTCCAGCTTCTCCGGAACAATCCAGAGATCGTCTGAGTCCAGGAAAGCGATGTACGGGGCCGTTGCCTGCTCGATCCCGTAGTTGCGGGCGGCTGAAACCCCCAGCCGCTTCTGAAGCAGATACTTGACCCCGGGTTGGAACTCCCGGACCACCTGCGCCGTCTCATCGGTGGACTCGCTGTCAACCACGATGATCTCGACCTCTTTGAGATTCTGCCGGCGAACGCTCTCGAGAGCTTCTCGAAGCATGGGAGCGCGATTGTATGTTGGAATGATGACGCTCACGCGAGGAGAGTTCATGAGAGATGCTCCTATTTTTCCCGCGCGGTCAGTTCGCGGCGCCGACGGTTTCGCGGGTCTGTGCAACGCCGTACGTCTGCTGAAGCGCCTCCAGCTCCGGGAAATTCGGCTTAGGCTCACGCGAGAACGGCATGTTGGCCATGCCGAGGGTCCGCCGGACCTTGTTGATAATCCGGGACCAAAGGAGCGAGTGCCGCACCTTCGTGGAATGCTCCTTCACCCAATGGAGCCGCCGCGCGATCGATTCGGGCGCTAGGTCCCAGTTGGCGCAGAATTTCCGTAGAGACTCTTCGGATTTCTTGACGTCCCAGCGGAACAGGAAATACCGCTTCGAATCGGGATCCAGCGTGAAGATCCTCTCATACTCGTACGCCACGACCGCTTTGGGCTCGATGAGGATCTTCTCTCCCGCCCGGGTGATCCGGAACGAGTAATCCATGTGCTCGGCGATGTTCAGGTCGTCCAGTGGCCCGATCTTGTCGAGCAGGGACTTCCGAAACAGCACTCCGTGCCACTCGAAGAACTCCGACTCCTTGCGGCGCGGGTCGGGGTACTGGTCGAGCGACCTGCCAGAGAAAGAGGAGATGCTGTCCACCATCCACTTGCCGCTGGACATCCGCTTCCGATAGGTAACCCCTTCCGCGAGGTGAATCTTCTTGGTCGGGTCGGTCAGCTTCACGGTGAGGTAAATCGGATGGACGCATCCCACTTTCTCCTCATCGGCACAGGCCACCAACGCTTCCAACCAGCCCTTCTCGACCTCGACGTCATTGTCAATGAAGACCGCGTACTCGGTATCAATCAGCTTCATCGCTTCGTTGACGAATTCATGCGGATAGCGGAACCGGTCGGACCAGACGATTGTGCAGTTCGGATTGGTCTTCTCCAACTCCCGGAGCTGTTTGCGAACCCATTCCGGGGAGTTCCCTTCCATGACGATCATCTTGAAGATCGGCGAGGTCTTCTGATAAACCTCTTTCACCACCTCGGGGAATGAGTTGAAGCTCTCCCGGGGGACAACTACGATTGTCGTTCGAATGTTAGATTCCGCTATACTCATTTTTTATTCTCCTTAAATAAATGCTGCCATTGCGAGATTGCTTCGTCGCTGAGGCTCCTCGCAATGACGACTTTTTGCTGTCATTGCGAGCCCGAAGGGCGCGGCAATCTGACGAAGTACCTACGCTTTTGAGAACGGGCAGGCGGGCGTGTCGGCGCCGCGCAAACGACCCCTCCAATGGGCCGCCCGTTCCTTAAGAAAAGAGGTCTGAAACCGCCACCAGAGCTCCGCCTGCAAAAGCCGGTTTTCGTTGCCGGCCCTGCGGGCTTTGGCGTAGCAGATACCTGCCTCGATTAACTTTCCCCACCGCCAGGCCGGAATGATGCTCAGCGCGTGGTGCCACTTCCAATCCGTCTGGTGGGCCTGAGTGTAGCCGATGTCCACGAACCACTTCCTGTAAAACTCGGGGGTGACGCGCTCGGCGCCGACCTTGTGCCGGACAACAGCGGACGGCTCGTAGTAGATCGCCGCTCCTTGTTTCTCCCAACGCCAGCAGAGCTCCCAATCCTCGCCCCCTATCCAGCGGTTCCCTTTGCGGCCCAATGTGACGTCGAACATTCCGAGTTTCGCGATCTTCGAGCGGCGGAGCGAGCAGTTGGTGGTCAGGAACACGGCCCCTTCGCCAAGCTTCTTCCGTTCCGGCCCGTAATCTACGCGGGGCATCGGCCCCAGCAAGTCGTTAGTCAGCCATTCGGGCCGCGCGGTCGTCCACAACGGAATGATTTTGCCGCCCACGATGTCGGCCTGGGTTTCCTCGAAGCACCGGTAAACCGAAGCCGCCCATTCGGATTCGGCCACCGCGTCGTCGTCCATGAAGAGGATGTAGTCGCCCTGCGCGGTCATCAGCCCCCGGTTCCTCGCGTAGCCGATCCCCTGGCTTTTCTCGAGAACGTAGCGGACCGGAAACGGCGCGCTCTTGGCGAACTGTTCGACCGCCGCTTTCGTCCCGTCTGTGCTGTTGTTGTCGATCACGACAACCTCGAGACCGACACCCGCCGGCAAAACCTGCTGGGCGACGGAACGGAGCGTGTCCTTCAAGCTCTCGCACCGGTTGTAGGTACAAACAACAATGCTCAAAAAAACTGGGGCAAGGAGCGCGGGGCGAGGAGTCATTGAGAGCCTCCCTTCGGGGATCTCACGTCATTGCGAGGTAAAACCGAAGCAATCTCATCTTGAAACAACCCTGGTTCGTTTTGCATGAGATTGCCGCGCTTCGCTCGCAATGACGGAATAGCCTCTTCCTCGCAATGACCAGCTTTTTCCATGGTTTAATGTGGACCGTTTCCGTTGACGTTCATCGCCTGGAGTTTTTCCCCCAACTGTTCGGGCAACTCCCCTTTCAGGAACATCCTGGCCCAAAGTTCCACACCCAGCAGGTTGTGGATCACGGTCGGTGCTTTTACCGCCCGGTTAAGGATGCCTTTCGTCTCGTCGTTCCCCCACTTCAGAAGTTCCGCCGCCATCCCTTTTTCCAGCAGTTGAGAACCCGCCGCCAGGGTGCCCATGGTCACGGCGAAATGAACCTTGGGGGCATGGATGATCTCGCGCGGCAGTTTGTTGCCCCGTTCTGCCGCCTTCTTGACGACCCATTTTGTTTTCCCCTCGTTGTACTTCATCCATCGGGGGAAGTGCATGCCGAGGTCCATCATCCCGTTCTCGAGGAACGGGACGCGGGCCTCCACCGAGGCCGACATGCTGATCCGGTCGTTCCGGTGAAGAATCGCCTGCAGGTTCCCGTACCAGTCCTCGAACGCGCGGGCAAGGAAGGCCCGGTCTTCGACCGGCTCGATCTTTTCCAGTTTTTTGAAAAGGGCTTCGTGGCGGAACAGCCGACGGCCGCCATCGGTGACGCTGGCCGCGCGCAGAAATTCCTGGTCATCCGGAATTTGCTCCATCCGGTAAAAAGGGTCCCGCTTCAGGGGGTTCATGTTAATCGGCTCAAGCTTCGGATGGAGCTTGCCGGCCAGTTTGAAGGGGGCGATGTTCGGAATAAACCGGGCATGAAGCCGGCGCCTGCGCCACATCTCGTAGGTCTTCACCTGCCAGGGATAGCCGCCGAAAAGTTCATCCGCTCCTTCGCCGGTGATCACCACTTTGATCCCGTCGGCGTGGCAGGCACGTACCACCATGATGTAGGGCATGTCGTTCGCGTGGCAGTTCGGCTGGTCCCCGTGCCAGATCGCGGTCGGCCATAAGCGCATCAGCTCCTCCGGTCCGACATCCACCTGCCTGACTTTGATGCCGGCGTGCCGGCCGACAAGCTGGGCCTTTGCCCCTTCCGACACGTAAGCGCCTTTGACGTTGGCGACATAAGCCACAACGTCCGGCTTGAACTGTTTGGCCACAACCGTCGTGAGCGCTGAATCAATGCCGCCGCTGCACATCGTCGCCAGCGGCGCGTCGCTCACCAGGTGGAGTCGGACGCTTTCGGCCAGCGTCCGCTCGAACTCGGAGATCATCTCCTCAGGCGAGCGCCGGCCGAACGAGAGCAGGCGGTCTACATCCACGTCCCGGAGCAGGTCGAAGTAAACCGTCCGCTCGATGCCGGACCGGCTGATCTTCACAATCGTGCCGGCCTTCACATCCTCGATCCCCTCGAACGCGGTCCATTCCCCTTCGAACCGCTGGTAGGTGATAAAGGAGGCGAGCGCATGCACGTCGGGGCGGCACGGCACATCCGGGTGGGCCAACAGCGCTTTGACTTCGGAAGCGAATGCCACACCCTTGCCGTGCTCAGACATGTAGAGCGGCTTGATCCCAACCCGGTCCCGGCCGAGCCACAGGGCGCCGCTCCGCTTGTCGTAATAGCCGAACGCGAACATGCCGTTGAACCGGGTCACCGCCTTCAGCGGGCCCCAGCGGTGCAAAGCGTAGAGGACAACCTCGGTGTCGGTGGTGCTGGTGAACCGGACCCCTTCCCGTTCCAGCTCGACCCGAAGTTCTTTGAAGTTGTAGACCTCGCCGTTGTAAGTAAGGACCCCCTGCCCGTCGGCCGTGACGAACGGCTGGTGTCCGCGGGGCGAGAGGTCGAGGATGCTGAGACGGCAATGGGAAAAACCGACCGGGCCTTCCGTCCAGACCCCCTTGTCGTCCGGACCCCGGTAGCGGATCCGCTCAATCATCCGGTCGAGGATCTCCGGCCGGGCCGCTTCAGTGCTCTTCGTGTTGAAATATCCGGCGATTCCGCACATCTTCTTATTTCACCAGTATTCTTTCGTATAAGTTTTCAATCTGTCTTACATAAACCTTGAGGTCATAGTGAGATTTAGCTTTCGCCTTGGCAGAAGAACCCATTCGGCTTCTCAGCAAATCATCGCCCAAAAGCTCCAGTACTTTCTCTGCATAGCGCTTCGGCTCAGAATGCTCCTGAATAACAAATCCGGTTTTACCGTCATCGACTAATTCCGCCGGTCCCCCATCAGCTGTTGTCACAACCGGTTTACCCGCGGCCATAGCTTCGATGATGACATCTCCCAAACCCTCATTGAAACTGGTCAACGCAAAGACGTCCATGCACTGCAATAAAGCTGGAACGTCTGTGCGGTAGCCGGTAAAAACAACTCTTTCACTGAGCCCCAACTCGGATGCTAAACTAAAAATCTTCTCCCGATACTCTCGCAGGTGCGGCGTATCTTCATATATATCGCCCACCACAAGGAATTTAACGTCCTTACGAACATCGGAGACAAGCTTCGCCATTTTCAAGAATATTTCTTGACGCTTACGAGGATCGATTGCCCCAACAGAACCAATAACGTAATCGCCGTTAATCCCGAGAGCCTTTTTCAAATGATCAACCTGCTGGCTATTCTTGCCGGCACCTTCGTAATCTGTAAATGGTATTCCGTCATAAATAATTGAGATCTTATTTTCGGACGACCGTGTAATTAAATCCGATCTACGCTTCAACGTAAATTCTTTTTTAATACGCTCAGACACACACACTACATAGCCGCGCATCATGATAAATCGCTTAAAAAAGCTAAACACCAGCCCCGCGCCCCTATTATGAAATACGAAGGGAACCCGGAACACCCGGAGATATGCAAAGAAGGGCGTAAGCGATTCAACTAAGCAGGACTCTTCGTTTATATGAACAAGCGCTATCCCTTCTTTTTTGACAAAAGAGATCAGAACTGCGTTCAATCGAACGATGTTCAAGAAATTTCTTGGTTTGCATGGCACGCTAGTCGCGAATTCCAACACGCGCACACCGGCGCGCGTCAAGCTGTCTTTATAAAAACAGCCGGGCGGTACAATGACTACTGGCTGGAATTTTGTTTTATCAATTCCCTCGATTAAGCTAACGAGACACTTCCCTGCGCCGTAGAACGTTTCGTAACGCTCAAGAAATAGGATTTTCCTGATCATCGTTTCACTCCGGAAGAGAGCTGAGGCAATGCCGACAGCGACCATTCATGGTCCAAGTGAACAGCGCCATATTCTTCGGGAAAGCTCGAAGTGATTTGAAACAGCCGGTGCTGTCGAACAGAGGCGAGCGGCACCAGGTTGTCCTCCTCGTAAACATCCACGCTCACCTGATACAGATTAGGCAGAAGGTTCACCGATAAATACTGAAGGGTTACTGTTCCCTCTCCGTTTAATTCGCCGACCTCAAGGCCGTTCTGGCGGCTGTTTGTCGTATGGCACACCAGGCCGTCCATCCGCTCGATGCTGACACGCACAGACGGATGCCGGATCTGTCTCTTTGTTTCGTAGCTTATTTCAATATTCAGGGGCCGCGCTGTTTCGATTGTTTCCACCTCTTTGCCGTCCGCATCCAGAAGGAGAACGCTGTTAATCTTAAAAGTACCGTCGCTGTGAGCTATTTCCCCTGCCGTCTGTTTCAGCATGCCTGAGAAAATATCATCGCGGTAACGGCGGACCATCTCAGAGGTCTCCCCCTGATCAAAAACCCGGCCGCCGCGCAGAAGAATCGCCCGGTCGCACAATTTCTGGACCGCTTCCAGGTTGTGGGAGATGAAGACTATCGTCGTCCCTTCTTTTTTCAGCTCATCAATTCTTTTAAAACATTTCTGCTGGAAAGAGAGGTCCCCGACGGCCAGCACCTCGTCAATCAGAAGCACTTCCGGAGAAACGTGCGCGGCGATGGCGAACCCGAGCCGCACTACCATTCCCGACGAATACCGCTTCACCGGGGTCTGCAAAAACTTCTCGATCTCGGAGAAGGCCACGATCGAATCGTAGAGCTTCGCGATTTCCCTGCGGGAAAAACCGAGCATTGTTCCCTGCAGATAGATATTCTCCGAGCCGGTCAGGTCCGGATGGAACCCGCCGCCGAGCTCGATCAGCGCCGCCAGGCGACCGGAGACCGAGATGTCCCCCTTGGTCGGCCGGATGATTTTCGAGAGCATTTTAAGGATCGTGCTTTTGCCGGCGCCGTTGGGCCCCACAATCCCGACCGTTTCTCCCTTATGGACCTGGAAACTGACGTCTTTCAAAGCCCAGAATTCATTGGAAGAATGGTGGTGGGGATCGGCCCCGTTTCGGCCCGCCAGCTTTTTCAACAGCGCGGGGATCGCGTCCCGCAAGCTGTCGTGGCCCGTTCCCAGCCGGTAAAGCTTCGACACGTTGTCAAAAACGATTACCGGCTTGCTGCTGTTAGATGACATCGGCAAACCGTCCTTCCGCCCGCTTGAAAACGGAGTAAGAAACCAATACTGCTATTCCGGCAATGACCGTGCCGGCCGCAAGGTAGGCCGGCGAGGGCAGCTGGTTATGCAGGGATATCTGCCGGAAAGCGTCGATCACAACCGCCATCGGGTTCAGCATGTACCAGGGGCGGATATTCTCCGGAATGGCAGTCACGGAATAGATGATCGGGCAGGCGAATATGCCCAGCTGAGTGGCCACCGGCACGATGTATTTCACGTCCCGGAAGAAGACGTTGGCGCAGGAGAGAAGAAGGCCGAGGCTGACGACCATCATGATCTCGATAGCAATCGGCCAGATCAGCAAAAACCAGTGCCAGGAGATATGGATCTTGAAGATAAGCGCCAACCCCACAAACAGCATGGAGGAAATCAAAAAATCAACCAGGCACGCCAGCGTGATGGACAGGGGAAAAACCTCCCGGGGGAAATACATCTTCTTGATCAGCGACATGTGGTTGGCGATGGAAGCCACCGACATCGAGACCGCCGTGGTGAAGAAGGTCCACGGGAGAAGGCCCGAGTAGGAGAAGACCGGGTAAGGAATGCCGTCCGAGCTGATCTTGCCGAACTTGGCAAAAACAAGCGTGAAGGTCAGCATGAAAGCCAACGGCTGGAGGACGGCCCACGCTATGCCGAGCCATGTCTGCCGGTACCGGACCTTGATGTCCCTGATTGCAAGGGACAAAAGTAAGTCCCGGAACTTGTAGAGTTCCTTGAGATGTTCAACCATGGCGGTTACCGGACCGGTTGTAAGGCAGGTTCGCGTTTCTGGGACGATTCTGTTTTAAGGCCGCTGGTTTCCTTCGGAGAGGCCTGGCCGTTTGAATCGTTCTTGCCGTTGCCGTTGGACCCGTAGCGGTAGTAGCCGTAGCCGTAACCGTAATATCCGGCGGCGGAGAACTCCGCGTGGGTCAGCAGACAGCCGATGATCTTGGCCTTGGTCTGATTCAGGAGCGCTTTCGTCTTCTCGACGGTGCCGCGCTGGGTCTTGCCGGAACGGACGATCAGAATTACCCCGTCCACGAGGCGCCCCAGAATGCCGGGGTCGGCCACCGGCAAAACCGGAGGGGAGTCGATCACGACGACGTCAAACTGCATGCGGGCCGACTCGATGATCCTCTTCATGTTCGTGGAATCAAGCAGTTCGGCCGGATGATGCGGCTGAGGGCCGGCGGGCAGGATCCAGAGCTTGTCTTCAACAAGGTTGACCAGCAGGCCGTCCAAAGAGCCTTCTTCGGCCAGGGCCGTTGAAAGTCCCCTCTCCAACTTGATCCCGAGCCACCAATCCATCGTGCTGGCCCTTAAATCGGCGTCAATCAGCAGGACTTTCATCCCCTGCTGCTGCGCGAGCGAAATTGCCAGGTTCAGCGAAGAGACGCTCTTGCCTTCGCCGTGGACCGAGCTGGTGACCAGCAGGACCTTGGCATTTGTCAAGGGCTTCATCGACTGGAGGTTCGTCCTCACGATCCGGTACTGCTCCGAAATCGGGGATTTCGGATCGGCCGCCACGATGATGTGCGGGTCGATATGCAGGTCCGGGTTGAAACGGATCGGCTCCACAACGCCTCTCCGGTGGGTCGCCGCCGGTTTGGCCGGAACAGATTCCGTTTCTCGGGACTTCCCGGCAACGGCCTGGACCGCCAGCCGAGGCGCGGGACCTTCGGCCGAGTTGGCCTCAGAGGCCGGCATGACGGCCGCCTCCATCTGCTGACGACGCAGGCGCTCGCGCGCCGCTTTCTCAAGGGCTTTCGTTATCTTGCTCATGACGCCACCATCTCTCCTTCTCCGACCAAAGCCGGCAACTCCCGTGCTACCTCATCAATAATCTCCGGACCCACTGTTTTTGACTCGGTGATGTAGCCGGTAAGCAAAGCGCGATCGCATAATCCGTTGATCAGCCTGGGCACCCCCTGCGTGTGCCGGAAAATTTTCGGCAGAGCCGACGAGGAAAATATCGGCGAGCCGTTGGCGCCGGCGGCGTGCATCCGGTGGCTGATATAGGCGACCGTTTCGTATTCATCGAGCGCCCCCAGGTGGTAATAGAGGGAGACCCTTTGCCTCAGCTGGGTCAGCGCCGGAAGCCACAGCTTCTGCCGCAGCTCCGGCTGGCCCATCAGGATGATCTGGATCAGCTTGTCCGTTTCCGTTTCAAGGTTCGACAGCATCCGGACCTCTTCGAGGACGGAAGGCTTCAGGTTCTGCGCCTCATCCACGATCAGAACGACGGTCACGTCGTTTTCCAACTGCTGGATGAGGTAATCATTCAACAGATTGATCATCCGCATTTTTGTGTAGCTGGGATTGTACGGGATCTCCAGCTCTTCCAGCACCTGGGTGACCAGGTCCTTGGCGGTCAAATGGGTGTTCCGGATGATGGCGGTCTTGGTTTTCGGATCCAGCTTGGAAAGAAGGACGCGCGACAAGGTCGTCTTGCCGGAACCGATCTCGCCGGTCACCACCACGAAGCCGCGCCGCTCGTCGATCATGTAGATCATGTTGTTCAAAGCGTCCATGTGCTTCTGCGACGGGTAGAAGTACCGGGTGTCCGGCGTCATCCTGAACGGCTTTTCTTTCAATCCAAAGAATTCTTCGTACATGCGAGGATCCCCCTAAACCTTCCAGCGGACTAAGAATCTGTCCACGCCTCCCCCCACCTTCTCACGCAGAAACCGGAAGGTGGAAAGAGTGTTGTTTTTAATGGAGAGCCAGTGCTTCATCCGCTCGCGCTGGGCCTCCAGGTCCGCCTCGGTGATGATCGTGGCGATCGAACCGAGCACCGGAATCGCGAGCGCGGTCTGCAGTTCCTCGCTCGACTGGAAAGACTGGTCCAGGTACTCAACGAGGAACACGACGCCCGCCCCGACGAAAGCGCCGAGGAACAGGCCGAAGAGAGCCAGCTTCATCATGTTCGGTTTGTACGGGCGGAGCGGAAGGCGGGCCGGCTCTAAAATCTTGAATTTCAGCCCCTCATCCGACTCGCCCAAACGGCGGGTGATCTTCGCCCTCTGCATCCGCTCCTGAAGGTGCTGGTAGGTGCCGGCCTGCACTTGGTAATCGCGGGTCAGCTGGGCCATCCTCTGCTCCTGCCAGGGGGAAAGGCTGATGGATGTCGGGCTGCCGCTCATCTCCAAGCGGGGATTCTGCCCCTGAATGGTTGACGGGACGATCTGGACCTGCTGGTTGGTCTTTGTGGTGGCGGGCCCTTCCATGCGGTCGATCAAAGCCCCGTAGGCATCCCGGGCCAGCTTCACTTTTTCCGGATCCAGCCCCTGCACTGCCTGGCCGGGCTGTTCCAAAGACTTGAGCATTTCCTCAAAAGCTTTCGGATCCTGCCCCTTGGCGATCGACGTGGCGACGAAACGCTTGATCTCTTCGTTGCGGCGCTTCTTCATCTCTTCGACGCGGCGCCTGATCGCGACGACCGCAGGGTGGAGTTCGGTGTTCTCCACCAGCAGTTCGGCCAATTGGGTCTGCATTTCAACAACCTGCCTGTTGAGCTGCTCCGCCACCGGAAGCTCCGCGGCGTTCAGTTCCTGGAATTCACGCAGTTTTTTCTCGGCGTCTTCCAATTCTGTCTTATAAACGTCCATCTCTTTGCCGATAAAACCGATCGCGCTTTCGGTTTCCGCGGTTTCGGCGGCCATGTTTCTCTCCAGGAAAATCCCGGAGATCGAGTTGACGACCTGCTGGGCCATCCGGGGGTCCTCATGCTCATAGGCGATCATAAGGATCTCCCGGCCGCGCATCCTTACTTCGATGGTGCTCTGGAGGCCTTTGATCAGCCCCTCAAACGCTATAGGACTGCTGACGGTTTTATCCAGCTTGAGATCCTCCACGAGCCGGCTCAAGCTGGTCCAGCTGAGGATATCCTCGCGCAGGACCCCTAAACGGGCTCCTACGGAGGAGGAAACCGCCAGACCTTGGATCAGCGGATTCATGATGTTCGGCTCTTGGATCAGCACAGCCGTCTCGGCCCGGTAGATGCGGGGCATGAACAACCCCATAACGAGCGAGCTTAAGAAGATCGTCACGCACGGAATGATGAAATACCACTTCCGGCGGACAATGATGGCGAGGTAATCCTGCCAGCCGACCTGCGTTCCCTGAGATTCCGTCAATTCAACCTGTTCGGTTTGTTCCATGGGAGAGTTAGATTCCTCCTGTATAGACTTGGCGGGCCGCCTGGGCCTGAGTCGCCGGGCTGAGCAATTGGCCGAGGAAACGGTTGATGCCGCTCAAGAAGGTGGACGGAACCACAATAATCTCGCCCGGATAGATGTCAATGTCCTGCTTGAGCTTCCCTTCGAAGAGGACCTTGTACAGATCCACCCTCCGGACCCTCGGTTTCTTAAGATCCGGTTTGATCACGTGGGTCCGTCTCTGGGCGGCGAAGAAGGTCGGCAAACCGGCCGCCACAATCGCTTCGCGCAGTTTAATCGTGTCCCCGCGCATGATGTACTTGCCGGGCCGGCCCACCTCTCCCAAGACGTAGACCACCTTGGAGTTGTAACCCACGATCGTCACGAGCACCTCAGGCACTCGCACGTAAGGTTCCAGAAGCTTTGTGATCACTTCCCGAACCTCGTTCTTGTTCAAACCAAGAACCGATATGTCCCCAAGGTAGTTGTACTGGATCGCCCCATTCGGGCCGACCACGAAATCGCCGCTGAACTCCGGCTGGTTCCGGACCTGGAGGCGAATGACGTCATCGCGCCCTAAGGTGTACGGTCCCTTGCCGATAAACCAGGCATTGAATTCATAGGTTTCCGCCAGTTCCTTTCCGGATCCCTTCCGGCTCTGGCTCCCGCCCATGGAGGGATCGGCGGAGACGCCGGGAAGAGCGCTGTTGGGGATCGGTTGGTAGCCGATGATGTTTTCCGTCCCGCCCTCAGCCATCTGCCGGCGCTCGTCGTTGGGGGCCGCCCAGGTAGGTTGGGGCATTAAAGAGATATAAATCACCGCAACAACCAAACAGATTAATTTCTTTTCGGAAAGCATCTTTTTAAATCTCCTTCTTGAAAAATCGGCTTAATAGACCGCTTCGACGAGCCCTTTGAGCTCTTCGACTTCTTCAGAGGTGTAAACCCTCCAACCCCGCCAATCCCGCTTGGCCCTCTTCACCTTGCCAGCCTTCTCCCAACGGGTGATGGTTTTAGTGGTCACACCTAATTGTTCTGCGACTGCAGTAATTGTTAACCTATCCTCTTGCACCTTCGATTCTCCTCTAGGAACTGCTGAGCTATATTAGGACTGTCTAGGACAGTCATATATATGAGCACAGGCTGTGCCAGACCAACAGGCACAGGATATGGGCTTTAAAAATATGATATAACACTATGTAAATAAATAATTTAATGTATAAGTTTTTATCTTAATGTTCTACCGAATCACTATGTAAATGTAATTGGAGTTAGATTTAGCCTTGTTATGCATAAAAAACACAACACCTGTTGAGACATGTGCGACACTTCGACATCTTACGGGTTAGCGGGTTAGCCGGTTGGCGGGCAAAGGCAGTTTCAAGTTTAAAGTTTCGAGTTTGGAGCTTTCGTCATTGCGAGAAGCTTTAGCGACGAGCGCCATCTCATCTTGAAATACAGCGTTGGCCAGTTGGCCTGTTTGCGAGTTCGCCAGTTAACTCACTAACCCGCCAACCCACTAACCGGCGAACCGACTAACCGGCAAACTCGCAAACAGGCTAACCCGCGAACTTAAAACTCGAAACTTTAAACTCGGAACTTTACTTGCCCCGTGCCCCTGTGGGCCTCCTCACGATGACACGCAAACTAGGCCACTATTCATATTCATTGTTGGCTGTCTGCAAGATCTGCTATACTTAAAAACCAGAGGATAAAAACCATGACATACGTACTTTCCGCAATTATTGAACGGGAGGGCGAGTGGTACGTTGCCACCTGTCCCGAGCTTGACATCGCAAGCCAAGGACATTCTGTCGAGGAAGCTAAACAAAATCTCTTCGAAGCTGTTCAGCTTTTTCTCGAGACGGCTGATCCCAGCGAAATCACCGTGCCAACCGAACGCCCATTTATTACGACCTTCGAAGTTGCCGTTTAACTGATGGCGCGATTGCCTGTAATCTCTGCCTCTGAACTGATCCGAGTACTGGAACAACACGGATTTCATCTCATGCGCCAACGCGGAAGTCATGTTGTCCTTCAGAAACGTACTCCGGAGACGACCGCACTACTGTTGTGCCCAATCACAAGGAAATAGCACACGGAACGCTGCGCAGTATTTTGAAACGCACCGGCCTGTCAGCTGAGGACTTGTTAAAATTTTTAACCATCTTGTTAGGAATCACTCCTCGTCTCTGGTAATTCCCTCAAATAAAAGAACTACTTCTGTCATTGCAAGCCCTAAGAAGGGCGAAGCAATCTCATGCAAAGTTCACTTACGGTTAGCCAGTTCGCGGGTTTGTGGGTTTGCGAGTTAACCGGCTAACTGACTAACCGGCAAACTCGCGAACTTTAAACCCGAAACTTTCTTCCGTGGTATCATACGCCCCATGCGAAAAAAGCTCGGGATGCGCCTAACCTGTCTTCCTATAGTGGTTACCCTGATATCAGGGTGCGCAACCCTACCCATCTCTTCCCGTCCGGCCGAAGGAGCTCACCGGCCGACAGAAAAACAGCTGGCCTATTACAGCTACCAGAAACAGCCTTTCGAGGCGAAAATCGAGTCTACGCAGGAAAAATCAGGCTACCGGATACAGCGGCTTTACCTCTCTCCAGTGAACCCGCCGGAAGGCTTCCGCCCGATCAAAGTGGACTGGTACCAGCCGTCCAAAAAGGGGAAACATCCGGTTGTGCTCATGTCGCCGATACTGGCGGGAAACGATCTTTACGTGAAGGAGTTTGCCCGGTTCTTCTCGGCCCGGGGAATGCACGCCTTCCTAGCCTACCGGCAAAAAGAGGTCTTCTCCGCCGACCGCCAACTCGAGGACATCGAGACCCATTTCCACGAGTCGATTATTGAACTGCGCCAGGCAATCGACTGGCTGGAAACGAAAGATTCCGTGGACGCCACCCGGATCGGGTCGTTCGCCATCAGCCTTGGCGCCATCCTCACGACCGTGCTGGCGGCCGTGGAGCCGCGCGTCCGGTGCTCTGTTTTAGGCCTGCCGGCCGGCTACGTGCCGGAGATCATCATGACATCGGAAGACAAGGCAATCCGGAAACGCAGGCGCAATTACCTGAAAGAACGGGGATGGACAAAGCAGCAGGCATTAGAGAGACTCCGGGAGGTTATCGTGTCGGAGCCGATGGACTTCGCGCCGGTTGTTGACCCGGATAAAACACTGATAATCGGGGGGCTTTTTGACCGTGTCTTGGGGCTGAACCGGACGCTGGATATTTGGAAGGCGATGGGCCGGCCGCCGCTGATCATCCTTCCCACCGGCCATTATACGGCCTATTTCGCCACCCCTTATCTCAAGATGGCAACCTATTCCTTCCTGAAAAGAAAACTGGGGCAAGAAACATGAGCGTTAGCGGGTTAGCAAGTTTACGGGTTTGCCAGTTTACGGGTTAACTCGCGAACCGACCAACCGACTAACTCGAAACTTTACTCGCTCCCCTGACCCACTCGGGAATCAAATGTGGTCGAGGAGTACGGGCAGTTTCTCAAATTCACCAACGGGGCTCTGAGCTGATTTCTAGGCAGCCGACGGCAGTTTCAGCAGGTGGTATCCGCGCATCACACTCTCACAGACCATCTGGATTAAATTCTTGAAGTCCCCCATATCCCCTTTCCCGAGGGCGAAATAATAGGCGTAACGGTCTTCCAGCCGAATCAGTGCCGGCGGATAGCCGCGGCTTAAAAGCTGCGTCAGCAGGATCAACCGGCCGACTCTTCCATTCCCATCAAAAAAAGGGTGGATCGCTTCAAATTCATAATGGTCCCTGGCCATCTTGGCAAGCGGACTCTTCCCATACCGGTTGATCTCTTTCAGCAGAATCTTCATCTTGACCGGGACAAGCTGAGCGGAAGGGAGAGGGTTTTCGGTGTTGGTCAGGTTCACGAAGCCGGTTCTATACCTTCCTGGGAGTTTATCGTGGAAATTGTACAGGACGATCGAGTGGAGCTTCAAGATGTATTCCTCATCGATCGAAAAGCCGGGCCGGATGTTCGATAAAAGCTCCAGCAAGGCGTTCCGGTGGTTCACCGCTTCGAACACCTCAAAGGGTTCCTTCCCCTTCACCACCGCACCGCTCAAGGCGGCCTGTGTCTCTCCCATCGTCATCCGGCTGCCTTCGATGGCATTGGAGTGGTAGGTCATCTCGAGCATGAACCGATCCCGGATGGCCGGATTTGTTTTCAGGATCCGGATGGGGTCCTTTAGGCCTTTCTTAAGTTTCTCAACAACAGGAACCAAATCGATGTGCTGCTTGAAAAGCTCATCGATCCGCCTCGAAGCAAACGGGTGAGGCCTGACACCCTGATTAAGCCAGCGGTACACGGTCCGGTAGCTGACCTCGATCAACCGGGCCAGCTGGCTTCGCGTCAAACCGGCCTGCTCAACGAGCGCCCTCAGCTTCTCCCTGTCAGAGACAGGTATGCCACTTTTCACTTCAACTGGATATGACATGTGTCCTATTATCTATGCAAATATAACTATACCATATGTCATACCCCTAGCATTCCTTAATAAACAATTTGTCCGGGTGAGGGAAATACGGGCGTTTTGACTCCGCCCCAGCGTGCGGCTGGGTGGAAGGCGGCTTACAGGTACTCCTCCAAACCGGCCCAGTTGTCTTGGGCCTGTTGGAGAAGGGCCTGCAAAGAAAGGCGGGCTTCATCGGCAACCCAGAGAGCTTCCAGGATTTCCTGAAGCGTCTCTACGGCGGTGACGATCGGCCGGAAATTGAGTCCCCCCAGTGACCCGATTGCAAAATTTACATCTTTGGGCCTTCCGGTCAAGATCCGAACCTCCTTCACATCCTTAGGAAGCTGTGGCAGGATCTGTTGGAAAGCTTGAATCATGTCTCCCTGGTAATCCTCCAGAAAAATCAGCCGTTTCATCGGAATCTCCCGATGAGGGGCGGCTTGGATCACCGTGGTCAGATTCGAGCGGGAAGGCAGGATGCCGAATGTATTTGATGGAAGATAAGGGACCAGAAGCTCGCCGGCCGGCAGGGTCAGGTCCACAATGGTCACTGTTCCTTCAGGGAGGGAAGCAGGGGTCAGCGTTCCCTTGTCGGAGAAAACCTGCAGATTATAAGCCAGACGGCCGATGTCGACTGGAATACCCCTGGTTTCCTCTAATCCTGTCTGTTCAGTTGACGGTAGCTGACCTGTCGTACCCTCTGTAAACTGCTCATAAGGAATCTGCGTAGGTGCTTCATCGATCGGATAACGAAATTCCCTTTCATAGACCGCTCGTATCGCCTGACGAAATTCTTCCGGACGGCTGGCAAACTGCAATGCGAGATCAGCCAATTCCGCATCATCAATCTTCCCCCAATTCTCCAGAGACAAAGGTTCTCTGGATAAACCCATTTGGTCAGCAACCAGCCGGATTCCGAATATCCCGGCCACCCCATGAGCATCCAATTCTCTATCGACCTTCACCAGCGCATCGAGCCAATTGTCCACCACGACACTCGGATCCGGACTCCAGACAGCCCGGTAAAGGTGAGCGGAAAGTTCCAGGAAGCCATTCGCCAAGTTCTGCCGCATATTCTCAGCCGCCTCCGGCGTAGGAGCTCTCCCGGGAACCTCCTCCCAAACCCGTTTCAAGAAGGATCCCTCTTCTGAAGCACGTAGATGCACTTGCACAAACCGGTTTAACCTTTCTCCGGAAAGCTCCACAAATCTCCTCGCAGGAGCCATTTCTTCGTCTCGCCTGTGATCCATCCAGTGCCGCAGCTCTTCCAGCAGGCGATCCTTTTCCAGATCGCGGAGATAACGTTCTTCATCTCTCCCATATTCCGTCATAAAGCGCTGGTTGGCCATCCCATAGAGGCGCATCAGGGCCCTATGAATGGGAGGCCTCACCGTGAGGCTTTCGATGAGAAACTTATCCGGATAGTCCGGCAATCTGAGGAGATCCCTTTCTCCCTTTGCGTTCCGAGCGATAGGCTCCAGATTCACAACGATCATCCCCATCGAGTCCCATGCAGCCGTCATTTTTATTTCGGGGGACCTCACGTAATAGACGGGAACTTTCCAGTCTCCGAATGCGTACGCCTCTTTTCTTTCGATCCGAACCGCCACCAGCCCTCTGGCAAAATTGGCCGGTGTGATCTGACCGGCATTGGAAGACAGAAATAAAAGAAGCCCGTAATTTACAAGCCAACGCTGGATCAACTCATGGACCAGTTGCCTGAATGCATAAAAGTCGGAATTCTCCAAAATGGCCTGTTGCGTCGATGAAGCAAGCTGGTCTACGAGTGAAAACCACGCTTGTGAATCTCCCGGAAAGCTCTCTGCCTGACCCGCTTGCCGCAAGGGTGAAAAGTCGGTGAGGCCCGGAGAGGCGGCGATCTGTCTTAAGGCCGGCAGGAGCTCTTTCGTCGTCCACTGGGCCATCCTCTCTTCGATCGGAATACTCGCCAACGCTTCTTCCCTTTGCTTGGCCTCCGCTGCTATTTGATCCGTTTTTCGCTTCGCCTGGCGCAAGTGGCCTTCCAGCATCTTGATCTTTCCCTTCTTCACACCTGCCCAGAGCGGGACCAAACTCGACACGCGAGAAGGATCCTGGATCAGCTCATCCAGCACGGCAGGATTCGCTCTCAGGAAATCGACCATCGGATTCCATAAGTTCCGGTTCGCACTCAACAATTCATTCAAAAAGACTTCCTGGGCTGACTCTTCCAGGCCGGCAGCCACCCGAGGAGCAAGTGTCCCATCCGGCCGGATCTCCGGAAACGGCGGTTCATCCAGCGGGTAATTGAACTCACGGGCGTAGACCGCCTTAAGTGCTAGGCGGATTTCTTCCGGCTGTCGCTGGGCGATCGCCAGCGCCCAGGAGGCTAATTGCTCCGGCGGGACTTTCTGCCAGCCGCGGGAATCCCAGGAGACCTGACCGACCCCAAGTTGTTCCACCAGCAACAAGAACGCAGAGAGTTTCGTTCCTCCATAGATGACCGTCTGGAATTGTTCCGGCCTCCTCACTTTCCAGGGGGCTCCGGGCTGTTGCTGTTTTGCCAACCGGTCGTAGCTCACCAGCCAATTACCGATGACCTCCATCGGATCATCGGCAGAGGCCGCTTTAGTCAGTTCCGCGGAAAGCTCCATCAGAATCTTCCCTGCCAGCGTCTTGTGAATGTCGCTCTCCGGAGGGTGCTCATCGAGAATCTTGTCCTGCCAGAGAATCCTGCGGAGAAGACCGCCGGGAGGCAGATGGGTTTGGGCAAATCGTTCCTGGAATTCGACACTCTTCTGCGGAAAGCTCTTCCCCGCTTGAATCTCCACTCGCATGGTATCGAGGGCATGCCGAACCTCTTCCAGGATCTCCTGATTCAGTTGAACCGGCAGGTACTCGGCGGCGTGACCATACCGTGCAAACAATCTGTCCTCATAATAAAGCTTCGTGATGGCGGCATCCCATGGGGACAAGTCCTTCCTCTGACGGTATTGCCTGCCGAGCTGCCAGACCGTCTCGACATGCTCAGAGGACTGTTTTTCAGAGATGGCGATGAAACCGTGATAGAACCCCGGCTGAAACGCCCTTTGGGAAGGGTAAACCGCTTCGAACAGGTACACCGGGAAGGAATGCCCTAACACTTCATACGAGATCCGTCGTTTGATCTGAGCGGTCCCCAAGCTGTTGAGGATATTGACCACACTGGTCGCGGTGACACCGCTCATTAAGATCAAGACACCCCGATCGGCCAACCACTCCTTATCCAGCCACTTCACCAACTGGATCAAGACGGGACCCAGTTTGAGAACCGGATCCGAGCCAGGTGGCACCTCCGGTTGCCACTGCGGAATCAGCTGCTCCAGTTGCCGCAGCTTGTCGGTCCAACTCCCACGATCCGGCTCCGCAAGGGACTCACCGGCTCTGTAAAGAACGGTGAAATCGGTCAAATCGGACTCCGCCAGCCGGCGGAATCCCGGGATCACCTGCTCATAGGACCATTTGGCCAGAAGCCGGGGCTTTTCAGCTTCCTGCATCTGTACCTGGGCCTTCTTCCTCGTTTCCTCTTCCGTCCTCTTCGAGATTTTCTCTACGGCCCGGCGCCTGGCTTCACCGATATCTCCGATCAGCAGTTTCCCGGCGCCGCCCCCTTTCAGGAGTCCCTGCTTCTTCCATTCCTGCTCCTGGGCCGGAACCGTCTGTCTCGGGTTGTCGATCAGCGCCTTCAATGTGTCCGGGGCATTCTGCTCGAGGAACGTAACCAACGGAGCCCACTTGCCGTTGCGGACCGCCTCCCGGCCGGTCTGGAGCTTGAGGATCGAAATGGCCTCGGCCAGCTCTTTCTCCTCCATTCCGGCAAGGAGGGGCGGAAAAGCAACCGTTGGCGGCGGCGTGACCTTTGGAAGGATAGAAAGAAGCGCTACTCGGGTGGCGCTGCCAGGATTCTCTTCCTGAAGCCTTTCCTCCAACCCTGTAAGTTGGGGAGATTTAGCCACCTCCTTAGCATCGCTGATCTGCCCGGCACGGAGGGCAAGGCTGGAATTGGGCATACCAAGGGTGAGGGTTAAGAAAACCGCTAAGAATCGCCGGCACAGTTTAAACTTAAGTTTGCTCAATCGTTTTGCCTTCCTCGCGAAAAAACGGTGTCTGACACCGTTTTCAACATTGGGGTTAAAGCTATTGAAAGTATAGCTGACCGGGCAAAAATGTGTAGATTTATTTAAAGATTAAATTGTATTAACTGAACGGCCTGCTTATAACTGGAGAGGACAGTCCTGCTGAACCTTCTTGGAGTCCTCATGATTACGAAGAATCTTCTCTAAGAAGTTCTTTGACATCCACTTGGAGGTACTTCCCCATCGCCGCCGGTTGGCGGCCCACGGCGTTGGCCACCCAGATCTGGGGATAAGCATAGACGACCGACTGGACATTGGACTTCGGAGCGATTGCCCGCGCGATAGCCATGGCCACTTCAGGATCAACCGTCCCGGTGAATTTCCGCAGAAGCAGCCCCTGCCCCCGGTACCGGATATCGTAGGCGCCGGAGCCGACAGGCGATTCCAACCCGGGCTTTGAGGGGTCGCCGCGAGAAGAGAGCTGCAGGTCCCTGACAATCGGGTCAAAGCATGTGTCCGACCGAAAAATCGCGTTTTTGACCGGCACCCGGTAAGGAGCTTCCGGTTCCTGGTCCGCCCAGAAAACAGCGTAATGTTTTTTAGTCGTTTCCAGTACGACGGCCTGCTTCGCCTTGGCGTCGCCGAAAAGGTAGTTGTAGCCGCCCGTGCGCGGAGCATCTATAACGATGTTGGCCGCCTCTCTCAAGTCGCCCGATTTCTCCAGGACACGCCGCAGAAGGAACGGCATCGGGATCCCCTTCAAATCCTTGTCCGTCGTTTCCGAACCGATCTCGCTGACCGATAGGCCACCCTCGCTGATGCCGGAAACCACGCCGATAAAGCCGAGCCAGCCGATGTTCAGAAACGGGCGCTTCTCTTTCGGACGGACAACGAACAGAGCGGCATACCGCTGGACATCGGACTTGATCGCCCAATCCAAATTCCTGATCTGGATCAGCCGGCCGTCTTTTGTGGCCTCGCCGAAAGCGGCGAAACCGGAACAGGTCGTCGCCATCAGCTCCGGCAGAGCGTGAACCCTTTGCAGTGTCTCGAGAGGAACTCCGGCGCCGTCAGACAAACCCCCCATCTCCTCAAGGTATTCCTCGGGGATGAACGGCTTCATTTTCGCCCAGGTCTGGTCCAGTTTTTTGCGCGCGAGCCACCTGCCTATCAGGGGGATGCCTACTTCACGGTCCACAAAGGCCATCACGGTCTGGAGTGAAGCGCGCACCTCGCGGGGCATGAGGGAGCCGTGCTGGTATCCCATTTCATAGGGAGTGCCCGACAGATGCAGGACCGGCAGATCCCCCTGCCAGGTCAGCTTCCCCGAAGGGACCGTGGCGAAGATCGGCGCCTGCTTCGTCTGAGACATAGCGCAGCCGCTTGAAATAACGGACCCGAGCAATAAGATAAGAGAAGTGAATCTAAAAAAACGCATTTTTTTGTTGGTCATTGAGAGGCTTATTCATCTGTCATTGCGAGGAGCCACAGCGACGAAGCAATCTCATCTTGAAACAACCTGGGTTCGTTTTGCATGAAATGGCGCCACGTTGCGCTCGCAATGACATGAGTGTTAGACGGTTAGTCAGTTTGCCGGTTAGCGGGTTCGCCGGTTTGCCCGTTAACCCGCCAACCCGAAAACTCGCTAACTGGCTAACTCGCAAACAGGCCAACCCGTTAATCCTTATCTTTTTCTCTCTTCGCATACGGGCTGGCCAATAACTCTATGCCATCCACCATCATTTCGCCGAAATAGGGGCCGTACCAGGTCATCCAGGATTCATAACCGCCGTCCCGGTATTCCTTCGCGGTTACCGCATAGCCGAGGTAGCCGTTCGAATAGCCGATTAAAACAGGGTCGGCTCCCTGAAGGATCAGCCTATGCCGCAGGGTCTGCCCCAATTCGGTCGTGAGCTCGGCCTGCAGAGGCACAAAGACCGCATTGTCCAAAGCAATCAGGTTTATATAGGTGGAGGTCGGCCGCATGAGGCGCCCCACCAGAGAAGGGATAGGCACCGGCCCGATACGCATCTGCGGAGAAGGCAGCGCCACTCTCCATCCCCAGCTCACCAAATCCCCCTTGGCGGAGAGCTCCGTCTGGTTAATCAAGCCGACCACTTTCTCCGTTAAACTCTCGGAGAACCGCCGGATCTTTTCTTCCGGCCCATTTCCTAAATCGCCGCTGGGCCTTAAATCGCCGGCCGCCCCGTTCATGAAGAAGCAGACCGACCCGGGATAGGCCGCTTCCAAAAGGCGGGTTGTCTCGCCCGGAAAATCAGCGCTGAACCGCATCTCCTGAGAACCCAGAAGGGTCGGATGAGCGGCGGCATTGACGATCACCACCAGCACCTCCTTTTTGGCCGATTCCATCAGGAAAACCCCCACGCGGGAATCGGTCGCTCCAAGCGGATTCTTCCGGTTTTCCGTGACCCCCGTGATCGAACCGTGATTTATCCCCCACTGGGCCGATTGTTGGTGATCCAACGCCTGTTTGATCGCCCAAAGCACCCTGGCCTTAAGCCCCTCCATCACTTTCTCATCGTAATCGCCAAAAACCATTTCATAGAGGAACCCCGGAGCGATGGCTCCGATGCCTGAATGGGTGTGGGTGGCCGAGAGGACAACCGCCTGGCGCGGTATCTTGTAATCGCTCGCCACCTGTTTGAGAATCGCCTCCGCGAGCGGGCGCGGAAAAATCAGGATATCGGCCGAAACGAAAACAGCGGTGTCCTTGCCGTCGCTGATCGCCAGCGCCCGGACGTAGAGAGGGTCCCGGATGCCGGTGGAGGGCTTTCCTTTCCGTTTGGAATAGCCGGCCAAAGGGGTGCCGACCGCCGGCGTGATTTCCACTTTCGCCACGCCGGCCGTGAGAGCGGCGGGATTCTGGCGCTGGATCTGGCTGGTGATCTTATCCAACGGAATCTTGAAGAGGGCCGCCGGTGAATTATGCGCGGAGGCGCACCCGACCGGCGCGACCGCGAAAAAGAAATAGCCGAGAAAAGTGAACAACGCAATGGACGGGTAACGCTTCATGCCGATCCCCCTCGTTTTCGCGCCGGAGTGCGGGCCTCAATAACCGTCCGCATCCCGCCCCGCACGTTAAAATCCCCCGTGACCACAGCCCACGCGGGCTTCACAGCTTTCACAAAATCATTCAGTATCCTGTTGACCGCGTTTTCCTGGAAGATCCCGACATCCCGGAAACCGTTGATGTAGTACTTCAGGGATTTCAGCTCCACGCACCATTTCCTCGGCTCGTAACAGATCTTCAGGACACCGAAATCCGGCAGGCCGGTCCTCGGACAGACGGAGGTGAACTCGGAGATCTCGACCGTCACCGTGTAGCCGGGATACTGGTTCGGCCAGCATTCCAGCTCGGGGAGTTTGGCCTTCGTTCCTGATTCGGCGTGTCTCTTCGTGTATTGCGGCATTGTAAGTACGTTTACCAGTTTGCAAGTTTACGAGTTAGCCAGTTTACGGGTTGGCGAGTTAACTGACAAACCGGTCAACTCATTAACCGGCCAACTCGCCAACGTAGTTCTCTATTCTATCACGCGGCCAAAGCGATCAGGGCGGCGCCGGAAAGCATCAGGGCCGTCGCGGCGATTCTCTTGGCGAAAGACACCTCCTTGTAGAGCAGGCCGCCGTAGAGAACGCTGACCAAAAGGCTCAGCCGCTTCAGAGCGATAAAATAGGGGACCGGCGCCAGGCGGATCCCCAAACAGTGCAGAAGAAAACCGGCAGCGCCGGTAAACCCGGTCAGCGCGTAGAGGCCGATCCGCGGGCGGAGCTCCCGGGCCATGCCGTCGAACCGGCGGCCGCCGCTCCGCGCTATGCCGGTCAGGCAAACAACGTCAACAGCGTAATACAGGAAAGGGAACGTCCCGGCACTGGAAAGAAGCACCCCTTTCTTGCTCAAGACGGAGGTCACGCTGTAAAGCACCGCGGTAACAAGCATGAGGCGGATGCCGGGGGTCCTGAACAGCTCCCGGAACGGTTCAAGCGGCCCGCGGACCGCATGCTCGATGTGGAACGCGTAAGCCCCGAGCGTCACCGCGGAAACCCCGACGAAACCCAGAATCGTGATCTTTTCCGGTAAAAGGACCCAGCCGGTCAGCAAGGTCAGCGCCGGCGTGAACGCGAGGAACGGGACGACCAGCGACATCGGCGCTATCCGTATCGCCCTCAGCTGGCATAGAAAAGCCGCCAGCTCTAAGGGAACCATCCAAGCAACGACAACCCAGAAATCTTTGCTTAAAGAAGGCCATCCAGCCGCCGCCCCGACGGCAAAAAGCCAAGGAAGAGAAAAGAGGAGCGCCCCCCAGCCGACGATTCGCTCATCCGACTGCTGGAGGAGCTTTTTCATCAGGGCATCGGTGGTCCCGACGAAGAAAGCGCAGCCGAGAGCAAGCAGTATCCACATGAGAGCGTTAGCCAGTTTGCCGGTTAGTCAGTTGGCCGGTTAACTCGCCAACTCGTTAACCCGCCAACTGACTAACCGGCAAACGGTGTTCAAATCACTTCCAGAACCAAGCACTTGAGATATTTCGATTCCGGATGGGTCAGGAGGATGGGGTGGTCCTTCGCCTGGGTGCGGATCTCGACCAGGCGGACCGCCCGCCCGGCACCGACGCTGGCTTCAGAAAGGATCTCGAGAAACAGTTCATCCGTGACGTTGTGGGAGCAGGAACAGCTGATCAGAATTCCGCCCGGCTTTAAAATCTTCATCGCCCTGAGATTGATCTCCCGGTAGCCGCGCCGGGCGTTGGGAACATCCTGCCTGCTTTTGGCGAACGCCGGCGGGTCCAGGATCACGAGGTCGAACGCCTGTTTCTCCTTGTCGAGAGCTTTAAGACGGTCAAACGCATTGACCTTTTCCACGGTGACGTTTTCCACGCCGTTTAAAGCGAGATTTTCCTTTAGAAGCCCGACCGCCCCCTCCGAATCCTCTAGGGCCAACACCTCCTCCGCCCGGTCGGCCACCTGCAGGCTGAACGCTCCCTGGTAGGCGAAGGCGTCGAGAACCCTTCCCCTCGAAAAATCCCTGGCCCGCAGCCTGTTCTCCCGCTGGTCCAGGTAGATGCCGGTCTTTTGCCCCCGCTGAAAATCCACGATGTACCGGCGTTTCCCTTCCGTGATCTCCAACCGCCCCGGGTCGGTCCCCAGCAGCACTTTGCGCTCCTGGGGGAGCCCTTCGAGCTTCCTAACTGGGGATTCGTTGAAGGCGATCACCGTCTTGGCCCCGGTCGCCTCCACCGCCAGCTCAGTGAGAAGAGGAAGTATCCGCTCCATCCCCAAGCTCTGCACCTGGAAAACAAGGACCGTGTCGTACCGGTCTACAATCAGCCCGGGGAACCCGTCCGCTTCCGAGTAGATCAGCCGGCAGGCGTTGCTATCCTGAACAACCCGGCGGCGGTATTCAACCGCCGCTTCAAAGCGGCCCGCCCAGAAGTCCCGGTCCACGGAGACTCCGGGCTCTTCGGTCAGGAAGCGAAGCGCGATCTTGGAGACACTGTTGTAGAAGGCCTGCCCCAACAACCTGCCGTCGGAAGCCTTGACCATGACAACCTGGCCCGAGACGTTCGGTGTCGGTTTTTTCAGGTCATCCTTATAAATCCAGGGATGACCTTTCCTGTACCAGCGCTCCCCCTTCTGGTTGATCGTGATGTGCGATTGCGAGGCGTTTATTTCGTCACCCACTCGCCCGAAGGAAGCTGAATCTTCTCCCCCGCGGAGGCCCTTTCCCTCTGCTCCTCGCCGAACGCCGATCGGATCACTTGGATCGAATCGGCGGGCAAACCGTTCTGCTCGACGATCGTCTTGTAGATCGTTTCCCTGTCCTGGTTCTCGGCGGAAACAATAGCCTGAACCTCCGGGCCGCCCCCGAGAGCGGCCGCATGCCCCTGGTTATCCTCGCCGACAAACCCCTGCCCCTTGTAAGATTTCAGCGTGTCGAACCGGGACTTCCTCGATTCGAGCGCCCTCTCCACCTCAGGCGTCATGAACTTCAACTGCGCGCCTTCGGCCCAAACGGAAGGAACCAACCATTCCCCTAGCCGCGACACCGGTTTCTGGGCGGTTTTCGCCGCTTTTCCGCTGACCATATCCTCGATGGAACCGGCCGTCTCCTTAACCTGGCGGACATCCAGCGTAATGTGCGCCTCAATCTTAATCGGGCGGTCCGGGTCCCCGGCCAGAGTCGCCCGGCACCCGGTGATCCCCAAGAAACCAAAAGAAGCGAATCCTCCGAGAACAAACAGAACAACCCGGCCGTCCGGTTTTTTCATGACAATAGCCCTCCCAGTACAGTTTCCAAAACCCCTACGGAATCCTTATCCACACGTATTTTGATGTCCAACAGATGGTCCCCGTCCAGATAAAGGTCCATGAGATACTTGTTTCCTTCCGTGCCCACTTCAAACTTACCGATGGAGAAATAAAACAGCGGTTTGCTTTGAATCGCCTTCAACAGTTTGCCCCGGGTGTCGTCCGCCGGCATCATGGAGATCAGATTCTGCACGATCTCCCCGCTTAAGGTCCCTCCGCCCGGCTGGGTCTCGCATTTCAAATAGACCGATTTCAGGAGATCCCCCTCCCCTTCCAACCGGACCGGGCCCGACACCAGCCCGACCGAGCGCCATTGTCCTTTGCCCACCGCCTTGTCCAGAGCGGAAAGGTCCAGCCGCTCTATCCGCCCCTCCACCGTCCAGACCAGCCTTCTTTTCAATAAAGCCCTGGGGGCAATCTTCACCAGCACCCGGTCCAACACCAGAATGTCAGGATTCCCGGCGCCGCCCCACCGGACCGGCTCCAACGCAATCGTAAAATGGGGAACCAGGTAAACTTTCCCGACTACGACGCGAGTGCCCGGAACCTGCTTGGCGACCTCTTTCGAAATCCTCTCCGAGACAACACGGGCGCAGGAGGGAGTCATCCCCCAGAGAAATATACCCCCGAACGCCGCCAGCACCATAAGCAGCGTTATGAAAGAACAGAGCAGCAGCCTTTTGAATAAAACGATTTTCTTCACTCGACGGAGAGTAAATCAGAGAATCATTATAGCAGAAGTAACGTTAGCCGGTTTGCGGGTTCGCGGGTTGACGGATTAACGGGCAAACCGGCTAACTGACTAACCGGCTAACAGCTAAACGGAAAGAAAAACGGGGACGAGCCCGCCGCCCTGGCTGATGTTGACGACCGGTTCGCTGGAACAGCGGCCGACGAAGGCAACCCCCCGGCCTGTCGCCGTGACGCTTAATGTGACGTACTGCTCTTCGAGTTGAATCTTGCCTGTCTGGCGCAGAACCATCATCGGGGCCTTCGCGATTGCCACCTTCTCCTGCACCACCCATGTCTTCGGCTTGGCCGCGGCTTGCTCGACTCCTTTTCCCCAGGCCAAATCGGACGCTTCAGCGCCGACGATCACCCCTTCGCCTCCATACGACCGGTTCGGCTTCAAAACCAGATTTTCCCGATTCTTTTGGATGTACGGGAGCAGGTCCACCTCCTGGTCTTCCATCCCGGCGGTTTTGCGCTCCATCACCAAGCGGGTCCACGGGACTCTCTTTCGAACCGCCCGGATCTCCTGCGCCGAAAAATAACGGGCGAAGTCCGGGTTGGTCAAGAGCTCGCAAAGACTCTTGTGGTCGAACTCCCCGAAAACCGTCGAGACCACCCTGTTCTTCGCGAAAGCATCCTCAATCCCGCCCACCGACCCGCCGTGCGTCTTAATCGAGACCACCTCTTCCAGCTGGAAATCCCGGTAAACGACATCAATCTCCTCCCCCTTGATCGAAAAGCATTCTTCGTTGCGCTCCACCTCCCTCGGATCCCCGATAACGGAATGGACCCCGAGCGAATCGAAATAAGGCATGATTTTGGTGAATTCATCGGTGCCGCCGTGCACGAACTCCCTTCTCTCGACAAAACCGACCCGGCACTCCGGCCGGCCGATCGCCTTGGCGTGCGACTGGAGCTCCCCGAGAAGGAGCTTCCTGTAATCAAACGCGGGGATAAGCGAAATGTTGGGGATCTGTTCTTTCAGGCGGGGAAGAAGGTATTTCTCCAGAAGCTCCGTGGCGGCCGGCATGAGGTAAATACAGCCGATTCCGACCGCGTTGAACTCGATGATCTTGAATGTGGACAGCTGTTCTTCGACGTTCGGCCCCAGATTTGTGTCGAAGCGCTCAAAAACGGTCTGCGGCCTGGGCATGCCGTCGGCGCAGCTGGCCTTGAGCCAAGCCAGTTCCGCTTCGCGCAGAGGGAGGATCTCCTGCAGTTTCGGATCTTCGACGTAATTGGAGAGGACCCTGTTGACCGTCCTGCGGATCCCGCGGAAAAGAGTTTGGAAATATCTCGCCGTAGACCGCCTGATGACCCACGGCGTCATAGCTACCGGGATGATCATCTGCTGATCGTCCTTCACGTCAATCAGCAGCCCCCGCTCTTTGGATTCGGCGCAGATCGCTCCGGCCGCCTCGCTCAGGATCGTCTCAGGAAGAGCCTCGATCGCCGATCGGACCGCTTTCCCTGAACCGCCTGACGGGCGCCTGCGCGAACCGCCTTCGCCGTCCTCTTTATTCCCCAATTATCTTGATGAGCACCCTCTTTCTTCTTCGACCGTCAAATTCGCCGTAGAAGATCTGCTCCCAAGGCCCGAAATCAAGTTTACCACGCGTTACCGAAACGACAACCTCCCGGCCGAAGATTTGCCTTTTGATGTGGGAATCCCCGTTGTCTTCCCCGGTCAGGTTATGCCGGTATTTTTTGGTCTCGTGCGGCGCCAGCTTTTCAAGGAAATCGAGAAAATCCTGGTGGAGCCCCTCTTCATCATCATTGATGAAGACGGAGGCGGTAATGTGCATCGCGTTGACGAGAACCAAACCCTCCTGCACCCCGCTTTTCGCGAGCGCCGTCTCCACCTGGGAAGTGATGTTGATGAACTCGGACCGGGTCTTCGTGCTGAACCAGAGCTCTTCCCTGTACGTTTTCATCCGTGCCCCCTGCCCCTCGCCCCGCACCCCATTAGTCCCAGGCCCCGACGTAGAAATTCCTCGGCCAGGCGTGGGCCTTCAGCTGTTCCAGTTCATCCGGGGCGAGGATTTTGCCGTCGCTGACGGCGCAGTTGGCCTCAACGTTGCGCACCTGGCGCATGCCGGGAATCACGGTGGAAACCGCCGGATGGCTTAAAATAAATTTGAGGGCGAGATCGCTCAAAGTGGAGGCACCCGGCCTGAGGAATTTTCTCAGCTTCTCAACCCGGGCGCAGGTGTCGGCGAGCCGCTCCCCTTTGAAATAGCCGGCGCGCCAATCCCCGCGGGGGAATCGGGTTTCCGGCGTCAGCATTCCGGTCAAAGAGCCTTCATCAAAAGGGACCCGGACGATGACCGCCACGTCATGCTCCCGGCATACAGGAAAAAGCTTCTCGGCGGGAACCTGCTCGAAAATATTGTAGATCACCTGGACGGAGTCTATCCCGCCGGAGGCAGCCAGCTTTAAAACCGATTCCGGCTGGTTGTCGTTGACCGACACGCCGAACGCCCCGATCTTGCCCTCCTTTTTCAGCGCTTGCGCCGCCTTGCGCCACCCTTCCGCGTCAAGCCAGGCGTCGGTCCAGACATGCAGTTGAAGCAGGTCAATCCGTTCGAGGCCCAGCCGTTTAAGGCTCACCTCGGCGCAGCGAACGATCCAGTCAGCCGAAAAGGCTTTCTCCGCCGGGGTGGAAGGCCGGGCCGGCCATTCCATCGTTTTGGCGGGGACTTTGGTCGCCGCGTAAAACTTCTTCCCGCAGCCGCGCAAAACGCCGCCCAGCACCTTCTCGCTGTGGCCGTTGTCGCCGTAGACGTAGGCGGTGTCGAAAAAATTGACCCCCAATTCCAAAGAACGCTTTAAAGCCCGGCGTCCCTCGTCATCATTCATCGCCCCCCAGCCGCCGCCCAACCCCCAGCAGCCGAAACCGATCTCGGAAACGTCCCAGCCATTTTTGCCGAACCGGCGGTACTTCATCCGTTAACGGCTATTTCGCGCGGGGGTTCTGCTCAATGTCCGAAAGGACGAACTCCGGGTGCATGATCGTCCGGTAGCCTTCCGGAATCGGGACCGGGAAGGTGACAATCTCGTAGGCGCCGCCGACGGAACGGGCGATCGCGTACCCGAGCCCTTTGACCACACCCCAGCTTAGGCCGATCCCCGGGCCGGATTCCTGCCACACGAGGGAAGACTGCTTGAAAATCTCCATCCATCCCGTGGCGGCATTCGCGATGCCGCGAAACAGCTTCGACACCACGAGAGAGCCCGTCTCCTCCTGCGCGGCGCAGGCCGGAGAGGCCATCCCCGCCATTAAGAGACCGATGATCATGACACCGGCGATAATTTTGTTGCGCATTCCTTTTCCCCCCTGTTTGCAGGCATTGTATCATACAGAGATGGAGACAACCCCGGAGGAGGCGCACCCCTTCCATTACGACCCTTTCCAGGAGCAGGCCATCTCGGCAATCAAGCAGGGAGTCTCGGTCTTTGTCTCCGCGCCGACCGGCGCCGGTAAAACGGTGATCGCCGAAATCGCGATAGAGGAGGCGATGCGCTCAGGGGGCACAGCGATTTACACCGCCCCGATCAAAGCTTTGAGCAACCAGAAATTCCGGGACTTCCACGCCCGGTACGACGAGAGGACCGGGATCCTCACCGGTGACGTGACGATCAATCCGGATGCGCCGCTGTTGATCATGACCACCGAAATCTACCGGAACAGGCTGCTCGAGGAGAAGTCCCGGTTCGCGCGCTGCCGGTGGATCATCTTCGACGAGGTCCATTACCTGGACGACCCGGAACGGGGGACCGTCTGGGAGGAGGCCCTCCTGCTCACCCCGCGCGAGACGGAGATCCTCGCGTTAAGCGCCACGATCCCGAACGCCCAGCAGCTCGCCTCCTGGATCGAACAGATCCACGGCAGGCCGGTGAAGGTCATACAGGAATCGCACCGCCCCGTCCCGCTGAAAACCCTCTTCCAGGCGCAAAACGAGCTTTTCGCAGACCTGGGAGCGCTGAAGAGCCGCGCCTACCAGCATATCGAGAGGCAGACGGCCAGGATAAACCGGCCGTTCAAGGGGATGCGCCGGCACCGGGGTGGAGGGAAAACGTATTTCAAGGGGGGAGGCGGAGGCTTCCATTCGGGCCCGCACCATATGGGGAAGCCGAATAGGGCCGATTCCCTTCTGCGCTCGATCAAAGCCGCCGGCAATCTTCCTTGCCTTTACTTCACGTTCAGCCGGAAGCGGGCCGAGGAACTGGCGTGGGAGTTCGCCGCTCTCGGCCTCGGGGACCCCGAGACCAAACCTCTGCTGCTCGAGCAGTTCGACGCGCTCTGCCGGCAGTACGAAATCACCCATGAGAGATCGGCCTGGGGGATGCGTGAACTGATCGCCCAGGGGGTCGCGTTCCACCACGCCGGCCTTATGCCGACTCTCAAAGAGGTCATCGAACAGCTGTTCAGCAAAAAACTGATCCAGGTAATCGTCACGACGGAGACCTTCGCGCTGGGGGTCAACATGCCGGCCCGGTCGGTCGTGCTGGACACGCTGACCAGGCGCTCCCCCCGCTCCACCTCCGGGACGTTTGTCCATTCGGTGCTGAAGGTACGGGAACTCTCCCAGATGGCGGGCCGGGCAGGCCGGCGCGGGATGGATGAGGTCGGCTTCATCTACCTGCGGGTCAACCCGTGGGACATCCAGTTCCACGAACTGACCCACCTGCTCCAGGGAAAACCGGAGGAGGTCTCCAGCCGGTTCAACCTGACTTACGCAACGGTGCTGAACCTCTACAAAAGCCACCAGCAGGACCTGTTCTCTTTCTACCAAATGACGTTCCACGCGTTTCAGGCGGCGAAGATCCACCAGAAAGAGGCGATAGATCTGATCAAACGGAAACTGGCCCTGCTGGAAAGCCTCGGCTACGTCAAGCCGGGAGGGAAACTCACCTTAAAGGGGGATTTCGCGGCCTCGATCTACGGCTATGAACTTTTCCTCTCGGAACTCTTCGAAGCGGGCGTGCTCGACGAGCTGAACCTCACCGACCTGGGGATCCTCCTGCTAGCGGTGGTCTACGAGCCGCCCAGAAGGCCAATCCCCCTGAAACTGCCCCACCGTTTGAGGGGACTGGCCGAAAAAGCTTACGAGGTGCTCGACAAACTCCACCGGGAAGAGCGCCGCCTGCGGGTCTCTCCGCTGAGCAAATCACCCGCGTTTCACCTGTCACTACCGATGGAACTGTGGATCAGCGGGACCAGCTTCGACAAACTGGTGCAGGCGGCCGACACGGACGAGGGAGGAATCATCCGGTACATGCGGATGACCGTCCAACTGTGCAGGGCAATCGCTTCTGCCCCTGCGGCGAGGAAAGATCTCAAGGAAAAAACGATCCGCCTCCTGCATAAGATCAACCGGGACCAAGTGGACGCCGAAGCGGAGTTGCGGCGCTCTCTGTAATACGTTGGCGAGTTTTCGAGTTGGCCGGTTTGCCAGTTAACCCGCTGACTCGCCAACCCGTAAACTGGCTAACCCGCTAACTGGCAAACTTTTCTTACTAAATCCCGAGCTTCTTTTTGGCCGCCTCAGACATCTTGCTGGGGTCCCATTTCGGCTCCCACACCACGGTGACGGTCGCATCCGCAATCCCCGGCACCTGGGCCGTCCGCAGTTTGACCTGCATCGCGATGTTGTAGGCCATCCCGCAGCCGGGCGTGGTTAATGTCATCGTGACAAGGGCCTTACTCTCCGGAGTGATCTCCACATCATAAATAAGGCCCAGATCCACGACGTTTACCGGGATCTCGGGATCAAAAACTTCCTTCAAAGCCTCAAAAACCTCTTCTTTCGTCGCCATAATTTTTCTCCTAACTGCTGTCCAGAGGAATCTCTCTCGCGTAAATCAGGTTCATCAGCTTCTCGGCGCACGGGCGGACTGTGCGCTCCATGGTGGAGTAATCCACCTCCACCAAACCGAACCGAGGGGCAAATCCATGCACCCACTCAAAATTGTCCAACAGCGACCAGTAAAGATAACCGACCACCTGAGCTCCCCCCGCCATCGCCTTGCCCATTTCAGACAAATGATTCCGGATGAAATTCCACCGGACCTCATCGTTATCCGTGCAAACGCCGTTTTCGGCAACGAGGATCGGCAGGCCGTACCGCTTCAAGTCCGACAGCGCGCGGCATAGGCCCTGCGGGTAAATTTCCCAATCCATGCAGCCGCGGGGACCGGCCGACCGGTGATGGTCCGGCGGGCACACCGTGCCGGGAAACCGGAGAAAATCGCGCGTGTAGTAGTTGACCCCGAGGAAATCCATCGTCCCCCCGCAGGCATTGAGAAACCATTCATTGCCCAGCCAGTGGCGCATCTTCGCCGCCCACCGGTCCGCCTTCGACCGCTGCCGGCACGGATCGTAACAACGGACGTGGTGGGCCAACCCGACGCGGGGCATAGAGAGCCGGTTTGAGTCTTTCGAGCAGCCGCGGATCGCCCGATAGGCAAGCCGATGGGCCTTCACGAGGTTCCGTACCGCCTTGACCGCGAGCAAAAACGACTTCTTCCCCGGCGGCCACCCGCCGGTAAGATACCCTTCATGGACCAAAACGGTCGGCTCATTGATCGTGATCCACCAAGAAACCTGCGTGTGGAGCCGCTCAGCCACCTTGCGCACGTAGCGGGCAAACAGCTCCGGGCTCTTCGGCGAGGCCCATCCCCCCTCAGCGACAAACCAACTGGGGTTCGTAAAATGGTGCAGGGTGACGATCGGGGTGAGCTTGCGCGCCAGGCATGCCTTGATCACTTTCTCGTAGTGGACGATATCCTCTTCGGAGAAATGCCCCGGGGCCCGCTCGACCCGCGACCATTCGATTGAAAACCGGTAGGCGTTGTGCCCGAGTTTCCGGGCGATATCGAGGTCTTTTTCGTACTGGTTGTAATGATCACAGGCCCGGCCGGAACACTCCGGAACAAGAGAACCCTGCTCCCAGGCCCACCAATCGTTGAAGCGGTTGTCCCCCTCCACCTGGTGAGACGACGTGGCCGTCCCCCAAAGGAAATCGTGCGGGACTTTTAACGTTGACGCCGAGACTTCCATAATCCCATTATCATCTCATAAAATGAAAACGGGCGATGGGGAAACCCCGGGGAGAGAGAGGTCCCACCGCCCGTTTATACAACGCCTCTGGCTAGAAGCCAGGGACAGAAGTGCAGCCGGCCGGAGACGAATTCCTCTTGATCTTGGAGAGAGAATCCGCAGCCTCCTTCCGGGCTTTTAACGCGACATCCGCCAGATTCGGCCCTTCACTTTTGACGATCCAGGCGCCTGGCTCTTCATTATGGATTGAGACGTGATACACCGTCCCAATCCGGTATGAGATGATTTTTACCGGCCAACCCGCCAACTGCTCTTTCTGTTCCTTGTACTCTTCGGCTTTCATCAGATTTACGGCTTCTCGACGGGCGCCGCCACAAGGTTCCCCCATTCGGTCCAACTGCCGTCGTAGTTCTTGACGGTCTTGTAGCCGAGCAGGTACTTCAAGACAAACCAGGTATGCGAAGAGCGCTCTCCGATACGGCAATAGGCAATCACCGGTTTTTCTCCCGTAACGCCGGCGCCGCCGTAAAGGGTCTTGAGCTCATCGACAGACTTAAATGTGCCGTCTTCCCTGCACGCCTTGCCCCAGGGAATGCTCTTGGCGCCAGGCACATGGCCGCCCCGCTGGCACGTTTCAGGAAGGCCGGGAGGAGCCAGTATCTCCCCGGTAAACTCCTGGGGGGAGCGGACATCCACCAAGTGGGAGGTTTCCCTCGACGAAGCCTCCTGCACCTCCGGCAAAAAAGCGCGGATCGAGTAATCCGGCTGATTCGCTTTATAAGAGGCCTTCGCCTGTTGTTTCGGGGAGTCCTGGGTCAACTCTCTCGATTCGGCAAGCCACTTCTTGCGGCCGCCGTCCATCAAACGGACATCCCGATGCCCGTAGATCTTCAGCTGCCAGAAAGCCCAGGCGGCGAACCAGTTGTTGTTGTCGCCGTAGAGAACGACGGTCGTCTCCGGAGAGATGCCGGAGTCGGACATCAGCTGTTCAAACTTAGCCTGAGGGATAATGTCCCGGCGGAGGGTATCGCACAGCTGAAGGTTCCAATCCCACCCGACAGCTCCCGGGATATGGCCTTCCGCGTACGCTTTCGTGTCAACATCCACTTCCACAACCCGGACTTTCGGGTCTTTCAAATGCTCTTCCACCCAAGAGGTGGACACCAGCACTTCTAAACCGGTCTGAACCTGCGTCTCCATGAGACAATCCTCCGTCGCTTATGTTTTTAATGCGGGAAAGCTCATTTTGCCAAAACGGCGGGAACCCGTCAAGAGGATTCGGCCGAAGGAAATTTGATGTCATTGCGGGGAGGCCCACAGGGGCAGGGGGCAAG
>CAYJVR010000010.1:3263-14872 GCA_964373715.1 uncultured Planctomycetia bacterium | reverse complement strand
CAGGGGGCAAGTAAAGTTTTGAGTTTAAAGTTCGCGAGTTTGCCGGTTGGTCGGTTAACCCGTAAACTCGCTAACCCGTCAACTGGCTAACCGTAAGTGAACTTTGCATGAGATTGCCGCGTCGGCCCTTTGGGCCTCCTCGCAATGACATGAGTGTTAACGGGTTAAAAAACGCCGGCTAGCTCTTTTTGAAGGGGCCTGGCGGCCCGGCCGCGCAAGCGGACAATCTGGTCCGCCGTCCTTAAAGCCAAGGCCACGGCCGTGAGGGTCGGATTGGCGGCTCCACCCGTGACAAAACTGGAGGTGCCCACCACATAGAGATTAGGCACCTCGTGACTCTGCTGAAAGGGGTTCACAACGCTGGTATCGGCATTCTTCCCCATCCGGCACGTTCCCGTGTGGTGCGCGGTGCCTGAAACATTCTTCGTGAACGAAACCTGGGCCCCTCCTCCCAGGGCCCCGACAACCCCCTTCAGGATCCTCACGGCCTCCTCCAAAACGGCTCCCGCGCCTCCGCTCGCATATCCATAATGGATCAACGGCACCGGATCTCCAAACAGATCCTTCTTCGCGGAATCCAACCCGACAAAGTTTTTCCGGTCGGGCAGTTGTTCGGCCATCATCGCGAGCGTTAAGGAAAGCCCCACCTCTTTCCTGATCCTCCGCTTCAAAACATCGCCCCATAACCCGCTGCTCCGCACAACCGATTTAATGCCGGGATAGCCGTGCGCCTCCATCAGCATCGCGGCACGATCCGGGCGGCGACCGTGATCGTACCATTGGAAGCTGTGGAGCGCGTATTCGGCGAATGAGACGCGCCGGTTCATCCGGTAACCAAAGATTACCGAAGGGTGGTCCATAAAGTAAGCCCCCACAAAACCGCTCCCATTGGCCAACCCGTCAGGAAACTTTTCGGAAGAGGAGAGGCGCAACACCCGGACATTCTCCACCCCGCCGCAGGCCAGGATAAACAGGGAGGCCTCCGCTGTTTTTTCAGGGGTCCCGATCCCCTGATAGACGGCCCGTTTGACGCGGCTCTTTTTATCCGTCTCCAGCCTCCGGACGACGGCGTTGCTGATCAACTTCACCCGTCCAGTCTTAAGCGCCTGCTGGAGGTGCACCTTGTCGGCCCGATACAATGTCCCGGCCCGCCTTCCCTCATAAGGCCGGGAGGTCAACGCCTTCGCGAGGGCGCAGGTTTCGATTCCGGCCCGGCGGTAGACACCCTGCACACGCAGTAAATCAGGATAAAACGGCGGAGGCATCGGATAACCGGCGCTGCGCGGAGGGGCAAGCGACCCTTTATCCTGCCCATAGACTCCCAGGGCCCGTTCCGCCCGGAGATAAAACGGCTCAAGCTCTTCGTAGGAAATCGGCCAATCGTCGGCGGTTCCGTAGAGGGTGCGCATCCGGAAATCGGTAGGGTGGAAGCGGGGCGACAGGCCGGCCCAACAGTGGGAAGATCCCCCTATGCGGCGGGAGCGTCTGAGGTTAAGGGGGTAATCCGTTTCCCCGTTGCTGACGAAAGCATCCCGCTGAGGGTTCGGAAATCCCATTTTTTGTCCCGCTTCGAGGATGGTGACGGAGAACCCCTTCCGGGCAAACTCCACCGCCATGATGCAGCCCGTGATCCCTGAACCGATGACGCAGATGTCGTTCGCCATCAGGCCGTCAGCCCAAGGTGGGCCAATCCCGCGGGGCTTTCGTAAAAATGGGCGAGGAGGCCGGCTGCCGCCTCGTGCAAGTCTTTCATCGCCCGGTAGCGAGCCGGGAAGAAAACTTTCCGCGATAAGGACTCAGAAACAAATTTGTTTCCCGTATACGCGCGCAGGAACTTCTCACGCACAGGAGCAGGCATCCGGGCGAACGAGCGGGCCCCGCACTCCCTCCGCGCGGCCCTATCCAACCACCGGGCGGCCCGTTTATAAACCGCCAGGGATTCCCGCCCCTCGCGGGCAACCTCCTCAAGACAAAGCAGAACCTGCTTGCACACCGCCGCCGATCCTTCCGGCCAGTCCACAAGCGTTTCGGTGAAAGCGGTCAACCCCTGAATTTCACGCTGACTGAATCCGGAGACAGCCGCCCGGGCCCAAGACCGCGGGGAATCCTCTTCCACTCTCCGGAATAAACGGGAAAAAACATCTAGGGACGGCGCTATTAAGGAAAACGATGCGGCGGCCGCGCTATGCCGGAGAAAACTCCGACGTGACAGCCGGAACGAAAAAACCCGGTGGTTCAGAAACCACGGGACTGTTCGCATGGACGGAAACTACTTAACGATCCCCTCCTCCAGCCAGGTGTAGCCGCCCTTCAAAACCTCCTGGGCGACCTGGTAATTTTTCCGATCTTCGGGAATATCGAGATTCGCAAAATTGGCTTTGATCCGGCGCCGGGCGTGCCCGCAGAAGAGATCGGCCAACTCCACCGCGTTCCCGGGAGAGCTTGATTTAGCCATCCAAGTCGCCCTCGAAATGGTGGCCGACATCGTGAACAGATCGACGCCGATGTCCACGATCCTCCCCAGCAGCGCCTGCCGTTTTTCCAGCTTCTGCCGGTACTTCATCATCTTGTGGAACAGCGTCCGGGCCAGCCGTTTGCTGTTATTGTGCACCGACAACCAATGGCCTTCCAGTTTGGGCGGCAGGCCGCCCGGCACTCCCAATAATACGGTACTCCTCCTCACCGGGAACCACTGCTGCGGATACCACAGCGCATAAAATACGGTCGCCCGCACGAAAGCTTTCGCCCGCTGAGCAAACGTGCGGTGAGGCAGGATCATGTCGAACGCCAGCTGGATGTGCGGATCCAGCGCCTCGCGCGCGATGAAGAGCCTCATGATCTCGCTCGTTCCCTCGATGATCAGGTTGATCCTCGTGTCGCGCAAAATCCGCTCCGCCGGGATCGGGGCCTCCCCCCTGCCCTTCAAGGAATCGGCCGTTTCATAACCGCGCCCGCCGCGGATCTGCACCGTCTGGTCAGCGATCTCCCACGCCGTCTCCGAACCAAACAGCTTCGCCATCGCCGCCTCGATCCGGATATCGGTCTTCTTCTCGTCAGCCATGGCAGAGGTCAGCCAGACCACCGCCTCGATCGCGAAAAGGTGCGAGGTCATCCAGCCGATCTTCGAGGCGACCGCCTCATGCTGGCCGATCGGCCCACCCCATTGCTTTCTTTCGTTGGACCACCCGCGGACGATTTCGAGGCACCTCTTGGCGCCCCCCGCGCAGGCGGCCGGCAAAGTCAGCCGGCCGGTGTTCAGCGTCATCAGCGCAACCTTCAGCCCCTTGCCGATCCCCCAGACGATATTTTCCTTCGGGACCCGGACATCTTTAAACTCGAGCAGGCCGTTCTGGATTCCGCGGATCCCCATGAACTGACAGCGGTGGACCAGCCGGATCCCCGGCATGTTCCGCTCGACGATAAAAGCGGTGATCCGCTTGCGCGGCTTGCCCCGCACCACCTCATCAGGCGTCCGGGCCATCACAATCATGAAATCGGCCACCGGTCCGTTGGTGCACCACAGTTTGCGCCCGCTGATCAGATAAGCGGCGCCGCCGTCCACCGGCACCGCGGCGGTGACCATGTTGGCCGGGTCGGAACCGGCATCCGGCTCCGTCAGCGCGAAAGCCGACACCGCCCCCTTGGCCAGCAGAGGGAGGTATTTCTTCTTCTGCTCGTCGGTGCCGAACATCTTCAGCGGCTGAGGCACGCCGATGGACTGGTGCGCCGAAAGCCAAACCGCCGTCGAACCGCAGTAACTGCCGACCAGCGCAATCGCCCGGTTGTAGTTCACCTGGGAGAACCCGAGCCCGCCGTATTCTTTCGGGATCTTCATCCCGAAACAGCCCAGCCGGGCGAGCCCCTCAATCGCCTCTTTCGGCATGTCGCCGGTCCGGTCCACCGCGTCCGGGTCAATGTTCTTTTTGAGGAACTCCGCCAGCTTCGCGCAGTAAGCGTCCCCGATCTTCCGGTCTTCGTCCGACTGCACAGCGTACGGGAAGATCAGCGGGGTAAGCACCCTCCCCAAAAAAAGCTGGCCCGCGAAAGTGGGTCGTTCCCATGTGGCTTCGCGGGCCGCTTCAGTGATTTCGAGGGCTTCCGGCCCTCCCGGCAAAACTCGATCGTGCGGATGCTGTTCTGTCTTTGTCGTCGGGTCAGCCATCAGGCCCCCAGTTGTGCGAGATCCTTCAAAACCTCCTCGGCATGCTCCTCCGGCTTCACCTTCGGGTAAATTTTCGCGATCTTCCCCTTCGGATCTATCAGGAACGAAGCCCGATTGATCCCCATGTAGCTCTTGCCCATATACTGTTTCTCGCCCCAGACCCCGTAAGCGGCGACCATTTTTTTGTCTTCGTCGGCCAGCAGAGGAAACGGCAGCTCGAACTTCTCGGCAAACTTCACATGGCTGGCGACCGAATCGGCGCTCACCCCGAAAACCTGCACGTTGCCCTTCTTGAACTTCGCCCAGCTGTCCCGGATCCCGCAGGCCTCCTTGGTACAACCTGGCGTATCATCCTTCGGGTAAAAATAGACCAGCACCCACTGCCCTTTATAATCGGAAAGCTTGTGCACCTTCCTTGCCTGGTCCGGCAGCATGAAAGCCGGAGCGGCGGTTCCCACCTTCAGATCGGCATACACTTCAGCGGTTTCCATATATTTTCCTCCTTCAACCGCCACATTGTAACATTAGTTTGTCATTGCGAGAAGCATCGGCCATGCTGTCATTGCGAGGAGGCCCATAGGACCGACGCGGCAATCCCGTCTTGAAACAGAACGTTTAAAGTTCGCGAGTTTGCCGGTTTGCCAGTTAACCCGTAAACTCGCTAACCCGTAAACTGGCTAACCGTAAGTGAACTTTGCATGAGATTGCTTCGCCGCTGAAGCTCCTCGCAATGACACCCAACGCCTGGCTTTTTGACTTCACTTTCGGTTTACCCTACAATGAAGGACAGCATGAACGCCACGCCATCCCCGAGCAAACAGATCAAAATCTCCTGGGTTTTCGCCAGCTTCCTTATGATTGCCGTTATCGGCATCCTGGACACCTTTTCCGGTCCTCAGCTCTCCTTTGAAATCTTCTACTTGATTCCGGTCGCCTTGGCGGTCTGGTTCGCCGGCAAATGGCCCGGCATCTTCATCGCGCTCGCCAGCGCCGCCGCGTGGATCTCCATCGACCTAAAGGACCGGCCGCCGAACCACGACCCGTTCGTCTACTCCTGGAACATCGCCGTTAAATTCGCCTTCTTCGCGATCGTCGCCTTCATCCTGCCGGTCTTCAAAAACGAATGGGCGCGGGAAAAAGAGGCGGCCCGCACCGACTACCTGACCGGTCTTTCCAACAAACGGAATTTCTACGACATCGCCGAAGCGGAGGTCCGCCGCACCAACCGGTACAACCATCCGTTCACCTTCGCCTATATGGACATCGACAACTTCAAGTTCGTCAACGACCGGATGGGCCACAACGCGGGCGACTTGCTTCTGCAGAAAATCGGACACTTGCTCAAAAAGAACGTCCGTTCGATCGACATCATCGCCCGCTTAGGAGGAGACGAATTCGCCATTCTCCTGCCGGAGACCCAATCGCACGCCGCCCGGATCGTGATCCAGAGAATCCACAAAGATCTCTGCGACCTCGCGGAAAAAAACGAATGGCCGGTCTCCTTCAGCTTCGGCGTAACCACCTTCGTGCGCCCCCCGGAATCGGTCGCCGAAATGGTCCGCCGGACCGACAACCTCATGTACGCGGCAAAGAACTCCGGCAAGAACGTGATTAAATACGAGGTCTTCGGCTCCGGCACAACCACCGATCCCAAACCTCAGCGGGACAACCCGCCGCACCCCTCTTGATCCTTTTCAAGAAATGGTGAAGATCGCCGTCCTCCAGCACGCCGCGCCGGAAGGCCTCGGCACTATCGCCGACAGTCTTAAAATGGCCGGCATCGACTACGACTGCATCCGGACTTTTGAAGGAGAACCTGTCCCCAAGAACATGGACCGGCTCGACGCCCTTATCGTGATGGGTGGCCCCCAGAGCGTTTACGAGCACCCCCAATTCCCCTACTTAAAGGAAGAGATGCGCCTCATCGAGCAGGCGGTCAAAGCGGAAAAGCCGCTCCTCGGCATCTGCTTCGGCAGCCAACTTCTCGCCGCGGCTTTAGGCGCTCCTGTCACTAAAGGCAAAAAGAAGGAGATTGGCTGGCTCCCCATCCGGCTTAAAGAACCTACCCTCTCCGACCCTCTCTGGAAAGAGGTGCACCCTGTCTTCACCGGCTTCCACTGGCACGGGGACATCTTCGGCCTCCCGAAAGGGGCCATCTCCCTCGCCTCTTCGGACCTCACCGAGCATCAGGCATTCCGCTGGGGCAAGAACGCCTACGACCTGCTCTTCCATATGGAGATCACGCGGCCGATGATCCAGGAATGGACCAAGGTTTTCGCTGGAGAACTCAAAAAGGAAGGCTTACAAGGGGACGACATCGAGCGGCAGGCGGAAATAAATCAACCGACACTCCAAAAAATCGGCGCTTCGGTCTACTCCAACTGGGCCAAACTCATTCTCACTCTGCAACTGACTCACTAGCTACTTACCTGGAACCCGGCACCGATCTTTCGTGTCATTGCGAGGAGGCCCACAGGGCCGACGCGGCAATCTCGTCCTGAAACAGAGCGTTTAAAGTTCGCGAGTTTGCCGGTTTGCCAGTTAACCCGTAAACTCGCTAACCGTAGGTGAACTTTGCATGAGATTGCTTCGTCGTCCGCCACAAACCGAGGCGGACTCCTCGCAATGACGGTATCAGGCTGGTCTGCAAACTAGGGCACTACTCCTGCACAAAGTTAAGAGTAACTTTATCCTGACAATGGTTAATGGTAACTTTATCTAGATATTTTACCGCAATTCTCTCAGATGTCAGGTAATATTCCTTTTAGAAGCATTGATCGGACTTATAACCCAATCTCATTGTGAGGAGGATTAATGCACATGAAAATGAAGCCCTTCATTTCAGGATTAACCGCCGCGGCTTTTTTGATCAGCCAAATCCTCTGGGTGCCCGGGGTTTCCGCCGACGAAATCCTTTCTCCGAAACAGCCGGCGGAAATAGACGATTCCTCCATCAGTACAAATCAATTTCAAGATCAGCAGGCTGCCGACGCGAATCTGCTGGCGACGATGCGGGCCCAGGCGGCGGCAATGGAAGGCGGCGACGGCACCGAAGCGCAGCCCATAAATCATGATCATCATGAGGGTGCCGGCGCGACGGCTACACCAGCGGGCGCGGCCACCACGGTCCCTACGTACACTCCGTGGCCGGGCCCTTCGAAGGACGGCTACTATCACGTGACATGGGCCGTGAATGAAAACAACTTCATCAACAACATGGTGTCAGCCATCACGGACGCCGCGCAGAAAATCGCCGCCGTTTACCAGGCAATCGTCACGGCCTTCTCGGCCTGGGTAGCCCACGTGCCGGTCGTTTTCGAACAAACAGTCCTGAGCAGCGCCCAAATTGTCGTTGACATGCTGACGGGCGCCGATTTTGGCGCGCGGTTCGGCGGCGGCTTGTATATCGCGTACGCTTATTACCCAAGCAGCACCGAGCTTGGCGGAAACGTTTTCTTTAACGGCGGACTGAGCTGGCAATTGCCGGGCACAACAAGTGGAGTTGATTTCACGGCCACCGCCATTCACGAATTGGGGCACGCCATCGGCCTGGGGCATGAAGAAACTGCTGTGATCTCTGTCATGGACCCATACATTCACACGGGCCTGCATACCGTCACAGATGCTGATCCGGCGAAAACGGCCGCGCAAAACCTCTACGGGATCGGCACGGGACAGGTCAAATGGGATGATCCTGCCGTCAATGACCCTCCTTTTTTCTCATACGTTCCCGGCAAAACCGTTGAAGCCACGAGCACCCTTTCGTTTACCATCAGCGCGAACGACCCGGAAGGAACTACACTCACCTACTCCGCGTCCAATCTTCCGGCCGGTTCGACATTTGATTCACTGAGCAGGACCTTTACATGGACGCCGACAACCAGCCAGACGGGCACGTATACGGTCACCTTCAGCGCAAGCGACGGACAAAACGTGACCACCCTGGCTGTCCCGATTACGGTGACCCAATACGTGCCTCCCATAATCACAATACCCGTGATCGAGCCGATCGCCGACATGACCATCCTTATCGGCCAAACGATCAAAGTGCCCGTGCTGGTCACGGACCCGGACGGCCTCTACAAAATAACCGTGTTGGGACCAAAAGGAACCACGCTGGTTTTTAAGGATGGGATCTATTACGTCGTCTGGACGGCGCCGACTTCCATCCAGGGACGGGTCCAGTCGAGGTCATTTAATTTCAAAGTGACCGTCACGGACACGAAAAGAACCAGCTCTTCGGAGAGCTTTACGGTGACCGTCGTAAAAACAGCGGGCGTATTGCCGAACAATCTTTCGGACTACCCCGCGTTTAATCTCAGCGGGACGATGGCGGCGAAACCGTTCCTTCTTAAGAGCGGCGGCAGGGGCAAGGCGCCGCTGTTAATCTCGCAGAACAATAAAGCGGTAGAAACCAGCAAGAAGAAATAACGCTTGTAGTATTCTTAGAACCAAAACCGTACCGGTGGTCCTTACGCTAACTACTTCTATGTTCCCCTGAAACCCAGTACCGTTCTTTCCTCACGGCGACTCACGGCTCCAGGGCATCCTGCAGCAGGCGGCTGGATTCCTGCCGGCATCTCACGAGGGTCTCAAACAGCTCATCCTGCCGGGAGACGCCGGGCCGCGCTTCCTCCAGGGCCTGGTGGCCGAGTTTGGCTTCGTGCCTCTGCCGGAAGCCCATCAGATGCCCCACGGCCGCGCCCACGTAGCTGCCGTAAGAAACGCCCAGATATTGCCCCCCATAGGTACCGAAAGCCGGGTACAGGGTGGAGTAGGCGTGAAGCTCTCCCTCCTTGTCCCTCTGCTCCTTCAGATGCTGGATGGCAATGTCGGAGGCGGTCTGCTCCTGACTGAGTTCCACCGGCGGCAGGATGCGACCGATGGCATAGTAACCGGGCTGGGCCTTTTTGGCGAAGTCCACCGCGTGGCCAGCTTCGTGCAAGGCGATGGCCGAATCATCGGAGAAAAGATGGATCGTATTAGTGTAAGGATTGTAGTGATCTCCCCCCAGGACCCTACCGGTGACGGAGGAAAAGAGCGTGGTCGGGATGCCCGGGAAGACCCGGAAATACCACTCGATCCGCTTGTTCTGGATCAAGCGCTTGAACTCCCCGACGGGGGTCCATTGGTTGATTCTCACCTTGACGTCCTTCGCAGTTTCCGGGTGAGCGGCGAGGAATTCCTGGAGGGCCCGTTCCGTTTTGGGTGAAATGAAATGGCTATCGACCTTCGAATTCAGCAGGATTAGTTTCTTAGGGATACTGAGCAGATTGCCGAGTGCATCCAGTAACCAGACAGGGTGCCCTCGTTCGATCTGTGGAATTGGCGAGGACCGGTTGGCTTCCTCCGCGTAGGAGGAGGGACTGCAAAATAAAAGGGAGAAACACAGAAGAAAAAAACCAGTTTTCCCCTGGGTTCTTCTATGCCTTCCGATCGCTTTGAGCGATTCTCTCCCTGGCTTGTTTTGGCAACCGTTCCAAGTCCACGACAACAAGGAGGTCTCCTTTCTTCGTGTCCTTCAGGGAGACATTCATCTGGGTCAGCACCGTGCTCACTTCGTCAGGGGTGAGCTTGTAGGCCGAGCCACTGGCGAAATCGATAACGAGTCCGATCAAGCCACCGAACAGAATGTTGCCGAACAACCAGCCGTCCACCGTCCGCCGCAGGGAAACCTCCACCGGCTTGTAGCCCTGCTTCTCGAAGGTCAGCACGTAGCCAATCTCTTTTCGGTTGAGGGTGAGCACCCCCGGGGTAGTGGTTGCCTGATTGTTCAGGTTGACGCGCACCACGGCGCCAGACGGCACCGATGTGACCCGGACGTCTTGCCGGGAGCCGTGAATGATGCCGGCGCAGCCGGCCAGGAGCGCGACGACCAGAAGGGCAGCCAAAATTCGCGACATCAATCTTTCTCCGTTTTATTATCCGCTAGTTTCGCCATGGCGGTGCCTAGCGCTCCCGGCTTAGTTAAATTCCGGGTCGCCTCGTGGATGGCTTCTCCCACCAGCTGACCACTGGCTTTCTCATAGGCAAACATACTGATGCGACGCTGGACGAGCCCCATCACCTCCGAAGTCTCCACACGCTTACCTTGGGGGTCGTACAGCGTACCGTGGAGCGTCGCTTTCGTGGTAGGCGGATCCATCAAAATGTCGAAGGATTCCAACGAGATGGCTTTGATCCGGACCGCCAGAACCCCCTGTGCGCCTAAGCGTCGAGCCTCCTCAGCGAAAGTTTCCGGCTGATCGGAAGAAATCTGGCCCATCCTCGCGTTGAAACCCTGCTCGTAAAGAGCCGCGACGGCCTCTTTCCCGACCAGTTCGATAGGATCGGCCTTCATCGAGTACTGTGTCGCGCCTATGGAACCCAAGCGCTGCTTATTCATCCTTTCATCAACGACGCGCGCCACGATGATGGAGGGCGCATTGGGTCTAACAGAGAAAGAGTAGATGTCCGGCCCCTGCGGCAGCATGGCTGTCGCGCATCCGGCGAGCGATATCACAGAAAGCGAAATCATCCAAAACATCCTGCGTTGCATTTTACATTCCCCCCTTGCTAGTGGTGTGCAGCATGTCAATCAACCCCGCCGACTATGGCACTTCGGGATGCGGTCACTCTAGCGTGCCGGCGGGCTTACTCAAAGCGCAAAATCATTCATGCTCCGAAACGTATCCCCTTGGAACCTGATATCGACTCCACATGGAAGCTCTTAATTTCCTTCGGGTTGCAGTTGACCGGCGGAGCGGGCGCGCTCTTCCATGAGGCGGAGACGCTGTTCGAGAAAGAGGGATTTCTTCTCCCAGTCCTTGGCGGTTGCAAAACGATCCTTGTAGTATTGAACCACGATATCATAATGTCCTTGCGCTGCTGCCTCCAAGGCCTGTCTCCACTGAGACGTGTCTTGCTTTACCACAGGGTCAACCGTTTCAGTTGCAAGGTAGGCAGCTTTTTCTGCAGCGCTTCCGAATTCACCTAGCCCTTCGTAGGCCCATGCAATTCCCTCTTCTGCTTGGAGGACCGTGGCTTTCGTTCCGGCTTTTGCTAAAGCTCGTTGATATTCTTGTAAAGCATCCTGATAGCGGCCCACCCGAAAATACACATTTGCTTGACGAACGTGACGGTGCTGCTCTGAAACTTTGGCCCATTGCTGCTCCTGCCATTGTTTCCATTCACGCTTCTGCTGCTCGGTCTTAAGCCCAGGCGGAGCTGTCAAATCAACGATAACACCTCCGCTTCCAGCAGTTTCTTTGGTTTTCTCCTCCGGATAAACCGCCTTCGGAAATAGGGGGGCCAAACAAAAAACACTCAGCAAGCAAATTACCGCCCTACCAATCCTTAGCTTGCGGAACTGGTCAAAAGAGATTGACAATGTCGACATCGAAAGAATCACCATCCCTTGTACTTTCGGTCCCCCTCAGTCGAAGCAGCCTTCTCGGATCAAACCCCG
>CAYJVR010000010.1:0-3163 GCA_964373715.1 uncultured Planctomycetia bacterium | reverse complement strand
TCCCTTGTACTTTCGGTCCCCCTCAGTCGAAGCAGCCTTCTCGGATCAAACCCCGGCTGCGAGTTCTCAACGCGAGTGATCGGTACCGGGTTCCACGGGGACACGTTACGCACCAACAATAACCTCGGTGAGTTTCTGATGCAATGCTTGGTCATAAGGTCGGTTCACAGTTACGTAATCCCTATAGGCTTGCCGACGGTTTTCCTCGTTTGTTCCCATAGCCAAGTAGCCCGGAGAGACGGTCAACACCACTTCCCTCGATTTTCCATAAGCATACCGCGCATAACTGCTCCAGGAATAATCGTCAACCTGAGAAACGAGATCGGCTTGTAGAGGATTGCGTTCGATGTAGCGGCCGCATTCCAGAATATAGCTTTCCGTTTCGATTGGGAAACTGTGGTAACGGCCTTGCCAGAGATGGCCTGAGAAACGATATTTCCTGCGCATATGGAACCAGTAACGGCGTTGAACCTGATGCATGAACCGGACCAGTTTCTCCGGTGAGGAGGCTCCCAGAAGCAGGTGAATGTGGTTGGGCATAAGACAGTAGTGGTAGAGCTGGATTTCGTAGGAAGCAAGAGCCGCACCGCAGAGGCGCAGATAGAAGGCATAATCGTCCGTTTCTCGGAAAACACGCTGGCGGTTATTTCCCCGCGCGACAACATGGTAGAAGCCGCTTTCACTCCAAACCCTGGGTTTTCGTCCCATCGGTCATCCTGTTAAGTGTCCCCGTAGAACCCGGTACCGTTCCCGCTCAACTTCCTTCGGGTTGCAGTTGACCGGCGGAGCGGGCGCGCTCTTCCATGAGGCGGAGACGCTGGTCGAGAAATAACGCTTTCTTTTCTCGGTCCCTAGCGTTAGCAAGACGATCTCGATAGTATTTGACGGCAACATCGTAGTGGCCTTGACTAGCCGCTTCAAGGGCCTGTTTCCATAGACGGTTCTCCGATAGGAAATCCGTGTTGGGAGGTTTGTCGGGGATGAGATAGCCCCCTATCTCTTTTATTGCATCAGGAAAATTCCCCAACGCTTCCAAGCACAATGCGACTCGGTATCTTGCCTCTTTCATTTCAAATCCGACAACCGACTCCTCCTCAGCTAGTCGATATTCCTGAAGCGCCTCCTGGTAATGTTCCTCATGGAAATATTTATCACCCAAATCCAGATGTCTACCTCTGTGCATCACCCGTCCCCACATTCTTTCTTGTTGTTGCCTCCAGTGTCGTTTTTGCTGTTCAGTGGCAAGACCCGGCGGGGCTGTGAAGTCCATGATGGATCCTTCGTGAGATTCGCTGGATTCCTCTGAATAAACTGGGTTTCCAAAAAAGCAGAGGAACCCCAAAGTACCCAAGAAACATGAGGCGCATACTCTGGCGAATCTTGAGGAGCACCTAAAACAAATCGGCGGCATCAAGAACGTAAGCATCGTTGGGTTGTGCATAAGAACTATCGGATTCAAGCGAAGCAACCAAGAGCTCAAGGAAGCTTCCTGGGTCATTTGTAACGCTCGAATTCCGAATAAGCTCCAATAAAAAATTATGAGTTGCTACCAGGTACGGATTGGTCTCGCCCGAACCGGCAAAGAACTGGGTGTGGCCTACACCAAAAGGCTGGTCGGTGTCGGGGTTAATAGCGGAGTTGGTCATCTTGACGTAGATGGTCTCGACGGCAGTTCCATCTGAGTGCCGAAAATCCGGCTTCTCCTGCTTGACGAAAAACCTGTCTTTATCTCCCACCACATAGACAATTTTCTGTACCTCGTCAGGAATAGCCCGATCCATGGTCGTTTGGCCTGCAATTGCTACGATTGTCGTGATGTTATAGCCGCGTTGATCAATAGCTCTGAGCAGTGGATTAAACGACCCAGAATAGACTACCATAGTCATTCCATTCTCAGGCATCCCTCCGCGGACCAGGATCTCAGTGTCAATTTTCTGAACCATCTCATTGGTCAGGATATTGGTTCCCATTGCATCCCACAGCCAAGAGAGGACATCTTTGGAGAGATTCCCTTCCTCAAAGAGCGGTGACACCATCACTGAATCAATCCCCACAGAAGGACTATTAGCTATGTCTCCGGCAAGCTTGGCAAGGGAATCTGGCAGGAATCCTTCCGGATTTGGATTCTGGATGCCACAGGAAATGCCGCAACTAACAATGCCAAAAAGCTCATCACTTGTCATGTTGCGAAAGCTGACACTTTCTAGCAAATCAATCGCCATTGTTCCATCAAGACTAGACATCCGGAATTCTTCGACAAATCCGTCTCGAATCACTACTTTGACACCGGTTAGTGTATTCTCGATCTTTCCGTTGATGAGGAGCCCGTCAGGAGAAAATAGTTGATCCCCGATGGGATCAACCATTAATTGAGGACCCTCCCCCTCCCTTAGCTCCACACTGGCACCTGTAAATTGACCGTTCTGGACCCGTAAACGCACGACGGCAAACTCCATATCCACCGTTACGGAACCATTTGCCAGGAAGAAAACCCCGTCGTCGCCCAAAACAAAGTTACCCCACTCCAATCGATCTCCGATTTGGCGGCCAACCAGGGCGTTATTCTCCGCATGGAGATACAAGAGGTTTGAATCGCTGATTTTCACCTCCTTAAGCGGCACATTGTTCAGCGTGATAAACCGGGTCTGCCTGGTTAAAATACCGGCGATCCCGCCTTCTTCCCACACGGTTTCCACCGCATCACGACTTAGGATCGCTGCCGCGTGCTGTTCCAACGCTTTCTCCAAACCATCGCTGCGAATAACATTTGAAAAATCATTGACCTTGGACAGATATAGCGATTGCTCATAGGGCGTCCGAAAATTCCGCCCGTCCGCTGTAATAATGCGGCCGGCTGAATCCCAAAAAGCGCGCCCCATCTCTTCAAAAACATTGGTATAGGGGTTTAACCCGGCCGCCAAAGCGCTTGTCAGCGCCCGGGAGGAGAGCGCCGTCAAAAACGGGTCCAAACCTGCCTCCTGCCCGGCAATATCAAAAGCTATTTGCGTGGCTCCCCGGAATAATCCCTCCCGCATGGAATCAAGGATCGCCGCCGAATCCGCTCCCCTCACAATTCCGGTAAGACTCGATCGGACGGGAATCCCAGCGAGTTGGGATTGTTTGCCATAATTGGCGACCCCTATGGGGCGAGTCAAAAATGGGG
>CAYJVR010000009.1:73935-75292 GCA_964373715.1 uncultured Planctomycetia bacterium | reverse complement strand
CGCCGGTTTCCAATGATGAACCCCGATTGCGTGTTGAGTCGGCAGGGTTGGAGGAGGTTTTCATCCCCTTGCCGTATGCGCCCAATACCGCTCCGGCTACCGCGATCTGGAGCGAGGGGTGGGACGTCTTCCCTTCGGTCAAGGAACGGTTCCACCGGATGGCGGTTATGGCGGCCCCCGGCGGGCCGGTTCAGTTCCTGCGGGTGTTTACCTCTTTGAAGGCGGGACCGTTGCCTCCCCAGCTTTTAGAGGAGACGTTTAACGGGAGGCGCCTGATCGATCACCTGAAGATGGAAGGGATGGAATCCGGCTATCTCCGGGCAAAGGAGGTCCATCCCTACGTTGGGTGGAGGATCGCCCAGATTTTGGCTGCCAAGGAACCCAAGGTCCGGGCTCGCATTCACCTGACGCCTGGAGATTTGGCCGGCGATATGGCGATTCCGATGGAACCGATCAATCTTTGGTTGGATGGAGCAATCCGGTACGAAGGGCTTGTCCCAGCAGAGCCGCAGTTCGAAGGAGAGCATTCGTTTTCGATCGAAGTTCTCTGGAATGGGAAGTGGTCCAGGATCAACGGAGCCGGTTGGATCCGCGTCGATCCGCCTAATCCGGCCCAGATCGCCGCCCAGGCCTCCGCCGGGGAGCGGCAGATTGGAGAACAGGATTCCTTGGATGAGCTGCGCTTTGCCCGGGGGTACGCCCAAGAGCTCGAGGCGGGTATTTCCCAAATCACGGATGAATCGCAACGATTGGAGATCGCAGAGGCGATTCGGCTCGTCCGCGAGAAGGGGGTCGTCACCGACCTGGTGCTTCCGGCCGATCAGCGGGCGCCGCTTCTGCGCCGGCTGGTCAATGAGAAGAAGCTGACGCCCGGGCAGGCCCGCAGGGCCTACATCGCCCAACAGCAGGCGGCCGGTCTTCAGAGAGGATTCTTCGTTGGGATGCAGTTCAAGTTGGGCGTTCTGCCGGGAAATCAACGGGTTCAGATCATGTTTAATCCCAACCGGGCCAATACGCCGAAGCCGCCAAGCCCAAAGCCGGGAGAGAAGTCCGGGCATCCGCTTGCCGACACGAAACCGCTGAAGCTTGTGTTAGACGGCCAGCAGATGATTTTGCCCCAGCGGTCGCTGCCGGTTTTCAGCAGCGGGCTTGGAAACTGGTTGAAGAGCAAGGTCAATCCCTTTGGCTATGTTTTTGGACACAGCACCTTGCCGACTGACCGGCAGGAGCAGCAGCAGGGCTGGTCGGAAGCCGTCCAGGCCACCGTGGAAGAGATGTGGCAGCAGGAAGAGAGGATGGCGGTGATCGCCGGAAACATCGGGCCGAAAGCGGCGGCCAGCCTGCCCGATTGGGCCCA
>CAYJVR010000009.1:11716-73835 GCA_964373715.1 uncultured Planctomycetia bacterium | reverse complement strand
ATCTCGGGGAGGAGCAGTATCACCTGATGAGCTGGGACGAGCTGGAAGGTTTCGGGCTGGAAAAAGAGAACGATCCCGCATCGAACTACAAGCGGCCGTACGACCATTCCAGGCCGTTTATCCCGGCCGGTCGGCCGGTTCTGGACATCAAGATGGGGATGATGGAAAGAAGGCGTTTTGTTTTGGTCGGCCGCCTGGATTTGTACGAGGAGCCTTATCTCGAGGCGAGGCTGGAAAAAGCGTATGAGTTGATCGGGCTTCCGTGGGAGGATCCTCGGATCGGAAAGGTCAGGGAATCCCTTCGCTCTCTCACCGGCGCCGGAGAGGGTTCCTCCGATAAAGAGGCGGTTGCCTCGGTGGAGGGGGTGTTGGCATCCGTCGGCGGAATCGCCGATGTGCAGCAGCTGATCGGCCTGTTTGAGCGGATCTCTCAGTGGGGGGAGCCGCAGGCGCGCGTTTTCAGCGGTCTTCCCGGGGGCCGCCGCGATCAATTTACACGGGCCTTGGAGTCCTTGCTGACCCGTTTTGCCCAGAGGGAGTCTTCCGATGAGGCGCCGCCGACCGTTCGAATCGTTCCTGTCGAGGAAAAAACAGGACCTCCGGATCCGAGATTTGCTCCGGCCATCGCGATGTCTCTCAATGGAACACTGGATTTGACCGTCGAGGTCAAAGTTTGGGACGATCAGACGCGGTATCTGGAGGTCCGGCGGTCCGCAGGGGGGTATCCGGCCAAGTTGGCTTCGGCCCTTTCCGTGTTTGGCGTTCCGGCGCAGCTGGTGATGGTGGGCGGAGGGACAACGGGAAATCTGATCGATTCCGATTTAAAGGCCAGGCACATTCAGGTTGCCGCCGTTCCGGATGCGCCCAGCCGCGTGTCGATCATGGTGGTTCGCCGCTCCGGCCCGGAAGTCCGTTTGGTCGGGCAGGGGGAGCCGGTCAAGCCGGAGGCGCTTGCGCAGGTCGCGGAAGTGATGCGCCAAAGCATGGAGAAAGAGCTTGGCATGGAGAAAGAGCTTGCCCGCTTCGCGGAGAAAACCGGGAAGCATCGCTGGTTGGGCAGGGTTCCGCTGTTTGTGGCGGGGGAGCGTTTTCTCAGCAAAGGGGAGGTGGATCTGTTGATCCAGCAGATGGCACAGGCGCGGGAACTGGGTTGTTTTTCCTGCGTGGAGGCGAACCGGTCCTGGAACTTCGAGGTGTGGGACAAGGTTCTGGAGACGCGCCCGGAGGTTTTCATCACGCCTCTGGAAACCCTGGCCGTTTTCTTGAATACCAGTCCTGATCTGCTCCGCTACCGCCCGGAAATCCTTTCCACGCGGATCGATGTGCTTCGGAGAAAGCACGGTGTCCAGGAATGGCTGGTTCCTTTTCGGGACGGCAGTCTCGTGATCGTTACCGGGCAGGGGGCGTGGCACGCGCTCCATTCGCCGGTGTTGAGGCTCACCTATACCACCGGCACATCGGATGTCGTGACGGCCGCTTATGTGCGTGCCCGCATGGAACAGTACTCCGCTGTCGAAGCGGCCCAGATCGCCATGACGGCCGGCGCGATTTACATGGAGCGCAAAGAAGAGGAGCGCGGCCGGATTCCCCAGTTCCAAGAGATGTGGGCGGGCCGGCACCGGACGCTGATCAACATCCTTCCGCGGTTCATCCCGCCCGGTATCGCCCGGGAGGTCAAATCTGTCACCGGAAATTCCCAGCAGATGTTCCAGCGGTTCCATCAGTTTAGTCTGGAGCAAATCCGGCAACAGGAAGGGCCTCCTGAAGACGTGCGGCCGGCCGAGACGAACAGCCGGTTCCGGTTCCTCCAGTTTCTGCTCCATACTCAGATGCCTGAAATTGTGGACCGTTTGATCGACAACGATTATTCGGGCGCCTACGCGGTCGCGAGGGAAGCTCTGCGGCATCTGGATACGCACGAATGGATTCTTCGTCAGAGGGCGGCCCGGCCGCCGCTGCCGGCGGATGCGGAGTATCTGATGCCGTTGCCGGCCGGAGAAGGTCGGGCTTACCTGGATTGGCTGGCTCAGCTGCGGCAGACCTTGCAGGGATGGATGGAGCAGTTCCGGCAGGCGGCCGGTCCGGAATTCCAACCTCCGCCGGCGGAGCCCGATGTTCTTTGGCCGCTTGGACCGGGCGGACTGCCCGACACGGGGCCTCCTTCCCGTCCTCCCGGGGATGTGTCCCCGCGGGTTCCCGCTGTTTCGGCCAATGAAGCCCCGGAGATTATCCGGACGGCGGAGACCTCCGATCGGCCGGCGCCTGTCATCCCAGCCGACAAGGTTACCAGAAGGTTCACCGTTGTGGATCCTCCGACCGCCGAAGGGGAAAACCCTCCGTCCGCCGGCATGGAAGAGAAGACGGCCGGGGAACTCTTCAGGGTTCTCGAGGAGGGCAGGACCGGACGGGGTGTTCTGGTCATTCCGCAACAGGTCGTGGATCGGTTTCCCGGTTTGGCGGAGTTCCTGAAGCGTCTGCCGGTTGCTTTTGCTTCCGATGTGATTTTGTGGGGAGAAGGAGAGCAGCTTATCCGGCTCCAGGAGGCCAATCCCGCGCTGAAGCTTTTCCAGAACGCCGATCCGAAGGACCTCGCGCTCTTTCTGATCGAGTTCGATGGGGCGGAACGGGTGGGCATTCTCGGAGATCAGAAAGCGGCTTCTCTGCTCGGTTCTTTGCTGGCGCGCTTCAATATTTCCGTCAGCCCGGTCCGGTGGAATATCCTGGAGATCTTCGAGATTCTCGGCACCCCCAGAGAGGTGTCGGATCAGCTCAACGTGGAGAAGCTGCTCGGGGAGTTCGTCACGGAATCTTCAGCGTAACGGTGTCCTGCGGAGGCTCTTCGCCCCGCCGGTCCTTCACACAACGGTTGCCGCCGTGGGATTTGGCCCACTCCTTCATTTCCGCTCCGATCTGAGCGACCTCCGCGACCCCGGACAAAGGCTTCTGTTCGTTGGTTACCACCGCGATTGAAATGGTTGTCATGCTGTAGTGCCTGACGTCGCCGTCCCTGTCTTTGGCCTCGATGTAACCCCGGTGTTGGTCGGATTCCGAGTAAAGAGTCGGAGCCATCGCCGAAAAATCTCCGAGGATTTTCTGGCACAAACGGTCCACCTGCGCCGGCTCGGTGATCAGGACGAAGTCGTCCCCTCCGATGTGCCCGAGAAAATCTGCCGGCGTGCCCAATTCCCGCATCGCCGTCAGCAGCAGGCGGGCGGTTGCCCGGATCATTCCGTCCCCTCGCTCGAAACCGTAGGTGTCGTTGAACGATTTGAAATTGTCCAGATCAAGATAGCAGACGGCGATCGGTTTTTCTGAATCGATCCGATTTTGGATCTCCTCGAGAATGGAGACATTCCCCGGCAGCTTCGTCAGAGGATTTGCGTCCAGCGTCCGCGCGGTCCGGCGCAGAAGCATCTTGACCCGCGCCACCAGCTCCATCGGCTCGAACGGTTTGACCATGTAATCGTCGGCCCCCGATTCCAAGCCGGTGACCTTGTCGGAGACCTCTCCTTTGGAGGTCAGCATGATGATCGGCAGGTGCTGAAGGAGGACGTCTTTCTTGAGGATCTGGCAGACTTCCAAGCCGTCCATGATTGGCATCTTGCAGTCGAGAAGGATCAGCTGCGGGCTGACCTTTTGCAGCTGGTGCAGCGCGTCCTGTCCGTTGCCCGCTTCATGGATCTCGTAGCCTTCCCCTTCAAGCGTGATTCGTAAGACATCCCGGATGTCTGGTTCGTCATCCACCACAAGAATGCGTTCGTGCGGCATGGCATATCCTCAGTAAGTGATTTTCCCATCAAGCATAGCATAACCCCTCAACGGTTTTACGGACCGCTTCTGTAGTTCAACTCACAGCATGTTTTTCTCCGGATGGTGCCAGGGTAGGGTGAAGCTGAAACAAGACCCTTTGCCCAGCTGGGAGGAAACGGAGATCCTCCCCCCATGCGCTTCCACGATCCTCTTCACCAGGACCAGCCCTAGGCCGGTCCCTTTTCTTTCCCGGTTGACCGGGTTATCCGCCCGGAAGAATTCCTGAAATAGTTTCGGCAGGTCCTGCGGGGCGATGCCGTATCCGGTGTCGATCACATCCACCTGAAGGAAAAAGTCGGAAGGGGTCGTCCGAATCGTGACGGTGCCTTTATTCGGTGTGTACCGGATCGCGTTGGAAAGCAGGTTCACGAAAACGCGATGAAGCTGGCTTTCGTCCGCCAGTATAGGAGGGACGTCCGGGGTCAGCTGGAGCCTCAGCGTCAGGTCTTTTTCCTTCATCTGAGGCGTCAACAGGTCGGCGACCGTGTCGAGGATCTTCGGGATTTCTATGGGGCGGATCCTCATTTCCACGCGGCCCGATTCGATCCGGGCAACGTCCAGCAGGTCGGTGATCAGATTCGATAGGAAATCGGTGTGGTGGTTGATTTTTTCCAGCCGTTCCGACTGTTCCGGCGTCAGCGGGCCCAGCTTGCCCGCGCGGACCAGGGAGGTGTAGCCTTTGATGGAGGTCAGCGGAGTCCTCAACTCGTGCGACACCGCCGAAACGAAGTCTGATTTCATCTTGTTGAGGCGCACCAGCTCATCGTTGGCTTTTGCCAGTTCCCTTGTCCTTGTTTTTACGCGTTCTTCCAATTCTTCGTAGGATTCTTTGAGCGCTTCATACAGCTGCAGGTTTTCTATAGCGACGCCGACTTCGCTCACCAGGATCGCCATCAGCTCCACATCTCCGGTTTCCAGTTTCGGATAGGGCGGGTTGGTGCCGACCAGCAGGAAGCCCTGGGGCAGCCCTTTTACCATCAGAGGGATTGCCGCGTAAGAATTCAGGCCGGCAGCCGTTCCGATTTCCCGGAGGGTGTTTTCCGGCATGTTTGGGTGGCCTCCCCCCCGCAACGACCGTTTGGCGTTTGCCTCCGGAACGAAAAGCGGTTCTCCCGGGTTGAGGACGGGGTTGTACAGCGCTGACAGAAGCCTGTTAACGTCCATTTTTCTGGAATCTTCTCCATCGAAGCCGGATTGAGCCACCAGCAGCGGATGCCTTGGGTCGTCCGCGGCCACCACGCACAGGAGTGCTTTCTCAAAACCGAGTGACGTCACGACCGCTTCGGTGATCAGATGGATCAGGTCGGAGACCGATCTGACCGCCAAGATTTTTTTTGACAGTTCATGCAAAGAGTAGAGGCCCTGCACTCTTTTGTCGAGCGCTTCCTGCGTTCGGGTGAGTTCGAGGTCTGTCTGCACGATGATTTTGGTGTTTTGGTCAAGCTCTTCGCAGATTCGGCTGATTCGGTCGAGCTCTTTGCGGTACCCGTCAATCTGGTGTTGGATTATCTCCTGGTTGTTGAGAAGAAGGATTCCGATAAGCAAGATGAAGGTACTGTAGCCGGCCCTCAAGAACATCAGATCGGAGAAGGAGAGGAGGATCAGCAGCAGCAAGCTGCCGATCACGATGATTTTGGTCGAATTAGACATTAGCTGCCCCTCGTTCCGCGTCTCATGCCCCTTGTCTCCTCATCAAGGCGCTGCCACGGTGGCAACCACAACCGATTCGTTGAGAAAGTAACTTAGTCCCCTGAATCCGGAGGCGGACAAAGGGGCTTGTTCTCCGTAATCATAGAAACCGATCAGGGGGATCTCTTTGCCGAGAATCCTCTGAACGGCGAAGATCTCTTCTTCGGCTCTCCGACCGAAAAGGCGGCTTCGGGAACAGGAACTGAAGATGAACGCGAAACTCGGCGTCCTTGGGGCGACCGCCTGGATGGCTAATTCGGCCGCCTTCCGCGCGGCTCCGAGCGCTTTAGCTTTTGACCCCATCATGAGGCGCACCTCCGAACCCTCGGGGATTTCGCCGGCGTAGATGAGAAATCCGTCCGGGTCGACTCGTATTACATTGCGCAGCAGGTACTCATCTTCAGTGGGGACCGCCATCCCTAAAGGGTAAAGGATGGACATGTCGGCGAGCGATTCCGATTTGAGTGAGGCAGCCGCCTTTCCGAAATAGGTCTCATACAGGTTCACGGCGGACAATCCGTCCAGTTCTTGCACAACGTTGGCGAATGCGCGGGTCACGTTTCGGGGTTTCCCGAGGGGTCTCCACCCATGCCGGGCGCCCACTCCGACGGCGATTGGCCCGGTCAGCATGAGGCCAGGGACGGCGTCGGTATAGACCTGGCCCTGAAAATACTGGTGCGTTTGCGTGAAGCTGAAATCGTCCGCGGCGCAACCGCCGATGATAGGAAAGGAGAGACCCAGCACATCCTGGACGCCGCGTAAAACCTCCGCCACGTTTCCGGTTAGCCCGTCCGGAAACATCAGGAATCCGTGCGGATTGGCCAATTTCGCTTGAATGGCTTGAGTGGCTGCTTCCCGTCCCGCTTGCCTGGGGTTTTTCTGGAGAGTCAACCCCAATCCGGTGGAGGCTCGGAGGCTGTCGGACTGGATTGCCATCACTGCCACGGAACGCCGGCTCGGCCCATCGGAAAGGATCTCTCCCGCGGTTGAACAACCGACCATCAGCGCGCTGGGAGCGACGGAGGTGATCCCTTTAAGGAGGGTTTCCTGCTCAAAACAGGTTGAAGCGAAAACAATGAGAATGTCCGGATGGGAAGTGCCGATCGCCTCAACCGCTTTCATGGCGGCGTCCCGCCCGGCTCCAAAGGAGTCGGACTGTCGGCTGCTGCCTACACCTACCGCGGTTGGCATCAGGTCACCGGTTTTCGTCGCTTTTTTTCAGTCGGGCGAGTACGAGTCGTTCAAGCTCATCGAGCAGGAACGGTTTGGTGAGATAATCAGCCGCGCCCAAACCCATCGCGAGGGTGGCGACATTCTTGTCGTCCACCGCGGTGACGACAATGATCTGGGTGCCGGTTTTTGCCGCCAGTCCTCGGCGTAGAACTTCCATCCCGCTGATCCCGTCGCCGAGTTTCATGTCCAGCAGGACGAGCGCCGGTTTCTTCAATAAGAGCAAGGAGAGCCCCTCTTCGCCCGAGGAGGCGGTCAGCACCTCCATCTGGTGCTGCTGGAAGTAGTTCCTCAAGTAGGATGTGACATCCGGCTCGTCATCCACTACGAGAATTTGTTTGTTTGCCATTGTTATCGTTTATCCTCGTTAACTCGCTCTCGTTCTTGACGGGGAAGGGGTCCCTCCCCTATACTGGCTCCATTCCTCGCGCGACGCTTTTTCCTTCCGAATGATTAACGATGGGCACGTGGCGGAACTGGCATACGCGCATGCTTGAGGGGCATGTGCCGAAAGGCTTGGAGGTTCAAATCCTCTCGTGCCCACCACATACCCGCTTTGCCTTTTTCCAACCTCCCTTATATCACAGCAGCAAGCCGATTGTTTTCATCAGCTCCTGCTGTTCGCACGGCTTGGTCAAATACGCGTCCGCTCCATGGGCGAATCCCCGCAGCTGGTCAATCGGCTCGTTGAGCGCCGTCAACATCAGCACGGGCACTGCCCAGGGATTGTAGATCTTCCGAAGTTCGCGGCAGACCTCATAACCGCTTAAATCCGGAAGTCTCAGGTCAAGGATGACTAAATCCACAATGTTGTTCGTCGCGTAATTCACGGCCGACTTGCCGCGCGTTTCCGTGTGAACTTCAAACCCCTCTAACTCCAGTTGCAGCTTCAGGAGGTGGGCGAGAGGTTCATCGTCCTCCACAACCAACAACCGTCTTTTCACCGCCTCTTTCATCATTTTTTCCTCCTCTTCTCCGAAATCCGTGGTCATGTCCGCTGCGTCTTTGGCCTCGGCCGGGCATGCTTTTCAATAATTTCAATGACCTCGCCGACATCCACCGGTTTTGCGATCAGCGGGAATTCTCCCAAGGCTAAGACCTCTTTCGATACCTCCGTTTTTGAGACGATGGCAGTCAGGAAGATGATCGGCGTGTTCGAGAGCTCTTTGTCTGAGCGGATCTGCGCTGCGAGGTCGCCTCCGGCGATATCCGGCATGATAATATCCAGCAGAATCAGATCGGGTTTATATTCCCGCGCGGCTGTCAGGCCCGCCATCCCTTTGTTAACCTCCACGACCTCATAAGGGCCGTTTTTTTCCAGGTTGAGTTTTATCAGGCGCGTGAAGGGCGCTTCGTCATCAATAACGAGAATTTTCTTTTTAGGCATTGTTTTTCTCTCTCCCCATTTTGAAGACAAGACAGGCCTGGACTCCGCCTCCCTTTTTATTGCGCACGGAAAGCGTTCCCCCATGGAGTTGGATGATATTTTTTGTCACTGTTAGTCCCAAGCCGGTTCCTTTTCCTGTCGGTTTTGTCGTGAAAAAAGGGTCAAAGATTTTCGGGAGGACTTTTTCCGGGATTCCCGTCCCGGTGTCGTCCACTTCGGCGACCGCGACAGTTTCGGGTTGTTTCGGCAGATGGCCGTTCCCGTTTAAAGCCTCCTCGGAGGCAGGCAGCGTCTTCATGTAGGTTCTTACTGTCAGCGTGCCCCCCTCGGGCATTGCGTGAATCGCGTTCATGAAAAGGTTAACGAATACCTGTTCGATTTTGTTTCTATCCATCAAGAACGGTTCCATCTGTTCTAAGAGATCTTTCACCACCGTTACGCGGCACTTGTCGATCTCATGTTTCACAAGGAACAGAGCCTCCTGGACGAGAGTGTTTAAGTTTTCTTCGCGCAGTTCCAGTTCCCGGTAGGTTGAAAAGTCGAGCAGCCCCCGGATCACTGAGTCGGCTCTTTTGACGGCATCCCGGGTGTATCCCAGCACCACAGGAACGGTTTCGTCCGTGCAGGAACTGCCGATTGATTTGTTCAAGTAGTCCACTCCCTGAAGGATGATTGCCAGGGGGTTCTTGACCTCGTGTGCTACGCCGGCGGCCAGCCGTCCTATAGAATCCATCTTTTCGGCTTGAATCAGGCCCAATTGGGCTATTTTCAGTTTATCGAGCGATTTTTGGAGTTCCGAGTGAGTTTTTTTGAGCTGTTCTTCGGCTCTTTTCCTTTCGGTGACATCGTGGATGACGACGACTCCCCCTTTGAGGACGCCCAGGGTGTCCTTCAGCGGGCAGGCCATTACACTCAGCCAGGATCCGGCCGGGTTCTTCTCGTTCTTGAGATAGAGCTCAGCTTCGTTCACCACTTCTCCTTGTATCGCCCTCGTCAGCGGGAGGTCGCGTTCCGGGTAGGGGGTTACCTTATCCGGCAGGTAGCAGCCGAACCGGGAGGTCCAATTGGCCGGTATCGTTTCCCGCGCCGAAACGCCGAAAAGTTTTTCCGCCGCCGGGTTGAACAGGAGCAGTTTCCCTTTGTCGTCCGATACCACGACGCCGTCCCCGATGGAGGAAAGGATCGTTTCGAGAATGTGGGTCTGCTTCCGAAGGGCTTCCTCCGAGATGGCGATCTTCTGGCTTTGCTGGATCAGTTTTTGTTCCCACTCTTTGCGCTGGGTGATGTCCTCCATGGCCAACAGGATCAGCTGGGAATGGTGGCCTTCGGCATAAAGCCGGCAGGCGTTCAGGAGCAATGTCCTGTGTCCGAGAGAAGGGAATTCGTAATCGATCTCGATGTTGTCAAAGGAGCCGTGTTCAGGGAGCATCTCCAGCAGAACCCGCATTTTCGAGCTGTTCCACGGGCTGGGGCTCAGGTCGTGGATGTATCTGTTGAGCGTTTCCTCCGCCGTGAACTGGAACGTTTGGTAGAACGACCGGTTCGCCGTTTTCACCCGCAGGTTCCCGTCCACGACGACAAGGGGTTCCCGCACCGTATTGACGATATTTTCCGCGTAGGTGTGGGCCTCCTGCAGGAGCTGCTGTGAGCGTTTCCATTCGGTGATGTCGCTGGCGATGCAGACGGCCCCCACCGGCTGCCCGGATTTATCCCTGATCGGTGTCGCGGAAACATCGAGTGAAATAAGGTGTCCGTGGGATGTGTGATGGATTGTTTCAAACCGTTCCGGCCCCCCAGTTTTGATGAGGGAGTCGAGTTTGTAGTTGCTGAAAAAATTGCTCCCGAGCTTTGTGAGGTGTTTCCCGACGATTGTCTGCAGCCGGTCGCCGAACAGGTTTTCCGCAGCCTTGTTTGCCACCCGGATTGTCCCTTCGCGGTCCACAACAAGCAGGGCGCTGGCGATCGTGGCAATAATCTGTTCCGCCGCGAAGGCCGGGGTGATCGTGACCAGCCTGTACTGCCAGATCGCTTGAGCCGCCATCACGAGGAAAGCGAAGGCAGCCAGGTATCCGATCGGATAAAGCGGGATCCCGAAAGCCCCGAGAAAATCCACGGATCCCAGATAGGAGACTCCGAAAGCCGCCATGAATGCTTTGGCGCGGTGCCTCTGCTGATCGGTCACGGCTCTCTTGTATTCCACCCAATAGAGCCGCAGGGAAGCCATGAGAAGGAGCGCGAAGAATGCCAGGAAGGGGATGCTTAAGATACCGTAATGGGCGAAATAGCCCCAGGGATAAAGGTAAAGCCCCGATAGGAAAAGAGTGCTGGTCAGTATCTCGTAGCAGAACAGCAGCGAGATCAGGCAGCTGATCCACGCGGCCGTTTTGTATTCGTTCAGCCGTTGGACGACCGCCAGTGAGAAAAGATAAACGAAGCTGGGCAGGAAGATGACCGCCATGGTCTGCACTTTCACCCAGGTGAACGCGACCGATTCGTGCCTGGCCGAGTAGGCCCCGACATGGCTGAGAAGCCAGACCGCTCCGGTCCAGGTCAGAAGGAAAAACAGACAGCTGACAAAAGAGCCTCTTTCACGCGCCAGCACAAAAGAACCAAGCGTGGCAGTGAGGAATCCCACCACGAAGGGTGCCAGTGCATAGGGGGTGTAAATGTAATTTTCAAAGTTTAATACGGCCGGTTCCATGAGCTCCTTTTTCAAACATGTCGTATAAAAAACAAAACCCCGCGCTTTGAGCGTTCCTAAAAGGCGCAGGGTTAACCAAAATTTCCACTGGATTAGTGTACTTTTTGCCGGCAACCCAGCCGCCATACCTCAATAATCTGTATTCCAGGTACAGGCCTGTGGCTTTGCGTCCCCGAGTTTCCTCGAGTTTGCCTTTTTTATCGGAACTTATTGTATTTGTGCTGATCTAAGTATACCTGATAGATTTGCTGAACTGTTTGAAGGGGGGGTAAAAAAGAGGTGAGGTATCCGGGTTCTTATACAAACACAACTTATTTGTTAACAAATAGTTATGCAGCGATTTATGAGCAGGCTCCTTCTTGACAGCCTGTCACCTGTTCAGTAGAATAGATGACAGATTTGTCAGGTTTTATCTCCCTTCAAATAGCTTAAGGAAAGATCCTATGAAACGGGTTTATCTCGATTACCAGAACAGCGCTGTACTCCACCCCGAAGTTTTAGAATCAATCCGGAAGGGAATGACTCTGGTCGGGAATCCCGCCTCTGTGCATGCCGAAGGCCGTTTGTCGGCTCAGGCGGTGGAGGAGTCCCGTGCGCGCGTGGCCGGCCTGGTGAGTTCCGTTCCTTCCGAAATTATTTTCACTTCGGGCGGGACTGAAGCAAATGCTTTGGCGCTGGCCGGGCTCTCCAGGGCGGCCCAAGCCCAAAAAAAGGGCAGGCATTTGGTGATCTCCGCGGTGGAGCACCTCTCCGTCCTCCAGACGGCCCGTTTTTTGGAAAAGGAAGGGTTTTCCGTCACCGTTCTGCCAGTTGACAAATACGGGCAGGTGGATCCCGGATCTGTTGAGGCGGCTCTGACACCGGAAACGGTGCTGGTGTCGGTGCAGTGGGCCAACGCCGAAGTCGGGACGCTTCAGCCGCTTGTCCGGATCTGTCAGCAGGCGAATGCGAAGCGAATCCCTTTTCATACCGACGCGGTGGCGGCTGTCGGGCAGGTGAGCGTGAACTTAAAAGAGGTTCCGGCCGACGCGCTAACGCTCGCGGCCAACACCTTCGGGGGTCCCGGCGGGATTGGGGCTCTCTTTCTCCGCAAAGGAACGCGGATCCTTCCATTTTTGGTCGGCGGGGCCCAGGAAGAAGGGCGTCGCGCCGGAACCGAGAACCTTTTGGGTATTGTCGGCATGGGATGCGCCGCCGAGACCGCACGGAAGGGGCTGCCTGATCTGGGGAAAAGATTAATTCCTTTGCGGGATCGGCTGATTCACGGTATCTTAAATAAAATACCTGAGGCTACCTTAAATGGGCACCCGACCCAACGGTTGCCCGGGCATGCCAGTTTTTCCTTCCCAGGCTTGGACGCAGAGGAGCTTGTTTTAGTTTTGGACAGAGAAGGAGTTGCTGTCGGTTTAGGGTCGGCCTGTTCTAAAATGACGATGAAGGCCTCCCATGTGCTAAAAGCGATGGGAATCGGGGAGGAGAGGGCTTTGGGGACGATCACCTGCACTTTATCGGTGGGAATCGTCCCGGATGAGGTGGATAAGGCGGTGGAAGTGATCACGCGCGTTGTTAATAACCGTTTATCCGGTCGGAAGACGGTACTTTCTCCTCTGAGGAGAGGGTAAAAAATAGGCGAGTGCAAAGCAGGCAGATGAAATTCATTATTACCACGGGAAATCCCACACGGCGCAAGGAACCTCTCTTAGTCGGTTTAACCGAGGGGCCGAAACTCTCCCCCTGGGCGGCGGGCTGGGAGCTGTCGCTGAAGACCGCGGCGCAGGGGCTGCTCAAGTCCAAGAAGTTTCACGGGAAGCTTAACGAGACGTTTCTTTTGCCTCTCGGCCCCCGGTGGGTCGTGATCGTCGGGCTTGGCAAGCAGGAAAACCTTTCTCTTGATGTGGTCCGCCAGGCCTCCGCTTCCGGCGCACGCCGGATGCTGGCCGCCGGTATTGGTGCCTATTGCCGCGGGTTTATTCCGGTGCCGGGCGCCTCTTTGGACGAGGTGGCGCAGGCCTCTGCGGAGGGGACGATCCTCGGCACATACCGGTACTCGGAGATGAAGAACCTTTCCGAAGAGGACCGGCCGGCACTGAAGCAGGTGACGTTTGTCGCGCCGGGCGAGACGGAAGCCGCCGCGGCCAAGAAGGGGGTCCGCAGAGCGGAGGTCGTTGCCGGCGCCGTCTGCTGGGCGCGGGATTTGGTCAACCGCCCCTCCAACAAACTGACGCCGGTGATTTTGTCGCGGGAGGCGAAAGCGGCCGCCCGGAAATCCGGGTTCCGCTGCCAGGTGCTGGACCCGGCCGCCCAAAAGCGGTTGGGGATGAACGCCTTGCTGGGCGTTGCCCGCGGTTCGCGCGAACCCTCGCAGTTTATCATCTTGGAATACAGCGGCCCCGGAAGCCGGGGCAAGCGTCCGCTGGTGTGGCTGGGCAAGGGGATCACCTTTGATTCCGGCGGGATTTCGATCAAACCTTCGGCCAATATGGAGGACATGAAGTACGACATGTCCGGAGCGGCCGCGGTTTTGGGGGCTTTCCGTGCGGTGAGCGGCTTGAAGCTGCCGGTCCACATCGTCGGGCTCATCCCCGCGACCGAAAACCTTCCCGGAGGCAATGCGCAAAAACCGGGCGACGTCGTCAGGGCGATCACCGGCAAGACGATCGAAGTCATCAATACAGATGCTGAGGGCCGGCTGGTCTTAGCCGACGCGCTCGGGTTTGCCCGAAGGTTTAAGCCGGAGGCGATGGTGGATCTGGCGACGCTGACGGGCGCCTGCGTTGTGGCTCTGGGATCCCACTGCATGGGGTTGATGGCCAACAACGCGAAACTGGCCGGGCAGGTCAAAGAGGCGGCGGCCCGCTCCCATGAAAGGGCATGGGAGTTGCCTCTGTGGCCCGAGTACTCGGAAGCGATCAAATCGGAGGTGGCCGACGTGAAAAACATGGGGGACGGCAAAGCCGGCACGATCATTGGCGGTGCTTTTCTGAAAGAGTTTGTCGGCGTGACTCCCTGGGTCCACCTCGACATCGCCGGAGTCGCCTGGTCCACCGCGGAGAAGGGATACACCCGCAAGGGGGCAACCGGCGTCGGGGTGAGGCTTTTGGTGGAGATGGCTTCCCGTTGGAAAGGGCTTTCGGGCAGAGGAGCGGGGTCGTGACGATGAATAGGGATATGGTGCTCGATCAGCAGAAAATGGAACTCCAAGAGCTGGTGAAGGAGATGCTCATCCATCTGGGAGAGAATCCTGACCGGGAAGGTTTGGCGCGCACGCCCGAGAGGGTGGAAAGGTCGTTGAAGTTCCTGACGCAGGGGTACAAGACCGACATCGCGAAGCTGTTTTCCGGCGCGAAGTTTGTCGAGCCCTACGATGAAATGGTGCTGGTGAAGGAGATAGATTTTTTTTCCCTCTGCGAGCACCATCTCGTGCCGTTTTTCGGCAAGTGCCACGTGGCGTATATTCCGGACGGCAAGATCGTCGGTTTGAGCAAAATCCCGCGACTGGTGGATGCTTTCGCGCGCCGCCTGCAGGTCCAGGAGCGGTTGACATCGCAGATCGCCGAGGCGCTCCAGGAGCACTTGAAGCCGAAGGGGACCGCGGTGGTCATGGAGGCCCAGCACCTGTGCGTGATGATGCGCGGTGTTGAGAAGCAGAACACGAAGATGGTAACCAGCTCGATGCTCGGCACCTTCCGGACTGACTCAAGGACCCGGATGGAGTTCCTCTCGCTGCTTCGGGATAAACAGTTTACTTAAGGAGATGTCGTCGATGCGCGAAAGTTGGGTGGTTTCCCGCCGGGGCACAGACAACGTGACGCAGATGCACTATGCCCGCAAGGGGATCATCACCGAAGAGATGATTTACGTGGCCAAGGTCGAGAAGATTGATCCGGAGACCGTCCGGGCGGCCATCGCGGCCGGCCGGCTCATCATCCCGGCCAACGCGAACCATCCCGAGTGCAGGCCGACCGGGATAGGTCTCGCGGTTGCCTGCAAGATCAACGCGAACATCGGCAACTCGGCGGTCACTTCGGACATCACCGAAGAACTCAAAAAGATTGCCGTTTGCGAGAAGTACGGCGCCGACACGGCGATGGACCTCTCCACTGGCGGCGACATCCCGAGCATCCGTCAGGCGATCCTGCGGGCCACTTCTCTGCCGATCGGCACCGTGCCGATCTACGAGGCGGTCTCGCGCGTCAAGAAAATCGAGGACCTGACCGAGGAGATCCTCTTTGGGGTGATCGAAGAACAGGCCGAACAGGGCGTGGATTATATGACGATCCACGCGGGGATACTGCGGGAGTACCTGCCGCTGGTTCAGCACCGGATTACCGGTATCGTCAGCCGGGGCGGATCCCTTATGGCGCAGTGGATGATTGCGCACGACAAGGAAAACCCCCTCTACACCGGCTTTGATCGGTTATGCGAAATCTTCAAGAAATACGATGTAAGCTTTAGCTTAGGGGATTCGCTGAGGCCCGGGTGTCTCGCGGACGCCTCCGATGCGGCCCAGTTCGCGGAGTTGATGACGCTGGGCAAGCTGACTGCGAGGGCCTGGGAACACGACGTGCAGGTGATGGTTGAGGGGCCGGGGCATGTGCCGATGGACCAGCTCGAGATGAACGTCAAGAAACAGCAGGATCTTTGCCACGGAGCGCCGTTCTACACGCTGGGGCCGCTGGTTACCGACATCGCGCCCGGGTATGACCATATCACCTCGGCGATCGGAGCGGCGATGGTTGGCTGGTATGGCTCGAGCCTGCTCTGCTACGTGACCCCGAAAGAGCATTTAGGTCTACCGAACGAGAAGGACGTGCGGGAGGGGATCATCGCCTACAAGATCGCGGCTCACGCGGCCGACGTGGCGCGGCACCGCCCCGGGGCGAGAGACAGGGACGACGAACTGTCGCGCGCCCGGTTCTCGTTTGATTGGCAAAAGCAGTTCGCGTTAAGCCTCGACCCAGAGCGGGCGAGGGAGTATCACGACGAGGCCCTTCCGCATGACGGGTACAAATCGGCCGCTTTCTGTTCGATGTGCGGGCCGAAGTTCTGCTCGATGCACATCTCTCAGTTAATTATGGAGAAAGGGAAGACGGCCTCCGCCGCTCCCCCCAAGACAATTACGGTATGACACCACCCGTGAACGGCGCCGCCGAAGCGGCGATGACAAAAGAAGAACTCGTCCAGTTCGTCCGGCGGCTGGCTAAGGAGCGCAACACCGTGATCCTGGCCCATAATTACCAGGATGGGGCGGTGCAGGATGCCGCTGATTTCACAGGCGATTCCTTGAAGCTGGCCCAGTACGCCCGGAGCACGCAGGCCTCGACGATCCTGTTCTGCGGGGTTCATTTCATGGCCGAGACGGCGGCGATCCTCTGCCCGGATAAGAAGGTGGTTGTGCCGGACCTCGCGGCAGGCTGTTCGCTGGCCGATATGGTGATGCCGGGGCAGGTCCGCAAATGGAAGAGGGACCACCCGGACGGCGTCGTGGTCTGCTACGTGAATACCTCGGCGGCGGTGAAAGCCGAATGCGATTACTGCTGCACATCGTCGAACGCGATGGAGATCGTGCAGGCGATCCCGGAAGAGAAGGAGGTTCTTTTCGTCCCCGATTTCTACCTCGGTTCGTACATCAAGGCGAAAACCGGCCGGAAAATCACGCTCTGGAAAGGGTTCTGCCCGTCGCACGCGGTGATCAACCCCGAGGAGATTGACCGGCTGCGGGACCAGAACCCGGACGCCGAATTCCTCATGCACCCGGAATGCGGCTGCCTCACCAAGCAGATGGATCTGGCCGACCAGATCCTCTCGACCGATGGAATGGTCCAGTACGCGAAAATGTCGCCGGCCAAGAGCTTCATCATTGCGACCGATAACGGGATCCTCTACCGGCTCCGCAAGGAGAACCCGGAGAAGACCTTTATCGGGGCCAGCGAGAACGCCACTTGCCATCACATGCAGCGCAACACGATCGAGAAGGTGGCGAGATCCCTGATGACGAGGCAGTATGAGGTGACCGTGGACCCGGTCATCGCTCGGCGGGCCTACGCCTGCATCGAGCGGATGCTGGCGATCACCGAGAAGAGGGAACCGCGATTTCCAGAGGATATGGGGCAGGAACCTGCGCAGATGATCCAACTCTACGACGATTGGATCCTTGAGGCGGCCAACGACTGCCGTTAGAATATGCCTGCACAAGATCCTTTCGGCGTTTTCGCCGATCTGACGAGCAAGGCCGGTACGGTTCGTTATGCCCGTCTGAATACGCTGTCGGCGGCCAGAATCGGCCGGGTGGAATCGCTCCCCTTTTCGATCAAAATTCTTCTGGAGTCCCTGCTGCGCAACGTGGATGGCTTCAAGGTGACCGGGGAGGATGTCAACCTTCTCGCCAAATGGGATCCGAAAGCGCAGGCAACCAAAGAGATCCCCTTCCTGCCGGGCCGCGTGGTCCTTCAGGATTTCACCGGCGTCCCTTGTATCGTGGATTTGGCCGCGCTGCGCGCGGCAATCAAACGCTCCGGCGGCGACCCCAAACGGATTAATCCGCTTGTTCCTTGTGATTTGGTCATTGATCATTCCGTCCAGGTGGACGCCTACGGATCGCCCGACGCGCTTTTCATCAATTCCAAATTCGATTTTGAGCGCAACCGGGAGAGGTACGAGTTCCTCCGGTGGGGGAGCACCGCGTTCGACAATTTACGGATTGTCCCGCCGGCCACCGGCATCGTCCACCAGGTGAATCTCGAGTTTCTCGCTTCGGTTGTGATGACGAAGAAAGAGGGAAACCAAGCCTGGGCCTTTCCGGACAGCCTTGTCGGGACCGACAGTCACACCACAATGATCAACGGTCTGGGTGTCTTGGGATGGGGGGTGGGAGGCATCGAGGCCGAGGCGGTGATGCTGGGACAGCCGATGACCATGTTACCGCCGCCGGCGATCGGCTTCAAGCTCTCTGGATCTCTGAGGGAGGGGGTCACCGCCACCGACCTGGTTTTGACCGTGACGCAGATTCTGCGCTCCAAGGGGGTCGTCGGAAAGTTCGTTGAGTTTTTCGGGACAGGTTTAAGCTCACTCTCTTTGCCGGACCGGGCCACGATCTCCAACATGTGCCCGGAGTACGGCGCCACGGTCGCTTACTTTCCTGTGGACGCCGAGACGCTCGCCTATCTGAAGATTACCGGTCGTTCGCCGGAGCTGATCGACCTGGTCGAGCGCTACACGAAGGAGCAGGGGCTTTTCCGCATCGACGCCGCCCCCGCGCCTGAGTTTACCGAGGTGATTGAGCTGAAACTCGAGATGGTTGAGCCCTCGCTCGCGGGTCCCAAGCGTCCGCAGGACAGGGTCTCTCTCTCCGGCTCCAGGGCCTCTTTTGAGAAGGCGCTTGCCGCCAGCGGAGTTTCAGGCGGAGGTCCAAACGTCCCGGTGGAGACCACTCGGGGCAAAGGGGAGATTGGCCACGGCTCGGTGGTCATCGCCGCGATCACCTCCTGCACCAATACCTCCAATCCGTCCGTCATGGTGGGGGCGGGGCTTCTCGCCAAGAAGGCGGTGGAGCGGGGATTGAACGTTAAACCTTACGTCAAGACGTCGCTTGCCCCAGGCTCCCAGGTGGTCACCGAATATCTCAAAAACGCGGGGCTTACCCCTTACCTTGAGAAACTCGGTTTCCACACCGTTGGTTATGGGTGCACCACATGCATCGGCAACAGCGGTCCTTTGCCGGAGTCGGTCTCTGTGGCGGTCAAGGAGAAGGACCTCATGGTGGCCAGTGTGCTCAGCGGCAACCGGAATTTTGAAGGCCGCGTTCACCCGCAGGTGAAAGCGAATTATCTGGCGAGCCCCTTGCTTGTCGTCGCTTATGCGCTGGTCGGGACGATGAACGTTGACCTCACGAAAGAGCCGGTCGGCAAAGACAGGCAGGGCAAAGAGATCTTCTTGAAGGATATTTGGCCGACCCAGGCTGAGATCAACCAGGCGATCCGGAAAGCGGTCACCGAGGAGGCCTTCCGGAGCCGCTACTCGAACGTTTTCGAAGGGACCAAAGAGTGGAGGGATATCCCGATCCCGACCGGCGATCTCTACCAGTGGAACGAAAAAAGCACCTACGTTCAGGAGCCTCCGTATTTCCTGAACTTCCCGAAGGACCCTCAGGCGATCCAAGCGATCCGGGGGGCCCGTGTTTTGGAGTTTGTGAGCGACTCGATCACGACCGACCACATCTCTCCGGCCGGTTCGATCGCCAAGGACAGCCCCGCCGGCCAGTATTTGGTGTCGCTTGGGGTGGCGCAGAAGGATTTCAACAGCTACGGCGCCCGGAGGGGCAACGACCGTGTGATGGTGCGGGGCACCTTTGCCAATGTCCGCTTGAAGAATAAGCTTGTCCCCGAAGCGGAAGGCTGGTGGACTCTTTACTTGAACGGTTCCGGCGGCGAAAAAACGTCGGTCTTCGACGCCGCCGAGAAATATAAAAAAGAGGGGGTTCCTCTGATCGTGATCGCCGGCAAAGAGTACGGTTCCGGCTCGTCGCGCGACTGGGCGGCCAAAGGGCCGGCCTTGCTCGGCGTGAAGGCGGCCATCGCCGAAAGTTTCGAGAGGATTCATCGCAGCAATTTGGTCGGAATGGGGATACTGCCTTTGGAGTTTATGCCCGGTGAGAACGCCGAATTCCTCGCGCTCTCCGGCAAGGAGGTGTTCGACATCGCCGGGCTTGATGACAAGCTCAAGCCGGGCCAGATTCTCGAGATAAAAGTTGTTTCATCCGACGGCGGCATGGTTGCCTTCAAAACAAAAGCCCGGATCGACACGCCGATCGAGATGGAGTATTACCGGCACGGCGGTATCCTGCATTACGTGCTGCGCCAAATGCTCAAGGAATCGACCTCAAAGTGAAAATCACGCGGCCGCTCGTCGTGCTGGACCTGGAGACCACCGGGACCTGGGTGGAAAAGGACAAGATCGTCGAGATAGGGATGGTCAAACTCTCTCTCTCCGGGGAGAGGGAGACCTACAAGGCAAGGGTCAACCCCAGCATGCCGATTCCGGCGCGGGTCAGCGAGATCATCGGCATTAAAGATCAAGACGTGAAAGATTGCCCCCCGTTCAAAAAGATCGCGCCGGAGGTGCTCGCGTTCATCGGCGACTGCGACCTGGGAGGTTTCAACGTCGAGAGGTTTGACCTTCTCGTGCTGGAGAGGGAGATGTTCGATGCGGGCCTCAAATTCGACTGGCGCACCCGCGCGATCTTTGACGCGCAGAAGATTTACCATCTGCATGAGAAGAGAACTTTAAAGGCCGCCTACCAGTTTTATTGCGGCAAAGAGCTGATCGATGCCCACACCGCGATGGCCGACACCGACGCCACCGTGGAGATCCTCGCCGCCCAGATCGAGCGGTACGGCAAACCGGAGGATGGGATCGAAAGCTTAAGGGACTTCAACTACGAGCGGATGGACGACTACTATGACAACGAGAAGAAATTCCGCTGGTGGAACGGAGAGCTTTACCCGGTTTTTGGAAAGTACGCGAAGCGTGTTCCGCTGAAGGAGATTGCCAAGAAAGAACGTTCCTATCTGGAGTGGTTGATGACCACAGACTTTCCCAAGCCGGTCAAGGAGATGATCAAAGGAATACTGGAAGGGCGGTTCCCGGAGCCTCCCGGGGTGGCCGGAAAGGAAAAAGTCGGGCAGGCGGATGAACTTTAAAGAGAGTTGCATGAAAAAAACCATTCTGATTTTGGCGGTTGTCTTTTGTCTCCCGGCGGCCTTTATCTGCCGTGATTGGATAATCGCGGAAAGCCCGATGGCGCAGGACGGCAATATGAAGGTCGTCTATGAGGTGACTTCGAACGGCAGCGCGGTCGTCGAGCGGATGGGTCCCGGCACGCCGTTTGAGATGGTCTCCGTCTACTATGATGAGAAAGGCAAGCTGGCGATGACTCATTCCTGCGCGGTCGGCAACCAGCCGAAGCTGGCGCTGAAGTCCTCGTCGCCCGATAAGATCAACATGGTTTTCGCGAAGAACAACACGATCAACCCGAAGAAGGAAGGCCACATGCACGGGATCACGATCAGCTTCGTGAGCCCGGACCAGATCACGGAAGAGTGCACCGGCATGATGAACGGCAAGGAGACGAAGACGGAGACGTTCACGCTGACCCGCGTCAAAGGATAAGAGGAAGCAGCGGTTCGACAAGCTCACCGCGAACGTTCGTCCTGAGCTTGTCGAAGGACAGAAAATCAAAAGCCCCTGCCGGCACAACCGGCAGGGGCTTTCCTTTTTAAAGCGACGCACGGGTTACGCGACGGTCACTTCCTTGCAGAGGTAAACGTCCTGGATCGTGTTGAGAAGCTGTGCCCCGTCCTTCATTGGCCGCTGGAATGCCTTGCGTCCGCTGATTAGGCCCATGCCGCCGGCCCGTTTGTTGATCACAGCGGTCTTGACCGCCTCGGCGAAATCGTTGGCGCCGGAAGCGCCGCCCGAGTTGATCAGTCCCATCCGCCCCGCGTAGCAGTTAAGCACCTGGTAGCGGCAGAGGTCGATCGGGTGATCGCTGCACAGATCCGAGTAAATCCGCTTGTCGGTTTTGCCGTAGCTGGATTCGATGTTCAGCGCATTGAAGCCGCCGTTGTTCTCCGGCAGTTTCTGTTTGATGATGTCGGCCTCGATCGTGACCCCCAGGTGGTTTGCCTGGCCGGTCAGGTCGGCGGAGACGTGGTAATCCTTGTCTTTCTTGAAGCCGCTTGAGCGGAGGTAGCACCAGAGGATCGTGGCCAGGCCCAGCTGGTGCGCCTGGTAAAAAGCGGCGCTGACCTCCTGGATCTGCCGGCCGCTCTCGGGCGACCCGAAATAAATCGTTGCTCCCACTGCCGCCGCGCCCATATCCTTGGCCTGTTTCACGTTGGCGAAGAGGATTTGGTCGAACTTGTTGGGGTAGGTGAGCAGTTCGTTGTGGTTGATCTTCAGGATGAACGGGATCTTCTTCGCGTATTTTCGGGAAACAGCGCCGAGCACGCCCAGCGTTGAGGCGACCGCGTTGCAGCCGCCTTCGACCGCGAGTTTCACGATGTTCTCCGGGTCGAAATATTCTGGGTTCTTCGCGAAAGAGGCGCCCGCGGAGTGCTCGATCCCCTGGTCCACCGGCAGGATCGACAGATAACCGGTGCCCGCGAGCCGCCCGTGGCCGTAAAGAGCGTCGAGGGACTTCGAAACCTCCGGCGAGCGGTCGGTCTGCTCAAAAATCCGCTTGACCCAATCGGGGCCGGGAAGATGAAGCTGTTCCTTTTTCACCTTCGGCGTGTTGAACTTCAAGAGGTTGTCCGCCTCCGCGCCCAGCGCCTGCTGGATCGAATCGATTGTTGCTCCCACTGTCGTCCCTCCTTCGAGATTCTTTACCGCCGGATCAATAAGTGCCATGGAAAAGTAAGCTCCTTCGTTTGATGAGATTTGTATTCCCATTCAGGAGTGCGCGGTATACTGATGGGGTCTTTTTATTATAACCCGAGTGAAATCGGAGGGAAACATGAAAGATACGACCCGCATGCTGACCGCGGCGCTGATCCTCTTCGTGGATGTGGCGACCCCGCTGATTCCTGTGACGGCCTTCTTCGCCGTTTTCGTGATCCTCTGCCGCCCTGTTTTCTTCAGGGACTGGGTCCGGAAACTGTACGGCCAGGCCTGACGGATGCTCCCGAAGGTCCTTTTCATTGACCGGGACGGCACGCTGATCGCCGAGCCTCCGGACGAGCAGATTGACAGCCTCGAAAAACTGCATGTTTTTAAGGACGCGGTCCAGGGGCTTTCCCGGATCTCCAGACTCGGCTACGAGCTGGTGATGCTGACCAACCAGGACGGTCTCGGCACCGGATCGTTCCCCGAGAAGACTTTCTGGCCGGCGCAGAACAAGATGCTCGAGGCCTTCAAGAACGCAGGGACGGTCTTTAAGGAGGTGCTCATTGACCGCAGTTTTGTCCGCGAGAATTCCCCCACGCGCAAACCCAGGACCGGTCTTGTCACCCATTACATGACGCCCGATTATGATTTAAAATCCTCTTTTGTGATCGGAGACCGCTCAACCGACATGGAGCTGGCGAAGAACCTCGGAACTAAAGGAATTATGGTCAAGCCGAAGGCGGGACATCTGGAGATGGTCCATCAAAAGGGTTTGAAGGAGACGGTTGTTCTGGTGGTCAACGATTGGAACCATGTGGCCGATTACCTGGAAAAACTGGCTAAAAACGGGAAGGGGGGCTGATGCTTAATGTCGTCACCGCGGGAAGGGGCATTCCGGTTGTGCTGGTTCACGCGTTTCCTCTTTCGCACGCGATGTGGCAGGACCAGGTGGTCGCTCTCAGCCAGTTCTCCTGCGTGATGGCCCCCGATATGCCGGGTTTCGGCGGCTCCAACCGGCAGGGCAAACCATCCATCCCCGATATGGCGCGGGAAGTGGCGGCGGCGCTGGACCAGCAGGGGGCCAAAGATCCGGTCTTTATTGCCGGTCTTTCGATGGGAGGCTATATCGTCTTCGAGTTTTTCAGGCAGTTCCCAAAAAGGGTCAGGGGCCTAGGGTTTTTCTCCACACGGGCGGCTGCCGATACGCCGGAGGCGAAAGAGAACCGGTTCAAGACCGCCGAAAAGATCCTCGCGGAAGGTCTTGGGGCCTTCTCCAAGGCGATCCTGCCGAAACTGCTCGGCAAAACAACGCTGATCTCGCACCCCAACACCGCCAAGCGGGTGACAGACATGATCCTCGCCAACAAAAAGGAAGGGGTGGCCGACGCGCTCCACGCGATGGCCGGCCGCAGTGACTCGAGCGACCTTTTAGGCTCGATCCGCGTGCCGACGCTTATCGTCGCCGGCGATGAGGACACCTTCATTCCGGTGGCCGAGTCCGAGGCGATGGCCGCCCGGATCCCTGATGCTGAGTTTCACGTGATCAAGCAGGCCGGCCACCTCGTCAATCTGGAGCAGACGGATGAATTCACCCGGATTCTTGACCGGTTCATCGCTGCCGATATGATCTCCCGGTGAAAATCTTCTCGAAACCGTTTCTTTTAGGGCTGCTTCTGCTTTTGCTGGCTGTCGCCGATTGGAAGCTGGCCGAATACCGGGGAGATGCCGAGCAGGGCAGGCAGAAGCGCCTGGGGCAGAGCCACCTGGATTTAGGGGTGGCGGGTGATTGGGTAGAGCGCTCTTTCTCGCCGACGCGCAGAGGTTTGCATTCGGTTTTTTTGGAAAGCGTTTACCCTCTGGGGAAAAAGAGCCCTGAGATTTTTGACGGCCAGATGGAGGTGGAAATCAAAGATTCGGCAGGGAAAACCCTCTTTGAGAAAAAGCTGACCCAGGAGACGGTTTCCCACCGGTTTCCCTCGCCATCGTCCTCCACTTTTGCCGGAAACCTTCAGGTGGAATCATTCGATTCCAACGAATGGAAGCTTCGGGTAAAAATCTCCCAGATGGACCCGAAGTTCACCGGCCTTCACAGCTCCGTCTACGTTCAAACACCGGCTCTTTTTGACACCCGCTCTTATAGAATGAAGAAGCGTGTCGAATCAGAGGGGTTGGCCGGCATCGGCATAGTCTTTCTCCTTCTGCATGGGGGCGGGCGCAGGCAGGCCCGGAGTCGTTCAGTTCGCCGGAAACCGGGCTAAACAACGGGCAGCCCATGACCTCACCATCTGCCGATGGTGGGGTGACCGAGCCGAAGAGCCGGATCAGCGTTCTTCTGATCAAGTACAGCATACCCGAGAAATTTCCCCAGTTGAAGGAGGAGCTGGACAACCTGAAGTTCGAGAACCTCTCCCGGCTCGAGTGGGAAGACTGGTATTACGCCAGGAGTGCCGTCGAGTTCCGGATCGGCCGCCGGAAAGAGGCGTTCCACTACGCGAAAGAGGGAACAGAGAAGTTCCCGCAATCCTCCAAGCTCAGCTACTGCCTTGGCCAGGAGTACGAAGCGCAAGGGAAAGTGGAGGAGATGATCGTCTGTTTCCGGAAGGTCAAACCGAGCCCCGAGATCGGCGCCTCCTACCTGATGACCATGGCCCGCTACTGCTATCTCTGGGGAAAATTTGAGGAGGCGCAGGAGATCATCCAGCCGGTCTTCGATACCTATCACGCGCTGAAGATAGCCGACGACCATTTCCTGTACATCAGGGGGTTGCCGTTCTTCTCCGAGGCGTTCGGGTTCCGGGCCCTTTTCGGCCTGCTTTCCAAAAAGCTGGAGGTCGCCGTGAAGGAACTGCTCCTCTCGAAAAAGGACCTCGCCGATTACCCGTTTGAGATGGAGGACCGGACCCTGAACGCCGTGATCTCCGGCAACTGGGATCCGGTGATTGACGACCTGGAAACGTACCTCACGGGCCCGGAGGGGGTGGCCGGCCCGGCCGGCTACCCGGCGATGCTCCTGGCGGTCCTGCTCGGCCGCCGCGCCGACTCGGTTGATAAAGCGATTGTGCTTCTCGACGGGGTCCAGCTGACCCAGGATGATTTCCTCTAGTTGGAGGATATCCGGACGCTTGCCAAGGCGGAGGCGGCCGGCCGGTTCGGCGAGAAGCAGAAAGAGGAGGAGTGGGTGAAGGCCTTCATGGCGAAACAGCCGTTCCTGTTTGAGCCGCACCACGTGTTCCACTTTGGTTTCCTCGAGTACCAGGAAGGTTTACGGCACAGATACCAAAAAGGGGAAACTAGGCCACACCCAGTGATAGATAGTTCTTGACACATACGGTTGAATAGGTATAATAAGTCTCGTTGTGAGAAACAGTGTTTCAGGAGTGCCAGTTAGATCGTAAATGAGAAGCGACCAGCGGCTATTCTTGATTGGAGCTGCGGTCGCGTTTTTTTTAGGTACTGGTTAAACGCTCTTAAGCAATAATAAGCTCTCCTCAATATTGGATTGAGGCAGTAGAAGTAACAACGAATAAGATAAAGAAAGGTTACAAATCAAGATGGCTAAAGGAACAGTTAAGTGGTTCAGTGATCAGAAGGGTTATGGTTTCATCACCCCGGAGAACGGCAAGGATGTGTTCGTCCACTTCTCCGCCATCCAGGGCGACGGCTTCAAGAGCCTTCGCGAGGGTGAGGCTGTCGAATTCGACATCATCACTGGACCCAAGGGCGAGCAGGCGTCTAACGTCCGCAAGCTCGTCAGCGCGTAAGAGTTCAACTCTTTAGCGTTTTACAGGGGCCCGAGAGAAATCTCGGGCCCCTTGTTTTTTCTGAGATAATGGCGCCATGAATTTGTTCAGCGTGAGCAAAGCGAAAGCCGATGCGCTTGCCAGGAAGATGGCCGAGCTGGGGATCCGGGAGTCGGACCTCCAGGAGGAGTTTGTCCGCTCCGGCGGACCGGGCGGGCAGAACGTAAACAAGGTTTCCACTTGCGTCTGGCTGAGGCATTTCCCCTCCGGCATCGAGGTGAAGGTGCAGAAGGAGCGGTCGCAGGCGCTGAACCGGTTCCTAGCGCGGAGGATGATCTGTGAGAAGCTTGAGCAGAGGATCCTCGGCGCCCGAAGTGAGGAGCAGCAGAGGATCGCGAAGATCCGCCGGCAGAAACGGAAACGCTCGAAGCGGGCGAAAGATAAGATGTTGGCCTCGAAGAAGCTCCATTCCCGCAAGAAACAGCTGAGAGCGAGACCAAGCCATGATGACTAACAGATGGGCTCCGGCAGGGAAATCTCTTCGGGTCGCTTGTCCGGCCCGGCGTGCCGGACTGCGCTCGACGAACTCGCTCGCTCTCCCTTCGGGAACCTTGCCCGCTCGCGTCGTTCGAGGTCCCTCAGAGATATCCCCGACGGAGTATCAATGACTGAGTACAAGGCGTACGCGGAACGGACGATTGCCGCCTACCGATGGAAAGCGGGGGAGGCGATTGAAAACTGGGGCAAGTTCAAGAGGCCTTCCCGTCTTTTGGCCAGGTTCGCCAAGGGTCTGCCGAAAGGGGCCTCCGTGCTAGATTACGGCTGCGGGATCGGGGCCGACATGGCCTGGCTGCAGGCTCAAGGGTTCCGGGTCGAGGGGCTCGACGGGGTACTCGAGTTCGTCGAGGAGACGCGCAGGCGGTGCCCCGGCGCCCGGGTGGCGCACGCCCGGTTCGAGCGGATCGAATTGCCGAAGAGAAAATTTAACGGGATATGGTCGAACGCGGCGCTGATCCACGTGCCGGAAGAGGAGCTCCAGCGCCAGCTGAACAAACTGAAAGGGGCCTTGAAGCTGGGAGGGCTCGCCGGGATCACGCTGGCATGGGGGAGCGCGAAAGGGTTTCTGGAGGGGGATTGTTGGATCCCCGGCCGGTTTGTGGTGGGATACTCGAAAAATAAGGCGGCCTGGTTTTTTAGGGATTGGGATATGAAGGAGCTCAACGTGACTTCAAACAATGTGCGCAAGGGGCGCTGGATCGAGATCCTCGCTTATAACAGGTGATTCCATGAGAAAAATTGTTTTAGCCGCGGTGATTTCCGTGGCGGCAACTGCCGTGTGGGGGACGGCCGGATGAATGTTGGTTTCTTCGCCCGAGTTAAGCTTGACGCATCCAGGAATTTTGTGTAACATAATGAGCTGTTTGTAGTAACGTGTATGAATAAAGGAGACGCTATGAGAGCAAAACAGTTTTTTTGTATGGCGGTTGGTTTAGCCATAGCTTTCGTGGCGGCTTCTTCTACTGCTCAACAGGATTCCGTAGCCGGTCAGCAGGAGGAGAAGCTTGCCGCTGTGGAATTAAAAGCCGGCGAGGTCTGCCAGCTGGCCATGATCGACAGACAGGCTGATGAAAATCAACCGCAGGCCGATTCGGAAAAACCCGACTCTGTTTCGAAAGAGAATATGGGCGTTCCGGTAAGGCTTTCTTCTGTCCGCCGGTTCTAAGACCGGCCTTCCCGGTTTTAGAGAGGCTGTTTCTGCTTAGGCCGGTTTCCAATAGCTGGCCTGAAGGTCTTTTATACCCCTCAGATTTCATGGAACAAAAGCGATGAAAAAAAACCGCAGTTCTTCCGTGTTTCATCCGCATTGCTGCCGCATTAAAGATTTCTGAGGAAAAGAGTTACGCGAAGCTGTGAAACTGTTGAAGAGATTCTATGCGAAGTGAGGCCAAGGTTCTGCCCGAGGGGTTCCTCGAGCGGCTGAACCAAATTCTGCCTCCGCAGAAATTCGACGAGATTGTCAACACCTTCACCGAGCCGAAACCGACCACTTTCCGGGTCAACACCTTGAGGGCCGATCCTGCCCGGATGAAGGAACGTCTGGAGCATGCCGGTTTTGGCCTGGAGACCGTTCACTGGTATCCGGACGCCTTCATCCTGCGCCACGGCACCCTGCGCGATCTGCAAAAAGAAGAGGCGTATACCAGGGGAGAGATCTACGTTCAGAGTTTGCCCAGCATGATACCTCCGCTGGTGCTCAATCCGCAGCGGGGTGAGGCGATCTTGGATTTAACGGCCGCGCCCGGTTCCAAAACGACTCAGATTGTCGCCCTCATGAAAGGGGAAGGCCGGCTTGTCGCCAACGACAACGATAAGGTCCGTTTTTTCAAACTGAAAGCTAATGTGGAGTCGCAGGGAGCGCCTAACGTCGAGCTTTCGATGCGCTACGGGGAGGCGTTCGGCAAGTATCAGCCGGAAATTTATGACCGGGTCCTGCTGGATGCGCCCTGTAGCGCCGAAGGCCGGTTTTTAACCCGGGAGCCGAAATCGTTCGGTTTCTGGAAACCGGCAAAGGTTAAGGAAATGGCCCGCAAGCAGAAAAAGCTTTTTTTTTCGGCGCTCCACGCGCTGAAGACCGGCGGGTTTATGGTCTATTCCACCTGCACTTACGCCCCGGAAGAGAACGAAGAGATTTTGAACTGGGCGTTGGAGAAGTTCCGGCCGGCGATTGAGCTGGAGGAGATCCGGCTGCCGCTGACGAACCGGATGGCCGGCTTGAGCCGCTGGCAAAAGGAGGGGTTCGATCCCTCGGTGCGCCGGGCGGTCCGGATCATGCCGACCCGGGATATGGAGGGATTCTTCGTCGCCGCAATCCGTAAACGGGAACCTCTGCCGGCATTTTAAAAGGAGTACCGGCAGAACACCGCCTGCTATAGAATAAAGGGTTGAGGGAGGCCTTGTTCATGAGTTCAAAAGAGTACCGCATCGAGCAGGACAGTCAGGGAGAGGTGAAGGTGCCGGCAGCGGCTCTTTACGGAGCCCAGACGCAGAGGGCCGTGGAAAACTTTCCGGTCAGCGGGATACGGTTTCCCAGGAGCTTTATCAAGGCGCTGGGGCTGATCAAAGAAGCGGCTGCTTTTGCCAACCGGGAGCTGGAACTTGTGGAGCCGGCCGTCGGCCGGGCGATTGAAGAGGCGGCCCGCGGTGTCGCCGAGGGGAAGTACGACAGTGATTTTCCGCTGGACATCTTTCAGACCGGTTCGGGTACGAGCACCAACATGAACGCCAACGAGGTCATCGCCGCTCTTGCCTCCAAGAAGTTGGGCAAGAAGGTCCACCCGAACGATCATGTGAACTGCAGCCAGAGCAGCAATGACGTGATCCCGACGGCGATCCATGTCAGCGCTTCGGTGGAGGTGCTTGAGAGGCTAATTCCGGCGCTTCAGCATTTAAGCAGGACGATCAAAAAGAAAGCCGCCGAGACCGATCGGGTGGTGAAGACAGGACGCACCCATCTGATGGATGCGATGCCCCTCAAAATGAGCCAGGAGCTTTCCGGCTGGGGGGTTCAGATCGAGTACGGCATTGAGAGGGTGAAGGGGGTTTTGCCTCGATTGAGCCGGCTGGCTTTGGGCGGCACCGCCGTCGGAACAGGGATCAACGCCCATCCCCAGTTCGGCGCGATGGTGGCGGCCCGCTTGATCGAACGGGCTGGCGCGCCGTTTGTGACAAGCCCGAACTATTTCGAGTCGCTCAGCAGCCAGGATGCCGCTGTGGAGCTGAGCGGACAGATGAAGACCGTGGCGGTCAGCCTCATGAAAATCGCCAATGATCTGCGTTGGATGAACAGCGGGCCTCAGGCCGGCTTGGCGGAGATCACTCTGCCTTCGCTGCAGCCTGGAAGCAGCATCATGCCGGGTAAAGTCAATCCGGTAATCCCGGAGTCGGTGGCGATGGTCTGCGCTCAGGTGATCGGTAACGACGCCGCGATCACGGTTGCAGGTCAGTCGGGCAACTTCCAGCTCAACGTGATGCTGCCGGTGGTGGCGCTGAATCTCCTGCAAAGCATAGAAATTCTGGCGAATGCCGCCCGCCTACTGGCGGATAAAGCGATTGCCGGTTTTATCGTCAATCAGGCTCGTATTGACGATCTTTTGGAGCGCAATCCGGTCCTTGTGACGGCGCTGAACCCGATCATCGGCTATGAAATGGGAGCCACGATCGCGAAGAAAGCGGCCGCCGAGAACCGGAAAGTAAAAGATGTAGCCGCTGAGATAACGGAACTGTCAAAAGAGAAGCTTAATCAGATGCTTGATCCGCGCTTGTTGACCGAAGGAGGCGTCACGAAAGCATTGCCGCGTCAGCAGGAGCAGGAAAATCCGGAGGCGGGTGATGCGGCCAAGTCCCGGGTTAAGAAGGTCCCTTTCAAGAAAGCCTGATGTGATAAAATAGTTTTCTTCCGGGTTCTCGTTTTGTCCCAATATAAAGAAGGTAATCCCTTCCAAAAAATGGAGTTGAGATGATTCGCACAACCGTAGTCGGCAGTTATCCCAAAGTCACCGAGAAGAGTTCGGATAATCTTCCCGGTGTTATTGACAAGTGGCAGCGCAAAGTTTTAGGGGATGAGGATTTGGAGCAAGAGCTCCAAAAAGTCACCCGCCGTGTGATCAGGGAGCAGGAAGAGACGGGGCTTTCCCTTGTCACCGATGGGCAGATCCGATGGGAGGATTTGGCCCACCCGATCGTCCGCGGCGTCTCCGGTTTAAGGCGCGGCACGTTAAGGCGTTTCTTCGACAATAACACTTACTACCGCCGCCTCGAGGTGGATGGCCCGGTCCGCTGGCAGAAGAGTGCGGTGGCCGATGAATACAGCTTCGCGTCGAAGGCCTCTAACCGCCCGGTCAAGGTAGTGCTGCCCGGTCCGCTGACCCTCGTTACGGTGACTGAGTTGAAGAAGGGGCAAACCCGCGAGGGTATGCTGGACATGTACTCCGAGCTCCTCTATAAAGAAGTGGGGACCCTTTCAAAAGCCGGCGTGCGGGATATTCAGCTGGATGAGCCGGCCCTTGAGCCGGGAGAGCCCTTGATTGACAGGACGATCGGGCACATCAACGGCATCTTGAAAGGGATCACTGCCCGGCGATGGGTGGCTGTGTATTTCAGCGATGTGTCGCAGATCCTCCAGAAGTTGGCCAAACTCCAGGTTGAGGTGTTGAGCATTGACTTGGTGTCCAGCCCCGACTCCTTCAAGCAGCTGAGGTCCGGTGTTTGGGACCGCGAACTGGCGTTGGGGTTGATCGACGCCCGTAATACGAAGCTGGAATCGGCGGACGATCTGCGGCGCACCATTGCCAAACTGACCGAGGCGGTGCCGCTTGACACGCTGTGGCTGACGCCGAACGCCGGTTTGGAATTCCTCCCGCACGAGAGTGCCAAGAGGAAGCTCCAGTTGATGCGGGAAGTGGCCGAGCATTTGTGAGCTTTATCCGCGTCGCTCATAAGTCAGGGATCCCTGAAGGGCAGGGGGTCGCCGTGGATGCGGGGTCCGTAAGGGTCGCGTTGTTTAATGTCAGCGGCACGATCTACGCTATAAACAAAGGCTGCATCCACAGGGGCGGGCTTCTCGCTGAGGGATACCTAGAGGATAAGACGGTTACCTGCCCGTGGCATGCCTGGCGGTTTAACGTAGCGACCGGAGGATCTGAGATCGATCCGGCGGCGCGGGTTGCCACGTATCAAGTGAAAATTCAAGGCGACGACGTCCTCATTGAAATCTAGCCCTCACCCTACCCTCTCCCTGAGGGAGAGACAAGGTAAGGGGGAATTATCATGGATACTGCAATCGATAAACGGAAGCGGCTCAAAGATATTTTCCGAGAGATGGGGTCGGTGCTGGTTGCCTTCTCCGGAGGGGTGGATTCCACCTTCGCGGCGAAGGCGGCGCATGATGCGCTCGGGGAAAAAGCGGCGGTATTGACGGCTGTTTCTCCCAGCCTGCCGGCTTCGGAACTCAAAGAGACGAAGGAACTGGCCGCCCGGATCGGGATCCGCCATATTCTGGCCGGTTCCCGTGAGTTGGACGATCCCCGGTACGCGGTGAACCCGGTGAACCGCTGTTATTTCTGCAAGTCGGAGTTGTACGCGATTGCCGTTCCGAAAGCGAAAGAGCTTGGTTTTTCCTGGGTTGTGGACGGCACTCAGTCGGATGATCTGAAGACTCCGCGCCCCGGCCTGCAGGCCGCCCGGGAATGGGGAGTCCGCCATCCGCTTGTTGAGGCCGGATTCTCAAAACAGGAGGTCCGGGAGGCAAGCCGGTTGTTAGGTCTCGGAACATGGGATAAGCCCGAAATGGCCTGCCTGGCCTCCAGGCTTCCCATCGGCACTTTAGTCACGGTGGGGCGGTTGGGCCAGGTCGAGGCGGTGGAAGCGGCCTTGAAGAGATTGAATTTCAAGCAGTTACGGGCCCGGTATCTGGGAGAGGCGGTCCGGCTGGAGTTCGAGCCGTCTGAAATCGGGACGTTGTCTAACCCCTCTTTGCGGGTCCGGGTCGCGCATTCATGCTTGGAAGAGGGGTTCGAGAGGGTTTTTGTGGACTTGGCGGGGTATAAGCGGGGATGAGATCAAAGGAGACCCTCACTCCCACCCTCTCCCTGAGGGAGAGGGCAAGGGTGAGGGGGAAACCGTCGGCTGTATTGCCTCGGTTGGGGGCGCACGTTTCCATCGCCGGCGGGTTTGAGAAAGCGATTGAACGGGCCTTGAGGGTCGGCTGCGACACCGCCCAGATATTCAGCAAGTCGAACAACCAATGGGCTGCCCCGGAGATTAAGCCGGAGGATGCGAAGCGGTTTCAAAAGGCCGCCAAACAGAGCGGGATCGGGCCGCTGTTCTCGCATACCGCCTATTTAATCAACGTCGGGTCGCCCGAGCAAGAAGCTTGGGAGAAGTCCCGGGAGGCTCTTAAGGTTGAGGCGGAACGGGCGGCGGCGCTTGGGTTGTCTTTTATTGTGCTGCATCCCGGTTCTCACAAAGAGACGGGTGAGGCCGATTGCTTGAAACGGATCGGGGAAGCGGTGGCCTGGGTCGTTGATAAAACGGCCGGTTCCACCGTAAAGGTCCTTTACGAGATCGCCGCGGGACAGGGATCGTCGGTCGGGTACAGTTTTGAGCACTTGAGGGATTTGCTGAAATGGACGGATCGTCCTTCGCGGACCGGTATCTGCATCGACACATGCCACATGTTTGCAGCCGGTTACGACATCCGTACGGAGGCGGCCTATGAAAAGACATTTCAGGATTTCGACCGGATCGTCGGGATCCGCCATGTGAAGGCGGTTCATCTGAATGATTCAAAGAAGGATATCGGCTGCCGGGTGGACCGGCATGAGCATATCGGCAAAGGGTGCATCGGCATTGAAGCGTTCAGGTGTCTCATGAATGATGAGCGGTTCCAGGAGGTTCCGATGGTTTTAGAGACGCCGAAAGATGAAGAGACGCTGGCGGAGGATGTTGAAAACCTCAAAGTGCTGCGGAGTTTGATTGGGAAAAATGGATGTTCCCGCTAAGAAAGCCGTTGTCCTGATTTCCGGAGGGCTGGATTCGACGCTCGCCGCTAAGATCATGCTGGAGCAGGGGGTGCACGTGGTAGGCGTCTATTTGTCTGCCCCGTGGGGGTGCTGCGACAAGACCAAGGCGATGAAAGTCGCCCGTCAGCTCGGCATCGAATTCCTGGTGATAAAGCTGACCCAGGAATACATCGAGGTGATCCGGAAACCCAAGTACGGATATGGGTCCAGCATGAACCCCTGCGTAGACTGCCGGATTTACATGTTCCACAAGGCGAAAGAGGTGATGGCGGAGGTGGGCGCCTCTTTCATCGTAACGGGAGAGGTGGTTTCTCAGCGGCCGATGTCCCAGATGCGCGGGGCGTTGAAAATTATAGAAACTGATTCGGGCCTTCACCGTTTGATTGTGCGGCCGTTGTCGGCTCAGGTGCTGCCTGTGACAATCCCAGAGGAACAGGGTTTAGTTGACCGTTCCAAGATGTATGGGATCATCGGCCGGTCGCGCAAGCCTCAGATGAAATTAGCGTTGAAGTACGGGATATTGGATTATCCGAACGCGGCGGGGGGGTGTCTCTTGACCGACCAGGAGTTCGGCAACCGGGTGCGGGATCTCTTTCTTCATCAGGAGAAGATAGACCTGGATGATATGGAGCTTCTTCGGGTGGGGCGCCATTTCCGGGTGAATGACCGGACGAAGCTGATCGTTGGGCGCAACGAAGCAGAGAACACCACACTCACAGAGTATCTGGGACCGGGAGGACTCCTCTTTGTGGCCGAAGAATTTCCCGGGCCATCCATCTTGCTGCAGGGACCGCCGGATGAAGAGAGCCGGCAGCTGGCGCTTGGGCTGATGACTCATTATTCGAGGCCGGAAAAAAGGCCCTTCGGGGCCCGGGTGACCTGCCGTGTGGGGATGGCGGTCCGCCCGGAAGGAGGTCTCCCTCAGTCTCCGTTGTTGGAAGAAAAGATTCTTCTCGGGGAGAGCGTTACCCAAGAACAAGTGGAAAAAATGAAGATTTGATGGTTGTTATGGAAAGAGCGAGAGAAACCAGATGAGTCAGGAGACGCCTTCCCAAAGCGCGGTGACCGAGAAGACACCGAAGATACCGGTTAATCCGACCTTCGTGAGTTTTATTTGTTTCTCGCTCGACCCGGCATTCCGGCGCTTGAATGAAGCGGACAAGAAACGGGGGGTCCAGGCGTTCGAGAGGGAGTTGGGGTTTGAGCGGGCCGGCGTGGATTATCGCCTGTATCTTTCAATCGGTTTAAGGCATGATACCGATTTTTTCATCTGGGTGATCACGAAGGATATGGCCACCCTCCAGCCATTCACGGCGGATATTCTCAAGAGTGGTTTTGGCCACTATCTTAAGATGAGGCATCTTTTTCTGGCGATGACCCGGCCTTCGCAGTATAACCCGGGGCATATCCCTGCGTTTGAGATGCAGGAGCGGGGGAGGAAGTACCTTTTTCTTTACCCGTTCGTCAAATCCCGAGAGTGGTACCTGTTGCCGTTTGAAAAACGCCGGGAGATGATGAGGGGACACATGGATATAGGCCAAACATACCCAATGGTGCGGCTTAACACCACCTACTCATTCGGGTTGGGGGATCAAGATTTCGTGCTGGCTTTCGAGACCGATGAGCCGGCCGCTTTTGAGGATCTTGTGCAGCAACTCCGGGAAACGGAGGCGAGCCGTTATACGGTCAGGGACACGCCTTTTATTCTCGGAACCTGGTGCAATAACGTAAACGTGTTAACGATGGGGTTAGGACTCTAAAATGCTGAAAACGACGACGGTTGGATCATTTCCTAAATCAGAGGAATTGAAGGCCGCGCGGACCAAAGTCCGCCGCAAAGAGATGGACCCGGCCGAATTGCATGCAATGGAACGGGCGGAGACGAAGGAGTGGATCGAAATCCAGGAGGAGATCGGCATAGACATCCTGGTGGATGGGGAGCTGTATCGCGGTGATATGGCGACCTATTTTGCCGAGAACATCGAGGGTTTTTCGATCAGCTCCCTCGTGCGCTCCTACGGGAACCGCTACTACCGAAAGCCGGTCGCCGTTGGATCCGTCCGCTGGAAAGGTCCAATCACGGTGGAATGGTTCCGGTACGCGCAGGGTCTCACGAAAAGGCCGGTGAAAGGGATGCTGACCGGCCCCTATACGATGATGGACTGGTCCTTCGATGAGCATTATCCGAACAGGCGCGCCTTCTGCCTGGCTCTGGCGGAGGTGATCCACCAGGAGGTCAAAGCGCTGGAGGAGGCTGGGGCGACGTTTATCCAGATTGACGAGCCGGCTGTTTCAACCCGTCCAAAGGAAGTGGAGTTGGCGGTTGAAGCGATGAAGGTCGTCACCAAGGGGGTCAAGGCGCAGACCGGCACACATATCTGCTACGGTGATTTCGATAAGGTATACCCGCAGATCCTTGATCTTGCGGTGGACCAGATTGACCTTGAGTTTGCCAACTCGAATTTTGCGCTTCTGGATCAGATCCGCAAGCACCCTTTCACCAAAGAAGTCGGTTTCGGCGTGATAGACGTCCATTCCCACCGGGCGGAATCGGTGGAAGAGATTAAAACGGCGATTCGCAAAGGCCTCGAGTTCTTTCCGCCGGAACGGCTCTACATTGATCCGGACTGTGGTTTGAAGACACGCCAGAAAGCGGAGGTTATCGCTAAGCTGACGAACATGGTGACGGCGGTCCGCGAGGTTCGGAAGGAAATTGGCGTCCCAGTCTTCGATATTTGAAAAACTGGGGCGCAGGCCCCCCTATCTTGACGAGGAGTGGCACTCCCCCAAGGGGCGGGTTATCCGGGAGGTTATCTACGGGGCCACCGACGGCATCGTTACTTCTCTCGGGTTTGTCATCGGTGTTTTTGGCGCGCTCCAGGACAGCCGGATCATCCTGATTACCGGTATTGCTGGCGTCTCTGCCGGCGCCCTCTCGATGGGTTTTTCCGCCTACATCTCCTCTAAATCCCAGGCGGAATTTTTCCTTGCCGAGATCAAAAGGGAAAGCCGTGAAATGGTGGAGATGCCGGATAAAGAGAGGGATGAGATCCGGAAAATCTACCGGGCCAAGGGGTTCCACGGGGATGAACTGGAGCTTGTGGTCAAAAGGATCACCTCAAATCCGTCGGTATGGCTCAGGTGCATGATGGAGGAGGAACTGGGCCTTATTGTGGAAGCTTTTGATACCCCTTGGATCGTCGGGGTTATTACCGCTGTCTCTTATGTCGCCGGGGCTTTTCTGCCGATCGTCCCGTACGCAGTCCAATCTCCCGCGGCGGCGTTTCCTTGGTCTCTGGCTGTTTCTGTCTGCGCTTTGTTCGCGTTAGGGGCAGGTAAAACGATGCTCACGAAGACCTCCCCTTGGAAAAGCGGTTTTGAGATGATGGGGATCGGGCTCATCTCAGCGTTAGTGGGATATCTTATCGGTTCCTTGACTGGAACCCTTTAACTATCCAGCTTTATTACCTATTGACAAAAGGTAGCGACGTTTGTACTATGCTTTACGCTGGGTCCGATATTGAGAGGGCAGCGGCCTGGAGGATCCGGTAGTTGTTTCAGGGGCGCTATCGTCTAGTGGCCTAGGACGCATCCCTCTCACGGATGAAACACGGGTTCGATTCCCGTTAGCGCTACCAGACTTTTAGGAATACTTGGGTTAAAAGAGAGGGGCGGAAACCGATGATTTGTATCTACTGCCAGCGGGAATTTCAGCCGTCCAAGTATCGCCGGACAAAACAAAGAGCTTGCGGGGATCCCTCATGCCAGAAGAAGCGCCAGAGAGATAACTTGATGGCCTGGCAGGAGCGCAATCCGCTGTATTACCGGATCAAAAGGATGGACCCCATGTGGCGGTCTAAAGCCAGGGTTCGGGCCAAGAGGTGGAGGGCGCTCCATCAAGACCGGATCAAAAATTACCGTATGGCCACGATGGAACAGTACCGGGTTTATATGCGGGAGTATATGCGCCGTTACCGAGCTTCTCTAAGAGCGAAGATTGTCAAACCACCAAAAGAGGAGGGAGGGACGTCAGGCTCTTCTGCTAACCAGCCCCAGTCCCCGTAAATAACCAGGATGAATGCTGAATTTAAGGTATTGAAACTTCTTGCTTCGTTCTTCAAGGTCGCCGCTTGGACCCTTTTCTTAGTCATTGGCGGGGTCGGATCCGTAGCTGTTTTAATGGGGAATGACGGGGCCCAGCCTGTGCCGAAATGGTCTTTTGTTTTTAACCTGCTCACGGGAGCTTTTTGGTTCCTTATCTTCTATACGGTTTCTGAGATCATTAAATTGCTTCTGGCGATTGAGTCTCAGTCGAGAAAACTTTAAACCGTATCAGATCCGTATCATTGCCGTATCATCTCTATATTATAGATTTTATTTTCTATTAACAGGTATTTTCCCGACGGATCTAGGTTGATACGGATTAATTGTATCTTATATTGACATTTGCGTCCTTATCCAATAAGCTTCTATACGGATGAGAGACGGTTCATGAGACGGTTCCTACGCACAGTTGCCTGTCTTCTCACTGGTTTTTCACTAGCCTTTACCCAATTCCTCTATCCAGCCGCTGCTCAACAACCCAGAGTCAACCTCGAATCTATCCGCGTTTATCCGACCCCTGAAGGGGCGACCATTGAGATACAGACGGACAGCCCCTGTTCTTTTGTCACGTACACTTTGAAAGATCCGGATCGCCTGGTGGTGGATCTGGCCGAATCAGAGGTGGAAAGCCTGATCCCTGAGAGCGGAACCTCTCCGGCTAATCTGGTCAGGGATTGGCACCTTTTCTGGGACGCGAAAGATGGAGAACTCGGCTGGGTGGACTACATCAGCTTTCAGCTGGCGGCGCCGGCCGAACATCTGGTGGAATCGGTGCCTGGAAAGCTGTTGATTCGGGTCCGTTCCCAGGAGGGAGAAGAAGGTTTGGCGGGGTATGCCGCTGCCGAATATATCGATAGCCTCCTCAAGGGCAGGCAGCTTATGAGTCCAGTCTCTGCGGAGTACCCCGCTTCCCAGATACCCGAGGCGTTTCCCCTCCTGGCTGTTTTGAACCCCTCAGGCTATCCGTCTCCTGATGCCGCGCCGACGAGCTCGGGCAATTCCGGGGTTGTTTGGAGCGTTGATAAGTCCCTCCAATTCGGATTAAGCCGTTATAGGGCGATCCAGGTGGCCGAGGAGGAGACAAAACTTGCCCATATGAAGGTTCGGGAGGCCCGGCGCGCGCTCTATCCGGCGGCCACGTTCAAGTCCACCTGGACGGACGGCACCGCCTCACGGGTTGATTTCACCGAAGTCAACCACGGGCTGCAGCTGGACCAGCCGCTGTACAGCGCAGGGCGCCTTTCAGAAACCTACCGGCAGGCTTTGGTGAACCTCCAGATTGCGGAGAAGAGAAAAAGAAAGGCGGAATCCGATTTTTCGCTGGAGATCGTGCAGGCTTATTATCAGCTTGTGGGGGCAGAAGCGACGCTGGAGATTCAAACGCAGGTTATGCCGAAGATACAGGATACCCTCAGGCGGACCCGGAAACGCTATGAAAAAGGGTTGTTGACGAAGCTGGAGATGCTGAACGTAGAGTCCCAGTTCAATCAGGCGGCGTTCCAGAAGGCGACCGCCGAGAACGATTACACGCTGGCCCACCTCAAGTTCCTCCAAAGGATGAAGCTCAATGAGAACGCCATCGTGGAGGTGCCTTCCCAGTTCCCGGCCTACAGCCCGCAGGAGATCAGCCTTGAGGAGGCATTTCAGCTGGCGATGAAATACCGGCCCGATATCCACATCAATACGCTCCTTTTACAATTCAACGAATACGAAGAGCAGATTGCGAAAGCGAAGGGAGGCCTGCGCGTGGATTTGACCACGTTCCTTGGTTTCTCCGGGTCCGCCTTTGAAACGGAAACGATCTCCCTGGACAAGGATTACTCGTTCGGGATCAAGGCCACCAGAAACTGGGGACCGCACGAAGCTGCTTTCTCCAGCACGACCACGAAGACCTCCCCCCGGTTGGGGCAGACCAGCCGTACCGATTCTACCGTCCGCCAGCTTGAGCTGGGGATTTTGAAGTCGTTGAACGGTTTGTCCGAGATCCAGCAGGCCCTCGTTTCGGTGGAACGGGCCAAACAGGATTTGGACGACACGAAAGCCTCCGTTCTGCAGGAGGTGGAGGAGGCGTATATCAGTTACTCGAAGGCCCGCATTCAGCTTCAGTATGTGAAAGAAAAGGTGAACTTCCGAAGAGAACAGCTGAAGATTTTTGAAGCCCAGGCGGCGCTCAATGAAGCGCTGCCTTCTCAGATCTTGCAGGGCATCATCCAATTGAATGACGAGTACATTAGCGAATCGGTCGCCCTGACGAATTATTACGTGGCTCTGGCCAGATTGAACAAGGCAGTCGGCATGCCTGGACATTACAAGTAGAACCAACAAGGAGACGGGATGTTTAAACGGTTCAGGATCTTGGTTGTCTTCGTCGTGGTTCTTATGACGGGTATCGCTACGATTCTCTGGTGGCTTCCAAACCTCCTCAAAGGGCCGGCCGTCGTCAAAATGCCGCCCGGGGCCAAACAGGGAACGGAACAGGTGGCCCTGCCGGTTCCTGTGCGTGTTTTCAAGGTGGCCCGCATCGAGTTTACCGATTTTTTGCCCACCGTCGGGACGGTCCGGGGCCAGACCGAGGTGGAGATGAAGTTTGAGGTCAACGGGGTCGTCAAGAGCATAAATTTTCGCGAAGGGGATGTCATGACCAAGGGACAGGTGCTGATGACCTTAGACGAGAGAGACGCCGCCACTCGCCTGGCCTACAGCCGGACAAAACAAAAAACATCTGAGGCCCAACTGGCCTTGGCGCAGCAGCGGGCGAGTATCAACCAGCAGCTTTTTGATATCGGCGCGATCATCAAGGCCAAGCTGGATGAAGCGATGCTCGAAGTGGAGCAATCGAAGACCCAGGTGGAAACCGCCAAAGAAGAGGTGAATCTTGCCCAATCGGAGTTGGATAAGACGGTTTTAAGGGCGCCGATGGATGGAGTCATGGGGACTCGGGAGGTGGAGTCTGGAGAGTTTGTCTCCCCGCAAATCATTGTGGCGACCATCATGGATGTGGGGGCCGTCAACGTCGAGTTGGGTGTCATCGAGCGGGATATCGAGAGGATCCGGATGAACCAAAAGGTGAAGATAGTGGTGGATTCTCTTCCCAACGTCTCTTTCCAGGGAACGGTGGATAACTTGGCGCCGATGATCGAAGGCAAATCAAGAACGCTGACGGCCAAGGTGAAGGTCATGAATCCGCAGGGACAGCTTTTGCCGGGAATGTTTGCGCGGGCCGACATCGCTGTTTTTGAGAAGCCGGATGCCCTTGTTGTGCCGACCAGTTCTCTCCGGGACAACGACGGCGATGGCCGGTTTGAGTCAGTTTTTATGGTCGAAGGGGAAATCGCCAAACTGAGGCCGATCTCTCTGGGGTATCTCACCACCGATTATGCCGAAGTAAAAGAGGGGATCAAAGAGGGCGAACAGGTGATTTCCGAGGCCCGGTCGGTCCTTAAAGACGGCGCCAAGGTTTCTTTGATTGAGTCAGAAGAGGCCGGAATTACCCGGGCGGAGCCGAAACTGCCAGGTTCGGCGGGAGAGGAGAAGCAGGAGTAAGCCGGATGCGTTTTTGATTTTATGAGGACGAGGATGTAAACAAAAAATGAGCCTGCCGGGTTTCAGCGTCCGTCGTCCCGTGACGACAGTTATGATCTACCTGGGGTTGCTCCTGCTCGGGGTGATTGCCGTGAGCCGCCTGCCCCAAGATTTGTACCCCCCCATCGCCTATCCTCAGCTGACCGTTGTGACCCATTACAGGGATGCCGCTCCTGAAGAGATCGAAATTCTCGTGACGAAAGTGATCGAGGAAGCGGTCGGAACCGTTCCGGGTGTCCGGCGCGTCAGCTCTTATTCGAAGGAAGAGCTCTCCCTCGTTGTTTCCGAATTCAACTGGGGTTCCAATATGGAGTTCGCCGCTCTGGGGGTCCGCGAGAAGATAGACCTCGTCAAAGAGCGGCTTCCCAGGGGATCGGAAGACCCGGTGGTGATCAAGTACAACCCTTTTGAACCGCCTGTCCTCGTTCTCAATCTCTCCGGGGATGTCGGGCCCCACGAGCTGCTGAATATTGCCCGGAAGCAGGTCAAAAACGAGCTTGAGAAGGTGGATGGGGTTGCGGCGATCAACATCTCCGGCGGTTTGGAGCGGGAGATTTTAGTCCAGGTGGATCACGGCCGTTTGCAGGCTTCCGGGATCCCCATCACTCAGATCAGCGACGCCCTTTCACACGCCAACCTGAATTACCCGGCCGGTTCGATCAAAGAAGCTTTCTACGAGTATCTGATCCGGACGATCGGGGAGTTCAGCCTGGTGAAGGAGATCCCCGGCATTGCGATTACAGTGGATGAGGATAAGGAGGAGGAGGAGAGACAGCAGAGGGAGGACCCGAACCGGCCGTCTCCTTTGAAGAGGGAGAAGGGTCTTCCCCCGAAGCAGAGGCTGATTATGCTCAGGGACATCGCAACGGTGAGCGATACCCTGAAAGAGCAGACCACGATCTCCCGGTTCAACGGCAAAGAGAACATCTCGCTCAGCTTCCAGAAGCAGGCGGGCGGCAACACGGTCCAGGTCGTGAATAAGGTCAGGGAGGAGGTGATCCGCCTCCAGAAAGCGCTTCCGCCCGGCGTGACACTGAGCGTGGCCTCCGACCAGTCCATCCTCATCAAAGAATCCATCTCAACCGTCAAACAGGAGGCGTTCCAGGGCGGCGCGCTGGCGTGCTTTTTCCTCTATCTCTTTTTGGGAAGCATTTGGGCTTCGTTCAATATCGCTTTGGCGATCCCGATCGCCATCATGACGACGTTCACCTTCATGTACTTTGGCGGAATGACGCTCAATATCCTCTCGCTCGGCGGGCTGGCTTTCAGCGTCGGCCTTTTGGTGGACGCCGGCATCGTGGTGGTGGAGAGCATCGCCACATTCCGGGAGCAGGGGATGCCTGCGAAAGAGGCAGCGGTCCACGGCGCGGAACACGAAGCGAACCCGATCATCGGGACCGTTCTGACTACGATCGTCGTCTTCCTTCCGCTCATATTCGTGATCGGTCTCGTGGGGCAGTTCATGAAGGATTTCTCGATCACCGTCAGTATCTCCAACCTGGTCAGCTTGGTGGTGAGCCTGAGCCTCACGGCCCTTTTTGCGTCCCTCTCGAGAGGAAAAAAGCCCGGCCGGCCCCTTGTTCAGTCTCAGGTCGAGTTTTTAATCCGTGTTGACAAGAAGATAGTCGCCTGGAGTTTGAAAAATAAAATTTTAACGACCGGAGTAGTCATCGTTCTTTTTGTCGGTGCGATCTTCCTCTTTAGAACGCTGGATGTCGAGCTGATGCCGAAAGTGGAGCAGGGCCAGTTCACGGTGAACGTCTCTCTGCCGCCCGGCACCCGTCTCGATCTGACAAATTCGGTGGCCACCAAGATCGAGCGGGTTCTCGGAGCGATTCCCGAGGTCCAGGACATCTCGGTGCTGATCGGTTCTTCGAAAGAGAGAAGCGGCGAAGAGCTTCTCGAGACGCTGGGTTCCCACCAGGGCCGCCTCTTGGTCAATCTAAAGCCGCTGTACAAAGGTTTCGGAAGGCCTCCCGCTACCGGTGAGTTCCGGACAAGGTATTCCTCCGCGGTTATCCAGGAACTGGAAGAGACCCTGAAGAGGGAGTCTCTGGAGGGGGCTCAGGTGGAATGTCTGCTCGACAATGCGATCTTTAAGTCGGCTCTGGCGGCTTCCCCGATCGTTGTGGAGGTGAAGGGGGCCGAATTAGGGGTCATGGAGAAATTAGCGGATCAGGTGAAGCAGAAGCTGGGGAAAATTCCCGGGCTCTACGGGGTCAAAACCAGCATGATTCCCCCGTCCCCTGAAACCCGGGTGAATGTCAACAAAGACAGGGCGGCCGCTTACCACCTGTCTGTGAGCGATATTGCGCTGACCGCGCAGACCGCGATCAAGGGCTACGTGGCGAGCAAGTTCAAGGAGGAGGGCCGGGAGTTCGATATCCGGGTACAGTTGAGGGAGGAGGACCGGGCCGATTTCAACAAAATCCGCCGGCTGGTTGTCCATTCGCCGCTGGATATAGATATCCCCATTTCCGAGGTGGCCTATTTGGTTAACGGGTATGGCCCCACCGAGATTATGCATCTGGACCAGCAGAGGACGGTCCTTGTTTCGGCCCAGTTGTTCGGCAGGGCCATCGGTTCTGCGGTGAAGGACGTTACGGTGGAGCTTGAAGCGGTGCCGGTATCTCCCGGATATACCGTGGCTTTAACCGGTGAGAACAAAGAGATAGAGGAATCGTTCCGTTCCCTCGTTTTTGCGCTGCTGCTATCGCTTATCCTCGTTTACATGGTGCTGGCCTCCGAATTCGAATCGCTCTGGGAGCCGTTCCTGATCATGGGGACGATTCCGATGTCCGTGATAGGAGTTTCGCTCGCGCTGTGGATCAGCGGCACGTCGGTCAACGTCATGGTGGGAATCGGTTTCCTTGTTTTGGGCGGCATCGTGGTGGACAACGGGATCGTTTTGATCGAATGCGTCAAAAATTTCAGGCAGGAGGGAATGGACCTGGAAACGGCCTTGATTGAGGCGAGCGCGCGCCGTTTAAGGCCGATCATCATGACCGCCTCCACGACGATTTTCGGGCTTGTTCCGATCGCGTTTAAAATCGGCGGCGGCGGCGCGGGGGCCGAACTCCAGGCTCCGATGGGGGTCTCCGTCATCGGAGGGCTGATGGTCTCGACGTTCCTCACCCTTATTTTTCTGCCCACGTTCTATGCTATAGGAGACAGTTTCTTCAGCCGTTTCAAGCGGGTGGAACTCCACGAAATGGAGGCCGGTCTCGGGCCGGTTCCCGCTTTGGCCGGTGCCGGCGCGCACGGAAAACCAATAGGGATACAGCATCCCTCTTTTCCGATGGAGTCCATTTCTGAACGTAAAACAGAGTCGTCTATCGCACAGCTGGTGGCGGTTGCTCCGGTCAGCAAGCCTCCGCCCGCTCCGGAAACGGAGGCCCCTCCCGAGCCGGAGGTGAAGCCGGAACCGCCGGCGGAACCTGTTCTGGACCAGCCGCCAGTGTTGGAGGAACCGCCGCCGGACTATCCGAGGGAAGAAGAACCTCCGTCCGCGATGGTGCCGTTGGAGCCTCTGCCTGATCCGGGATCTCCGCAGGGTGCCCAGGAAGCTCCGCCTGTCGAGGACTTAGAGGCTCCGGCGATGGAGCCTACACCTCCCCCCGAATTCCAAGAAACGAAACAACAAGAGGAACTCCCCGTTCTGGAGCCGCCGCTGTCGGCTGCCTCTGAGGTTGAGCAGACACCTTCCCCTGGAATGGAGGATATTCCGGAAGATTTTGGCAGGGAAGAGGCGGTGCCCGAGAAGCCTTTGTTTGAGTGGAACCTGCCGATGGGATTGCTGAATAAACCGGAATTTTCCCAGCTGGAATCGGAATCCACCCAGGAAGAAGGACCTGCGGCGCAGGAGCCGCCCGCGCAGTCTCCAGCGCCGGCTGAACCGACGGAGCTTCCCCCGTCAGAAGGAACGCCTCCGGTTTCTAAAGCCTTGCTCGATTTCATCACGGGGTCTTACAAAGTGGTTCCTCCGGAGCCGGGGTATCCTTCACCTGCGCCTCCGGCTTCTGTTAAGATTCCTCCCTCCACCACCTCCTCCTCTGCGGAAACGGAATTGCCGCTTCTCAACGCCCGCCAGGAACAGTTGTTGAGTTATCTCAAGGAGCATGGGCGGATCACGCGCAAGGAATATGTCCAGCTGACCGGGGCTTCGGTTCCGACCGCCGCCAGGGATTTGGCTTCTCTTGTGGATAGGGGGCTGATTAAAGGGGTAGGTCCCCTGGCGAAAGGCAGATACTATGTTTTGCTCAAACAAACTCCCTAGAGGCCGTTTAAAGCGGTTTTCAGGGCTTTCCGCAAGATGAACCTGCCGAATTTTTCCGTAAAACGTCCGATCACCCTGTCGATGCTTTATATGGGCCTCATGCTGGTTGGAGCAATAGGCGTAAGCCAGCTGCCGATTGAGTTGTACCCCAACTTCAGCTTCGGGGATATCTCGATCATTATCGGGGTCCGGGGCGGGATGCCTCCATCGGAGATAGAGGACAGGGTCACCAAGCTTGTTGAAGATTCGATTGGGGATGTTTCCCACATGAGAGACGTGATCTCCATCTCGGAAGAGGGGCGCAGCCGTGTTGTGATGACCTTTGAGCCCGGAACGGACATGGATTTTGCCGCCCTCGAAGTCAGGGAGAAATTCTCCCGCGTCCGTTCCAAGCTTCCCGATGAGATTGAGAAGCCGATCATCGCGAAATTTGAACAGAACGACGTTCCGGTCCTGATCGTCGCCCTCACCGCTCTAAATTACACTCCTGAGATGCTGCGCAAGCTTGTGGATGAGCACATTAAAGACCAGATCATGCGGGTGCCTGGCGTTGCCCAGGTTGAAATCGGCGGAGGGCGGGAACGGAAAATTTTGGTTGAGGTGGACCTGGCCAAGCTGCAGGCTTTGCGCATCCCGATAGACAGAGTGACCCGTCTGCTCAATGTGAGCAACTTGAATCTGTTGAGCGGCGAAATGAACCGGGAGAGAAACAAATACCTTATCCGGGCTATTGGGGAATTCCAATCGTTGAAAGAGATCGAGGATCTGGGGGTGGCATTGACCCCCACGCTGTCGCTCATACGGGTGAAGGATTTGGCCACCGTGAAGGACTCTTTCCTGGAGGCTACCAGTTATGCCCGGGTCAACGCCCTCCCGGTTGTTTCTCTCTATATCCAGAAGGAGACGACAGCCAATACCGTGAAGGTTTCGGAAGAGGCACTTAAAGTCTTCGACTCTTTTGAGAAAGACGCCAGGTTCCCCAAAGACTTAAAGGTCATCGTGACCTACAATCAGGCTGTCCAGGTCCGTAAGGCCATTGAGACGGTGGGTTCCGCTCTGATTGGGGGAGGCATCCTGACGATCCTCGTGCTGGGAGCGTTCCTCTCCTCCAGCAGGATCGCCAAGATCCTTGCTGTGCCGGCGATGATCGGCATTATGGCGATTTCGGTCGCCACCGAGCGTTATGCGGTGATGACCATAACGCAATGCAATCTTCTGCTGTTTGGTATCCTGTTTTTGCTGCTGATTCTGGCCGCTTTATGGCGCCATCTGCGCGTTACCTTGATTGTAGCGATCGCCATCCCCCTGGCGCTTTCGGTCACTTTTGCGCTGATGTTTTTCCAGAAATTAACGTTGAACATTATGACGCTGGGCGGATTGACGATGGGAATCGGCATGCTGGTGGATAACTCGATTGTTGTGCTGGATAACGTGATGAAGCGGGTGGGCAGGGGTCAGCCTACTCGGGAAGCTGCCGTGGAAGGAGCCTCTGAGATGCTGCTGGCAATTCTGGCCTCCACCATGACCCACGTTGTGGTTCTTCTGCCGATCGTTTTTGTCAACAAAGAGATCCGTATTTTATACGCCGGTTTCGCACTGACAATCAGCTACGCTCTCCTGTCGTCGCTTATGGTGGCGCTGACGACAGTGCCGCTTCTTTCCAGCAAGATTAAATTCCCGGTTGTCGTCGGACCTCGTCGCCGGCTGGCGATCAGGAGCTTTTACAGGAGTTTTCTGACGTTTTCCTTTAGGTCCCGCTATGCCGTTCTTGTTGGGAGCCTTTTCCTGTGTGTCGCTGGCTACCAGATTTTCACCACAATCCCTAAGGAGTTTATCGGGGCCGCTGAGGCGGAGGATTTTACGATCTATGTGGAGCTTCCTACAGGTGCGAAGCTGGAAATTTCGGATGAGGCGGTGGCCAAAGTGGAAAAACTTCTGACGGATGTGCCGGAGATCAAGTCGGTTTCGTCCCGCATAGAGCCATGGTCTTCAAAGGTTTACGTCAAGCTGGTGCCGATCACAGAGAGAAGCCGTTCGACGAGAGGTGTGATCGACGCCCTGAGGCCGAACGTCGAGGAGATCCAGAGGCAGTTCCGGGAAGCGTACATCTATTTTGAGGAGCCTCAACAGGTCCAGACAAACGAGATTATCTTCGAGATTTACGGCTACAATTATGAGGTTCTTAATCAGCTTGCGGTGGATATGCTCAAACAGATCCAGACCAAGGTCCAGGGTTTGACGGACTTGAAGATCCGCTGGCGCAGGGGCCGTCCGGAATGGCTTGTCCGCGTGGATAAGGTAAAAGCGGCCCGGTACGGTTTATCGGTTCAGGATGTCGCTAATGCTCTGCATGCCCAAATGAGGGGATTAAGGGCCACCCTCTATCACACGGAAGGCAATGAGGTGGAGGTGATCTCCCGGTTGCAGGAGGCGGACAGGGCGACGTTGGACAAGTTAAGGCGGATGACCTTCATCCTCCAAAATAGGGAGGCGGTTTTTCTGGAACAGGTTGCCCGCTTAGAGCCCGGCATCGGCCCTTCCAAAATCTGGCGGAAGAACCACGAGCGGATGATCCAGATCAGCGCAAACCGCGGCCGGTACGCTTTCGGCGATGCCGCCAACAAGGCCTATGAGGCCATCAAGGATATGCCTTTTCCAAAGGAGTATTACTGGCGGTTTGGGGAGAACTACTGGAAACTGCTTAGGAACCAGTCCGAAATGACGTTCGCGGTGAGCTTGTCTTTGGTCCTGATCTACCTTGTTTTAGCCTCCCTTTTTGAATCGTTCCTTCAGCCGGTGATCATCATGCTCACTGTTCCGTTGGCCTTGGTGGGAGCGGTCAGTCTATTGAAGTTCAGCAACCAGACGTTGAACGTCGGCGCTCTTATGGGGATTATTTTGCTGGGAGGTATCGTAGTCAACAACGCCATTATCCTTGTCGATGAGATCAACCGTTTAAAGGCCAAGGGTATCCGGATTAAAAAAGCCATTTTGCAGGCTGCCATGGACCGGATACGGCCTATCGTCATGACTTCCGCCACAACGATTATTGGCCTTCTCCCGATGGCAACCAGCCAATCGGAAGAGTCCAGCCTTTGGGTGCCGATGGCGCTTGTGGTTATTGGCGGCCTCGGCATGGCGACCCTTTTAACACCCATTTTTGTTCCTTCGGTTTACCTGATTATTGAGGACATCCTGCGTCTATTTAAGTCTTTGATACGGTTTAAGGTTCGGATTCCTGTAACCAAGACCATATCATAACCATATCGTTTAATTAGTCCCTTCTTGATATGGTTTCCTTGATACGCTTCTGATACGGTATTGTCCACCACCAAGCGTGTCCAATCAAAAAAGTATCATTAATTTAGCACTTACTTTTTATTAGTTTTACAACACTTTAATTCATAATTATAATAATTAGATTAATTCGTGCTTAAATAGTTTACCGTCGACAAAATATAGAGGGGCTAAGGTCTCAAAGGGTTTCATAAATATGCCTAGATTCACCAAAACAAATTAGCTATTTAACACACGATTTTTTGTTATTAATAGAGAGATATAGTTATATTATTTTTATTGGTAATATTTCGTCGTAAATGCTATATTTTGAGTATGGAGATTGAAGTCGCTGTAGCACATGTTTTGACGTCTGACTGTCTGTAAATACCGGTTTCCAGGAATTCAAGAAAGTAAACAAGCTGCATAATAAAATCGCAATGACAACCAATATGAGAGTGAAATCTGGATTCGTGTCTGTGAGACCAGGCGTGTTTATCTGGAGGGCTATTTTTTGACTAGATTAACACTTAGATTTCAAAACTATTTGTCCTCAATTTTATATGATGTAATGCATTGTGACTTTGCTAAGTCGCTGAAGTCCTCCTTGGAGGTTTTCTTTTCGACTCGAAGGAGTTGCTCTGTTGGGGTTGTTTATTCTTACTCTGGTATTTACTCCTCCCTCGATAAATCCGCTTGTCTTTCTTTGCTGGCTGGCGGATTCTCCTGCCGCTTTTTTGCGGCAGCAGAAGGCAAACCTGCCGCAAGGTGGGGACGCAAAACCACGGATCCCGCAGCCCCTCCAAGGGGTTTTATGAATTGCGGGACTGCCGGGTTGCCGAATGGGGTCATGCGGATCTATCGGCGGCCTGGTGGAAGACTTTAGCGGACCTCACCACGAAGGATCCGGGGAAAATCGCCGCTTCAACCCTTTGAGGCGGCGGGATGGTCTTCATGCACCCCGGACCGACCGCGAGAGTGAGGAGGTTATTCTCACCGAGGGGGCGATCTTAGACTGGCAGGCACCGCGCCGCCGACCGATCCTGCGCACGATCTCTTTTATCACCGCTTTATCTTTCTTTCTGAGTCAGACTCCTTTCATTACCGAAGCCGTTTATGCCATGCCTCCGCAGCAGCCAACTGGTCCTGAGAACATCGCCTATATCACGAACGCGGCCAACCTTGAAACGCTTCAAGAGCGAGTCGACAAACTTCAAAAAGAATTGATCCAGAAGCAGATGCTTGAGCAAAACAGGGAACTTGCCTGGTTGTATGCCTCCGCCGGAAACGATATAAATATTTACGGTATTTCCGGCGATACCCTTCAAGGCGGCCAGTCCATAATTCAAACAAGCGCTGAGGGGGCGTCCAGAATCCAACAGTTGGCAGGCGAGAAACTGGGGGATATTGAGGGCACGATGCCGTTTACCTACCTGCCGCAGAAACAGCCGGGACACAAGCCGATGATCATGCGTTTTACCGATGGGCAGGTGATAACGGTCGAATCGGAGTGGGTGGATGCCCCCGGCGGCGGTTTCTACCGCGATACCATGAAGATGAAGTACCACTCGAACAACCTCATCGCTTCTTATGATGCCATCGAGTACAAAGAGGGGATTTCCGGCATGCCGGGAGGCAGGCTTCTGCTGAGGAAAATCAAGTGGCAGGGGGATTGGACAGCTGATTCAAGGTATTACGCAGGGCCGAGGACCAAGGCGGTCAAGAAACTGATGCAGGAGCGGTCGGAGGTGACCACCTACATCACCTGGACCCAGGGGGATATGGACCGGTTGATGGCGAAGATCAACGTGATTGACGCAGGGGTCTCTTCTTCCGCGGAAAGGGCCTGGGCGGCGGCCATGAAAAGATCCATGGCTTCAGGTGAGATTGATCTAGGCAAGGTGTCGGAATTCATGGTTACTACCAGCAGGTTCTTTGAGAAGTATGAAGGGAGCAAGCCGTTGGAATGGCGCCAGGAGGTGACCGACATCACCGGAACCTCCAAGTCCCGGGTGACGGTGAGCTACGAAGGGGGATCCGACAGGAAGCTCAAGACTTATCTGGAGGCGGGGGAGAGGATCTACACCTCGATTGGCGAAGAGGATATCGAGCAGTACAAAGCCTGGGCAGCGCGCATATTAAACGATTCGAAGGCCAGCGAGCAGGAAAAGGCCGCGGCGCAGCAGCTGCAGGAGATGCTCTTGGATGGGCGTCTTCGGGCGAACAACGCTTTCACATCTTCCTTCTCGATTGAGAGGACATTCCTGGAGTACAACGACAGGGAAGAACCGACCCATTGGATTGAGAAGAGGACCTCATCGCTTACTTCCAGCGTTGTTGAGGCGGATGTTCGGATGACCTACGACAACGACCAAAGGCTTATCCGACAGGAGGAGGAGTCGAAAGAGATGGGAACTTACGCCTCCTCTGATGTTGAAGGCTACTGGGTTTTTGTGAATGAGGTGGAGTCCCAGGGGCTGCAGGTCACTCCTGCGGAGGCGCAGGCCGCCACCGATATCCGGAGGAGGTTGGAGAGCGGGGAGATTGCCTCCGGGAAATCCTTCACGCGTGTTTCCAAAACCATCCAGGAAGGGTATGTCTACAACGATTCCAACCAGATTGTGGAACTGACCCGGATTACCGAGGTAGGAGGTACGAGTATTCGGGAAAGAACGCTCAATTACCTGACCGACCAGCTTGGCAGGAGCAAGAGGGTCCTGGTGTTGACCGAGGAACTGACCCGGCTGACCCCGGCTGATGTCGACCAATTAGAAGAAGAGGCGATCAAGGTATTGAATGATCCGGATTCAAGCGAGTCTGGCACCCAGGCCGCTCAGCAGATGCTCTCTTTGATACGGTCTGGATCAATCCCTCAGGTTTTTAAGCGGTTTTCAAACCGGTACCGGGATGAGATCGTTTACAACCAATCAGGCCAACCAATCAGTTATACCGATATGATTAGCTCGAACGCCGATCAGATGATGACCGTTAGTAGACTCAGTGGAATCGTTTATGACGTTCAGGGGCGGGAATTGAGCTCGTTGACTGAAACCCACCGGACCGGCAGCGGTGTGAGGCGTATCTACCGGATGACTAGCGGAGATGAATTGACTCCGGAAGGTCTGCGAAACCTGATTCGGGCGAATTCGAACGAGGATCATACGGCGACTTTGGACGAGCTGATCCAAATGGGTGTCATCCTGGTGGAGGAGAACATCCCTTATACGATTGACCAGAAGAGCCTCGAATACCGGTATGACGTGGTCTATGACAGCCAAGGAAGGATCACGGGTGTTACGACCGATGCGTTTAACCCCGCGGATGGCATCCGGACGGTAACAAAGACCCGGGGGATCGTTTATGACAGCCAGGGCCGGCAGGATTCTTTTGTTGCTGTGGTAACCCGGACCGGTGATACGGTTCGGACGGCGGTTATGAAAGAGGGTGAAGAACTCAGTGCCTGGGAACTTCATGCCCTCCTTGAATCGGAGAATATCTCCCTGGGAGAGATGATTGACCGGGGGATCCTTGAGATTGAGGAGGTGGTGGGTCCGATCGAACAGAGAACAACGACTTACCGGCAGAAAACGAAATACTACGGCCAGGCCAACCTATCGCAGGGTGTCGCGGAGGTGATCAACACCATGGGTTTCGGGCAGGATGGGGTGACCGATGAGCAGGAAACCTTTTTAAGCACCTTCAACGAGGCAGGGCAGCTGTTGACCCAGTTCCAGGTAAACCGGCGGATGGGGATGGGAAGCATGACGATCCTGAAGATCGGCGAAAATGAGCTGACCTATGAGGATTTTAAGTCTTTGCGGGAGGCCCACCCGGATATGAGTATCGCCGATCTGTTCGCCGTCGGTCTCATCACGGAGGAGACCAGCCCGATTTTCGTGAACAACAGGACCGAGTCGTTTCAGTACGATATCGAGTACGACCCGGTGACCGGTTTCGTCAAAAGCCAGAAGAACACCTCCTCCGGCGTGGACAGTCCGGGGTCGAGCCAGACAACTTTCCGGGACGCGGTTTATTCCTCCTCCGGAGCTCTGCTTCAGGCGATTACGGAGAACCGTTCCGACCAGTTTGGGATCGAGGGCTCTGTGCGGACCCTCTTCACCTGGTATACCCGGACGCCGGAAGGGGTGCTCCGCTACGCCGATGCGGTCGGGACTCAGACGACCTTCGATGCCTTCGGCAATACATCCGCCTCCACCGTGAACGAGTATTCGGTCGGAATCGCCGGACAGACTCGTGTGCTTGCCACTACAGTCAAAGGTTTTTCAAAGGATTTGGACGGTTCCACGCGCACCTCGATGCAGAAAACTGCCTTCCAATACGATGGGCAGGGAAATATCCTCAGCGCGGCTGGATCGAACGGTGGCGAGGGGACGGATATCTTCGGGAACTACTCGAAACGGTTTTTCGAGAACCTCTATATGGTGGTCAACGCTGAGGCTAAGGTCAAGCTGTCCTATTCAGTGGATGGGCCGCCCCCGGAGCAGATAGGCAACGGGGACCAGACCGGTTCCGGCGGCGAAACTCCGGTGGAAGGAGAGGGTGAAGAAGGAATTGCCGGCCAGACGGCCCCCTTTATCGCCAACCCGATGGAGTACAACAAGATCTACGTCGGTACGCTGGGAACCGTGAAAGTCTACAAATTCCTCAAGAAATCCGATAACTCCTTAGCGGGCGCGATCATTGAGGTTCCCGGCCAGCCGATCATTTTGACCCGGGTTGACTCCATTACGACCTCTGCCAGCACGATAATTTTAGAAGGTTCCTCGTTCGGCCCTTCTTTTAAATACGTGATCGCCCAGCAGATGGACGGGTCCATCTTAACCACCCGGTACGATATTTCGACTCTGAGCGGAAACCGGGTTGAGAAAGAGGGGGAGAACTTCAGAACGTACCTCGGGTCTAGCGGGACTATAACAACGACCATAGTGACGTCGGTCACATGGAAGGACGAAGACAACAATCCCATCACGCCTGATGTGCAGAAAACGGAGACGACAAAACTCATACACACAATCGGCAAGGTTTCCGTGACCCGCACCTATACGGAGAGCTCCCCAACCGCCACCGCGATTATTGAAGGCCCCGGTTATCGGACCGTTCTGGCGAACATCGCCACGGTGACTTTAGCTGTCAACAAAATTACCTTGGCTGGCACCGGAACGACTATTGTCCTGGACCAGGTAGGCACCTCGACAACGATCACCAAGACGGCCGCCGCCAGCCAGGACCAGACCCAGAACCAGTCGGTGACTCTGAAATACCTTCAGCGTGAGGTGGACGGTCTGAATGTGGATGTGTTGGTCAGCGTTGTCCGAGATTATTTGGGCAGAGCCAGCTCCGTGACCTATTCGGACGAGTATGGAGCTGCTTTGATGACGGTCATGTTGAGTTGGGATGATAAGGAGACGAGCAATCCGGCGGATGACAGGGCCCGGGCGGTATTTAACGGTTTTGGCGGGTACACGATCAAGTACTTCGAGAATATTTCTGCCGTTGATTTTGCTGGCGGGACGGACCCGGATGTTGTCCAGGTGGTTATCCAACAACCGGATGGGACGACTCAGATTAACCAAGTACAGCTTTTCGGGGATTGGGGTCTCAGTTTTATTATGTCCGTTGTGATTCGGGTTTGGAACGGCCAAAACGAGTACATTGACACTTATAGATCGAGCGATACGGGAGCTTTGATAGCCGTCACCTTTGACGGCCAGACAGGGACCATCTTGCAGACAATGCGGGTCGAGCAAGGGGAGTTTCTAACAAAGGTCCGGACCTATCAGGGGTCTTTTGGCGCTCTTATGCTGGAGACTGTCTATGCTCCCGGATTCATCCGGCGGGACAGCTACACCCGGTCGGACGGCACCATTTCGAGTAAGGTGACTGAGCGGACGATCAGCTATTTGTCCGGGGATTACGACAGCGCGGTCCGGATCGTGAAGGTGACCTACGACGCCAACGATCCGACGGTTGCGAGTCCGGAGGGGAACATCCGCCATGTTTATCTCGAGCATTACGACGCGAGCGGGGCAGCGGTTTTTATCGTGGATATCGAGCGCAATCCGGATCAGACCTTGAAGTGGGCGCAGAGGCAGGATTACGACCAGAGCGGCAACCGGCGTGTGATCCAGATCAACGGCCGGAACAATGGAACTCCAGGCGATACATCGGACGATTATCTTGCCATTGCCGCGATTGTGACCGAATCGGTTGGCTCTCGAACTCGGCTTTTGTGGATCCCGAACAACAAGGATATGGAAACCATCGGGGGTCAAACGATGCCGAAAAAACAGGTCGTCGAAATGTCCAACTCGGAGCAGATTTCCAACCTGGTTCTTTGGGTCAGCAGCGCGCAGACGGGCCTCGATTTCAGCGGCGTTGTGTTGTCCTCCCAAGACTGGGATAACCTGTTGGCCGGCCTGGGGGTGGTGAAGATTGTTGGAGGGACGAGCGTCACCTTCTGGCTGGACGGAGGGTCCGGCCGAAGCCAGGTAACCCTGAATATTCCGGCGCCGCTGGCTGTGCGGACGACCGTTTCGGTCATTTCTTATAGAGGCACATGGTACACCGCGCTACCGGACATCACCGCGATTAATATGCTGCGCTTCCTGCGAGAGGGAAAAATTACACAGCAGGTGTTTGATGATTTTAAAGCAGGGAAAATCGTTGAAATAGCGTTCGACACAAATGGGGATGGGCTTAATGACGGCAGCGAGGCGGTTAAGATTCAACAGGCCTCGTTAAATCTCAGTACATTAACCGAACAACAGGAGCAGGCGCTGTTGAACGGGCAGTCGTTCACGATGCTCAGCCGAGAGATGGTTGAGATCGTTTCTTATGCCGGCGGCGTCCCTCCTTTAGTGGATCAACTGCTGCTGACCGAGAAGCAGCGCAACGACCTGATGAGAGGATACCAGGTGACCCTTAACTATAACTTCCTAGAGGTGACGCTCCAGCTCTTTGAGCCGGATAAGACCAAGGTCATTTCTATCTCCAGCTGGACGAATACGGACGGATCCAACGGCACCGGAACACCCCCTTGGATCGGTGGGCTTTCATTGACTGCGTCGCAGTGGACCGAATTGAACGACCCGTCTGATGGCGAGACGACGGTGACCTTTTCCTACGGCAACTCAGTGACCATTAAGGCCCAGACGATTCTTTCGCAGGATCAATCGAAAAGGATAAACGTCGGTGATACGGTCCAGCCGTACGTTATGATCGCTAACGGCAGCGGCGGCGGAACGGTACTGCAGAAGATCGTTTCTAACGTTCAGACCAATGAGACGATCACGCGGGTAATCGGCAATTATTTCGGCAATCCGGGCAACTTAAAACTGCAGGTGATCAATAACGCGGACGGCACCCAGACCAGGCGGTTTACCTTCAACCCGAGTAATCCGGCCGAGACGATCACTATTGATGTCACGCCGGCCGGTTTTGCCGAGGCTTACCGGAAAGATTACCAGGGGATTCTTCGGGTCGCCAATACGTTGGACTCCGGATATCCCACTAAGATTGTGAGCTGGAAAAATCCGGATGGCACCGCTGGCACCGGATTGCCGCCGGTTCTGGCGGAGGTTTTTTTGGCCGTTAGCCAGGTGAATAATCTAAATACCGGTCAGGATATCGAGGTCACGCTCAAGGACGGTTCCAAAGTGACGATCCGGAAGGTGAGCGTTGTCCTCACGGAGCAGCAGAAATTCGATCTCATGGGCGGGAGATTTGTCACGATAGGCGGGGATGTGCTGGTTGCCCCCTCTGTTCAGACAAATGTTTATTACATCCTCGATTCCCGCGGGAATGAGGTGTACAAGGTTCAGGCGGGGGCCGGTTTTTCTTCGCTGATTATGAAGAAGAATGCTTTGGGAAATTGGACGGTGGATGTGACGGCCCTTTTTGACCAGAAAGATCTACTGGCTCTTCAAGAGGTGAAGTCCCGCATTTTGGAATCATTTGACCTGGATAACAACGCCGCAAGAGAACCGGACATAATGAAATCCAGCGCTGTGTCGTTCAGCCAGCCGGTGATTCAGAGCCCGATTTTAATCGGTGAAATCGGATTTAGCGGAACACCAACCGCTCCGGTCAGTCTTGCCCGGACGATTACGATTTCTGTTTCGGGGCCGGCGGCGATGCCCGTGCTGCCGGGTAAGCCTTTACGTGACACGGTCAACCTGACCGGTATTCTGGACCAGGGGAACTATAAGTTTTCCGCCATCAACGGATTTGCAACCGTCTTAAAGCACGACCCGAACCTCCCGGCGATTGCTGGTCTGGTGGGGGCCAACCCGTTTGCTTCTCTGGGTGGGATCGGTTCATTGGTTTTGCCGCAGGACCAGTCGGGATCGGTTTCAACAGTGCCGGCGGACCTGCCGGCGGACCAGGGGCAGCGGGTTACACAGGCTTCTTCCCAGCAGGAGGTGAGCCAGCAGACGGTTTCCGCCAGGCAGGACGCGGCGCAAATAGAGGCTGAAAAAGACAAGCAGTTCTCCCTCCTCCAGCTGGCTGGCCAGGTGTATGAACGGATCGGACAGATTTTGCGGGGGATGCTGGAGCAGCTCGGGCAGACGGCGGCTGGGGCGCTGGGGATATTAACCGAGCTTAAGATTTGGAATCTGGTGGAGCGGCTCCGGACGACGTTCGGCGCTTTTATCGTGAACTGCGGTGCTTTGACCCTTTCCGCAATGCTCCGGATACAACAGCTGATTTTTGGGCCTGACGATGAAGTTCGGATGGCGGCCGAATTAATTGTTGGAAGGCTCCTTGAGCAGGGGGAGGGGATATTCACCGGGGACACCTCGTTGGGAGTGGCGTTATCGGCCAGGGACCTGCGGGTGGCGGCCGAAAAATTCGGGTTAAAGCTCCTTACCATTCAGGTACAACGAAGTGCTTTGGCCAACACCCTGGATACTCTGCACCAATCCGGCAACGGAGCAATCATCCATTACGGCTCGAACCACTGGGTAACTTTTGCCGGCTTGTCGAAAGACGAGAAGGGCGGCACCATTGTCAAATACTGGGATTCCGACAACGTTTTGCATACCGACAGCCTGGAGAACTTTATCGCCCAGTGGGAGGCGGGCGGCGGATACGCGCTGGTGAAGGTAGGCGGCGGGTTGGCCGTCACGGAGAGAAAGTCTTCGGTTTCGGCCACGAACGCTGCCCTTGCGCTCTCTCCGGAGCCGGTGAAGACAACTACCCCGGAGCTCATCCAGCCGACTTTAACCGGAATTTCCCAGCCGGGTCAGCAGCAGGAGCCGGGTGCCGCCGTCCGGGAGGCTCAGACAGACGCGGTTGTTCCGGTGATCCCTCAGACAGGGCCTCAGCAGATTTTTCTGGAGGTAGAAGTAGAGGAAATCCAGCCTTTGATCGAGCCGGTTTCGGAGGAGGATGAGAGGCTGATCGCCGGAAGGGATCCGTTGCGGGACTTCGACCAGAGGGATACCGACGGCACTACATCGAAGACGGAAAGCTTTGTTGAGTATCAATTTGACCGGGAGACAGGCGAACTGATCGGCGCCAGGGGAGAGGCCACCACGACCGGGATCTCTGTTTTTGGTGAGACATTTACGACGACTCGGACCGACAAATACCAGGTTATCCAAGGCAGGGCTTATCTGTCCGAATCGGTTGTCAACGAAAACCGGACCCAGCTGGACGGGACCGTCGTTCAGAGGACGGAGACGACCACATTCACCTATACCCAGCGCGGCGCTAGTCCGGATCTCCTCCCGCGCGGTTACCGGGATGAGAACGGGATCGTCAAGCCGGTCTTCCTTGATTACGCGGGGCGAGCGAAGGCGGGTCTTCTCGTGGCTTCCTCAAGTTCAAGCACCGGCACACAGCTGGATCCGTTCGGCCGACGGACCGTCACGACCGGCACACGGGAGTACGAGATCATTGCCGGTGTTGCCCAAGCGATTCGGGAAATCAGCCGGGAAATAACGAACGATTTTGACGGGACGGTGACCGATTCAACCCGAACAATAAATTCGGACCGGGACATGAGCAACGGGCATCTTTTGGGCGCGCAGGGTATTCGGAACGGCCGATCAGAGGACCCGTTCGGAACGGTTCAGGAGATCGAGGATACGGAAACGTACATTGTCCTCGCGAACCAAGCAAGGCTTGATCAGATGCTGACGAAACGGATTATCCACCGTTTTGACGGGGTTGAATCGGTCAGTGTCGGCGGCCAGCGGTTCGAGTACAGCGACCAGCGGGTGCCTAGGACCGATCTGGTGCAGGAGTACATCAATCCGGATACCGGAAGGCCTTGGGACGGCCTGCTCATCTCTGTCGGAGATAGCGAGGTAACCTATAGCGATTTGGACGGAATCGCCCGGACGTTCACCGGAACGGTGACCACTACCAATGATACCTTCACGGGGAACCGGAGCCAGACGCTGGAGTCCTCGACCTACACGGTGATGAGGGGTGTCAGCCGCCGGACCGGCCTCCTGCGCGAAACGAGGGATCTTCGGTTTGATCTAACCGAAAACCGGTCGAAGCAGTCCCAGGCATTCACGTTTGACCCGAACACTCTTCGCATGACGGCCGTTCAGGACCGGGCGGTGAGCCTGGAGTTTGGCGGAGTCCGGATTGACGGGCATGAGGGGCAGGCCTCGATCTCCGTGAATGCCGTTACGGGAGAGATTTCGCAGAGCCGGCAGACGTCGGTCTATGCGGTTCAGAAAGATGTTCCGTTGGTGATGACCACCATCATCGATGGGGAGACGTCGAACCCGATTACCTCCGATTTGACCCGTTTCCGGCAGATGCAGGCTTTCGCTTACGATTCGCAGACCCTCCGGCTGGATGACAGGGACATGAATAACGACGCCCAACCGGATGGGGTTAAGGATCTGCCGGTAACACTGTCCGTTTTTGGGCAACTGATCGAGAACTATATCGGCACGTTGACTCTGGGTACCAATTCGTTGACCGGAGAGCTTAACCACCGGTTGGTGACCAACAGCTACGTGATCCGCAAAGGCCAGGTTTTGGTGGAGAGCAACCTGAGCGAAGGGGGTTCCAGCAACCCTCTGACCGGAGATGAGGTCAGGTTCCGGCAGTCCCAGGCTTTTGAGTATGATCGGATGACACTCCGGTTGTCTGTGGTGGAGGACCTTCCTGTTTCACTGACCTTTGCCGGCCGAACCGTGCAGAATCATCCAGGTTCGGTGTCAATCGTCTTGAACGATCTGACCGGCGATCTGACTGAACAGCTGGTCACTAACGTGTACGACATTCTGAAGGGGCAGTTGGTCGTGAAAGAGACTTTCACTGAGGGGCACTCGATCAATACGATACTCGGCACCCGTAATATGTCCGTGCAGCGTAGAGCTTTCATACAGGATCCACAGACCTTGCTGATGGAAAGGGCCGAGGATCTCGCGCTGACCGCCGAGGAACTGGAGAGGCTGGTGGTCGGTTCCTACCGGTTCGGGGACCTCAGGTATCTCTTGGGCGCCGGGATCATTGATCAGGCGACTGGTGCGGCCCGGTTGGCCGGATCGGTCGCCTTGTCGGACGACGGGCTCGGGGGTGTGGCTTTATCTCTCGCGCAGAATGTGCTGCGTGTCGTAGCCTCAAGCCAGGTGGTGGTGGATGAGACAAAAAGCTACAGCGGATCACTGGATGTCGCCACCGCCGAGCGCCGCCTGACCGGGCAGAAAACAGTTTACTCCTATGCGGATCCGGTGCATTTGGCCAGACCGACAGGCATCCGGCAGGACAAGGTTTCCGAGGATATGCTCGCGGTGATGGAAAGCTCTTTCCCCGGGTTGCGGGCTTTGGTCAAGAAGCTGGGCGGCCGGTTGGTGGACCAAGCGACAGGCCTTCCTTTAATTGCCGGTGCAGTGGGAGGTTCTACGGATGACCTGGGCAACGTGGGGGCCTCAATCGCCTATTCTGATCTGGAGATGCTCTTCCCCTCGGGCCTGAACCGGACCAACTTTACCGAGACGTACGGTGTCTCGGAGGACGCAACCGGGGAACTGCAGGTAAACACCTTGAAAATGATCTTTTCTTTTGAAGATCCAGGGCATCCGACCTTTACAACAGGGGCTTCCCAAGCGATTGTGACCGACCAGATGATGGAAAGGATCGAAGGAGCTCTACCCGGGTTCCAGGATCTGCTCAAGAAACTGGGAAACCGCCTTGTAGACCAGACGACTGGCCTTCCTTTAATCGCCGGCGCGGTGGGTGGTTCCAGGGATACCCTCGGGACGGCCGGGGCCTCGATTTCAACCTCCGATATCCAGGTCATCCACCCCTCCGGGCAGACCCGGACGAATTTCACCGATAGCTACAGCGTGTCGGAAGATCCGACCGGCGAGAAACGTGTCAACATCCAGAAGAGCACATTCTCTTATCAGGACACGGCCCATCCGAATCGGCCGACCGCGGCTGCTCAAGCGGTGGTGACGGATGAAATGCTCAACAAGATTGAAGGGGCACTGCCCGGTTTAAGGAACTTCCTGAAGAAACTTGGAGCTAGGTTGGTGGATCAGGCCAGCGGTATTCCTCTGATTGCCGGCGCGGTGGGCGGTTCGACGGATGACCTGGGGAATATCGGAGCTTCAATTTCCTTTTCCGATCTGGAGGTGATCACCGGTTCCGGGCAGACCCGGACGAACTTCACTGATAGCTACAGCGTGTCGGAAGATCCGACCGGCGAGATCCGTTTCAGCACGCAGAAAACGGTTTTTGATTACGAGGATTCCGCGCATCCCGGACGGGTGACGGCGGCCCGGCAGGCGATCGTGACGGAGGAGATGTTGATCAGAACAGAGGGGGGGATGCCGGGTTTGAGGGATATCCTGAAGAAGCTCGGGTTCCGGTTGGTGAACCAAACGACAGGCCTTCCTTTAATAGCGGGCGCTGTGGGTGGTTCAACCGATGGGCTTGGGACCGTTGGCGCTTCGATTTCTTTTTCCGATCTGCAGGTGGTGACGGTGACCGGCCAGACCCGGACGAATTTTTCCGATTCGTACAGCGTGTCGGAGGATCCGACCGGCGAACAGCGTTTTAACACGCAGAAAACGGTTTTTGATTATGAGGATGCAACGCATCCGGCCCGTGTAACGGCCGCCCGGCAGGCGATTGTGACGGAAGAGATGTTGACCCGGCTGGAAGGGGGGCTGCCGGGTTTGAGGGATTTGCTGAAGAAGCTTGGAAATCGCTTGGTAGATCAGGCAACAGGGCTGCCTGTGGTTGCTGGCGCGGTGGGGGGCACGATTGACGATTTGGGGAACTCGGGAGCCTCTTTGGCCTATTCGGATCTGCAGGTGGTGACGGTGACCGGCCAGACCCGGACGAATTTTTCCGATTCGT
>CAYJVR010000009.1:0-11616 GCA_964373715.1 uncultured Planctomycetia bacterium | reverse complement strand
ACAGCGTGTCGGAGGATCCGACCGGTGAGCGGAGGTTGAACGCCCAAAAGACGGTTTTTGATTATGAGGATGCGGCGCACCCAGCCCGGGTGACGGTGGCCCGTCAGGCGATTGTGACGGACGAGATGATCGCCAAGCTGGAGGGGGCCCTGCCGAGGATTAGGGAGATTCTCAAGCGACTCGGCGACTTGCTGGTGAACCAGGCGACCGGCCTTCCTTTAATAGCGGGTGCTGTGGGTGGTACGACCGATGATTTGGGGGGGGTGGGGGCCTCCATCTCTTACTCCGACCTGCAGGTGGTCTCAGTGACCGGTCAGACCCGGACGAATTACACCGATTCTTACTCCGTTCAGGACGATGCCACCGGCGAACGGCGAGTGAGCACGCAGAAGACAGTTTTTGATTATACCGATGCGGCGCACCTGGCCCGCGTAACAGCGGCCCGGCAGGCGATCGTGACCGACGAGATGCTTACCCGGATCGAGGCGGCTCAGCCGGGATTGCGCGATCTGTTAAAACGGCTTGGCAGCCGGCTTGTGGACCAGACGACAGGTATTCCTTTAATTGCGGGCTCGGCGGGCGGTTCCATGGATGATTTGGGGACCTTCGGGGCTTCTCTCTCTTATTCCGATCTTCAAGTGGTGAGCGTTACCGGCCAGACCCGGACGAACTTTACCGAGACGTACGGGGTTCAGGACGACGTAACCGGCGAGTTGAGGGTCAATGCTGCCAAGACGGTCTTCGATTACGAGGATGCGGCGCACCTGGCCCGGGTGACCGACGCGGACCAGGCGATTGTGACCGACGAAATGCTTACCCGGATTGAAGGGGCATTGCCCGGATTGCGTGAACTGTTAAAGCAGTTGGGCAATCGGTTGGTGGATCAGACGACAGGGATTCCTTTGATTGCTGGTGCGGTGAGTGGATCCCACGACGATTTGGGGACTAACGGGGCCTCGATTGCCTTCTCGGAACTTGATGTTGTTACCGTGACCGGCCAGACCCGCACAAACTTCACCGAATCGTACGGTGTATCGGACGACCCGACCGGAGAACGAAGAGTCAATATCCAGAAAACGGTGTTCGATTACACCGACACGGTGCATCCGGCCCGGGTGACGGCGGCACGGCAGGCGATCGTGACCGATGAAATGATCGCGAAGATGGAAGGGGCGCTTCCGGACATCCGGGAGATTCTCAAGAGGATGGGAGGCCAACTGGTGAACCAGATGACCGGCATTCCGTTGATCGCCGGCGCGGTCAGCGGATCGACAGATGATCTCGGCACCGTCGGCGGAACGATCTCTTATTCGGAGCTGGAGGTGGTGTCCTCGACCGGGCAGACCCGGACAAATTTTACCGAATCATACGGTGTATCGGATGATCCGACTGGCGAACGGCGGCTCAACGCACAGAGGACCGAATTTGAGTACGGGGATGTGAACCATCCGGCCCGAGTGACAGCGGCCCGCCAGGCGGTCGTTGGCGACGCGATGCTGACTAAACTGGAAGGCGCCCTGCCGCAGCTCAGGAGCCTGTTGAAATTGTTGGGCAGCCGGTTGGTGGATCAGACGACAGGTCTTCCCCTTATTGCCGGCGTTGTCAGCGGGTCAAACGATGGGTTAGGCGGTTTTGGCGCCGGGATATCCTTCTCTGATTTGCAGGTAGTCAGCGGAACTGGCCAGACTCGAACCAACTACACCGAAGCGTTCAACGCGCAGGAGGACGCCACTGGCGAACGGAGGCTCAACGCCCAGAAGACGGTCTTCTCTTACGAAGATGTCGAGCATCCGGCCCGTGTTACGACCGCCGCGCAGGCGGTTGTGACGGACCAGATGATCGAGAAACTGGAGGGCGGAGCCCTCCGGGTGAGGGAGCTCCTGAAGTTGTTGGGTAACCAGCTGGTAAACCAGGAGACTGGCATTCCTCTGATTGCCGGTTCGGTTGGAACCTCCACGGATGATTTGGGCAACGTCGGGACTTCAATCAGCTATTCCGATCTTGAGGTAGTGGGAGTGACCGGCCAGACCCGTACGAATTTTACGGAGTTGTACAGCCTTCAGGATGACGCCACTGGTGAGCGCCGGCTGGGCGTTCAGAGAACGGTGTTTGATTACACCGACGCGGCGCATCCGGCTCGGGCCACAACCGCCTCCCAGGCGGTTGTGACAAGTCAGATGTTGGATCGGATCGCCGGTTCTCTCCCGAGTTATGTGGATATCCTCAAGCGGTTGGGTGATCGGCTGGTGGATCAGACGGCGGGTCTTCCTCTGATTGCCGGGGCTGTGAACGTGAGTGTGGATGATTTGGGCACCCAAGGGGCCTCGATCTCTTTCTCGGACCTGCAGGTAGTTTCGGTGACCGGCCAGACCCGGACGAATTTCACCGAGAGCTACAGCGTGTCGGATGACCCGACCGCTGAGCGGCGCGTTAACATCCAGAGAACTGTTTTCGATTACACCGACACGGCTCATCCGGCCCGGCCGACGGCAGCCCGCCAGGCGATTGTGACCGACGCGATGCTGACCAAAATTGAGGGAGCTTTTTCCGGTTTAAGAAACTTGCTCAAGCGATTAGGCGACAGGCTGGTGGATCAGGTGACAGGGCTTCCTTTAATAGCTGGTTCGGCGGGAGGTTCGTTCGACGATTTGGGCAGCCTCGGGGCTTCTGTTTCCTATTCTGATCTTCAGGTGGTGACCGTGACCGGCCAGACACGGACGAATTTCACCGAGGCGTATAACTACCAGCAGGATCCTCTTGGCGAGACGCGTTTCAGCACGCAGAAAACTGTTTTTGATTACGCAGACACAACTCATCCAGCCAGGCCGACCGATGCGGATCAGGTGATTGTGACCAATGCGATGCTGACTAAGCTGGAAGGAGCGCTCTCCAACGTCCGGGATTTGCTGAAGTTGCTCGGCAACCGACTGGTCAACCAAACAACGGGCTTGCCGATCATTGCCGGTTCCGTTACTGGTTCGATGGATGATCTGGGCGGTTTAGGGGCATCAATTTCCTATTCCGATCTGGAAGTGGCGTCAGCCAGCGGGCAGACGAGGACGAATTTCACCGAATCGTATAACGTGCAGAAAGATGAAACGGGAGAACGGCGCGTCACAGCGCAGAAAACAGTTTTTGAGTATACCGATCCGGTCCATCCGGCTCGCGCGACGGCGGCCGCTCAAGAAATTGTGACGGGCGCGATGTTGACGAGGATCGAAGCGGCGCTGCCCGGATTAAGAGACCTACTTAAGCGGTTGGGCAGCCGGCTGGTGGACCAGGTGACGGGTTTGCCGATCATTGCCGGCGCGGTGAGCGGATCGCTGGATGACTTAGGGAACATGGGGGCGTCTGTCTCCTACTCCGATCTTCAGGTGGTGGGCGTGACTGGGCAGACGAGGACGAACTTCACCGAATCGTACAGCGTTCAGGATGATCCGACCGGCGAACAGAGGTTTTCCACCCAGAAAACTGTTTTTGCCTACACCGACGCGGCCCATTTGGCCAGGGTGACGGCGGCCAGCCAGGTGGTGGCCACCGACACGATGGTTTCCCGGATTGAAGGGGCGTTGCCGAGGATTCGCACCCTATTGAAGCGTTTGGGAGACCGGCTTGCCGACCCGGCGACCGGTCTGCCGTTGATTGCCGGCGCTGTGAGCGGTACCACTGACGATATCGGTAACGTCGGAGCCACGATTTCTTATTCCGATCTTCAAGTGGTGAGCGTCACCGGCCAAACCCGTACCAACTTCACGGAGACCTACGGGGTTCAGGATGATGCCACCGGCGAAGTAAGGTTGAGCGTTCAGAAGACGGTTTTTGCTTATGCTGATTCGGGTCACCCGACTCGTCCGACCGACGTGGATCAAGTGATCGTGACGGACGCGATGCTGACGAAGATGGAAGGGGCTGAGCCGGGCTTAAGGAATTTCCTGAAGCGGCTGGGCAATCGGTTGGTGGACCAGACTGCAGGGATTCCTTTGATCGCGGGTGCGGTAGGGATTTCGCAGGATGATCTGGGCAACGTCGGCGTTTCTCTCAATTTCTCCGATTTGCAGGTGGGGACTCTCTCCGGGCAGACCCGCACCAATTTCTCCGAATCGTACAGTCTTCAGAAGGATGTGACGGGAGAGGACCGGTTCACCGTCCAGAAGACTGTTTTCGGCTATGAAGGGGCGACGAATCCGACCCGCGCGACTAGCGCAAGGCAGGTAATCGCCACCGATGAAATGCTCGAGAAAATCAGCGGCGGGATAGGGGAATTCCGCGACCTCTTGAAACGGCTGGGCGACCGGCTGGTGGACCAAGCAACCGGGATCCCGCTGATCGCCGGCGCGGTGAGCGTGACGATGGATGACCTGGGTGGTAAGGGAGCATCGATCTCCTATTCCGATTTGGAAATTGCTCCCGGAACCGGTCAAGCGAGAACCAACTCGACCGAATCGTACAGCACCCAAACTGACGCGGCGGATGACCTGAGGGTCAGCGCTCAGAAGACCACCTTCACGTATGGAGATAGCCAGCATCCTTTGCGCCCGACTGCTGTGAGGCAGCTTGCTGTTACGGATGAGATGCTTACCCGGATTGAGGCGGCACTGCCAGGCCTCAGGGATTTGCTGAAACTTCTCGGTGACCGTCTGGTGAATCAGACGACCGGGTTGCCGTTGATCGCCGGAGCGGTCAGCGGTTCCAGGGACCAACTGGGCAACCTTGGAGCTTCGATTTCGTTTTCCGATTTGGAGGTAGTGACCGGCACCGGACAGAGCCGGACGAACTACACTGATTCATACAGCGTCCAGAAAGAGGAAACCGGCGAACGGCGCGTGAACACCCAAAGGACGGTTTTCACCTATGGCGATGCTGTCCATCCTGCCCGGCCAACGGAGGCAAACCAAGTCATCGTGACGGATGCGATGCTGACGAAGATCGAGGCGGCGCTGCCTGGTTTAAGAGAGTTGTTGAAAAAAATGGGCAGCCGGCTCGTGGACCAGGCGACCGGCCTTCCATTGATTGCCGGCAGCGTGGGAGGGTCGTTGGACGATCTGGGGAACCTTTCCTCTTCGATCTCTTACTCCGATCTGCAGGTGGTGTCGGCCGGCGGGCAGACAAGGACAAACTTCACCGATAGCTACAGCGTTCAGGACGATACAACCGGCGATTTCCGATTGAGCACGCAGAAAACGATCTTCGGCTACACGGATGCGGCGCACCCGGCCCGTATTACCAGCGCACGACAGGATCGGGTCACGGAGGAGATGCTTAACCGGGTCGAAGGGGCACTTCCGAATATCCGCGATTTGCTGAAAAGACTAGGCAACCGGATCGTGAATCAGTCGACAGGTTTGCCGATCATTGCCGGGGCGGTGAGCGGTAACAGGGATGATCTGGGGAATTTTGGGGCCGCTATATCCTATTCGGATCTTGAAGTAGTTTCAGTCACCGGACAAACGCGGACCAATTTTACGGATTCATACAGCGTTTCGGAGGATTCGACAGGGGAGCTCAGGTTAAGTGCGCAGAAGACGGTTTTCACCTACACGGATACTCTTCGTCCGAGCCGGCCCACGGCCGTTGTCCAGGCGATTGTGACCGATGAGATGGTAATGAAGCTTGAAGGGGCTGTTCCGGAACTAAGGAATCTGCTGAAGAGGCTGGGAAATAGGCTGGTGAACCAGACGACCGGATTGCCGCTGATTGCCGGTGCCGTCGGAACATCGGTTGATGATCTGGGCAATACCGGGGTTTCTCTCTCTTATTCTGATTTACAGGTCGTTTCCTTATCGGGACAAACCCGGACTAACTTCACCGAATCGTACAACGCCACAGAAGATGTCACCGGGGAGATCCGTTTTAGCACGCAGAAGACAGTTTTCGGATACGAGAGGACGACAAACCCAACGCGGCCCACCACGGCGGATCAGGTTCAGGTAACAGATGAAATGCTATCCCGCTTGGAGGGAGCGATGCCTGGGCTTAAGAATCTGCTTAAGAAATTAGGCGAGCGGCTGGTGGATCAGGCCACCGGCATTCCCGTAGTCGCTGGGGCGGTGAGCGTATCTTCTGATGAGCTCAATGGTTTGGGCGCTTCGATCTCTTTCTCCGACCTGGATGTTGTTTCCGGAACCGGCCAGACCCGGACGAATTTCAGCGAGTCGTACAGCGTTCAGGAGGATTCCCTTGGAGAATTCCGGGTCAATGCACAGAAGACTTTGTTCGGCTACGCCGATCCGCAGCATCTGGTTCGTCCGACCGAGGTGAACCAGACGGTGGTAACGGACGAGATGTTGACCCGTTTGGAGGGGGCTTTGCCTGGGCTTCGTGATCTCCTGAAAGGGTTGGGCGACCGGCTGGTGAACCAGGAAACAGGCCTTCCGTTAATTGCTGGTTCGGTTGGCGGTTCCAGGGATGATTTGGGCAATGTGGGGGCGTCGATCTCTTTCTCCGATTTGGAGGTCATCTCCGGAACCGGCCAAACCCGGACGGATTTCACAGAGTCTTACAGCGTTCAGAAAGAGGTGACTGGAGACCAAAGGGTGAATATCCAAAAGACGGTTTTCGATTACAGCAATCCGAGGCATCCGGGCAGGGCGACTGCCGCCCGGCAGGTTTTGGTCACGGATCAAATGCTTACCCGGATTGAGGGGGCCCTTCCGGAGATTCGGGAGATGCTTAAACTGTTGGGCAACCGGCTGGCGGATCAAGAAACAGGGTTGCCGCTGATTGCCGGCGCGGTCAGCGGATCAGAGGATATTTTGGGCAATTTCGGCGCCACAATCGCCTATTCGGATATGCAGGTGGTGTCGGCCACCGGGCAGACGCGCACGAATTTCGCTGAGTCTTACAGCGTTCAGAATGACGCGACCGGCGAACTTCGGTTGAGCACCCAGAGGACGGTTTTCTCTTATCAAGACGCGACGCACCCGGCCCGAGTGACCTCTGTCGTTCAGGATTTCGTGTCGGATGAAATGCTGTCACGGATCATGGACCAAATTCCCATATTCCGAGAGCTGTTCAAGCAGCTTGGCAACAGGTTGGTGGATCAGGCGACCGGTCTGCCGGTCATTGCCGGGGTTGTCGGATTGAGCGTGGATGATTTGGGCAATATCGTTGCTTCCGTTTCCGTTTCTGACCTTGAGGTGGTGTCGCCGTCCGGCCAGACTCGGACGAATTTCACCGAATCGTACAGCGTTCAGGAAGATGAGACCGGCGAACGGAGGATAAACACGCAGAAAACGGTTTTTGCCTACGGGGATGTGGCCCATCCAACGCTGGTGACCGACGCGGATCAGGCGGTTGTCACCGGCCAGATGATGGATAAAATAGCCGGCGCCTTACCTGGAATTCGGGACCTTTTGAAGCGGTTGGGCGCACGGTTGGTGGATCAGACAACAGGGCTGCCGATCATTGCTGGTGGGGTTGGAGTTTCTCTGGATGATTTGGGCAACATCGGCGCATCGATCTCTTATTCTGATTTAGAAGTAGTGACCCTTTCCGGCCAGACCCGGACGAACTACAGCGAGTCGTACAACGTGCAGGAGGATGCCACTGGCGAACTAAGATTCAGTGCGCAGAAAACAGCATTCGATTATACCAATACTCAACATCCGACCCGTCCGGTCGATGCTTTTCAGGCGGTTGTCACGCAGGATATGCTTGACAGGATTTCCGGCGCGGTCGATGGGTTTGTGGATTTACTGAAGCGGTTGGGCGACAGGTTGGTGAATCAGACGACCGGGATTCCGCTGATTGCCGGAGCTGTCGGCGTGTCGGTGGACGATCTGGGCGGCGCCGGGGCCTCCATCAACTTTTCTAAGCTGGAGGTTATTTCTGCCAGCGGACAGACCCGGACGAACTTCAGTGAGTCGTATAACGTGCAGGAGGATGTGACAGGAGAGGTACGCGTCAGCACGCAGAAGACAATTCTCTCTTACAGTGACGCGGCCCATCCGACCAAGGTCACGGCGGCGAACCAGGTGATCGTAACGGATGCGATGCTAACGAAACTGGAAGGGGCGCTGCCGGGTCTGCGTGATCTTCTGAAGCTGTTGGGTGACCGGCTGGTGAACCAGACGACCGGATTGCCGCTGATTGCCGGTTCGGTTTCCGGATCTACGGATGATTTGGGGGGTACCGGGGCCTCTCTGTCGTTCTCTGATCTGCAGGTGGTGTCTAACAGCGGCCAGACCCGGACGAATTTCAGCGAATCGTACAGTGTGTCGGATGATGTCACAGGCGAACTTCGCGTGAACACGCAGAAAACCGTGTTCGGTTACACGGATGTGCGGAGACCAGCTCGGCCAACCTCGGCGGTTCAACAGGTTGTGACCGATCAGATGCTGACTCGCCTGGAAGGGGCGTTGCCGGGCCTGCGTGATCTTCTGAAGCTGTTGGGTGACCGGCTGGTGAACCAGGCGACAGGGCTTCCTCTTATTGCCGGTGCTGTCGGCGGGTCGGTCGATGAACTAGGCAACTCAGGCGCCTCAATCGCTGTTTCCGATCTTCAGATCATTTCGGCAGGAGGGCAGACCCGGACGAATTTTACAGAGAGCTACAGCGTGTCGGACGATGTGACGGGGGAGAAGCGGCTGAGCGCGCAGAAGACGGTTTTTGACTTCGGTAATTCCGCCCATCCGGGAGAAGTAACAACGGCGCGGCAGGTTCTCGTCACCAATCAAATGTTGACTCGATTGGAGGGGGCGCTTCCCGGTTTAAGGAATCTTCTGAAAAAGATGGGCGACCGGTTGGTGGACCAGACGACCGGCTTGCCGATAATCGCCGGTGTGGTTGGCGGAACTTCCGATTTGCTCGGCAATTTCGGCGCTTCAATTTCCGTTTCCGATCTTCAGGTGATGTCGCCCAATGGACAGACCCGCGCCAACTTTACTGAGAGTTACAGCGTTTCCGATGATGCAACAGGCGAACTAAGGATTTCTGCTCAAAAGACCGTTTTTGACTATAACGACACGGATCATCCAACCCGCATCACCGGAGCGAAGCAGGTTGTGGCCACGGAGCAGATGCTTAGCCGAATTGAAGGGGCGATGCCGGTAATCCGGGATCTTCTGAAGAGGTTAGGTGACCGGTTGGTGGACCGGACGACAGGCGTGCCGATCATTGCAGGCGCTATCAGCGGATCAAAAGATGATTTGGGCAGTCTTGGAGCCTCTGTTTCCTTTTCCGATTTGGAGGTGGTTTCCGGCACAGGCCAGACCCGCACGAATTTCACTGATGGTTACAGCGTCTCCGAGGATCCGACTGGCGAACTGCGTTTGACTACCCAGAAGACGGTTTTCACGTATGGGGATGCCGCCCATCCGGCGCGGCCAACCGGAGTTGTCCAGGCGTTCGTGATCGATGCGATGCTGACGAAACTCGAGGGGGCGCTGCCGGGGTTGAGAGATCTCTTGAAGAAACTGGGCAATCGGTTGGTGAACCAAACGACCGGCCTGCCGATCATCGCTGGCGCGGTAGGCGGAACGACGGACGATTTGGGAAACACAGGCGCCTTCCTTTCTTATTCTGATCTGCAGGTGGTGTCAGCAAGCGGCCAAACCCGAACGAATTTCAGTGAATCGTACAACGTCCAGGAGGAAGCCACCGGAGAACGCCGGGTCAGTGTTCAGAAAACGGAGTTTGACTACACGGACGCTGCGCACCCGGCCCGGGTGACGGCGGCCCGGCAGGCGATTGTGACCGATCTGATGCTGACCAAGTTGGAGGGGGCTCAGGCCGGTTTGAGAAGCCTTCTGAAAAAACTGGGCAGCCGGCTGGTAGACCAGGTGACCGGTCTTCCTTTAATCGCCGGATCAGTGAGCGGTTCAACGGACGATCTCGGAGGTGTTGGCGCTTCAATCAGCTACTCCGATCTGGGTGTCATTTCGGCGACCGGCCAGACCCGGACAAACTTCACCGAATCGTACAGCGTTCAGGAAGAATCCACAGGCGAGCTGCGGGTTACCACGCAGAAGACTCTTTTTGCCTACACCGACGCAGCGCACCCGGCCCGGGTGACGGCGGCGAACCAGGCGATCGTGACCGATGCAATGCTGATCAAACTGGAAGGAGCGCTTCCAGGTTTGCGGGATCTCCTCAAGAGGTTGGGCAGCCGGTTGGTAGATCAGACAACCGGACTGCCGATCATTGCCGGTGCTGTGACTGGCAGTACCGATGATTTGGGCAACGTGGGCGCCACGATTGCTTTCTCCGACATGAGTGTTATCTCAGCGACGGGGCAAACCCGGACAAACTACAGCGAGAGCTACAGCGTATCGGACGATGTGACGGGTGAGAAACGGCTGAGCGCGCAGAAGACGGTCTTCGCTTACACGGACTTGGCGCACCCGGCCCGAGCGACGGACGCGGACCAGGTGATTGTGACGGACGCGATGCTGACGAAGATCGAGGCGGCGCTGCCTGGGTTGAGGAATCTGTTGAAGAAGCTGGGAGCTCTCTTGGTGAACCAGACGACCGGCCTTCCGTTGATCGCGGGAGCTGTGAGCGGGACGACGGATGATTTGGGGAGTGTCGGGGCATCGATCTCCTTCTCGGATCTGCAGGTGGTGTCGGCGACCGGGCAGACGAGGACGAACTACAGCGAAAGCTACAGCGTGTCGGACGATGTGACGGGGGAGAAGCGGCTGAGCGCGCAGAAGACGGTATTCGCTTACACGGACTTGGCGCACCCAGCCCGAGCGACCGACGCGGACCAGGTGATTGTGACGGACGCGATGCTGACGAAGATCGAGGCGGCGCTGCCTGGGTTGAGGAATCTGTTGAAGAAGCTGGGAGCTCTCTTGGTGAACCAGACGACCGGCCTTCCTTTAATAGCCGGAGCTGTGAGCGGGACGACGGATGATTTGGGCAGCGTTGGGGCGTCGATCTCCTTCTCGGACCTGCAGGTAGTGTCAGCGACCGGGCAGACGAGGACGAACTACAGCGAGAGCTACAGCGTGTCGGACGATGTGACGGGCGAGAAGCGGCTGAGCGCGCAGAAGACGGTCTTCGGCTACACGGACGCGGTGCACCCGGCCCGAGTGACCGACGCGGCTCAAGTGATTGTGACGGACGCGATGCTGACGAAGATCGAGGCGGCGCTGCCTGGGTTGAGGAATCTGTTGAAGAAGCTGGGAGCTCTCTTGGTGAACCAGACGACCGGCCTTCCGTTGATCGCGGGAGCTGTGAGCGGGACGACGGATGATTTGGGGAGTGTCGGGGCATCGATCTCCTTCTCGGATCTGCAGGTGGTGTCGGCGACCGGGCAGACGAGGACGAACTACAGCGAGAGCTACAGCGTGTCGGACGACTCGACCGGTGAGCGGCGAGTGTCGACCCAGAAGACGGTTTTCGCGTACACGGATGTGGCACACCCTGCGAAGCCGACGGCAGCGGCGCAGGTGATCGTGACGGACGCGATGTTGGTGAAGATGGAAGGGGCTCAGCCGGGATTACGGACCATGCTGAAGAAACTGGGCGCCGTCTTGGTCAATCAGACGACCGGGATTCCGCTGATTGCCGGTGCGGTGAGCGGGACGACGGATGACCTGGGCAACGTCGGATCGTCGCTCTCCTTCTCTGACCTGCAGGTGGTAGGCAACTCCGGGCAGACCCGGACGAACT
>CAYJVR010000008.1:0-78842 GCA_964373715.1 uncultured Planctomycetia bacterium | reverse complement strand
CTAGTCAAGAGAACAGCTAAAGTGTCCCCTAATGGACCGTCCCCGAGGCCACTCAAGAAACCGATCTGGCGGGCAATCTGACGTAGTTCCTTCAGCCATCGCTTACGGAGAGCGAACGGGTCATCGCAGACCTCGAAGGTTGGATTCTCGGGGTGAGATAAACAAAAACGCTCTTGCATATGAAGCGATTCTGGGGCATAATTGCTTCATATTATGAAGCGATTAATGAGGCGATTATGACCTACATCTGGCAGCTGAAACAATGGCCCAAGCTGAGTTGGAGCAGCGAGTCCTTATTGCCGCTGATCAGCCAGGCGCGCCTGGCGCAAGGCAAACTCCTTACCAAAGTTGCCAGCCTGGGCTTCAAGCTCAGCAAGGAGGCGCAGGCCGATATCCTGACTGAAGAAGCCGTCACAACCTCAGCGATTGAAGGGGAACGGCTCAATCGGGACTCGGTGCGGTCATCCGTCGCGCGGCATCTGGGCCTGCCTGCGGTGGGGCTTGCGCCGGCCAACCGGTCGGTGGACGGACTGGTGGAAGCGCTGTTGGATGCGACACAGCACTACGACACACCGCTCACGGCCGCCAGGCTCAAGCGCTGGCAGGCGGCGCTGTTCCCGACCGGGTATTCTGGGTTGCGCAAGATCCGCACCGGCCAGTGGCGTGGGCCCGAGCAGCCGATGCAGGTGGTCTCGGGTGCTGTGGGCCGGGAGCGGGTGCATTATGAAGCGCCGTCGGGGAGCCGGGTTGAGAAGGAGATAAAACAATTTCTCGCATGGTGGAAGGCCAGTGCTACGCGCGAAGACGGCCTGCTGCGCTCCGGCCTGGCGCATCTGTACTTTGTGACCATCCATCCGTTTGAAGATGGCAATGGCCGGATTGCCCGCGCCTTGACGGAGATGGCCTTGGCCCAGGATGAGCGCCAGCCGACGCGGTACTACAGCCTCTCATCGCAGATCATGGAGGAGCGCAACGCCTACTACCGGGTGCTTGAAACCAATCAAAAAGGTGATGGCAACGTCACACCCTGGCTACAATGGTACCTGAGCTGTTACACCCGGGCGGTTGAGCACGCCGAGCAGCTCATCGGCGATGTATTGACCAAGGCTACGTTTTGGCAGCGGCACAGCCAGGTTAATTTGAGCGCCCGTCAGCGAAAAGTGCTTAATCGGCTCCTGGATGCCGGTAGAGGCGGCTTTCAAGGCGGCTTGACGACCAGGAAATATGTCGCCATGGCCAAGGTGAGCCGCGCCACGGCATTTCGGGAAATCTCAGAGTTGTTGGAGAAAGGGCTGCTGAGCCAGAATCCGGCCCGGGGTCGGAGTGTCAGCTATGAGGTGAAGTGGACTTAAGCACTCCGAGGAATGTACATGAGAAAAACATACGAGGTGGCTAAGTTGAAAGGCCGTTGCAATCCCTACGCGCGACGGCTCAAGGAGTCGCTTACTGCAGAAGAAGCTCGAGCGCTCATTCAAGAACGAGTCTGGAAACACTTTGCGGAATGGATGGGCGGACAGACCTGTCCGGGCGTTCGTTAAGGATAAGCAGGGCCGGATGGTGCTTGGTGTTTTTCGGCATGATGTCGAGCGGTATCTTGACTTGCTCTTACAGGGTAAGCCGACGTATTTTGGCTGAGCGAATCCGCGGCAGGTCAGGGACCCCAATCTTTTCTCTCCTAAGGCCACAACAGAGAGGCACACAGCCCCGATTCAGATGATGAATCGGGGCTTCTTCATGTCCTAGCAAACTCAAGAGATGCGAGATTGTGGATTAGGCTGAGATTTTTACGGTGAGCTCTGAGAGCGGAACAATTTCCAGCAGAAGATCTCCGTAACGTTTGGAATGGACTCGGTCCACATCATGCGCAACGAGGAGATTGTTTCCTTTAGGGTACATTTTTCGGAATGCTTTGAGGTTCGCGGGGTCGAATTCCGAAGACGACCACTTGCATTCGATGGCCGTGGGTTCAGCCCCTCGTCTGGCCAACACGAAATCAAGCTCGTGGCCTATTTTATCCCGCCAATAATGAATATCCCGTGATTGCAAATGGGCGTGCATTTCGTTGAGCACGAGATGTTCCCATAGAATGCCGAGATCTTCGTTCCGAAGTTCGTGCCATCCTTTGTGGTAGCAGATGAATCCGGTGTCGAACCCATAAACCTTCGGCGCGGAAATGATCTCGGAGGGTTTGTGGGTATTAAAAGGCCGAATGATATGGGCCACGAAAGTGGCTTCGAGTACCCGGAGGTAGTTTGTGATGGTCTGCCGGCTCGCCTCACATTCCATCGCAAATTTATTCGCCTCAAAAATTCCTCCACTGCGGGCCATCAAAAGCTCGGCGAACCGCTGGAACGAGTACCGGCGCTCCAGCCGGAACAGCTCTTGAATGTCTTTTGCCCAGTAGGAGTCCATCCATTCCTGGAATTCCTGTTCGAGTAGGGTATCGGCTAGGAAGAACGGGGGCAGCCCGCCCCGCAACAGGCGATGCTTCAAGTTCTCCCGTTTGAATTCCGGCAGATCGGCCAGGATCATCGGAGTGAGCCATAATTCCGCTTTGCGGCCGGTGAGGGTATCCCGAAATTTTCGGGACGCGCTCAGGGTAGAGGATCCGGTTGCCAGAATGTGAATGTTTGAATAGTGGTCTGCGCTGATTTTGAGCAGTTCTGCTGGAGATTTGAGGCGATGAATTTCGTCTAATATGATCCGCTTACCGTTCAAACCCGATAGGAATTCCTCCGGGTCGTCCATCATCCTGCGGATTCGGGGAAGTTCACAGTCAAAATATTCAGTTTTCTCCAGGCTTTGGGACAGGGAAGTTTTTCCGGTTCGCCGCACTCCCGAGAGCCAAATGATAGAGCGGCGCTTCCAGTTTTCTTCGACTGTGTTAATCCAGTAATGTCGCTTGACCAGGTTTTCCATCTGAAACAAGGGTAGCACATAGTCCTACCATATGCAATTCTAATAGCACATAGAATATTTGTCCAGATAGAGGCGGGGGACAATTATTAAGCCTTAGGGATGCTGGGGGTTTCGAATTTCTGTCCTCTCTAAAAGTGGACAAATCGGACAAGCGATAGTCTTGTAGAGAGGTTTCCTCGTCTGCGACAAGTCAGGGACCCCAGCTTTTCCTCTCTTAAGGCAACAACAGAGAGGCCAAAAGCCCCGATTCAGATGATGAATCGGGGCTTTTCATTTGTGCGCTCTCTTGATGACAGCAGGGAAATATGGTATACATTGTGCATACAGTGAGATACCAAAGGAGACGAGTAAATGGTCAAGCATCTGACTCGACACGGCAATAGTGCAGCATTGATTTTAGATGGGGCAATTTTGAAGCTCTTAAACATCACGATGAATACGCCCATTGAATTAGTAACGGATGGGAGGAATCTCATCCTTTCTCCGATACGGCAGGTAAGGCGACAGAATCAGTTCCGGAAAGCTCTGGAAATTGTTAATCGCCGTCACGGGAAAACTCTGAGAGCTTTAGCAAAGTAATTTAAGCATGGAGCCTGTCTTCTTAACGCTTGCGGAGGTTGTTGAAATCCATAACGATCAGATTAAACGTTATGGCGGAAGCAGGATCTTGCGTGATTTAGGATTGCTCGAATCCGCCTTAGCCCAACCGGAAGCTTCCTTTAGCGGTGAATGGCTTCATAAAGATCTCTATGAAATGGCGGCAGCTTATGCATACCATCTGTGCCAGAATCACCCATTTGTAGATGGAAATAAGAGAACTGCACTCGCTTGTGCGCTCGTTTTTATGGAACTTAATGGCGTGAGCATTCAAGATCCTAAAGGTCAGTTGAAAACCGCCATGCTTAAGATAGCGGCTGGAGAGATGGGCAAGAACGAATTTGCTAATTTCCTGCGGAAGCTTCCCACGGGTTCTTAATGTTGCAGCTTCTTCCAGCTAAGTTTCCCCAGGAATAAACTCCAACCGATGGAAATTGTCCGGGATAAGACGAGGGACAATTAATAAGTCTTAGGGATGTAGCGGCGGACAAAAGATGGTCTTGTAGAGAGGTTTCCTTGTCCGTGACCTGTCAGGGACCCGTCTTTTTTAGAAAACTATGACTCGATTGACAAAGAGGCTCATCCAACCGGCGCTGATCATCTGTTGTAAGGATTACCGATACATCCAGCCGACGCAGAGCTTCGTCAAGCGGCGGCTGGGTATCCGCTGGTACGATCTGAAGGCCACGGCCGGCGGTGTGCGGGCCATGCTCGATTCGCCGAGCATCGTACGGCGGTGGATTCTGCGCGACATTGATCTGGTCTACCGCTTGCATAATGTGCGTCGAGTCATACTGGTCCACCATGAAGACTGCGCCGCATACGGCGGATCGGCAAAGATGGGTGGTTTGGCGCAGCAGCGCCGGTTTCACCGCACGCAGCTTCGGCGCGCGGCCCGCGTGTTGCGGTGACAGTTTCCGAACCTGACTGTTCAAAGCTTCCTGGCAAGCGGCTATCCGGCGGCAGTCCGGATCGTTCCCCTCTGATTTTCGACGCTTGGCCCGTCGTGGTGCGGGGAACTCAAATCGGACAAAAACGGCGTTTAACGGCCTGTATAATAACACTCTTATGGATCCCAAGATTTTCGCGGAGCAGGTGGTGAGCAGCATCAAGCTGTTGGAGGCGGTTGCGGCGGACCGCGGCCTGCTGGCCGAGCTGCCGAAAGATGTTGTGATCCGGCTGCTCACCGCGGCCGGGAAAGCCTCGAGGCCGGACCGGACGGCCCGTGACCGGCTGTTGAAAGCCCTGCAGCGCAGGCAGCAGAAGCGCCGCAACGCGGTGCGCGCGGCCGATCAGCGCAAGCTGGATACGACGGGGATCCGCCAGCAGAGGCTGCAGTTGGTGTACCCGACGCCGTTGCCGGGGGGATCCGCGGCGATCGAGGCCTCTCAGCCTCAGGCGGCGCCGATAGAATTGACCGAACCGATCTACTGCTACATTTGCAAGCACCCCTACCGGCAGGTCCATTTCTTTTACGATTTGCTCTGCCCGTCATGCGCAGAGTTTAACTGGCAGAAGCGGGTTCAAACGGCGGACCTCTCCGGGCGCGTCGCGCTGGTGTCGGGGGCTCGCGTGAAAATCGGGTACCAGGCCGCCATCATGCTGCTGCGGGCCGGGGCGCGGGTGATTGCGCTGACCCGGTTCCCGAAGGACGCGGCGGCCCGCTATGCCAAGGAGCAGGATTTCGAGCGTTGGAGAGACCGCCTGCAGGTGTATGGGATCGATCTTCGTCATACGCCGAGCGTCGAAGCCTTAACCTCGCATCTGAAAGCGGCCTATGACCGCCTGGATTTTGTCCTCAATAACGCTTGCCAGACGGTGCGGCGCCCGCCGGGTTTCTATCGGCATCTGATGGACGGCGAAACCCAGCCTCTGGAAGCGCTGTCTCCCGAGGCCCGCCGTCTGCTGATGAACCATGAGGCCGTCCGCGATCAAAGCCGGGCGCTGGCGCATGCGCGGAGTCCGAAGACCTACGGGCTGCAGCACTCGGCGGAGCTTTCACAGCTGCCTCTGCTCGAAGGGGAAGAGGACCAGCGGGGCAGCCAGCTTTTTCCGGCCGGCCAACTGGATGCCGATCTTCAGCAGGTGGATTTGCGCAAGCACAACAGCTGGCGGCTGCCGTTGGCTGAAGTGTCGGCCATTGAGCTGCTCGAGGTGCACCTGGTGAACGCAGTGGCCCCCTTTATCCTGAACGCCCGGTTGAAGCCGCTGATGTTGAGGCACCCCTCGCGGGACAAGCACATCGTCAATGTCTCGGCGATGGAAGGGCAGTTTTACCGCGCGTGCAAGACGGACAAGCATCCCCATACGAATATGGCGAAAGCGGCGCTCAACATGATGACGCGCACGTCGGCCGAGGATTACATCACCGACGGCATCCATATGAACAGCGTGGATACCGGATGGATCACCGATGAAGATCCCGTGGAGCTGGCGGAGCGCAAGCGGGAGGCGCACGGGTTTTACCCGCCCCTAGACCACGTCGACGCCGCGGCCAGGATTTGCGATCCGATCTTTTCAGGGTTCTTGACCGGGCAGCATGTGTGGGGCCAATTCTTGAAAGATTACCGGCCCACGCGGTGGTAGAGGCCCCTCAAAAGATGCGCGGCGAGCGGTGGTTCAGCTGGCGCGGGCTTGTTCGAGGCGCCATGTGGCCCGGCTGCTGAAGAGGCCAAAGGCCTGTGTCACCTGGTCAACTGCGGTGACCACCATTCCTTTGCCGAGGGCGTAGCCGAAATCAATCGTGAGAGAGACGTGCGCCAGGGGAAGAGCGATCTGATGTTTTACCTGGAAATGGTACGTCATGAACGTCCCCAAGGGTGTTTCGGAGGATTCGATCCCGGCGAAGGTCAGATTCCACTCACATTCCCCGCGGTGGGTGATAGTCCCTGAGAGTTTCTTCTTCATCTCATTTTTCGTCCGCCGCAGGCGCGAGTCCCCACGTCCAACGGACGCGGATCTCGTCTCCCACGCGCAGCAACCCCCCCATAAATTTCGGTGGAGGGATGCCGAAATCGCTCATGCGCAGGGAGGTCTCGCCGCTGACCTCGAGGCGGTTCTCCGGCAGGCGCTTGATCCGCATCGGGATCTGCACCTTTTTCTCTGCGCCGGCCACCGTCACTATTCCCGTGGTGTTAACGGCGACCTCCGCGCCCGGGAGGTCCTTCGGGGTTGGTTGGTTCGGCTGTATCTCGGCCGATTCGAGCCGGTAGGTGATGACCGGATACTTGTCCGCTTTCAGCGTCCCATACATATTTTTGTCCATGGCGTTCTTACCGCTCGTGAGCGATTTGACCGGGATCTCTACACCGGCGGATGGAGAGATCGTTTGGTGAAGCATGGCGGTTCCCAACCAGAGACATGTGGTATCGGTCTCGGTTAAAACAACGGAACCGCGTATAACGGTTCCGTTCTCTTCCCAGTTATGCATAGAGGAGGTGCCTTCCAGCGTGATGCGGCTGGAAGAAGACTCCGGTTCATACCGCTGGGATTGGGCCGCCCAAGCCGGCACGACGGCAACCGCCGCAAACAGGACGGCTGCCGTCATCGAACTTACGCGTTTCATCCGGATTCTCATTTTCTGCTCTCTTAGAACGAGAACGACACCTCGGTGATCACACCGTTGAACGACGGGTCCCTCCAGGCATCCACGCCGCTGACCTGAGAGCCGCTCGAGCTGAATCCTTTGTAAATCTGGTAAACATACTCGGCTTTCAGCAGGAGCGTCTTCGCCAGCCAATAACCGCCGCCCACCTCGATCCGATGTGCCATCCCGTCGGATTGCACACTGCCGGTGTTGCTGGCCGACGACACGAGCTGTCCGGCCGAAGCGCCGCTGTACCGGGCCGCTGCGTACAACCGGGGCGTGAAGCGGTAGATTGCCTCCCCCGTGTAATATAGCCACGATTCCGTCGGGGTTCCGACGGTGATGCCGTTGGTGTCGGTGTCCTGGAACCACCCGATGTTGCCGTAGAGCTCCACCGGGTTGCCCTCCCAGGTTGCGTCGAACTGGGAAGCGAACACCCTCTTGCCCTGTCCCGGCGTGATGTCTCCGGGGGAGGTGCCGTCATCAAACAGCCCGGCGAACGTCCCGCCCGACCGGTTCGCGCGGAACAGGTTGGTGAAGGAGCTGCTGTTCCCCGAATGGTCGACTTGGTAGACGGAGGCCGACGTCCGCAGTTTCTCCATCGGATTGCCCCAGAGCTTTCCGCGCAGCGAATACTGGTGCCCCTTCTTGAAATCGCCCGTGTCGGTGCCGCTGCCGAAGCCGGCCATTGCCCCGACCGGAAAGGGCAGGGCCCCTTCGTCGGTGTAAATCTCCATGCCGACTTCGGTCGCGCGCGGGTCAATGATCGGGTTGCCGACCAGCGCGTTGCGCTGGACCGCCGCGTTGTTGGAGCGCCGGTAATGGGAATCGCCGAAGTCGGTCTCGAACTGGCCGGCCTTGACGTTGATCTTTTCGAAAACCATCTTGACCAGCGGAATGTCTCCGACAGGACCCGGCAGTTCCCGGATCAGCATGTACCCTTCATCCCCCTGCAGCCGGTCCTGGTGCGGTTTGTCAGCGAGGAAGATGTCGAAATACAGCTCCATCTGCTTGTTGAAATCAGCGAGGAACGACATGTTGCCGTATGCGGTCTGGAAGCCGGAGCGAAGCCGCCGGGAGGAAATGCCGTCTGCGCCGACCGTGTCCTTGACGTTGTCCTGGACGATCGCCTGTACGCGGCCGAGTGTATCGAGTCCCATGTACAGATCTATGTCGCTCATGTGGGCGATGCGCACGCTTTTTGCTTCCAGGCGGCCCTGCTCCATCCAGCCCGGCCCCCGCGCCCGCTCCCACCCGGGCTTGATCTCACTGGCCGGGAAGATCTCAACGCTGCGCGATCCTTCCGCGGTCTTCGCCATTTCCTGGGCGGCCGGCTGCGGTGTTTTCTGCTGGGCCTGTTTGAGCGAGTCAACCTCTTTCTTCAGCTGCTGGTAATCCTCGTGCTGCTGTTCGAACATCTTTTTAAGCTGCTCGTATTCCGAGCGCGGGACGTATTGATTTAAGCCGTCATCCTCTTTTGAGTCCTGGACGGCCAGCGCGGGGGAAATGGCCCCCAGCGTAAAAACGATTGCGGTGAACAACGTTATCCGTTTCATCGTAGGCCTCCTTGTGGATGAATCTGCCACACGTATTTTTGCCACACCGCGATTGTATCGAACAGTCCCATTGTCCATCTTGCACAAAGGGGTGCGTATGACGCAGGTCATATTCCCATGCTTTTTTAGAGAGCGGGAGGATATATAATAAAAATAGGATTTTCCTCCGAAATCGTTCGTCCAAGAGGTTTTGTTTTCAAGGAGATCGCATGAGGTGGTTCTTCGAGTTGGGTTGTCTGTTTGTGGTGCTGGCGTTTGTTGCCGCTGCGAACGCGGAATCAAAAAACGGGTCGCCGGCCTGCGCTATTCCCGAGGAAACGAATGCTCTGCTGCCGCCTTACGCCAATATCCAATTGCGTGTTGACGATCTATCTGCTATTCAGCAGGGGATTGATAAGCTAGTAGCCGAAAAGCGCATCCCGTTTCCGGAGCGCCCGTTCGAAAACACGTATTATTTCAGCGTGGAACCTGAAGGGTTGGATGGCTTTCTCGCGCAGGTGAAGACGATCGGGGAAGTGGAGAATGTGGATCAGCACAGAGCACCGCCGCCAACGATCACCTCATCGCGCTGGAGCTGTTCTCCGGTAACAAATCCAGCTGATATAATAAAGGTCGTTTTAGAGAGGTTGCCTCTAGGCATAGACTGAAGTTTGTGAAAAGGAGGGAGAGTTGAAAAATCCAGCGTTCGTTTTATTCGCGGTTGTTGCCGGGATTGGCACCCTGTTCGCCGTCCTGTATAACCGGCTTGTCCGCAGGCGCCAGGCCGTCAACAGCGCCTGGTCTCAGATTGACGTCCAGCTGAAGCGCAGGCACGACCTGATCCCGAACCTGGTAGCGGCGGTGAAGGGGTACATCTCCCATGAGCGCCAGACCCTGGAAAATGTTGTAAAGGCCCGCACGCAGGCGATAAACGTTACCGGTTTGAAGGATAAGGCGCAGGCGGAAAATTTTCTCACGCAGGCGCTGCGCTCCCTCTTTGCGGTTGTTGAGCGCTACCCGGATCTCAAGGCGAACCAGAATGTCCTGTCTCTTCAGGAGGAGCTGACCTCAACGGAAAACAAGATCTCGTTTGCCCGCCAGTACTACAACGATGAGGCGATGCGGCTCAACACGATGGTCCAGAGTTTCCCGTCGAATATCGTCGCGTCGGTTGCCGGTTTTAAGACCGCGGAGTTCTTCGCACTTGAGGAGGCCGCCGACCGCCAGGTGCCACAAGTCAAAATTTAACCAGATGCCTTTTACTCATATCGAAATTGAGGAGCGCAAAAGCAAGAGTTTAGCGCTCCTCTTTTTTTCTCTTTTTTGCCTGTACACCGGGTCGGTCCTTTTCCTCGTGTGGGGAGTCAAGGTGCTGGCGGGGCTGCCCCCGCTGGCTCTCCCCGAAATTGTCGTGATTTTCGAGGCTTCCCTCATTTTCGGCGTCCTTCACTGGTGGTTCGCGACCCGCAATATTTTTCAGCATATCGTCAAGGCTATCGGGACCCGTCCGGCCGATCCGGGAGATCTTTACCACGCGAAACTGATCAACATTGTCGATGAGGTTTCGGTGGCCATGGGCGGAAGAAAAATACAGGCGTACGTTATTCCCACCCCGGCGGTAAACGCCTGCGCTTTTGCCGATCTCGCCGGTTCGGCGGCGATTGCGGTGACGGAGGGGGCGCTGGCGGTGTTGAGCCGCGCGCAGTTGGAATCGGTGGTCGGCCACGAAGCGGCCCATATTGCCAGCGGCGATAGCTTGACCGGAAGCGTGTTCTGCGCCCTTTTCGCGCTTCACGAGGAGGCGCTCAAATGGTTCCGGCGGATGATCAATCTGGATGAGTTGGGGGATGAAAGCTTGCGTGCCAGGGTGCGGATGGGATCGGTCGTCTTGTTTATTCTCGCCGTGTTGTGGGTTACCAGCGTGGCGAGAAGGATGGGGGAGATGTTCATCTCGCGCGAAAAGGAATACCGGGCCGACTCGATAGCGGTCCGGCTGACGCGCGACCCGTTGAGCCTGGCCGAAGCGCTGGAGATCATGTCGAGAAGATGGCGGGGGGCGGGGGCAAGAGGAGACTCGTTTTCAAGCATCTTTATCACGGATACTGGGATAGAGCGGTTGAGCGAGCGGGAGGGGGTGCTGGCGAACCTGTTTTCGACGCATCCTCCCACCGGGAAACGGATAAAACTTTTGCTGGGGATGGCCCATCTGGATGCCGCCCGTTTTGAGCAGGGGGTGCCCGCGTTGTTAAACCGGAAACAGGCGCGGACCTTGCCGGCTCCTGTCGCGGTGGAGGAGGATTTGGCCCGGTGGATGATGTGGGATGGCGGCCGCTGGGCGGGCCCTTTTGGGACCGGCCAAATCGCGGACGATGCGCACCTGATGCCGGACAGCTGGATAAAAAGGATGGGCGAAGGCAGGGTGAAGCCCGCGTACGAAGATCCTCAATTGTTGGAGATGCTCAACGGGCGGTACGGAAAACTCGGAGAGCCCCGGTCCGGTATCTCATGCCCCAAATGCCGGATTTCCCTTAACACGGTGTGTTACGAAGGGGCCCCCATGCAAAGGTGCCCCGCGTGCGGGGGGTTTTACGCGGATCTTGACCTGATGTCGCGCCTCTTCTCCCGCCAAGAGTATGATTTCCCGGAGCCGGTGAAGCGATTGGGGGACTCCCTGCTTGCGATCAAGGACCAGATTCGTGTCCGGGAGGAATTCTATTCGGCCCCCCGGCCGGCGATTCCATGGGCGTGCCCGGCGTGCGGCGGGACGGTTGTCTTGAAATTCTACAGCGAGGTCTACCTGGTCGAGGTTGAGCAGTGCAGGAATTGCCGGTTGACATGGTTTGATTCCCAGGAACTCGAACTGCTCCAGTATCTTTTCGAGATTATTTTCAAAGAGTGATCAGCTTTAAGTTGCAGGAAAAGCTTGGTTTAGGTATAAAGTAAGGTAGTGGAGGTATAGAGAGAAAGGCGCAAGCGGCTTGTTCAGAGGAGGGGGGATATTATTAAGCGGCTTTCTATAGCGGGTTTTCTCTTGTTGCTGACGGTTTTGTCCATCGCTTGTGCGGAACCTCCGAAGCTCCCGGATTCGCCTCTCGTCCCTCCCCGCCGATACCAACAATCTGCTTCGACGCCTCGATCGCAGCCCACCTCCTCTCTCGAAGGGAAAAATATCTCTCTGGCTGACATCGGCTACACCAAAGGGGTGACCATTCAGTGGCCCGCTTCATCACAGAACCTTTATTTTCAGATTGACGGAAGGTCCGTTGTCCCCGAGGAGAGCTATCTGGAGTTGCCTATCGAGGCCTCTCTGGTCCTATCCGAGAAACCTCTAGTCAAGGTGATGGTGAACGATTCGGCGGCCGCCGCGTTCCTTCTTAAAACCGGAGAACAAACACCCTCTTTTCGGGTTCCCATTAAGGAAGGATGGATCAATCCTGGAGATGAGTTCTTAAAGGTGACTGTTTCCGTGCACTTGCCCCTCTACGATGTCTATTGCAATGAGGCGACAGCCAGGGCCCTTTGGGTGACTATTCCTTCCTCGGCTTATCTCCATCTGGCCTTGAAGGAGGGAGAAGGTCCTTTGACGATCTCTCAGTTTCTTGCGGCTTTAAAAGGGGATAAGAAGGTCATTTTAGGCGTTTCCGAACAGCCGTCTCTGACGGAAGCCCAAGGGGCCATATGGATCTATGCGTTCTTGAAAAGGGAGATGGGAGATGAAGCCAGCATAACCGGCAGAGAGTTCCGCGATCTCAAAAGCTGGCTGGACAGCTCCCTGGAGAGCCATTCTATCGTGATTGCGGAAGGGGTTTTTGGGGGCGAAGCGGATGAGTCGCCGCAACTCAGGCTGATCGAGAAAAAAACTCTTCGGGGTAAAACTCGAAGCACGCTGGTTATCACAGGCAAAGACTCTGCCCGGATGATGAATGGCGTGAAGGCTTTTTTGGAAGAGGATGTTCGCAAAAGTGCTTTCGGAGATTTTCTTATCGTTCAAGGGACCGAGCCTTATGTTGCCGAGAAGGAACCGGAGAAGGAGAGGATTGCCCTGAAGGAGCTTGGCGTCCCCACATTTTCTGCGGAGGCGGGAGGACCGATGCGTTTTAATTTTTTCTTCAGTCTCGCCCATTTCCCGAAAATTCCTAAAGATTTGGCCTTTGTCCTTTCTGGGCATCACACCCCTGTGAATGCCAATAAAGAAACCGTGTCGCTGGTCGTGTACCTGAATGATTTATTTGTCAAAAGCTTCAGCCTCACAGGGGATCAAATAGATGGGTTTTATGTTCATCTTCCGTCTCACCTCTTAAAAAGAGAGAATTCACTCGGCGTCGAGTTCTCCTACCTTCCGTCGGATGAAAGGTGCAAGCAGGGGGTTATACTTTCCCAATTTAAGGGAACTATTGACGATACGTCCTACTTCGATGGGACAGGCGAGAGAGAGACGGCTGCCCTTTTTGAGGATCTGCCCTGGTGTATTCGGGCGTCTTCTTGTGAGATGTTTTCTCGGTCCCTGCCGACGCTGGAAGAGGTCCAAATTGCAGGCAATCTCCTTTCTCTTTACTGGAAAACCCGGGTGGGAAAGGAGATCTACCCGCCTCTTCGCGTGGGATGGCTGAGTCCTGAAGAGAAGAAGGATCTCATTGCTGTTCTCTCACTTAAGGATTTGGAGCTGCTGGAATTCTCTCCGCCGCTGGTGCCTCATGATGCTTTCCGTGTTCGGGATTACGGAACGGGGCGGGTGCTGTGGAGTCTAAAGGGTGGAGTGCCCTTGGGGGTTCTGGAGCTTTTCCGAAATGACGGGAGGAATATATTGCTGGGCACCTATGTAGGAGGGGATGGGAAACAGGCACTTCTGACCTTCTTGAGTTCGCTCGGGCAAGGAGGTAGTTTCCTGGGTTTAAAGGGGAACATCGCATTAAGCGATGGAAAGGGCAATCTCTACTCGTTCCAGGAAAAGGAACTGAAGATCGAGTATCCCACCGTGAAACTGCCGCAGACGTTTTGGCAGAAGTATAAGATATCACTCTTCGTCATGGCATGGCTCCTGCTGGGTTCTTTCACTCTCTTTCTCGCCTTCCGGTCTCGTCGGGAAGCTCGCACGTGACGCCTCGGCGGACTGTTTTCGTCATTCTTTTCCTTGGGCTGATCTTCCACGCGCAGCTGCTGTTTGCCGGAGCGTGGGTTCAGGAGAAAGGGAAACAGCTTCATATCACCACGTACTCCTTCTATACGACGGAGCGCAACTTTGACGGGGACGGAGATCTGGACCGAATACCGAATAACGGAAGGTTTACCAAACATGAACTGAACCATTATGCGGAATTTGGTCTCACGAAGAGGTTCACGGCGATAGGAAATTTCTTCTTTGATTTTCTGGAGTTCAAGGACGGTGGCTCGAGGGATCGGAATCGAGGGTTCAGCGACCAGGAGTTGGGAGGACGGCTGAATCTCTTAACAGATCCTCTGATTTTTTCTTTGCAGGGGCTCGTCATCTTTCCGGCCTACTCGCTGAAGGCGACGCCTCTTCTTGGGAATAAGGACACCGGTGTTGAGGGGAAGTTGCTTTTTGCGAAGGAGTTTGGCTTTTTTCATGTTCCTTCTTATGTCAACACAGAGGTGGGCGTCCGATTTCGGGAAGGGGAACCTTCGGATCAACTGGGATATCAATTGGGGTGGGGACTCAAACCTGCTAAGGGGTGGGAACTTATTTTGGCCCTTGACGGGATCAAGGGATTGCGAAATGAGAAGCCCCTTGTCGTGTCCAACAACGTTGTCATCAATCCGGATTTTTCTTTTCTGAAAATGACAGGGTCCCTTGTCATCCCTATCGTTCCGGACCGTGTGTCTTTTGAAATCGGCGGGTTTCGGCATTTGTTTGGAAGGGATACGGGAGAAGGGTGGGGGGTGAAGAGTGCCGTCTGGCTCCGCTTCTAATTCCAAAAAACGGATTGGGGAGATGCTCATTGCAGAGGGATTTATTAATTCTGCGCAGCTGGAAGAAGCACTTGAGCTTCAGGAGCGATGGGGGGATAGAGTCGGTCAAATCTTGATTTCCACGGGTCTTGTCAGAAGAATCGACTTGTATCGGACGCTCTCGAAGCACCTGGACCTCCCCTTTTTGGATTTGACGAAGGAGGAGATCGATCCTGCGATGATTCGGTTGTTGCCCTTGGATTTTATGGCCAAAACGAGAACTGCTCCTGTCCGGATGGAGGGGGACAGCCTCCTCGTAGCGTTCAGCGACCCGATGGATGAAGAGCTTGAGAAGAAGATCAAGGAGATCGTTGGGCTGCCGATCAAGAAGGCGATCACGACCGACCTGGATGTTCTTTGGATTCTTTCCAAACACTTTGAAAGTGAACTCAGGGATGTGAGCGTGTTTTCGCTTTATCGAGAAAACGCCATGTTCTCTGCGAGAAGGTTGTTCACCGATGCTCAGCTTTTCTTGTTTTTGGTTTTCGGGAGTATCGTCCTCTTCGGCGTTTTTTTCAACGTGATTTTTACCCTGACTATGCTCAACATGTGTGTTCAAGTGGTCTTCTTTCTCGCTGTCTCTTTTAAGCTCTTTCTCGTCCTTGTGGGGATTCGATCCAGGATAAAGGGATCCAGCAGGAGGCCGCTTACGTTGGATGAGAGAGACTTGCCTATGTACACCGTGTTGGTGCCTATCTATAAGGAGGCCAAAGTTCTCCCGCATTTGATTGGATCCATCCGAAGGCTTAACTACCCAAAATCTAAGCTCGACGTTAAGATCCTCCTTGAGCAAGACGATACGCAGACCCTTGAAGCGGCAAAGAAAATGAAGCCCGAAGCGTTTTTCGAATTTGTGGTTGTTCCCACCTCTTATCCCAAGACGAAACCCAAGGCGTGTAATTGGGGACTCCAGTTTGCCCGCGGGAAGTACCTGACAATCTTCGACGCCGAAGACGAACCGGACCCGAATCAGCTTAAAAAGGCGCTCCTGGCGTTTTCGGAGGATATTGAGCACACCATTTGCGTTCAGGGCAGGCTGAATTATTACAATGTTTATGAAAACTTCATCACCCGCATGTTCACGCTGGAGTACTCCTACTGGTTCGACTACATGCTTCCAGGGCTTGAAGCTTTAAACGTCCCGATTCCGTTGGGCGGCACCAGCAATCACTTTGATACGGAGAAGCTCATCAAGATGCGGGGATGGGACCCCTTTAACGTGACGGAGGATGCCGATCTCGGTGTCCGGGCCACGCGGCTGGGCTATCGGGTGCGTACGATTGATTCCACAACCTATGAGGAAGCCACTTCCCGTGTTAAGAGCTGGATCAATCAGCGGTCCCGATGGGTGAAGGGATATATGGTGACGTATGCTGTCCATATGCGCCATCCGGTCCAGTTATACAGGGAGTTGGGTTTCAGCGGATTCGTAAGCTTCCAGCTCTTTATCGGCGGGACGCCTTTTGCTTTTTTGGCGACCCCCATCATGTGGGTGATCTATATCGATTGGCTCCTGACAAGAACCCGAGTGATTGACCCCTTCTTTCCGGCTTGGATTCTCTATCTGTCTTTGATAAATCTTTTAGTGTGCAACGGCATTATCATCTTCACCAATATCCTTGCTGTCTGGAAGAGGAAGTTGTTCAAGCTCTGTTTATGGGCTTTTTTGGCTCCTTTTTATTGGATTCTCCATTCTATTGCCGCCTGGAAGGCGCAATGGCAGATTATGACAAAACCCTTTTATTGGGAAAAGACCACCCATGGAGTCAGCAAGCAGGTGAGAGATCTCGGATTTTCCCCCCATGCTAAGAAGGCATGAAGTATACTTCTTTGCTGGTTTTTTTCTCCTGTATTTTTTCTGTGGGTTGTGGGTCCATGGGATGGGTTTTTGGGGTTCTGAGGAAGTTTATCTTCTCGAAAGAGCGCTCCTGGTCGTGCGGGGGCAACCCGCTCGATTTGAGAATGTTGGTTTAACCTACCCGCCGCTTCCCTTTGCCCTCCTTTTTATTCCTGCTGCTTTGGGATTCCACCTGCAAGGGGGCGTGTTTATGTCTTCTCTCTGCGGGGGATTGACGGCATGCTTTCTCTCTTCCTTGACGAAAGAGAAGTTTGCCCTCTGCCTGCTGGTCTTGCTCCTGACCCATCCGCTCTTTCTTTACGCCTTTTCCATCAGCGGCAGCCAGGGGATGTTTCTTCTGATCCTCGTTCTTTACGTCTGTTTTCATAAAAGATTTCTTGAGAAGAGGCAGAAGGATCTTTTTGTGTTTGCCCTTGCGTCCCTTTGTTTTGGCGTCGCGGTAGTCACGCGGTACGAGACCCTCTTCTTTCTCTTCCCGTTGATTTTTACCTTGATCAGAAGAGAAGATCGGTGGCTTCTGCTGTCCAAGATGGCCATCTTCATCTTTCCCGTCGTCTTCCTTTTTGGCGGATGGATGTATATAAATTGGCTTTACAAAGGAGACCCTCTCTACTTCGTGCATACTCTTTCGATGGTTAATCTAAATCCTCCGGTAAGAGGACAGACATCGTGGCTCCATCTGCTCATGCCGTTGCTTTACTTTCCGGTCTATCTTGTCAGCCTCTGGCAATTCAAAGGCAGAGGTCAGTTTCTCCTGCTTCTTTTATCTCCCCTTATCGTGGCCTTCATCGTGCTGTGGTTTTCCGAGGTGGTCCTGTCTTTAAGTTTTTTTGCCCTTTTAGGAGGAATCGGATTTGTCTTCCTCAAGCCGCCCCGTGGCTGGCTTAGACCCGTCTTGTTGCTGGGTACGATGGCAGGGATTTGGCTCGGTTGGATGTCTCCGGAGGGATGGCAGTGGGGCCCGGAACGCAGCTTTGTCGCTCTTGTCGTCAAGAGGGAAAAGCAGGAGGTCTTCCTCCAGGAGAAACAGGTGGCGGCTTATTTAAAAAAGCTGAACGGGCGGATTTTTTTTGATGACACCAACGGTTACCCTGTCGTCTTTTTCCATGGAAACCCGAAGGTGTTTATCCTGCCCTATCAGTTTGAGTTCGGATTTTACATTAAGTGCCCATCACTCATTTCACGCTATCTCGCTTTGCCCAGTCCGCACGGGAAAAGCGATGCTGTCAATGGGAGCAACAGCGATATCTTTTATGGCAAAAACCCGAAATGGAAACTTATTGAACAGGTGGGAGAATGGAGGATTTTTGAATCAATTCCGCGGGCCTTCCCGGTGAATCGTCCGGTCGATAGAATTGGTGGACAGTTGCGGCAATAGGATATCGGGTGAAGTTACACCCGTTGGGACGCATTCTGTCTTGGTGTATGATAAGCGCTGTGAATCCATCAGCCATGCCTGTATTACCGCGTGAGTGACTCGAGTTTTTCCCCCGCGCCGGTCCATTCGCGTCCCGGCCATCCGGATCTGCGGCCGTACGAGAGGGTGGCGGTTCTGCTCTCCGATCCGGACCCTCTTCCGGAAGAGGAGGTTCTGGGGGCTCTAAAAAACTTGCGTTCTCCGGAAGACGGGTTTCGCGCGGTCGATCTGATGAAAGGGCATCAGATCATCGGCCACGCCTGGTATCACTTGAAAAAATTTCAGGACCGGTTGTTTCCCGAGGTGTTTGAAGAGATCCGGGGATGTTACTACGAGTGCTGCGAGGCTGACATTTGGCAGGAGGAGGTCCTCGGGAAACTGGCGGCGGCGTTCGCCGGGCAGGGCGTTCGGGTCGCTTTCGTGAAAGGGATCCTGCTGCACCGCCAGCTGTACGGAGAACGGCCCATCCCGAGAGGCGCGGCGGACATCGACTGGTTTGTCTTCGGCGGCGAAGAAGCTCAGCGGAGGACGGAACGGATCGTGAAAGAGATGGGCTTCCGTTTTTCGCTTCATCGGGCCGAGAACGACCCGACCGCCCATGACAAAACCTTTGTTCGCAAAACACCGGGAGATTTCTCGGTGGCGTGCGAACCGCATCGGTTTCCATCGGATTTGCACGTGGATACGAAAGAGGGCCGGATTTTGATGGAGTGGTTCGAAAACCAGCGTGTGCCGGCCGCTTCTAATCCGTCCAGCGAAGGTCAGCTGCCTCCGGTGCTCGCTCCGGCCGCTTGTTTGCTCCACCTGTCGATCAACCTTGTCAAGGATCAGACGTTTCGCCTTCGCACGATTTGCGATATCCGGCTTCACCTGCGCCGTTACGGGGATTCTCTCGATTGGAAGGGGCTGGAGCAGATTGCCGCTAAAAGCGGGACGACGGCCGCTCTCCGCTTGGCTTTGGATCTTGCAGGAGATTGGGAACGGCGCTCCTTCTCCGGAATGCTTGCCCTGCCTTTCGCGTCAAAACTCCTGAGGTCCCGGCTGACTTTGCCGGTTATGGTCCGGTCCGTGGTGAGCCGCGGTTCGCACGAGACCGCTTTTGCAATCGGGGGTATCCATTGGGACTGGTGTTCGGTTTTATTCGGCTGGCCGGTTTTCTTCCGGCAGTGGTGGTCTTATGAGAGGAAACGGTTTTTTGCCTGCGGGAAAGGGTTCTTTCAAAAAACGGCCTATCTGGCCGTCCGCCCATTTGTTCTGCTGTCGGCGATTCTCCGTTTCGGGATCGCAGTGCTTTGTCGGCGGCAGTGATATAATCTGCGTTTTCCAGGAGGGCATGCATGATCTTCTCAAAGAGGAGGATCTCTCGCGAGGGGGGCGTCCGGCTTAAGAAGATGGAGGGGGAGGGGGTTCTCCTCCATTTGGGGACTGGGGATTATTTCAGCTTGAACTCTGCCGGGCTCTTTCTGTGGGAAACATGCGCTACCCCTCAAAAATTTGAGTTGTTGTGCGCTTCGTTTGCCCGGGAATATGCGCTCTCTCCCGAAAAGGCCGAAACCGATCTGAAGCTTTTTTTGGAGTCCCTGCTCAAGCTCCAGCTGATTAAAATCTCGGATTCCAGCGCTTAGCCGTTTTGCAAAAACCGATCCAGCAGCTCTCCCGCGGTTTCAGGCTTCCGGCCCCAGATCAACAGCGCGCTCTTGGACTGCCGCGCCGCTTGGGCCATGACGGCGTAGGCCCTGCTTACGGAGAGAGGGTCTTGCGCCATTCCTTGGCATCCGCGCGAGGTTTGGCTCAGGAGCCGAAAGAGCGCTTGCCGGTTGTCCAGCGGGACTAAGCGTGTTAATTCTTTCGGACGCACTTCCGGAAACAGCAGGTAACGAAGCGGCAGATAGCGGCTCCGCGATGAGGAAGAATCACGGATCAGCCACCGGTTTTCCCTCCCTCGCCGGATTTTGACCCCGCGTTGAGCGTGCACGAGCCGAGTGTACCTTCTTCCGGCGTCCGATCTAACGTAGAGGGGGCCGGGAACTCCCCAGGCGTGCGCCCGCCGGTTTCTGAGGACGAGATAGCTCTCGTCATCGTTGAGAAATTCCCATCCCTTTCCGGTCAGGTGGAGCGCGGTGGTCGTTTTGCCCGTACGTGTTGGGCCGCAGATAAGGATCCCAGTTATCCTCCGAAAGAGGATGATTCCGTGCAGAGGGTGTACCGCCATTCGGCGGAGTATCAGGTGCAGGAGCGGCTCCAGGTACCCCAAATAGATAATCTTGGGATGGAAGTGGAGGGGGATGATTTCCGAATGCGTTTTCGGCGGGCCCCATCTTTGGTGCAGGGAGATTCGCACGAGCCCCTGGGTTTTCGAACCGGCGCGGGTAATCGGTTTCTTTTCGATCCGGATCGAGGCATCTTGCTCTTGCGCGTTTTGGGGTTTTGGAATCCGGTACGGCTTCAAGAACCGGGAAATCAGCCGGTCGATTTCGCTGACGGAGGTAGAGAGAGCGATCTCTCTGTCTGCAATCCGGAAATGCCGGTATTGGGCGGCAGGCGTCAACGGTTTTCTAGGATTGAGCTGTTGAGGGAGAGAGCGATTCTTCCGGTTTTCGGGTCTGTGTTGCAGGTGGGGCTGCTTTCCCCTGCTTGCTCAGTTAGGAGGCCTGTCTTTGTTAACCTATTGCGCAGTGCCTGCCATGATTGAAAGATGGGTTTTCCGCCCCCGCTTCCGGTATCCCAAGTTCCCTTCTTTCTGAACAGCTGGCGGGTTATAAGAAAACTCCGTTGTCGGAAGTTTATGTTCGGACGATTGCGCACATTTTTTCCGTTGCATTTGAGCACCTCCTGATGTCGTCTCAATTATAGCTGTTAGACCGCCGTTTTTAAAGCCAGATCTTGAAAAGACCGGTGTTTTTTACAAAATGGCCCTTTTCCAACTGTTGCAATGTCCGCCGGTCTCATGCTATGTTTCGATATGCCATGCTGTCCGAAGAGAAACTCGACCAAACCTTGGTGGAATTTATTCATGAGCTCCAGGGGAATGCTGTTTTTACAGGCTGTGTTGCGGGAGGCAGTATGAGCCCTTTTCTCTGTGACGGAGAGACTCTGCAGATGAAGCCGTGCGAAGGGGGAGATTTCCGCGTCGGCGATGTGGTGGTTTACCGGGCCGGCTCGCAGAACCTGGTGCACCGGATCGTTCAGATAAGCAATCGTCGAGGTGCGGCGGTATGCCGGTTAAAAGGGGATGCGAATTTTCGATGCGATCCGCCGATTGCCAAAGAGCGGATCATCGCCAAGGCTCTGAAGCCGGAGCGGCATCCGGTTTTGACGGCGCGGCTGAGTTTCTGGGAAGCCCGGTTGTTCGAGTGGGGAGGGGGATTCCGAAAGGCGGCGCAGCTGCTCCGGTTGCTCCGGTTTCGTTGGGTGCAGCGGCAGAGTCCCTCTTTGGCTTGAGAGCGGCTTCGGGTAGCATAAAGCGACGGATCAAAGGCGGCGGGTCCGGTTTAGGCCGCAAGTGCCTGTCTCAAGGGATATATTTTATGAAACGTTTTGCGTGGATCGTTTTGATTATCGCTGTAGCGGGAGGAGTCGGTTACGGCCTCTTTCAGGAGAAATACAAGCGGGACAGAAAGTTCCGAAAGCAGGCGGATAAGCAGATCGCCAGCATCCGGAATTTCTACAAGGATCTGATGAGCCCGGTTAAGCCGAATACGAAGCTGATGGACAAGATCCATGCTGAGAAGATGGAGAACATGATTACGCAGAACAACGCCAACGCGATGATAAAGAATCGGATGAGCGGCCCACGGGAGGATGACAGGCCAAGGGATGAAGAGGGAAACGTTCTCGACCGGGCTGGCACCACAATCATTGAAGTTGTGGGAGAGTAAAAATCATCAAGCACCGCCTTGCCGGCGTTTAGGTGTTTTTGCGCTTTTCTTGGTGTATCATAGACACCTAAATGCCAAAATGAATACATCTTCTGTTCGTTCCGCAACTCTAGCGGCCGCCCTGTTTTTTCTTCTGGCCGGGTGCGGCAAGCCGGAGGCAGTGGTCCGGGTCGGTTTCGTCGGTCCTTTGACGGGGGATCAGGCGGCGCACGGGCTGGATATGCTGCGCGGCGTCCAGATGGCTCTTGAGAACGTGAAGTCTCAGGGAGAGATTCTCCCCGGTTACCGTGTTGAGTTAAGCGTTTTGGATGACCAAAGGAGTCCCTCTCAGGCGGTCTCGGCGGCTAAGCGGCTCGCGTCCGATCCGACCGTTGTTGCCGTGGTAGGGCACCTCAACTCCAGCTGCACCAAACCGGCCTCGGTGATTTATAACGAAGCCCGGATGCTTCATGTGAACCCCGTCTCCTCGAACCCCGAGATATCCCGCCAGGGGTTTGACAACTTTTACCGCGTTTGCCCGACCGACGATCTCCAAGGGCCCGCGGGAGCCCGCTTCGCCGTGGAAAAGCTCGGGGCCAAGAAAATCTTCGTGATTGATGACATGACCACGTACGGCCGGGGCCTGGCCAATGAATTCATGAAAAAGGCGAAAACACTCAATGTCCAGCTGCTTGGCCATGAGGGGATCGCCCAAGGGGAGAAAGATTTTACCCCTTTGCTGACAAAGGTAAAGAGCCTGGGGGCCGACCTGATCTATTTCGCTGGAATGTTCCCGGAGGCTGCTCTTTTGATCAAGCAGAGGCGGGAACTGAATGTTCCGGCCTCTTTCTTGGGCGGCGACGGTCTCTATGAGCCCACCTTGATCCAGCTGGCGACTCCGCAGGCGGCCGAAGGGATTTACCTGACCACGTTGGGGGCAGACATCCATCAGGTTCCGAAGGCGAAGCAGTTCGTGGAGTCCTTCGAGCAGCGGTACCATCACATGGGCTCTTACTCTTCTTACGCCTATGAAGCGACCCGCCTCGCTCTGGAAGCGATTCATCGGGCAGGGCGCCCCGAACGCACCGCGGTCCTCTTGGCCATGAAAGGGATCAAAGAGTATCCGGGGATTCTGGGTGTTCATACATTCGACGAGAAGGGGGATACCACCTTAAGGACGATCGGGATATTCACGGTACGGGACGGTAAATTCCAATTCCTCGAAGCCTTCGAAGGAAAAAGCTGACCGGTTTTCCCCATAAAGCTTTCCCATGAGTTCCAGCGAGCTGTTTCTCCAGCAGGTCATTAACGGGCTGACAATCGGTTCCGTTTACGCGCTGATCGCTTTAGGCTACACGATGGTTTACGGAATCATGCAGCTGATCAACTTTGCCCACGGTGAGGTTTTTATGGTGGGAGCCTATCTGGGTTTAAGCGTTATTCTGGCGGCTGGCTTGCAGGCCCCGGCCGCCGGATCTTTGGCGTGGTTCCTGTTTCTCATCGCTGTTGCGGCGGCCGGCTGCGCTGTGCTCGGGCTGATTATAGAGAGGGTCGCTTACCGGCCTCTTAGGCGCGCCCCGAAACTTTCGCTGCTCATCACGGCCATCGGGGTCTCTTTTTTTCTTCAGAATGCCGTAATGATCGGATACGGCGCTCAGGACCGCTATCTTCCATCTCTTCTTCCTGCGGTGACCTGGGGGAAGGGGGCGGTGACGGTCACCCCTCTACAGCTGATGATTTTTGTGGTCGCTTTTCTGCTCATGGTTCTTCTCCACCGGATCGTTTACGCGACCGGTTTCGGCCGGGCGATGCGGGCTTCTGCGCAGGATCCGTTGGCCGCTCGTTTGATGGGAATCAGCGTGGATAAGGTCACCGCGCTCACTTTCGCGCTCGGCTCCGCTTTGGCCGGCGTCGGCGGCGTCCTGTTCGGGAGCCATTACTCGACGGTCAATTTTCATGACGGCTATCTGACCGGTCTGAAAGCTTTTACTGCGGCGGTGCTCGGCGGTATCGGTAATATTCCGGGCGCTATGGTGGGAGGGCTCCTGCTGGGGCTCATTGAGGGGTTAAGCGCCGGTTATGTGTCGACCCAGTGGAAGAATGTCATCGCTTTCGCCGTGCTCGTGCTGGTTCTGTTGTTTCGTCCCAGAGGGCTTCTGGGGGAGAGGGTGGCGGAACGGGCATGACCCCGCCGCGAGGTGGCGGGGTGACCCGAAAACTGCTCATACTTTTGCTTGTCTTCCTGCCTTTTTTTGATCCGAATGCCTATCGTGTGGATGTTTTGGCCACCGCCGCGCTCTACGCGCTTCTTGCTCTGGGACTGAACATCATTGTTGGATTTGCCGGGCTTCTCCATCTGGGTTACGCCGCTTTTTTCGCCGTCGGAGCTTATACCTATGCTTTGTTGAATCTCAATTTGGGATGCCCTTTCTGGGTGGGGTTGCCTGTAAGCGCCGCCGCCGCGGGGGCGGCTGGATTTCTGTTGGGGCTTCCGGTGATGCGCGTTCGGGGGGATTACCTGGCGATCGTGACGCTTGGGTTCGGAGAGATCGTCCGAATCGTTGTGACCAATCTTGAGGAATGGACCGGCGGCCCGAATGGGTTGCTTGGGATCGGGCATCCGGTCTTTTTTTCTTACAACTTCGGCGTCGATTCGAAGCCTTACTACGGACTGCTTCTTGTTCTCGCGGCGGTTGTTGCTTGGGCCTGTTCGCGGCTGGCCCGGTCGAGGATCGGCTTGGCATGGGTCGCCATCCGGGAGGATGAGCTGGCTGCTGAATGTTCCGGGATAGATGTTGCCCGGTTTAAGCTTTTAGCTTTGGGATTGGGCGGCGGTATCGCCGGCTTGGCCGGCTGCGTTTTTGCTGCCAAACAGGGGACGGTCACGCCGGACAGCTTTGATTTTATCCTGTCGGTAATGGTGCTGGCGATGGTGATATTGGGCGGGCTGGGGTCCGTTACAGGGGTGATTCTGGGCGCTGCGGTTTTGAGCATTGCGCCGGAGTTGCTGCGGTCGTTTGCTATTTACCGGATGCTGATTTTCGGGATTGTGATGATCCTTCTGATCCGTTTCAGGCCTCAGGGGTTGTGGGGGACGGCGCAGATCCGGAAAGAGATGAAGGGCCGGCATGTCTCTGCTTAAGGTGGACCGGTTGACTAAGAGATTCGGCGGGGTGGTTGCGCTCGACCGGATCAGTTTCTCTGTCGAACGGGGCAGGATTGTGAGCCTTATCGGTCCAAATGGAGCGGGTAAGACGACGCTCTTTAATTGTGTTACCGGCGTGATCCGGCCGGAGGAGGGTTCTATCTTATTCGGGGAGGAGAACCCGGACGCGCTTCATCGCTGCGCTCCGCACGAGGCGGCCCGGTTCGGGCTTGCCAGGACTTTTCAGAATATACGTCTTTTCTCCAATATGTCCGTTATGGATAACGTGATCGTCGGAACTCACGCAAGAAGGACAGCCGGTCTTGGGGAAGCCTTATGGCCCTTCGGGCAGGAGGCCCGCCAGGAGCGCCGGTGGGTGCAGGACAGGGCTCTGAGGCTTCTGGATCAACTCGGTTTGGAGCTTTTTGCCGGCCGGCTGGCCGGTACTTTATCGTACGGCCAGCAGCGCCGCCTTGAGTTGGCCCGGGCCTTGGCTTCCGATCCGGAGTTGCTGCTGTTGGATGAACCGGCTGCCGGGTTGACGTATCAGGAGAAACAGGAGCTCTCCGGTTTCCTTCTGGAGTTGAAGTCGAGAGGTTTGACTATCCTCCTGATTGAGCATGATATGAAAGTGGTGATGCCGATCTCCGATTGGGTGGTTGTTTTGGATTACGGAGCGAAGATTGCGGAAGGCCCTCCTAAAGCGGTCCAGGATGATCCCGCTGTTATTGAAGCTTATTTAGGGATCAGGGTGGTGGGGTGAAGAAGCCGGTTTTGGTCGTTGAAGACCTGCATGTCTGCCGCGGCGAAGTCGAGGTCTTGAAGGGAGTTTCCCTCAGGGTCCATGAAGGAGAGATTGTCGCTTTGGTGGGGGCCAACGGGGCGGGCAAGACGACCTCTCTGATGGCCATCTCCGGTTTGGCTTCGGTGGTCAAAGGAGAGATCTGTTTCTTGGATGAGCCGATTGCCGGCAATTTGCCCGAACGGATCGTCGCGAAGGGGATTACCCATGTTCCGGAGGGGAGGAGGGTCTTTCCCCGGATGACGGTGATGGAGAATCTCATCATAGGCTCTGTTTTCCGGAAGGACCGCCTGGAGGCGGATAAGGACCTCCAGCGGGTTCTGATGCTGTTTCCTATACTGAAGGAGCGGGCCGGACAGTTGGCGGGCACCCTTTCAGGCGGCGAGCAGCAGATGCTGGCTCTGGGAAGGGGGCTTATGGCCAGGCCCCGGCTCCTTCTTCTCGATGAGCCGTCGCTGGGTCTGGCGCCGAAGCTTGTGCTCCAGTTGTTTGACGCTATTCAGGAAATCCACCGGGCTGGAATGACGATACTTCTCGTGGAGCAGAACGCTTACCAGGCCCTCCGTGTGGCGCAGTCCGCTTATGTCTTGGAGACTGGGCGGATTGTATTGGAAGGGCCCGCCGAAAAGCTTCGGGAGAATGCCGCGGTAAAGGAGGCTTATCTCGGCGGGTGAACCTTGACACCGATGGGCGGGATGGTAGAATCAACCCGTTCGATGCATTCCTTCTCTACTTCGAATTGTTCTGAATGCGGCCCCTTCTGTTTTTTAAGGCGCAGGGAGGGTGTTTTTTGCTGGTTTAACGACCCAAAGGGGATATCCTTATGTTCCGGTTGATACCAAAAGAGACACAATTTTTCGATTTATTTGAACAGTCGGTGAAGCTTTTGCTGGAAGCGGCAACATTGCTCAGGGATGCGGTAATGGATTATCAAACGCTGCCGGAAAAAGCTCACCGGATCGAGCGTCTCGAGCACGACGCCGATCAGGTGACCCACGAGATCATGGCGAAGCTCAACAGGACCTTCATCACGCCGCTTGACCGTGAGGATATCCATGCGTTGGCTGCCACGCTGGACGATGTTATGGATTTCATCGAGGATTCTACCCAGCACCTGATCCTCTATAAAGTAAAGCAGCCCACGCCGGAGTTTAAGGCCCTTGCGGTTGTTGTCGCCAAGCAGGTTGAGGAGATCAGCAAAATGATCCCGCGGCTGAAGAATTTGAAGCACGCGGATATCTTGGAGCATTGCATCGAGGTGAACCGCTTGGAGAACGAAGGAGACCGGATTCTTCGACAGGCTGTGGCCGACTTGTTTGAGAACAAAGGGGATCCTCTCGAGGTGATGAAGTGGCGGGAACTGTATAAGCTTTTGGAAACGGCCACCGACAAGTGTGAGCATGTGGCGATCGCTATCGAAGGCATCTTTCTGAAGAATGCGTAGGCAAAACAACAGATGCACCTTTCCGTAGGTTTGATTTTTGTCCTGGGACTTGTTCTCGCCGCTGAATTCGTCAACGGATGGACGGACGCCCCGAACTCGATTGCCACGGTGGTTTCCACCCGCGTTATGCCGCCCTCTATGGCGTTGGCGATGGCGACTGTTTTTAACATCGTCGGAGCCATGTCCGGCACGGCTGTTGCTGCCACGATCGGCAAGGGGATTGTTCAGCCCGGAGCGATAGATCTTATTACCGTCGGAGCGGCGATGGTCGCGATTGTCGCGTGGAGCACCTTCACCTATTATTGGGGCGGCCTTCCGACGAGCGAAAGCCATGCGCTTATCGCCGGGTTGACCGGCGCAGCTCTGGCAACAGCGGGGCCGTCCTCTCTTGTCCTGACGGGATGGGAAAAAATCGGGATGGGTCTCCTTTTCTCCACGTTTCTCGGGTTTGGGGGCGGTTTAGCTATTATGACGGCCATCTATTGGATTTTCGCCAAAAGCAGCCCTGCATTGGTGCGCCGGTTTTTCACAAAGGCCCAGATACTGTCTGCCGCATTTATGGCTTTTGGCCACGGATCGAATGATGGGCAAAAATTTATTGGTGCATTTTGCCTGGTTCTGTTTTTGGGAGGGGTTCACCCGTCTTTTCATGTGCCGATGTGGGTTGTCCTTTTGTGTGCCGTTGTTATGGGGGTTGGCACTTCCATCGGCGGATGGAAGATCATGAAGACGATGGGTTTAAAGCTGACCAAGCTCGAGCCTGTGCACGGGTTCGCGGCTGAAACAGGCGCCGGCTTGACAATTGCGCTGGCAAGCCATTTTGGAATTCCGCTGAGCACGACCCACACGATTAACACGACCATCATGGGTGTCGGGGCGACAAAGCGGTTTTCCGCGGTTCGCTGGGGCGTGACGCGCGATATTGTCACCGCCTGGGTTTTGACATTTCCGGTGTGCGGTTTTCTCGGGTTCGCTGTCGCTAAGATTGCCAGGCTGTTTTTTTGAAGAAGAGAATGGCGCAGAGGATCTGGATCCAGCCTCCTGTTTTTTCGCAGATACCGCAACTCTGAGCCGCTCCGCCTGAAGGAGTTTTCCGTCAAGTGGATGAAACAGCTGTTCGTTCAAGAGTCCGCATCCTTCCGGCCGCTGTTTTTTTAGCGGTTTTCTTCCTGTTGGTTTTCCTTGTAACAGCCGGTGTTTCCGCACAGACGGAGGGGTCTTCTCCCAGCAGGGGGTTGTGGGTCAGCAGCTTCAGCGAAAAGAATCCCCTCAATAGTCCGAAGGAGATGCAAGAGTTCCTTTCTTTTGCTAAACAGCGCGGGTTTAGTATCTTGTTCATCCAGGTTTACCGCGGGGATAAAGCCTGGTTTGACTCCAAGATTGCCGACGCCTCTCCTTTTAGAGAAAACAAGGCCCGCTTCGGCGGCGATCCGCTGCAAGTTCTTATCGAGCAGGCTCATCAGCAAGGGATTCAAGTTCACGCATGGGTCAACGCGTTGACCCTCTCTCAAAACGAAGAGGCGCCGGTACTTAAAAAGTTTGGGCGCGACATCCTCACGAAAGACCAGTACGGCCGGGATGGGCTCAGGAAGAAATCGGACGGGGAATTGGACAAGTATTATGAAAGGGAAAACCAGCTTTTTCTTGAACCCGGCGATCTCCGCGTCAGGGAGCATCTGAAGGGGATTGTTTCAGAGCTGGTCGGCAAGTACCCCCAGCTGGACGGCATCCATTTTGACTACATCCGGTATCCGGCATCGCCCCCCTTTATCCCCGGTTCCCGGTTTAATTCTGTCGGTCTTAGTTACGGCTATGGAGAGCATAATGCCTCCCGTTTTACCGAGAAGACCGGGATCCGTTTGGCGGGAGGAGCTTTGAAACCGGAGGAGTCGCTTCTTTGGGATCAGTGGAAGAGGGATCAGGTGACGGATCTTGTGCGGGAACTTTCCAGCGAGGTGGGAAACCGGCATCCCGGCATTGAGGTTTCATGCGCCGTGATTGCCGCGTTTGACCGGGCCTACGGTTCGGCGTGCCAAGATTGGGGTCTGTGGGTGGAAAAAGGGATCGTGGATTTTGTTGTTCTCATGAATTATTCGCTGGATCCCCGGCTTATCCTTTTGGCCTGCCGGTCCGCGATTGGGGTGACGGGTGATCCTTCGAAGGTGGCGATCGGTCTGGGGGCTTATATGATGACTGAGAAGCCCAGCCTCTTGGAGGAGCAGTTAAAGCAGGCCGGTGCGCTTCAGCCCCGATTGGTCGTCCTTTTTGACTACGGCGCGGTTTCAAAGCCGCTTTTGGCGAAGCTTTTTGAGCCATCCTCTGACGGGGAATAAAGATGGGTTCCGTTTCCGGAAAACCAAAGAGTGCAGGGCGATGGCTGTGGTTCCTGTTCTCTTTTTTTCTCGGCCTCGTTATAGGGGTCGGTTATTTCCTCTTGTACACCACGGCTGGGGCGGCGTTGCTGGTGAGATCGGCCCTTTCCTGGGGGTTCGACTCGGCCGAGGTCCGTTTTCGCAACGCGAAGGGAGCGATCATCCGGCCGCTCACATTTTACGATGTCGAGATCCGGAACCTGGAAGGTTTGCCCGCCGGCACGAAGCTGAGGATCCAGCAACTGAAGATTTCAGATTTCCTTTTCCATCTTGAGAAATCCCGAGCTGAAATACGCAACGCCCGCTTGATTTTCCCGAAAGCGGAGTATCCGGTCGTGCTCTGGGGGGGGTACAGGGATTTGAGCTTCGATGTGAACGTCTATTCGAAAAACATCGGTGTGCGCGACATGCTTGATCTGTTCGCCGAGGGCAGCGATGTCCGCAATGTCTCCGGCCTCATCCTGGATATGGACAGCTTTCTGAAGGGGTCCTGGAGGAGGCCTCAGGTCAGAGGTTCCTTCTTTATCGACCGGTTTTTATACAAGGAATTCTCTCTGTCCGGCTGTCCTGTTTCGTTCGATGTGAAAATCGAAGAGATCAAGGAGCATCCGAAAGCTTATGGGGAGGTGATTTTCCAGGGTGGCGCGATCACGTCCAGGAGAGCCAAGGTTGTGCTGGAAGGGGGGAAAATGATCTTTTCTGGGAATCCGAAAACACCGGCGCTCCATTTCCGGGGCAGGTCGGAGATTGAGGGGGTTAAAATCAACATCACCCTGAAGGGAACGATGAAGAAGCCGGAATTGATCCTGAGTTCCGATCCCCCTGTGTCGCAGGAGAACCTGCTGCTGATGCTGATGACAGGCAAGAGATGGGGTGTCACCGACACGGTTGTTTCGGAAGGGAAGATCCCGATTGATATTGCCAGGGATTTCGTCGATTACTTCGTTTTCTCCGGGATGGGGGAGTCCCTCTCCAAGCGCCTTGGCGTGGACGGGGTGTCGCTGACCTACAGTTCCGGGTCGAACGAGCTGGGGGTCAGCAAAACGATTGCCGACAAGGTGGAGATCCACTACGGCATCGAGAAGCCCACCGGCAGCGATATGGAGAAGCAGACCGAAACGCATAAGGTCGGGGCGGAGGTCAAGATCACGGACAAGGTGTCCATCGAGGCGGAGGGCCAGGTCCACCAGCCCGACCCGAAGGCTTTGGTGACGGCGCAGCAGGAGCAGAAGGACGGGAAGGTGATGCTGAAGTACAAGAAAAAATTCTAAGAGGCGATGGCTAAGCTCATCAGGTTATTGCTAGTTTGTCTTTTTGTGACGGTGCTTCTGGCATGGGTTGCGGTGTTGCTGGGGCTTCGTTCTTATAGGGTGTTTACGGCGGAAGAACTTGTTGCGGTGGTGGAATGCAAGGCTCCGCCCAAAGGTTCCGGCTATGATTTCCAGCTGAAGTTTACCCAGATTTCCAACGGCCGGGAACTGGCCTCGGAAACCTTTCTGATGCATGGAGACCAGTGGATGATCGGCGGGGATTTTCTCAAGTGGCACCCTTGGCTGAATCTTGTCGGTTTCAAGAATTGCCATAAGCTGAGCCGTTTGTCGGGACGCTATCTGAAGACTGAGTTCGAGATCCACAAACCCCGGTCTGTCTATGACTTGCAGGGAGGGACAAGTCGGTTTTGGCGTTTCCTTTATGATGCCCAGCAATTTGTCCCGTTTATCGAGGCGGTTTATGGAAACGGTGCCTATACAATGGCCTATCAGGGCGGGACCTGGGGGGTTTATACCACCATTTCCGGCTACATGGTGCGGCGCATCAAGACAATCCAACGTTAAGGTGCAGAAGAGTTTACAGTGCTTTCGCAGGTGCATTCCCCATGTTATAATAAATGTTTCCCGATGATATCCCGCTACACCCCACCCGAAATGGGCCGGATATGGACGGAGGAGTATCGCTTCCAGAAGATGCTGGAGGTGGAGCTCCTCACCTGTGAGGCGCTTGCCAAACAGGGGATTATTCCGTTTGCCGCGGCCCGGCGTATCCGCCGGAAGGCCCGTCTCAGCGTTTCCCGGATCGGCGAGAGGGAAGGCCGGACCCGCCACGATGTTGTTGCTTTCCTTGAGGAGTTGGCTTCCCACATCGGCCGCGACGCCCGCTATCTGCACCTGGGTTTGACCTCGAGCGACGCGCTCGACACCGCCACCGCGGTCCAGCTGAAGGAGGCGGTCACGCTGCTGCTCTCCGACCTCGAGAAGCTCCGGAGTGTCGTGAAGCGGCAGGCGCTCAAGTACAAGAATGCTGTTTGTATGGGCCGGACCCACGGCGTCCATGCCGAACCGACCACGTTCGGCCTCAAGCTCGCGGTCTTTTACTCAGAGTTAACCCGTGCGAAGGATCTTCTCGCGCTTGCTCGGACGGCGGTGGCGATCGGCAAGATCTCCGGCGCGGTCGGGACGTTTGCCCACCTCGACCCGGCGGTCGAAAAATACATCTGTTTGAAGCTCGGTCTCAAGCCGGCGCCGGTTTCCACGCAAGTGGTGCCGCGCGACGGCATCGCGGCGCTGCTCTGCCGGATTGCGGTGGTCGGCGGCATGCTTGAGCGGTTTACCACCGAGATCCGCCACCTGCAGAAGACCGAAACGCTTGAGGCAGAGGAGCCGTTCGGCGAGGGACAAACCGGATCGTCGGCTATGCCGCACAAGCGGAACCCGGTCTCCTGCGAGCGGGTGAGCGGCCTTGCCCGTTTATTGCGCAGCTACGCGATGGCCTCTCTGGAAAATATTCCTCTTTGGCACGAGAGAGACATCACCCATTCCTCGGTGGAGCGCGTCATCCTCCCCGACGCCACGATTGCGCTCGACTACATGTTGAGGGAGACGACCCGGATCCTCGAGGGGATGAAGGTTTATCCGAAGAGGATGCGTTCGAACGTTGACCTCACGCGGGGGCTGATCTTCTCTGAATCCGTGCTGTTGGCGCTGATGCATAAAGGATTGGCGCGGCCGGAGGCCTACAAAATCGTTCAGCGCAATGCTTTGCCGGCCTGGCAGGGGGGCAAGGATTTTGTCTCCCGTCTTCGAGAGGACCGGGATGTCCGGCGTTTGTTGAGCGAAAAAGAATTGGCGGCCTGTTTTGACCTGAAGCGCCACACCCGGCACGTGAATACGATCTTTAGACGGGTTGGGCTCTCCGGATGACCCAGCCGTCTGTCAGCGGCAGTGTGGCCAAGGGGAAGCTCCTCTACGAAGGGAAGTCAAAGAGGCTCTATGAGACGGAGGATCCCGAGCTTATCTTCCTGGAATTTACCGATCGGGCAACGGCGTTCAACTCCAAAAAGGTAGGCACGATCCAGTCTAAGGGGGCGATCAACAGCCAGGTATCGGGCAGGCTCTTTAAGATTCTCGAATCGAAGGGGGTTGCCACCCACTTTGTCCGCGCTCTTTCCGACACGGAGGTTTTAGTCAAGCGTCTCGAGGTGATCCCGGTCGAGGTGACGATCCGGAACAAGGCGGCCGGCCGGATGGCGGAGCTTTTCGCCATTGAAGAGGGGACCCTGCTGGCGTGCCCGGTCTGCGAGTTCCATTACAAGTCGGATCCTCTGGGGGACCCGCTGATCAATGAATACCATGTTTTGAGCCTGAAGATTGCCACCGAAGAGGAGCTCAAGGTAATGCGGGAGCGTTCGTTCCAGGTGAATAACGTGCTCAAGCCGTTTTTTCTGGAGCGGGGTTTGGAGCTGATTGATTTTAAGGTGGAGTTTGGACGAGCGAAGGGGAAGATTTTTTTGGGCGATGAAATATCGCCGGACACCTGCCGCCTGTGGGATGTCGATACCGGCAGGAAGCTGGATAAGGACCGTTTCCTGCGCGATTTGGGCGACGTGGAGGGGGCTTACAGGGAAGTGCACGGCCGGATATTGAGGGGCTGAATAAATGGGCGCGGATTCCGTGAAGACCGATGTGAAGACCTGCTGGAGGTTTGTCGTCCGGCACAGGGAGGGTTTTGTGGACGCCCAGGCGGCCGGTTTGAAGGGGGACATCGCCGATCTCGGCATCCGCTCCGTTGAGAATGTGGAGATATCGCCGGTCTACTATTGCACCGGTTCTCTGAAGGCTGAGCAGGTCAATCTGCTCCAGGAAAAACTGTTGTGTGATCCGATCACGCAGCACGTGGAGTGCAGGGAAATCTCCCTAAGTTCCGGCGCTTCCGGGAAAGAACTCCATTCGCTGAAGGGGACCTCCATTGAGGTCGGGTTCCGGCCCGGCGTGCGGGACCCCGTGGAGGATTCTCTGAAGAACGGCGCCGCCGTTCTGGGGATTCAGACGATCGGTGCCGTGCACACCGCCGTTCTCTACACATTGGCTGGGAATCTCTCGCCGCGGGACATCGAGAGGATCTGCGAGAAACTGCTCGTTAACCCGACCATTCAGATGGTGATCACAGCGGAAAATCTCCGGCAGGTGGTGGCGCCTTTGCAGGCCGCGCCGATGGCGATCGAAACCGTCCATCTGCTCCAGGCCAACGACACGGTGCTCCAGAGGATCAGTCTCGATCATCAGCTGTCGCTGAATCTTGAGGAGATGAAGGCTGTTCAGGCCTATTACCGGTCGGAAGGGCGTGAGCCGGCGCTGATCGAACTTGAGACGATTGCGCAGACATGGTCGGAGCACTGCAAGCACAAGACTTTCCGGGGGCCGATCGTTTACACCGAAGAGGTGGACGGCAAGACCGAGAAGAGGGTGATCAACGACCTTCTGAAAACCACCATCATGAAGGCGACGGAGGAGCTCGCGAAACCCTGGTGTATCTCTGTTTTCTCGGATAACTCCGGCGTGATCGCCTTTGACGACCAGTATCACGCCTGCTTCAAGGTCGAAACGCACAACCATCCTTCCGCTTTGGAGCCGTTTGGCGGGGCGAATACCGGGATCGGCGGCGTCATCCGGGATATCCTGGGGACCGGATTAGGGGCCAAACCGGTTGCATCAACCGACGTCTTTTGTTTTGCTCCGCCTGATCTGCCTTCGGACCGGGTCCCTCCCGGGGTTCTCCATCCCAGGAGAGTCATCAAAGGGGTTGTCTCAGGAGTCCGGGATTACGGGAACAAGATGGGAATTCCGACCGTCAACGGGGCCGTCCTCTTCGATGAGAGGTTTGTTGGCAACCCTCTGGTCTATTGCGGCAATGTCGGGCTTTTGCCGAAAGACAAGGTGGCGAAAAAGGTCGAGCCCGGGATGGCGGTTGTCGTGGCCGGAGGGCGCACAGGCCGGGATGGGATCCACGGCGCCACCTTTTCATCCTTGGCCCTGACGCATGAATCGGAGGTGCTCTCTTCCACGGCGGTGCAGATTGGAGACCCTATAACGGAGAAGAAGCTGACCGACGCTCTTTTAGAGGCCCAGGCGAAGGGGCTCTATTCCTCCGTCACCGACTGCGGCGCGGGGGGGCTCTCCAGCGCGGTGGGAGAGATGGGGTCCGACTGCGGAGCACAGATCGATTTGGAGAAAGCCCCTCTGAAATACGCGGGGCTTACCCCGGCCGAGATATGGATTTCGGAGTCGCAGGAGAGAATGATTTTTGCGGTACCCCAGGAGAACCTGGAGAAGCTGACCGCCTTGTTTAAAAGCAGGGATGTCGAGGCGGTCGCGATAGGGACCTTCACCGATTCTGGAAGGCTTGAGCTGTTCTACAAGGGGAACCGGGTCGGCGAGCTGAAGATGGGGTTCCTCCATCACGGTGTTCCGAAAGTTCTGCGGCCCGCCCGGTGGGTTTCTCCTCGGGTGAAGGAGTTGCAGCCGTCTCAGCCGGCCGATCTGGCGGCGGTCTTGTTGAATCTGTTGAGCTGGTGGGATACCTGCAGCAAAGAATGGATCATCCGCTGCTACGACCATGAAGTGCAGGGGGGCTCCGTTTTAAAGCCTCTCGTCGGCGCCCAGCACCAGGGGCCGTCGGATGCCGCGGTGATCAACCCGAGGCTTGGTTCGCCGAAAGGGCTGGTCCTTTCCAACGGGATTAATTTTCGCTACGGGGACATCGACCCTTACTGGATGGCTGTCCTCGCTATTGAAGAGGCGATCCGCCAGATTGTGGCGGTCGGCGGATCCCCTGACCAGATCGCGGTGCTGGACAATTTCTGCTGGGGCGACCCGACCCGCGTTGAGGTGCTCGGGTCTCTCGTCCGCGCCTCTTTCGGGTGTTATGACGCGGCGAAAGCGTTCGGGACGCCGTTTATTTCCGGTAAAGACAGCCTGCACAACGAATACAGAACAGGGGAGAAGACGATTCAAATCCCCGGCACCCTTTTAATTTCTGCGATCGGCGTGATTTCCGACATCAAACGGGTTGTTTCGATGGATGCGAAGAAAGCCGGCAACGCCCTGTATATCGTTGGACTGACGAAATCGGAGATGGGCGGTTCATCCTATTACGCCTCTCTCGGAATTGCCGGAGGATCGGTCCCTCAAGTCGACTTAAAAAGGGCACCGGAGCTTCTCAAGGCGGTGTCGGGCGCTATCGGGCAGGGGCTTGTGGTTTCCGCTCACGATTGTTCCGAAGGAGGCATCGGTGTCGCCGCGGCTGAAATGGCTTTTTCCGGAAAGATCGGGCTCTCGCTGGACCTGCGCCGGGTGCCGCAGCAGGGGATTCAAAGGGACGATCTTCTCCTCTTTGCGGAGTCGGCCAGCCGATTTCTCTTGGAGGTTCCACCGGACAAGGAGGAGGCGTTCAGGAAAGCGCTGCAGGGGGTTCCGGTGGACAGGATCGGCCAATTCGAGAAATCTCCATTGCTGCGCGTGACCGGTCTTGCCGGAACCCCGGTGATTGAGACAACCGTCGAAGCGCTGCAGGAAGCGTGGCAGCGGCCGTTTAAGGACTGGTGAGCGAAATGACAAAAGTGAAAGTGGCGGTCTTAAAGGGCCCCGGCACCAACTGCGATACGGAGACGGCCCATGCGTTTGAGTTGGCCGGAGCCGAACCCCGGACGGTCTGGGTCCAGGAACTGAGGGAGAACCCGAAAGCTTTAGAAGATTACCAGATACTGGCGATCCCCGGCGGGTTTTCCTATGGGGATGATCTCGGCGCGGGGAAATTGCTGGCGAACCAGCTTGCTTTTAGGCTGAATGACGCGCTTGTCGCATTCCTGCGCGGGCAGAAGCTGGTGATCGGCATCTGCAACGGTTTTCAAGTTCTCGTGAAATCCGGCATATTGCCCAGCGGGCAGGTCGGCGCTCCTCAGGAAACCACGCTGACCGTCAACGATTCGGGAAAGTTCGAGGACCGGTGGGTTTACCTGCGGCAGGAGTTCAACGTCTGTGTTTGGACGCAGGGGCTGGAGGAGATGGTGGAGCTGCCTGTGGCTCACGGCGAGGGGAAATTCGTCACCAAGGACCAGACTGTTTTGGAGCAGCTGCTCGGATACGGACAGATTGCGTTCCATTACTGCGATTCGCAGGGGTCGGAGGCAGGGTATCCTTGGAACCCGAACGGTTCGTTCGGAGGGATCGCCGGTATCTGCGACCCGAGCGGCCGGATCTTCGGGTTGATGCCGCACCCTGAGCGGCATGTGTCGGTTCATCAGCATCCTCGGTGGACGAGGGAAGGCCCGAGGGAAGGCCGCGCCGGCGAGGGAGACGGCCTTCAGATTTTTAAAAACGGTGTTGCGTGGGTCCGGAAACGGTTGTAACCGAGAGGAAGTTACCCCATGGATGAGACAGTCAAAGAGCATTGCGGTTTGTTCGGGATATTCAACCATCCGGAAGCGGCGCGCCTGTCCTACATGGGGCTGTTCTCTCTTCAGCACCGGGGGGAGGAGTCGGCCGGTATCGTCTCTTCCGACGGTAATGTTCTCCATAAGCACATCGGCATGGGTTTGGTGGCGGATGTTTTCAGCGAACAGAGCATAGCCGAGCTAAAGGGGCCCTACGCGATAGGCCACACCCGGTATTCGACGACCGGCTCCAGCCGGCTGAAGAACGCACAGCCGCTCCAGGTGGATTACTCCCGGGGTTCGATTGCGATAGCCCACAACGGGAACCTGATCAACGCGCTTCTCCTGAGGGACGAGCTGGAGGCGCACGGCTCGATCTTTCAGACGACGATTGATTCGGAAGTCATCCTCCACCTTCTTGCGGATCCGAATTTTGCCCATTTTGAGCAGGCGTTGGTAGACACCCTGTTAAAGCTCAAAGGGGCATTCTCTCTGCTTATCCTCCGGGAAAAAGAACTGATCGGCATCCGGGACCCGAACGGTTTCCGCCCGTTATGCCTCGGGACACTGGGGGACGCCACGATCCTTGCCTCCGAGACCTGCGCGTTGGATCTGCTCGGGGCCACTTTTGTCCGGGAGGTGGAGCCGGGAGAGATAGTGATCATCAACTCTTCCGGAATCAAAAGCCTGAAACCTTTTCCGCCGACCCAGGCCTCTTTCTGTATTTTCGAGCATGTCTATTTCGCCCGGCCGGATTCCCGTGTTTTTGGGGAGTCGGTCCATCATGTCCGACAGCGACTGGGCAGGCAGCTGGCGAAAGAGCATCCGGCCGACGCCGATTGCGTTATCGCGATCCCCGACTCCGGTACCTCTGCTGCGCTCGGATACTCTCTGGAATCCGGCATTCCGTTCGAGATCGGCATGACCCGCAACCACTACGTCGGGCGCACCTTTATCCAGCCGAGCCAGCAGACCCGGGATTTCCAGGCGAGGGTGAAGTTTAACCCGGTCAAGGCGGCTTTGGCCGGCAAGAGGGTTGTGGTGATTGATGATTCCATCGTGCGCGGCACCACCTGCAAGTCCCGATTGAAGGCGATCCGGGCGGCCGGAGCGAAGGAGATCCATATGCGCGTCTCCTGTCCGCCGATCATGCACCCCTGTTTTTACGGGATTGATTTCCCGACCCGCCAGGAGCTGATCGCCTGCACCCACTCGCTTGAGGAGATCCGGAAATTTCTTGAGGTGGACACCCTGGGGTATATCTCTTTGGAGGGGATGCTCAGCGCGGTGACCGGAAATAAATCGAATTACTGCACAGCTTGTTATTCCGGCAAGTATCCGATCCCGTTCGGGAAAGAGGCGGACAAATATATCCTGGAGCGGAAGTTTGCAGGAGAGGCGAGGCCAGCGGTAGCGGCTTCGAAAGGGGAATTGCCCCGTTGAAAGAAGTCACATACAAAAGGGCCGGGGTGGACGTCAAAGGGGCGGATGATTTCATCCGCGCGATCCAACCGCTTGCCCATCTCACCCGGCGGCCTGGTCTTCTGCGGGGGATCGGTTCTTTCGGCGGCCTTTTTCAGATGAATTCCCATGCCGGCCACGATTCCGTACTGGTGGCCTCTGCCGATGGGGTCGGTACCAAGCTCTGTCTCGCCCGGTTGGCCGGCTGGTATACCCCTCTCGGGGTGGATCTGGTCGCGATGAATGTGAACGACATCCTCTGTGCCGGCGCCAGGCCGCTGTTTTTCCTCGACTACATTGCCGCCGGCAGGCTGGACCCCGGTGTTCTCTTGAACGTGATGCGGGGTGTTGTCCGGGGTTGCGTGGAATCGGACTGCGTGCTTTTGGGGGGTGAGACGGCCCAGATGCCGCTGGTCTACAAACCGAATGATTTCGACCTGGCTGGTTTTGCCGTCGGTGTGGTCAAGCAGAAAGAAATTGTGACCGGCGACAGGATTAGGCCGGGGCATGTTTTGTTGGGGCTCGCCTCCAACGGAATTCACGCCAACGGTTTCACGCTGGTGCAGAAGGTTTTCTCCAAAAAAGTCCTTAAGGCAAAGGGGAGGGAGCTTCTCAAGCCGACCCGGATTTACGTCCGGCCTGTCCTTGACCTCTTAAAAAGACGACTGCCGGTCCTGGGGATTGCCCATATCACCGGAGGCTCTTTTGAAAACAAGGTGCCGCGCATCCTGCCGGCCGGGGTTGACGCGGTTGTGAAAACGGGTTGTTGGCCGGTACCTCCGGTTTTCCGGGAGATCCAGGCGGCCGGTGTTTCGAAACATGAAATGTTTAAAACCTTCAATATGGGGATCGGGATGGTGCTGGTTTTACCGGCTCTTCACGCGGCGAAGGCTCAAGGCTTCCTGAAGCGGCACGGGGTGGCCAGCTGGGTGATCGGCAAGGCCGTGAAAGGAAGCCGGAAGGTGGAGATCCGGTGAGAATCCTGGTTATCGGTGCTGGCGGCAGGGAACATGCCATTATCTGGAAGCTGGCGCAGAGTCCGCGCGTTGAAAAGATTTTTGTCGCGCCGGGCAATGCCGGCATGAGCAATCTGGCAGAGTATCTGCCGCTGACCGCCGATAAGATTGTTGGGCTTTCGGGATTCGCCGTGGCCTCTCGGATTGACCTGACGGTTGTCGGGCCGGAAGCGCCGCTTGTCGCCGGGATCGTCGATTATTTTCAGGAGAAGGGGCTGAAGATTTTTGGGCCGACTAAACGGGCGGCCCAGTTGGAAGGATCCAAAGCCTTCGCAAAGGAGATTATGCGCAAGTGCGGAGTCCCGACCGCCCGTTTTGAGGTTTTCCATGAAATCGAACCGGCGCTGAAATTCATCGAATCATCAAAAAAACCGGTTGTTGTCAAAGCGGATGGATTAGCTGCCGGCAAAGGGGTGATCGTAGCCGCCGATAAGGAAGAGGCCAAGAAGGCGGTCAAGGGTATCTTGAAAGACCGTATTTTCGGCGAGGCGGGCAAGCAGGTGGTTATCGAAGAGTGCCTTTCCGGCGAAGAGGTTTCCGTCCTTGCCTGCGTGGATGGAAAGAATTTCGTTCTTCTGGAATCTTCGCAGGATCATAAGAGGGTGGGCGATGGGGATGAAGGCCCGAATACCGGGGGGATGGGGGCTTATTCCCCTGTTCCGATGCTGGATGCGCGGGATTTGGATAAGATCCGCAAAAAAATATTCGAGCCGGTGATCCGCGTTATGGGGCAGGAAGGGTCTCCGTTTACAGGGATATTGTATGCCGGATTGATGCTGACCGAAGAGGGGCCTCAAGTGCTGGAGTTTAACGTCCGTTTCGGTGACCCGGAAGTTCAGGCGATCCTCCCCCGCTTGAAGAGCGATTTCGTTGAGATGATGCTGGCCTCAATCGAGGGTCGGCTCGATAAGTATTCGATCCAGTGGGATTCGAGGGCATGTGCTTGCGTGGTGCTGGCCTCAAAAGGATATCCTGGGGCTTACGACATCGGGCGGGTTGTTACCGGATTGGATAAGGCGGCCGATCAGCCGGACACCCTTGTTTTTCACGGCGCGACCGAAGTGGACAAGGGGCGGATACTTACCAAAGGGGGCCGGGTTTTAAATGTCGCTGCGCTTGGGGAGTCTCTTGAGGCGGCCCTTCAGAAGGCATACAAAGGGGCGGATTTGATCCAGTTTGAAGGCAAGCAGTTTCGCCGGGACATCGGGAGTCGCGCGCTAAAATTTACTCGGAAAGCGAAGGAGTCATGCCACCATGGTTAATCGCGGGAAAGGGAAGCCGGTTGTGGGGATTCTGATGGGATCCGATTCCGACCTCTCCACGATGCAGGAGGCGGCGGCAGTGCTCGAGGAGGCCGGTGTGGTTTCAGAGACGCGGGTTCTTTCCGCCCACCGGGCGCCGGAGGATACAGCCTCTTACGCCAAGTCGGCCGAAAGCCGGGGGATCCGGGTGATTATCGCCGGGGCCGGCGGCGCCGCACATTTGGCTGGAGTGATTGCCGCGCATACCACCCGTCCGGTCATTGGAGTCCCTCTGGATGCCACGAGTCTTAAAGGGCTTGACGCCTGTTTAAGCACGCTCCAGATGCCGCCCGGTGTCCCTGTGGCGACGGTGTCGTTGGGAAAATGGGGCGCCAAGAACGCCGGAATTCTGGCCCTGCAGATTCTCGCTCTTTCCGATGAAAGGCTGGCCCGTTACCTCAAGGAATTCAAAGCGAAGCTCCGGGCGGGCGTACTCGAAAAGGACCGGCAGGTCCAGAAGAACCGGTCATGCGGACCCGCGTGCTGAAAGTGGATCCTCAGTTTCCCGAGAAGAGCGTGATCCATGAGGCGGCCGGCCTTCTGCGCCGCGGAGGGCTCGTGGCTTTTCCGACCGAGACCGTTTACGGCCTCGGGGCCAACCTGGATGATCCGCAGGCGATCCAGGAGTTATACCAGGTGAAAGAACGTCCTTTCGGGAAGAAGGTGACGCTCCATCTGGCGGAGGCCTCCGGCGTGGAGGTTTACGGAGGGGTTTGGACGCCGCTGGCAAAAAAACTCGCGGATAAGTTTTGGCCCGGTCCGTTGACGCTTGTGCTCAAAAAATCAGACGGTTCCACGTGCGGTTTCCGGGTGCCGGATCATCCGGTGGCGTTGGCTCTCTTAAAGGAGGCCGCCGTTCCTGTTGTGGCGTCGTCGGCAAATCTGTCCGGGCAGGCGCCTCCCAGGACAGCGGAGGAGGTTCTGCGCGGTTTGGCGGACAAGGTCGATCTGGTTTTAGATGCCGGGGCCACGCCTGTCGGCGTGGAATCGTCGGTTGTCGATTTAAGCGGGAATCATCCCCGGATTTTACGCCGAGGAGCCCGGATTGACGACATCGAAAAGGTTCTTTATTTGGAGAAAGCGTTAGCGGGATGAGAAAAATTCTGTTCGTGTGCACCGGAAACAGCTGCCGCTCCGTTATGGCGGAAGGCCTGCTCAAACATCTGCTCAAGCAGAAGGGGAGAAATGATTTCCACGTCCTTTCGGCCGGCGTGAGCGCGATGGGCGGGACGGGGCCGAGTCCGGAGACTGTTGATGTGATGGAGAAAGAGGGGGTGGATGTTTCCGGACACATCAGCCAGCCGGTGACTCTCCAGCTGATCCGGCTCGCCGACGCGATCTTCTGCATGGAGGAGTTCCAGAGGGATATCCTCATTGCTCAGGCCCCTGAGACGCAGGAGAAGGTTCATTTGCTGAAGCTCTTCATGAACAAGCAGAAGATTCTAGATCCCAACATCCCCGATCCGATCGGCAGGCCCAAAGAGGTCTACGAGTCCTGCCTGATTACGATTAAGGATGCCGTTGGCCGGATCGGCCGCTGGCTGATAAAAGAGTCGGAACAGTCGAAGGCTGAAGACGACAAGTAGTTTGCGAGGCGCCCGCGAAATGGAGAAGATCGTCATAGGGGCAGATCACGGCGGGTTTGAACTTAAATCGCGCCTGGTCCGCCAGTTGAGGAAGCAGGGATACCAGAGTATTGACGCAGGGACTTTTTCTTCGGAACCGTGCGATTATCCGGTGATCGGTGCGAAGGTGGCCAAGTCTGTTTCGGACGGGAAAGCCGGGTGGGGTGTTCTCTTGTGCAAGAGCGGCGGCGGCATGGCCATCGTGGCGAATAAATTTCCGGGGGTCCGGGCCGTTGTCTGCCAGACGGTTATTTCCGCGAAACACGCGCGGGAACATAACGACGCCAACGTCCTCGTCCTCGGCGCCGAGCACCTGCCATCCCCGAAGGCGCAGGCGATCCTTCAGGCGTGGTTGAAAACTCCGTTCGGCGGCGGGCGTCACGCCAGGCGGATCCGGCAGATCGAGCGTATTGAAAAAACAATATTGCGCGAAAGGAACAGGTTGGGACGATAGAACATGTTTGATCACTTGAAGAACACCGATCCGGAGATTTACAGGGCCATTTGCCAGGAGATCGTTCGGCAGCAGGAGAACCTCGAGTTGATCGCCAGCGAGAACGTGGTATCACTCGCCGTGCTTGAAGCGCTGGGTTCCGTTATGACCAACAAATACGCGGAAGGGTATCCGGCTGCCCGCTGGTACGACGGCTGCCAGTTCGTGGATGAGGCGGAGTCTCTGGCGATTGACCGGGCGAAGATCCTCTTTGGGGCCGAGCACGCGAACGTTCAGCCCCACTCCGGCTCCCAGGCCAACATGGCGGTCTACCTCTCGATGCTCGAGCTGGGCGACACGGTGATGGCGATGAACTTGAGCCACGGCGGGCATCTGACGCACGGACACCCGAAGAACTTCTCCGGCCGGTTCTTCAAGATTGTCCCCTACGGCGTTTCCCAGAAGGACCACTTGATTGACTACGACGAGCTGATGGCGCTTGCCAAGGAGCACAAGCCGAAGATGATTCTGGCCGGCTATTCCGCTTATCCCCGGATGCTCGATTTCAAGAAGTTCCGGGCGATTGCCGACGCAGCCGGCGCTTTCCTGATGGTCGATATGGCCCACTTCGCCGGCCTCGTCGCCGCGGGGGTCCATCCCTCGCCGGTGCCGTACGCCGAGTTCGTGACGACAACTACGCATAAGACGCTGCGCGGCCCCAGGGGCGGTCTTATTCTCTGCCGAAAAGACTTCGCGAAGAAGATAGACTCTCAAATATTTCCCGGAATCCAGGGCGGGCCTCTGATGAATGTGATCGCGGCCAAAGCGGTGGCGCTGAAAGAGGCGCTCACGCCGGAATTCAAAGAGTACCAGGCGCAGGTCGTCAAGAATGCCCGCGCGATGGCCGAGACGCTGATCCAGAAAGGGTGGCGGATTTTTTCAGGCGGCACAGACAATCACCTCATGCTGGTGGACGTCACCTCCAAAGGGCTGACCGGAAAGCTGGCCTCCTCGGCGCTCGACAAGGCCCGGATCACCGTCAACAAAAACGCAATCCCGTTCGATTCGAGCTCCCCGGCCAACCCCGGCGGCATTCGGCTCGGGACGCCGGCGGTTACCTCCCGCGGCATGAAGGAGCCGGAAATGAAGCTGATCGCTAACTTGATCGACAAGGCGTTGACCGGCATGAACGAAGAGGGAGTGATCGAGCAGGTTCTGCGGGAGGTGGACGGCCTCGTGGAGCGTTTTCCTCTCTATCCGGAACTCCGGCGGGCGATCCCGGAGATCAACCATTTGCGGGCAGGTAAGGTTTAGGGTGAAGTGCCCTTACTGCGGTGGCAGCGATGACAAGGTCATTGACTCGCGCGAGTCGCCCGACGGAGCTACCATCCGGCGGCGCCGCGAATGCGTGAAATGCAGCCGCCGCACCACGACCTACGAGCGTTTTGAGGAGTCCCCAATCCTGGTCGTCAAAAGGGACGGCAGGAGGGAACCGTTCGACCGGAAGAAAATCCTGCAGGGAGTTTTAAAGGCCTGCGAGAAACGCCCTGTTGCGATGGAGCAGATGGAGGCCCTGACGGATGATGTGGACCGGGAGGTCCGCCAGGAGTTTGAAAAGGAGATCTCCTCGGTGGAGATAGGGGAGAGGATCATGTCCCGCCTGCAGAAGCTGGATGAAGTGGCCTACGTCCGTTTTGCTTCGGTCTACCGCTCGTTCAAGGACCTCAACCAGTTCATGCGTGAATTGCGGGAGCTCCTCAACAAGAAGTGATTTGCGGGTCCTGCCGCGGCCGGTCACTGCATCCGGCATCGGGGCTCGGGGCCTAGAAGGCCGGTCGCCCCTGCTGGCGGATGTAGCGACCGCTCCGCATCACCCGCCAAATTCCCTCAGCATTTTCTTCAGCAGTTCCATCGGCAGCCCCACCACATTCGAGTAGGAGCCCTCAATCTTCAGCACTACTGAATCTTTCCTTTCCTGCACTGCGTAAGATCCGGCTTTATCCTGATGTCTGCCGGCGTATCGCCGGATCTCCTGTTCGCTGATTGGCCGCATCGTCACTGTGCTCACCGCGTGGGCAACCCTCTTTTTGCCTGATGAGGCATCCACCAGGGCGATGCCGGTGATCACCCGGTGGGTTGTTCCTTGAAGGCTGCGCAGGATGCGGCAGGCGTCGGTGTATCCGGCCGGTTTCCCATAAATCGCGCCGCGTAAAATGACCACAGTATCTGCTCCGAGAACGAGCCCATCTTTCAGTCGGAGGGCGACCTTCCGCGCTTTAGCGAGCGCGAGTTTTTTGGTGTAGACAGCGGCGGGAGTTTTTCCGGCAGGGGGTTCCTTCAAGCCGCTCGGGACCGCTTTGAAGGGGATGTGGTGCTGTTTCAGAAGAAACTTGCGCCTGGGAGAGGCGGAGGCAAGGATTAACCGGTTCCCGGGACGGACGTTTCTCATGATGCGGCGGGGTTTGTTCGTGCCGGCTTACCTTACCGGGCGACCGGCTGTTCCTGCTGCGACGGCGCAGGTATCTGCTGCTGAATGGACGCGGGTGCCTGTTTTTTCGTCTGCTCGGTTGGAAGGGTTTTCTTCAGGTTGGCCCGCTTCAAAAGTTCCGAGTACCAGGTGAAGTAGGAACTAAGTTTCTTTTGTTCAAGCAGTTCCCGCTGGATTGCCTCTTTTTCACCCTCGAATTTGCTCAGGTCGGCCGGATTTTTGCTTTCCAGCCGTGCGATGAGCCATCCCTGAGGGGTTTCCAGGGGATCGGCAATCTCGCCGTCATTGAGTAAAAAGAGGGGTTCGAAAACATTTCCGGCCAAGCCAAGGTTGGCCACAGCGGTCGAGCGTTTCACAAGGTCGGTTGTTACGATCTGCTGGCCTACCTGCTGGGCGACGGTGTTGAACGACGCCGGATTTTGCCGGAGTGTATCTGCAATCTCCCGGCCGGACGTCTCTTGAGGGACTGTGAAGTAGCTTACTTTAATCGCCTCCTCTTTTGCCTGGAAGGCCTCTTGTATCTCCTGCTTGGTCACTTTTGTTTTTATCACCTCATCGGTCAGTTTATAGATCATGAGGCTTTCCCGCATCTCCTCTTCAAAATGCCGGGCGGATGTTCCGAGGCTGTATTTGACAATAGCTTCATAGGAACCGCGGTCAAATTGACCGTCTCTTTGGAAGATTGGCCACCTTTGAAGCTCTGTTACCACCTCATTATCTGTTACACTGATTCCTCGTCTTTTAGCCTCGGCCAGCATCGTCAGCCGTTGCCAAGCCAGCTGTTCGAGCTCCTCCGGTTTTGTTTCTTCCCGGAATTTGTCCCCCCGGGTGAGAAGGGCCTGGCGGGTTACGGCATCCAACGCTTGGACATACGACTCGAGCATTATTTTTTTGCCGAAAAGAGTTCCCGCGACATCGGCCTGAGTCGCCCGGACGGAAACAGCCGTTCCGACCAGCCAAAGAACCATAACGGCTACCGTAAAGCCTGCGATAAGACCCACATTTTTCCGCACCCAATCCATCATTTCTTTAAGCTCCTTCTTCTGTTTTACAGCTTTGTATTTTACAGAAGTCGAATCATTTCAACAAGAAAAGATTTTCAAGTCAATTAGGTGTAACGCTATATTTGGAATAGATTTAGCCGGGAATAGGTACCCGATGCTCTTTAGTTCCTAAGAGTTCCATTGACTTGTCATCATTTGGCGACATATAATAACTCCCTTTAGTGGGGGTTTTATTTAGTCAGGGTTTGCATCCATTAATAGGGGAGGTTCAAGAGGGTGAGGCTTAAATTTGGGTTACCCAAAGGATCTTTGCAGGAATCAACGGTTCACCTGTTTCGTCAGGCCGGTTTCCAGCTGACCTACTCTGAGCGCTCTTATTTTCCCGCGATTGACGATGAAGAGATGGAGCTTGTCTTCTTAAGAGCTCAAGAGATGTCCCGCTATGTTGAGGCTGGGGCGATTGATGGGGGTATTACCGGAAATGACTGGATCTTGGAAAACGGTTCGGACGTGGTGAAGGTGACCGAGCTCTCTTATTCGAAGCAGAGTTTGGATCCCGTCCGGTGGGTTCTTGCCGTTCCTGTGGATTCGAAGATTGCCCGCCCGAAAGACCTGGAAGGCAAGAGGATCGCTACGGAACTGGTCAATATCACCAAATCCTATCTCAAGACCCACCGGGTAAACGCTTCCGTTGAGTTTTCTTGGGGCGCTACCGAGGCAAAGGTAGGAGCGGGCCTAGTGGATGCCATTGTAGAGCTGACTGAAACTGGCGCTTCCCTGAGGGCCAATAAGCTGCGGGTTGTCGACACCATCTGTTCCTCCTCGACGCAGATGATTTGCAACAAGGCGGCTTGGAGGGATATCTGGAAGAAGAAAAAGCTCGAGTCCATCGCAACCCTTATGAAGGGTGCGATCGCCGCGCGGTCTAAGGTGGGGTTGAAGCTGAACGTCTCCAAGAAGAATCTTAAGTCGGTTTTAAGCATGCTGCCGGCTATCAGGAAACCGACCGTGTCCACGTTAAGCACGGCGGGTTGGTTTGCCATCGAGACCGTGCTGGATGAAAAGGTTGTTCGCTCTCTTCTGACAGATCTTAAAAAGGCCGGGGGAGAAGGGATCATCGAATACAGTCTCAACAAAATTATTTACTGAAAAGGTTAAGATGCCGAATCTGAAGAAAAAACGCCGAAAGAAAATGGCCAAGCACAAGAGGAAGAAGCGGCTTCGGCGTGACAGACACAAGAAAAAATAATCGGTGGTAGGCGCCCCCGGGAGGTTTTTCCCGGGAGGCTCCTTCCGACCGATGATTTAAGGGGTTGGCGTGCCATGCAGCTGAATTCAAAAAGAGCTGTAAAGGTTTTTTTTTGCCTTGCGGTCTGTGTTTTTGCAGGCGCGCTATCGAGTTGTAAGCAGGGCAATCGTATCGCTTGGGTGATGGACACGCGCACCCTCGCTTCTTCCCGGTGGTCCCCCTCGTTTGCCGAAAGAGAAACGGGCAATACCCGTCAGTCAAGAGGCCTCTCGTGTTATCTCTCCGGTTTGCTTGCCGAAGGAAGCGGGGACTTCAAGACTGCCGAGGAAAAATTCCGGCAGGCTTTTGATAACGATCCCGACAGCAGGCATATCCTGTTGCGTCTTGGTGTGGTTTACTTGCGCCGTAACCAGCTGGTGAACGCGGCCAATTGTTTTGAAAGGGTTTGCTTGTTGGATCCGGACGATCCCCGCCCCCGGTTTCTGTTGGCCGTTCTTTACGCGAGCCAGGGGCGTTTTGAAGAGGCTTCCTCCCAGTACGTTCAGGTCCTCTCCGATAATCCAGGGAACCTTTCGGCGCTCGGCCAGCTGGCGGATCTTTATATTGTCCAGGAGAAGCTCCAGGAGGCTCTTGGGGTATACGAAGCTTTTCTCAAGGAGCGGCCTGATTCCGCGGTTGTCCATTTTAATGTGGGGGTTCTTTACGCGAGGGTCCAGGAGTGGAAAGAGTCTTCCGTACATTTCCTAAAGGCGGTTGAATTGGATCCAGGGAATGTTCAGGCCCGTTTGGGTCTGGCCGTAAGCCTGGAGCAGCAGGGGAATTTATCCGGCGCAAAGGAGCAGTTCACAAAATCTCTTCAGATTGAACCGGCTAATACGCGCTTGATCCATTACCTGTCGCACCTTAATTATAAAATGGGCAATCTCGAGGCCTCCGGGGATTGGCTGGCCCGCTACTTGAGTTTCAGTCCCCACGATTCCAGCGCTTATCTGGAGCTTGGTTACCTGAGGATTGAACAGGGCAGGGCATCTGAAGGGATAGCGCTGATCAAAACAGCCCTTGAGTTGAGCAATTTCGATGAGCCTCCGGTCGATCTGTGGCTTGCTCTCGGCGTTGCTTATCAGGGGGTTGGCTCTTACGTCGAAGCGGAGGCGGCTTATAAGCAGGCAGTGGCTTTAGGTCCCGATCAGACGAAGACGTACGGCTATTTGGGTGGGTTGTACCAATGGTTGGATCGTTACGCTGAATCGGAGGATGTTCTGCGCCAGGCCTATCGCCTGGATTCCGATGACCCGCAGATTTTGAATGCCTTGGGTTATCTTTACGCTGTTTGGGGGATCCGCCTGGAAGAGGCCGAGGGGATGCTTCAGAAAGCGGTTGCCCAGGACCCGGAGAACGGGGGTTTTCTTGACTCGCTTGCTTGGATTTACTTTAAGATGGGACGGTTGGAAGAGTCTTTGCGCCTATTGACAGAAGCGGTCGTCCGCAGGCCGGATTCTGAGATATTAGAACATTTGGGTCAGGTATACTTGCAGCTTGGGGATGCGGACGCGGCGTTAGCCGCGTGGGAAAAAGGGCTTAAATTGAATTCGAAAGACGCAAAGATTGTTAAAAAACTGGAGTCCGATATCAAAGCGTTGAAGAATAACCGTGCTCGACGTGGGAATAAAACACAGGGTTTACTTGCCCCCAGGAAGGAAAGATAATCCATGAAACTCTTTTTGCGACGCGTAAAGGTCTACATCATTGATCATAAGATCGCGGTCGGCTCCGCGCTCTTTGTCCTTGTTTGTTTCTGGTTGAGCTGGTGGGGTATGTCGAAAATGGAGTCGTTCTACGTCAATATGACGATAGCGACTCTGCCGCTCCACATTCTCACATGGATCCTCGGCTCCATTATTTCCGCCTTTATCTATGTGTCGCTGATGTTCGGAATGTTTTCCAAAAGCAACCGGAAACAGAAGACCAAGTCCCACTTCGTCAACGTGCGGTTCAGCGACGTCATCGGCATTGATGAGGCGAAGGAGGAAGCATGGGAAGTTGTCGAGCTCCTGAAGGATCACGCCCGGTTGAAGAAAGTGGGCGGCAAAATCATCCGGGGTCTTTTGATGCAGGGGCCTCCCGGCTGCGGCAAGACCTACTTGGCTAAAGCGATTGCCACGGAAGCGGGGATCCCGTTTCTCTCCCTTGCCGCTTCGGATTTTGTGGAGATTTTTGTTGGTGTGGGGGCCAGCCGTGTGCGGAAGCTTTTTACGGATGCCCGCCGTTTGGCGTACAGCAACGGTGCCTGCATCATCTTTATTGACGAGCTCGACGCGGTGGGCCGCGCCCGGTCCTTCAGCTGGATGGGCGGCCAGGAGACGAACTCCACTTTGAACGCTCTGCTCGTGGAAATGGACGGCCTTCAGAGCGAGCAGGAGAACGTGGTGATCATCGGAGCCTCCAACGCTCCTGAGGAGACGCTGGATCCTGCGCTGCTTCGGCCTGGGCGGTTTGACCGGAAGATTTACGTGGACAAGCCGAATCTCGCCGGCCGCGAGAAGGTGTTGGCCTATTATATGGGCAAGGTGCAGGCCGAGAGCAACATTGATATCGGAAGGCTCGCGCGCCGGACGGTTGCCAAGTCGCCTGCGGATTTGGAGAATCTTATAAAGGAAGCGGCTTTGATCGCGTCCCGCAACAAACACGAAAAGCTGACCTACGATGATTTGTCGGAGGCTTTGGAACGGATCGAGCTGGGCATCAAGCATCGTAAGAGCATGAGCGATTCGGAGAGGCGGATGACCGCTTACCATGAGTCGGGGCATCTGCTGGTTCTCTATCTTCTGCACCCGACGGACGATGTTTTCAAAGCCTCCATCATCGCGCGCCGGGGGACGCTGGGTGTGGTGTACCACATGCCCAGGGAAGAGATGCATTCGCACGATAAGAACAAGCTGTTGGCCGACATCAAAGTGTCCTTGGCCGGGTATGTGGCCGAGAAGCTTGTTTCCGGAGTGACGACGACCGGTGTTTCCGGCGATTTCCAGAATGCCATGACCAAGGCGAATGCGATGGTGTGGCGCCTGGGGATGGGTTCCAAATACCTCGGTGATTGGGGTATGCTTACGGCCAACGGCAGCAGCACGATGCTCTCTCAGCAGGTTGTGGCGGAACTCAACGCGGAGACGAACGCGATCTTTCAATCCTGCGCCAAAGAGGTAGAACAGCTTTTGACAAAAGAGAGGGCTATCCTGGATCGTTTCGCCAGCGAGCTGCTCAAAAAGGAAGAGTTGGAGTACGACGAAATCGAGGCGATCTTCGCCGAGCATGGGAAATCTCGCCAGTGGCCGTCTCAATCGACCGCCTAGGATTCATTTTGAAGAGATGAACACCGCCGGTGCGCTTGAATGAAACGATTGACGGCCGTTTTCCTTTTGCTGTTCACGCTCTGTTCGTGCGGGCCTAGTTACCCGAAGGACAGGCTTGCCGAGTCGCTGGTCGGTCTCTGCAAGAAGGAATACGGCGTGGAGGTGATGGCTGGTGTGGCCGGCACAACCATAGGCGTTTTTGTGGAGATCCCCGGTTTGATTGCCGAGCTGATGAAGCAGGTCAGTTCGGGCCCGATGGATCCGCCCCCCCCTCTTTTAATGGAGGGGGTTTATCAGAATAAGCGGTTTGATTTCCAGTTTTTAAGCCGCGGTTCTTTTGTCCGCGTGGACAAGAACGCCGATCTCCGGAAAGAGGAGAGGCCTCCCCGTCGGGAGAAAAAAGCCATTCCGCTGGAAACCCTGGACCATGTTTCTCTCTGTCTGAACCGCGTATCCCTTTCCACTAATGCCCGGCTGGAATTCTATATTTTAGTCGCGAGGGATCCTCTGGCCCATCTCGATATCGTCTACTCCGGCCATCTGGGGGATTTGAAGCAGGTCCAGTATTGGATAATTTCCCGAGGGGAGCTTCAGCGCCGAAGCCGCGTTAGTTTGCGTCACCCTCCAGAGGAGGTCGCTCACCAGACGGTCCGTGAGTTTATCGAGGACCTCTCTCAGGGGACGATCCTCCAGCTTTTAAGCCGCTATGCGGACCATTCCACCCGGTTCAGTGATCTTTCGCCGAAGATCCTTCAGCTTACCGTTGATTTGCAGGGTCGGCAGGGGTCTCTTTTCAGTGCGGAGTGGCCCAGCCGGCAGGTCCAACGGGACCGGGTCCTTGTTTATATCCTCCTGAGCCCGGTGAATCTCCCCGGGGCCCTTCTGTTTACCGTGCAGATCCGGGAGGGAAGAGGGTATTTGGCCAATATCGAGCGTTTTGAAACGGAAGAGTTACCCGCTGAATACGCTTTATTCGGCTCTCCTGAAAACTGGAAAAATCTGTTTTTCCTGGAACCGATTAATATGCCGGGATTTCTCTCCGAGCAGATCACAAAACGGGTTCTTTCTGAATTCCGTCCTTTAAACGAGCAGGAACCTGCCAAAAAGAAGGCCAAGTCTCCGCAGCCGGCCACCGATAGGGATGTGGCTCAGGTTTTCGTGGAGACCTCGGCGTATGTGCTCAACAGCTACCAGTTTCGGGATTTTGACAGGCTCAATGTGACTGATGCGATGGATGGGAACCGTTGGTCGGTTTCCTCCAAAGAGCTGCCGCTTTACCGGAACAGCAATGCGCCGGAATTGAAAAACCTGCCGTGAGTTTCCGACGATGACCCGCGTGGTGCTTCCCGCTTACGCCAAAGTGAACTTGTTTCTGGATGTTCTCGGCAAGTTTCCGGACGGCTATCATGAATTGGTCACCCTTTTCGAGCGTGTTGATTTGGCCGATGAATTGACTCTCGAAATTATACCGGGCGGCGGAATCGAGCTTGTCTGCGATCACCCGGGGGTTCCTCTGGATGATTCAAATCTTGTCGTGCAGGCCGCCCGGAGCTATCGTGAGGTTTCCGGATGGTCCGATGGTTTGAAGATAACGCTTAAAAAGAGGATCCCGATTGCTGCCGGACTGGGAGGGGGCTCCTCTGATGCGGCAACCACGCTCCGGGGGCTGCAGATCCTTTCGGGGGGGAGTCTTCCTCATGGCCGGTTGGTGGATATTGCCAGGAAGCTCGGAGCGGATGTGGCTTTTTTCCTATCTCAGGTTCCATGGGCTCTGGGAACGGACCGGGGGGACAGGATACAGCCCCTTCTTATGCAGGCGCGGTTGTGGCATTTATTGGTATATCCTGAATTTCCCATACCCACCAGAAACGTTTACCAGGCTTTAAACGTGCCCGTGAGGCAGGCGGGGCCGTCCACGACGCGGGCGGGCTTGACAGACCAGAGCCCTCATGTTAAACTGCTTCTCGACGCCTTAAGAAATGATCAACAGGTGCTCAAAATCCGCGACTTTCTCTTCAATGCACTTGAGCCTACCGTGGAGGCCTTGTATCCGGCCCTCCGCAATGTGAAGGATACCATCCAATTAAAAGCGGGGATTCCCCGTCCCTTGGTGTCCGGAAGTGGTTCTACGGTGATGGCTTTGTGTATCTCCCGGGAGGAGTCGGAGAGGGCGGCTGTTCTTTTGCGCCGCGCAGCGCCCGACTGGCAAGTGTTTGTTGTGTCAACGAGGTGTTGACCGATGGAAATCACCGATGCGCGTGTTTTCCTTCAGCCTAAAGGTGATAATAAACTGAAGGCGTATGTGACGATCACATTTGACCAGGCGTTTGTCGTAAGAAACGTCAAGGTGATTGAAGGTACGAAGGGGCTCTTCGTGGCGATGCCTTCCGAAAGGATCAAGGAGGCGTGTTCGAAGTGCGGTTTCCGCAACGTGGTTCGCAGCCGTTTCTGCAACCAGTGCGGGGGGACTTTGAGCCAGGCGGGGCACCACGAGGAGAGGGGAGGGGATTCCCCTGAGGAAAGGCAGGCGGAGCACAGGGACATCGCCCATCCGATCACCATGGAATGCCGGGAGTACATTCAGCGGAAAGTCCTCGAAGCATACGAGTCGGCCAAGGCTCAACCCGGGCAGTAGGCTTTCTCGCATGCGGCGGTTCATCTGTTTGTCACTCGCGCTGCCCTGTCGTCCAATGGTAGGACACCAGATTTTGGGTCTGGCTATCCTGGTTCGAGCCCAGGCGGGGCAAAATATCGGTGAAAAGCTTATTCGTGGTTTCGCCTGGGCGAAGAACCAAAGGGGGTGGACGGGGGAGGTTGTCCCCCGTCTCTTCTAGGAGGGTAGAACTGAAGGGAACCTTGAGTTCCCTTCAGGGAGTCCCGCAGGGACGACTGGTTCGCAGTCAGGCGGGGCAAAATAAAGCGGACAAACCAAGGAAAGGTTTTTGGAAATGACCTCAATTCGGGAGCGGTGTTCGTTTTGCGGAAGGGGCAGGGAGCGGATCCATAAGCTTTTCAGCGGGCCCAGCGGGGTCTACATATGCGATTTATGCGTGAAGCTTTGCAGCCAGATCCTTTCGAAAGAGGAGGACCTGACAAAAACACCGAAAAAGACCCCAAGCATCAAAGAACTGCCGACCCCCACCGAAATTAAGCATCAGCTGGACCAGCATATCATCGGTCAGGAGCGGGCCAAACGCCAAGTGGCGGTGGCTGTGTATAACCATTACAAAAGAATTTGGGCCGCACCGATGGTCAACGATGTTGAATTGGAAAAATCCAACATCCTTTTCCTTGGGCCGACCGGTTCCGGTAAGACCCTGATGGCCCGGACGCTGGCTAAAATCCTGGATGTTCCCTTTGCGTTGTGCGATGCCACTCCTCTGACGGAGGCCGGGTATGTGGGCGAGGATGTCGAAAATGTCCTCTTAAGGCTGTTGCAGAACTGCAATTTTGACGTCAAACGGGCGCAGACCGGCATTGTCTACATTGATGAGATTGATAAAATCGGGAAGACACAGGACAACGTTTCAATCACCCGGGATGTGTCGGGGGAGGGAGTTCAGCAGGCGCTCTTGAAGATTGTGGAAGGGACGGTGGCAAACGTCCCCCCGCAGGGCGGCCGCAAGCATCCCCAGGCGGAATACATTCAGATGGACACGACGAATATCCTCTTTGTCTGCGGGGGAACTTTTGTCGGCATAGACCAGCTGATCAGCCGCCGTTTGGGACGCAAGGTGATCGGTTTCGAAGGGGTTTCTGGGCCGATGGCGCAGGATATGGAATTCAGCGATCTTTTGGCGCAGGTTGAGGGAAGCGATTTGATCCGGTACGGCATGATTCCCGAGTTTGTCGGCCGTTTCCCGGTGACCGCCTCGTTTCACCCGCTCGGTAAATCCGAATTAATTGATGTGATGACGAAGCCTAAGAACGCCATCGTTCGCCAATACATAAAGTTCTTTGAACTGGAGAATGTGAAACTCACCATTGAGCCGGGCGCTCTGGAAGCCATCGCGCACGAGGCCGTATCGAAGGAGACCGGGGCCCGGGCGATCCGTTCGATTATGGAAGAGGTCATGTTGGAAGTCATGTTTGATCTCCCTGGTCAGAAAGATGTTGTCGAGTGCATCGTGACCGAAGAATCGATCACGCAGCGCACCACTCCCGTACTGATTTACCGCGACGGGAAAAAGGCTGTCGCCTAAAAGGGAGATTTCAGAATAATGGCCAGGCGGTCGTCCTATTCTCTCGCCGCTATCGTGCTTGCTGCCGGCGATGGTACGAGGATGCTTTCTCAGATTCCGAAAGTTATCCATGCCCTTTACGGCAAGCCCCTCATCCACCATGTGCTGGATGCCGTAAGGAAGGCCGGTATCCGGCGTATTGTTGTCGTCATCGGCTACCATTCCGATATGGTCAAGAAGCAGCTTGATTCCCAGGTAAATACTGTTGTCCAGCGTGAATTGAAGGGGACGGCGCATGCCGTGATGCGGGCGCTGCCAAAACTCAAAAATTTCAGCGGCAACATCGTGATCCTCTATGGGGATACCCCGTTGCTGACTCCGCAGACCGTTCAGGGGCTTATCCAGACGCATCGGCGTGAGCGGGCCGCTTGTACCCTGTTGACCGCGCAGTTGAAGGATCCGGTCGGATACGGGAGGATTGTCCGGGACCAGACGGGCAAAATCGTTCGCATCGTGGAGGATGTGGACGCCACCCAGGCAGAGAGGGCAATAGAGGAAATTAACGTCGGGGCCTATTGTTTCGACGCGAAGGTCCTCCGCGGCGCGTTAAAACAGATTAAGCTGGCTCCGAACGGTGAATATTATCTGACAGATACGGTTTCTTATTTGGTAAAAAATGGTTTTTCTCTGACGTCCGCCACCACCCGTTCGGTAGGGGAATTCATGGGGATTAATACGAGGGCCGATTTAGCCCGCGTCCAGACGATCATGCGCAGCCGGATACTGGAGAAGTTCATGCTGGCGGGTGTGACGATCGTGGATCCTTACACCACTTATATTGATGGTTCCGCTTCAATCGGACAGGATACGGTTGTGTACCCTCATACCGTGATAGAAAAAGGGGTGAAAGTGGGCCGGCGGTGCCAGTTGGGCCCGTTTTGCAGGGTTGGGGGAGGTTCTGTTCTCGGCGATGGGGTTTTGGTGGGCAACTTTGTTGAGCTGTCGGATTCCAGGGTTGGGGAAAACAGTAAGATTCTCCAGCACAGCTTTATTCACAACGTGCAGATCGGCAGGGATGTGTTGATTGGCGCCGGAACGGTTACGGTCATGCCAGCCGGCCATAATGGCCGCGGCAGCGGAAGAATCCGGATCGGCGACCGTGCGCGAGTGGAGGGAGGCTCCCTTTTTCTCGGGCCGGCTTTCATTAAACCCGGCCGGGTTATTCGGGCCGGATCAAGGGTTGGGAACAATACATGAACGTTAAAGTCGGACAGCCCATCGTTATTTCAGGGAATGCGAACCCCGGATTTTCCGCCAAGGTGGCCGATGCTCTGGAAGTTTCTCTAGCCGACGCGCTGGTGGGGAAATTCAGCGAAGGAGAAATCCGGGTCAAAATCAATCAGAATGTGCGGGGCAAAGACGTTTTTGTGATTCAGCCGACCTGTCCGCCGGTGAACGACCACTTGATGGAGCTTCTGATCATCATCGACGCGTTGAAAAGAGCATCGGCCCGCCGGATCACCGCAGTTTTACCCTATTATGGGTATGCCCGCCAAGACAGGAAAGATCAGCCGAGAGTTCCGATCACGGCGAAGTTGGTGGCGAACCTGATTACCGTTGCCGGTGCGGACCGAGTTCTGACGATGGATCTTCACGCGGGACAGATCCAGGGATTCTTTGACATCCCGTTGGACCACCTTTTCGCGGTCAACACGTTCGTTGATTACTTTACCCGCAAGAGGGTTATTCCGGATCTGGTGGTTGTTTCTCCCGATGTCGGCGGTATTAAGATGGCCAGGGCTTACGCGAAAAGGCTGAAAGCGGATCTGGCGATGGTGGATAAGCGAAGAATTAATTCCGAGGATACCGAAGTTTTAGATATCATGGGGGAGGTAAAGAAGAAGAATGTCCTGATTGTGGACGACTTGGTTTCCACGGCCGGGTCGCTTGTCCAGGCGGTGCGCGCTTTGAAGGAAGCAGGTGCCTGTGATGTGTACGCCGCGATCAGCCATCCGGTACTCTCGGGGCCCGCTCCGGAGCGTTTGGCTTCTTCACCCCTGAAGGAGATGGTCGTGACTGATTCGATTCCTATTCCTAAGGAGCGCAAGTTGGACAAAATCAAGGTTCTTTCCGTGGCGCCGCTTTTCGCGGAAGCGATCCGGCAGATTCACCGCGAGGAATCGATCAGCGGTCTTTTCCATGAGCATTGGGATGAAAGCTTGAAGAAGGAAGATAACAGAGGGGCTCAGCGGGCTGCTGCCGGCGGGCATAAGCAGCCGGCCAGGAGCCGATAATTAACCAGCAGGAACGATGGGTTGACCATGGCACAGCAAACTGAAAAGATTGTTTTGGAAGCGGTTGTGAGAAACAGCACCGGCTCTTCGGCGTCAAGTGAGGTTCGTAGGACGGGGGCGATTCCCGCCGTGTTGTACGGCGAGGGGAAGCCGTCGCAGGCGATTCAGGTGATCGCGAAGGACTTAAAAGGAGTGCTTCAGACCAAGGCGGGAGAGAACGCTTTGATCACGTTGCGTTTGACGGACAGTTCCAAACAGCCGGAGAGCCTTGTTGTTATCAAGGAACTTCAGCATAATCCGGTGACGCACCGCATTATCCATGTGGATTTCCACCAGGTGTCGTTGACCAAACAGATTACGGTGACTGTTCCTCTTGCTTTTAAGGGAGATTCGGTCGGCGTTAAGCAGGGCGGCGGCGTTCTTGAACACCTGCGCTGGGATGTGGAAGTGTCCTGTTTGCCGACCGATATTCCGCCGGAGATCCCGGTGGATATCTCGGGTCTCGAGGTGGGCAAGGTGATCCACGTCAAGGATTTAAACCTTCCTCAGGGGGTCAAGGTGATAATCGATCCCGAGCTGCCGGTGATCACCTGCGTTATTCCGAAGGAGGAGGTTGCGCCGACACCGGCGGAAGCTGGCGCCGAGGCGACGGAGCCGGAAGTCATCAAGCAGAAGAAGCCGGAAGAAGCGGAGGCCGGGGAGGGCGAAGGCAAGGCGGCTAAGGGCGAAGCGAAGCCGAAGGACGAGAAGAAGAAGTAGTGTGAAGGTCATCGTCGGTTTGGGCAACCCCGGAGTTCATTACGCCGGCACGCGGCATAATGCGGGGTTCATGGTGGTCAGCCGTTTAGCGGACAGGTGGTCTTTCCGTCCCGGCAAGATGTTGTGCAGGTCGGTTGTTTCCCAAGGTGAGTTTTCCGGAGAGCCTGTGGCGTTGGCGTTGCCGCAAACAATGATGAACAGTTCCGGTGAGGCGGTAAAACGCTTTTTAGGGTACTGGAAGATCGGTTTCTCTGATCTGCTCGTTGTTTGCGACGATGTAGCGCTGCCCCTGGGGACGGTTCGCTTGCGGGGGCAGGGGTCGGATGGAGGCCATAACGGGCTGGCCTCCATCGTGGAGGCAACCGGAACGAAGGCGATTCCCCGGTTGAGAGTCGGAATAGAATCTTCCGAAACCAAAGGGGATTTGGTCGAGTTTGTTTTAGGGCGGTTTCGACCGTCTGAAAAGAAACTTTTGGAGGAAGGCCTCGCGTCGGCGGAAAAAGCGTGTGAGGTTTGGGTCGAAAAAGGTTTGCAAACGGCGATGAATCTCTTCAATAAGAAGGGGTCGCGGATTTAGACGGAGTAAAGGTGATGAGAGCTCTCGAGCGTAAATATGAAGCGATTTTGATAGCGAGTCCGGAGTTAAACGAGGAGCAGCTCAATAAGCTGCGATCTCAGTTTTCTGAAGTTGTGACTCGCCACCAGGGGCGTGTCCTTGGCGTAACCGTTTTAGGGAAGAAAAAGCTTGGTTACATGATCGGCAAGCGGAGCGAAGGGGTTTATCTTCAGATACGCATTGAGGTGTCGCCTTTGCAGGCTACCGGCATTGAAAAGGCCGCCAAAGCGCTGGATTCCTGCCTTCGCTTCATGTTGACAAGAGATTCCGGGTTTTCTCTCCCGGTAACGGCCAGCGGTCCCCCTTCCGAGGGTGTCGTTCCAAAAGCGGAGATGACGGGATCGGAGACGGCTAAAATCAGTTAGGGATGGGCGTGTCCCCGGCTTAAAGGCAGTCTTTTTTGGAGGGTGCTCGTATGGCGAATTTGAACAAAGTGTTCCTCATAGGCAATTTGACTCGTGATCCTGAGCTTCGGTATATACCCAGCGGTACTGCTGTCGCGACGTTTACCGTGGCTACCGGCCGTGCTTACACCATGGCTTCGGGTGAGAAGAGGGAAGAAACCTGTTTCGTCCGGTGTGTGGCGTGGGCGCGGCAAGCTGAACTGTGCGGCGAATATCTTTCAAAGGGGTCGCCGGTATTTGTCGAAGGCCGTTTGCAGAGCCGAAGCTGGGAAACACCGGACGGCCAGAAGCGGTCAATAATAGAAGTAGTCATACAAAACATTCAGTTCTTGGGCAAAGTCCCGAGAGAAGCGGGTGGGCTTGCGGGGGAGGAATCGCCGGGGGATGTGCGGGAGACCGCTGTGGCCCCAGCGGAGGCTCCCGGCACGGCGGATATCCCCGATCTTCCTCCGGAGACTGACGGAGGGGAGGCTCCTTTTTAATGGCAAGAATGATGAGTCGTGGTCGCACGAAGGATAGCGGGCGTGATGCCGCTAAGGGAAAGGACAAGGACAAGGATCGGAAGCCTTTGCGCCGGAAGGTCTGTAAATTCTGTCTGGACCGGTTGGAGAAGATTGATTACCGGGATACAGCTCGGATAGCCAAGTTCACTTCCGAAAGGGGGAAGATTCTTCCCCGCCGTGTCTCCGGTACCTGCTCGCAGCATCAGCGTCAGCTGTCTAGGTCCGTTAAGCGGGCTAGGGTGCTTGCCCTTGTGCCGTTTGTCGCCGCTTGATTTGCGGCGCGTTGCGGCGTCCGTAATCATCCGGTCGGAGGGTATTTTGGGCCTGCCGATCTTCGTTCGTAGAGGCGCTGGTTTTTGATGGATGTCATTCTCAGCAAGGATGTGAAGGGCGTCGGCAAGGCTGGTCAGACGGTTTCTGTCAAAGAAGGATACGCTAGGAACTGCCTTTTCCCTCGGGGACTGGCGTTGCCGGTTACCGGCGGATATAAAAATCAAGCTCAGTCTCTGCAGGCCGCTCAGCTTCGAAAGTCCCAGACACTCAAACAGAAGGCGGTTGAGCTATCCGCTTCCTTAGGACGGATAACGTGCACCATCCCTGTTGCCGTGGGGCAGCAAGGGAAGCTTTACGGTTCGGTGACCGCTTCGGATATTGTCGATGCCTTGCTGGAAAAAGGGATTTCTTTGGATAAACATCAGATTCTCCTTGAAGGGACGCTTAACCATATCGGGACGCACCCGGTAACCCTCAAGCTTCATCCGGAGGTGGTCACGATCCTCCAGGTTGCGGTTGTCCCAAAAGCATAGTATCGTGCCCACCACAACAATAGAGCAGATTACTGAGAAAGTTCCGCCCCAGAATCTGGAGGCGGAGATGGCGGTATTGGGGTCCTTGCTGATTGATGAGGAAGCGGTTCCCGTCGCCGTCGAGATGCTCCAGCCGGCCGTTTTCTACCGCGATTCTCACAGGAAGATTTTCGAAGCGATCGTCTCCCTGTTTACTCAGCAAAAAGCGGTTGATCTCGTTACCGTGACTGAGGCGCTTAAGGCCGAGGGGCGATTGGAGCAGGTCGGCGGCGCTCATTATCTCGCCTCTTTGACCATGGTTGTTCCCACCGCGGCGAATGTGCTGCACTACGCGAAGATCGTCAAGCAAAAGGCAATGCTGCGCAGCCTGATCTCCACGAGCACGCAGATCGTTGGCGAATGTTACGAGAGCCAGGATGAGGTTGAGGCTTTGGTGGACAAGGCCGAACAGCTGCTCTTTGATTTAACGTCGAAAACGTCCGATTCAAACGCCATTTTCGTTAAAGACCTCCTCCATGATTCCATGGAGACTCTGGAGAGGTTGTCGCAGCGCAAAGATATGGTAACCGGCGTTCCGACAGGGTTCCACGATTTGGATATCCAGACGGCGGGATTGCAGCCGGGAGATCTGATCATCATCGCCGGCCGGCCTTCTATGGGGAAATCGGCTTTGGTCACCTGTATAGCGGAGCATGTCGGCGTGGTGGATCGGATCCCCGCCATTATTTTCAGCTTGGAAATGTCAAAGGAGCAATTGGCGCACCGACTGTTGTGTTCGTACAGCAGGGTGGATGTGCACAAGGCCCGGACCGGATTTCTTGCCCAATCGGATTGGCGCAACCTCAGCAACGCGGCGGGGAAATTATCCGAAGCTCCGATCATGATTGATGACGCCCCGGCCATGACCGTGCTGGAACTCCGCGCCAAGGCGAGGCGTTTAAAGGCGAAACACAACATCGGATTGGTGATCGTGGATTACCTCCAGATGATGCGGGGGCCGGGTCGTTCGGAGAATAGGCAACAGGAGATATCCGAGATATCTCGTTCCCTGAAAGCGCTTGCCAAAGAACTCCATGTGCCTGTTGTGGCGGTCAGCCAGCTCTCCAGGGCCCCGGAACAGCGCGAGGATCGGCGTCCTCAGCTGTCTGATTTGCGCGAATCCGGAGCGATTGAGCAGGATGCTGATCTTGTCCTCCTGTTGTACAGGGAGGAGGTTTACAAGCCCACGGAAGACAACCGCGGCAGAGCGGAGCTGATCATTGCTAAACAGCGAAACGGCCCGATTGGGTCCGTGTCTATGACCTTTTTGAAAGAGTCCACGCGGTTCGAAAACCTTTCTCTCAGAAACAGTTAAGGCTTAAGGCTGGCCGGTTGTCTTTGCAAACAGCCTGTGTTAAAGTACTCCACATAGCCATGCTAAATATTCTTCTAAAAAAATCAAGAGTCATTTTATTGCCTGTTCTTCTCTTCTCCTTTTTCTCCGGCTTTTCTTCAGCCATTTCATACGGAGAGGAGGAATTTCAGGTGGTCTCCGTGGAGGTTGAGGGGAATAAAATCGTCTCTTCAGGGACCATTTTGGCCAAGATTAAAACCCGTCCTGGAGACCGCATTACGCAGGCCTTCGTGGATGAGGATATCAAGCGTCTCTATGGGACCGGTTTTTTTACAGATGTCTCCGCGGAGATTCGCCCCTACCAGGAGGGGCAGCTTGTCCGATTCCGGGTCAAAGAGCGTCCTCTAGTGGCCTCCATCGTCATCACGGGCAACCGCCATTTCAGGGAGCAGAAGATCCGTGAAGAGATAAGTACGAAAGAGCAGGAGCTTCTCGACCGCCGGCAGCTTAAGGAGGATCTCGAAAAGATCCAGCAGCTCTACAGGACAAAGGGTTTCTATCTGGCCGAAGTCTCCCAGGAAGTGAAGGTGGATGAGGGGACGAACAAGGTGACGATCTTTATCAGCATTAACGAAGGCCGCAAGATCCGCGTCAGGAACATAGAGCTTGTGGGGAATGAGCACATCTCAGGCAGGAAGTTGCGCAAGGCGATGGCGACGAAGCGGGGGTGGTGGTTTACCGCAGGGTATTATCGTCCAGAGGTTCTTGAGGATGACGAAGAGCGGCTTTCTCGTCTTTACAGAGTGGATGGGTACAGCGATGTGAAAGTCGATTCTTCCGCTGCGTTTGATGATAAGAAGAGGGGGCTCACCATCACCATGACAATTGAGGAGGGGTCTCGCTATCTTGTGGGGGACACCTCTTTCAGGGGAATTTCGCAGCTCCCCGAAGGGCAGGTGAAGGAGGGGCTGGAATTGAAAAACGGAGATCCCTTCAGCCTGGAACACTTGTCCCAGGACACATCAAAAATCCAGTCGGCCTATTTTGCCAAAGGATATATGGGGGCTACGGTGGATTCTGCCACTGCGGTGAACCCCCAGACGGGCAAGGTGGACATCACTTACGATGTCTCGGAAGGTTCGATCTCTTATGTGGATCAGATCATCGTCCGGGGCAATGTGAAGACGCGCGATATCGTCATCCGGCGTGAGTTGCGGATTGCGCCAGGAGAAAGGTTTGACGGCGACAGGCTGCGGCGGTCGAAGGAACGGCTCTACAATTTAGGCTATTTCGAAGAGGTGACTCTGGAGACGGTTCCTTCGGAAGCTTCCGACAAAAGGAATCTCGTTGTTACGGTGAAGGAAACGAAGACCGGCGAGTTTTCTTTCGGAGGGGGCTTCAGTTCCGTGGACAGCGTCATCGGTTTCGCGGAGATCACTCAGAGAAATTTCGATCTTTTCAACTGGCCGACCTTCACGGGCGGCGGGCAGGAACTGAAGTTCCGAACGATGTTTGGCACCACGAGACGAGATTTTGAATTAACATTCACTGAGCCGTGGGTTTTTGACAAGCCCTACCTGTTCGGTTTTGATCTGTTTAATACGACACGGACAGAGGCGGAAGGATACAGCTTTGATTTAAAAAGGACCGGAGGGGATCTGCGTCTCGGTAAGACGCTGAGCGATTATGACAAGGTGGGCCTCATGTACCGTCTGGAGCAGGTGAAGGTCAGCAATGTTTCGGATGCCGCTTCCTCCGCTTTAAAAGATGAAGTTGGGACCAACACCGTTTCAGCCATACGTTTAGGTTATACCCGGGATATGCGGGACAACATCTTTAACCCTAAGAAAGGATATTATCTCAACTCTTACATCGAAGGGGCCGGTTCGATCTTAGGCGGAAATGAGGATTTCTGGAAATGGACAGGAACAGGTTCGGTCTACTTTGAACCGTTTGTTAAAGAACAAACATTAGAATTCCGGTCCAACCTCGGGGTTGCGAGTGATTATGGAGATTCGTCGGAGGTCCCGATCTTTGAGAGGTTTTTTGCCGGCGGCGCCGATACTGTCCGAGGTTACAGAGAAAGGCGCATTAGCCCTAAGGATCCGATCACGCGGGATCCTATCGGCGGCGAAGCTCTTGCCATGTTTAACGTGGAGTACACGGTTCCTTTTGCCGATTTCATCAAGGGGGCGCTGTTCTCCGATATGGGTAACGTTTGGAGAGATATTGAGGATTTTGGCAGCGGCGGGTTTAAATTCGGCGCCGGGGCAGGCGCCCGCATTAAGACCCCTTTTGGGCCTGTAAAACTGGATTACGGTTGGCCGATTAATCCTGAGAAGGGTGAGCGGAAGACGGGGAGGCTTCATTTTTCAGCAAGTCGGAGTTTCTAAGATGAGAAAATTCTACTTTGCGTTTGTGGGGATTCTTTTTAGCGGTGTACTATCGTTTTCTTTTATCGTTTCGTCTGTTTGCGTGGCCGAGCCGTCCGCTCCTTCCATAAAGCTGGGCATCGTCCGGTTGGGGAAAGTTTTTGATGGGTATGACAAAACGAAGTCCTCTGAAAGCCAGATGGAGTCGTTGTCGAATGAGAAGCAGGCCGAGAGGGAGAAGATCGTTTCTGAAATTAAAAACATGCGTGAAGAGTTGGTGTTGTTGAATGAAGACAGCCGGCATGAGCGCCAGCAAGCGATCGAGGAGAAGATCAAGGGTCTTGCGAATTTTGACCGGGAAGCCAAGGAGGCTCTTCGCAAGCAGAGGGAAGAGGTGTTAAAAGGCATCTTTGACGAGATCGAGGTGGCTGTCTCCGGTTACGCGAAACAGAACGGTTTCCAGATGATTCTGACCGATCGTGCGATCCTCTACGGCGTTGATTCGCTGGATGTCACTGACGATATCCTGTCCATCCTCAACGGCCGGTCCGCCAAGAATCGTCCCGACGCTTCTTAGTTGAAGTGACATGCCGAAGAAAGCAAAACGGGGTACCCCCGATCGAAAGTGGGATGGTGCGGCCGCCTGCACGGTAAGCGAGATCGCCAAAATTGTTTCAGGCGATGTCGTGGGGGACGGCAAAACCCTTATTACCGGAATCTGCGGTATTAAAGAGGCAAAACCGGGGGACATCACCTTCATTGCCAATTCGAAATATCAGCATCTTTTGGAAACGACGCGGGCTTCCGCGGTTATCACCTCTAAAGATGTGCGCGCCGCTTCAAAGCCGATTGTCCGGACCGAGAACCCCTCCCTTGCTTTTTCACGGCTGGTTTCCCGTTTTCTTCCGTCCGCGGAGAAACATCCTATTGGAATAAGCCCGAAGGCGCTTATCGGCAAGAAGGTGAGGCTCGGTAAGGGGGTTTCGGTTCAGGCGTTCGCTGTCATTGAGGATGGTGCGGAAATAGGCGACCGCACGGTCATCTATGCCGGTTCCTATATCGGCCGCGGCACCCGCATCGGTAACGATTGCCTTATCTATCCTAACGTTTCAGTCCGGGAAAGGGTTGCAATCGGCCACAGGGTTGTCATCCACTCCGGAACGGTGATCGGTTCCGATGGTTTCGGTTTTGCTACCGTCCAGGGGATACACCATAAGATTCCTCAAATCGGCACCGTAGCGATTGAAGACGATGTTGAGATAGGGGCGAATGTGGCCATCGACCGGGCCCGGTTCGGCAGGACCGTGGTGGGCAAGGGGACGAAGATTGATAACCTGGTCCAGATTGCCCATAACGTGGAGATTGGGTCCAATGGGATCATCGTGTCGCAGGCCGGAATTTCAGGCTCCACCATCCTGGGGGATAACGTTGTGCTGGCGGGCCAGGCCGGTGTTGTCGGGCATATCACAATCGGCGATAACGTTATAGTGGGCGCTCAGGCCGGCGTTACAAAGTCGATTCCCCCCGGTGCGTCGGTATGGGGTTGTCCGGCCCGGCCGTTAGCCAAGGTAAAGCGGACGAATGCAGGTGTCCAGCGTCTTCCCGAATTGTATAAGGCCATTGATCTGTTGAAAAAACGGGTAGAGACCCTCGAGGAAAGACTTGGAAGAAAAGACCCCTCTCGTTAAACAGCAGACAATCCGGCGGCCCGCCCGGGTGGAGGGGGTTGGCCTGCATACCGGCTGCGTTGTTCGCGCCGAGTTTAAGCCGGCTCCTCCGGATTCCGGAATCACATTTGTCCGGACCGATTTGGCCGGCACTCAGCCGATCCGTGCCTCTGTATTGGCGATCCTGGAGCCGAGCCGGCGTCAAAGGCGCACCTCGGTGGGTAACAGCACCGTGGAAGTCCACACGATCGAGCATCTTATGGCCAGCTGTGTCGGCGTGGGAATCGACAACCTTCTCGTAGAATTGAACGGCGAGGAAGTGCCCGGGCTTGACGGGTCGGCCTATCCGTTCTTGGAAATATTTAAACAGGCAGGATTGCAGGAGCAGTCGGTTTCGCGCAAGGCGGTCCAGATCAGGGAGCCGGTGTGGGTTGAGGACGATACCGCTGTGGTTGCCGTCTTCCCGGATGAAAGGTTTCGTGTGTCGTATACGCTGAGTTATCCGGTGCCAGGCCTTTCCGCGCAATTTTTTTCCAGCGATGTAACGCCCGTCCTGTTTGAAAGCGAGCTGGCCCCTTCCCGTACTTTTTGTTTGGCTCAGGAGGTTGAAGCTTTAAGGAAGGTTGGTTTGGGCAAAGGGGCCAACTATGAGAATACTGTTGTCGTGGACAAGGATGGCCGGGTTCTGAACAACCGATTGCGTTATCCCGATGAATTCGTGCGCCACAAGGTGCTGGATCTCATAGGGGACCTTTATCTGCTGGGCAGGCCTCTCCAGGGCCATGTGCTGGCTTTCCGGTCCGGGCATTCCTTGAACCTCAAACTAATCCATAGGATCCATCAGAGTTTGGAACGCGGGCGTGAAAGCGGCATTAAGGCCCAGCATGTGGAGCCGGAAGCGACCGCTTTGGATATTCTGGCGATCGAAAGGATACTGCCCCACCGGTACCCGTTTCTTCTCGTTGACAAGGTGACGGAGCTTGTTCCTGACAAGCGGGCTGTTGGTATTAAGAATGTCACGATAAACGAACATTTTTTTACGGGACATTTCCCAAACCGGCCCGTGATGCCGGGGGTGCTGATCATTGAAGCGCTTGCTCAGCTGTCGGGCCTGCTTTTGTTGAATAAGCAGGAGAACCTGGGGAAATACGCTTACTTCATCGCGATGGATAACGTCCGTTTCCGGCGCACTGTTTTGCCTGGAGACACCCTCCAGTTGGAGACCGAAGTGTTAAGGATCCGGTCTAAAACGGGCCAGATGCGCACCCGCGCGCTTGTGGAGGGGAAGGTGGCCGCCGAGGCAGACCTGATGTTTGCTTTGCTGGATGGGGACGAGAAACTCTAAAAATTAAGGGAAACGCCCGGAAGGGATCTGTGTGTTGTACCAACCAAGTGAGCTGGCCTTAAAGCCGGCTTTTACGCTTATAATGGAAGTATGCCTAAACTTGGTTTGATTGCCGGGAACAGGAGTTTCCCGATTCATGTGGCTAAGGCTGCCAAATCCCAGGGGTATGACGTGGTGGCTATCGGCCTGAAGGAAGAAACAGCCGCTTCTCTTGAGCAGGAGGTTGGGCGGATGTACTGGCTGACCCTCGATAATGTTGGAGATGTGCCGGATCTGCTGAAAAAAGAGGAGATTAAAGAGGTGATCCTGGCCGGCCAGATCAGGCCGGAGAGGCTCCTTCAAGGGGATTCCAAGTTTGACGGGGTCGTCCAGCAGTTATTAAAATTTGTCCCTGACCGCTCCGGCGCTTCCGCGATGAAAATTGCCGTCCATTATCTTGAATCGCAGGGATTTAAAGTTTTGGATTCATCCGTTTTCTTGAAGGAGTGGATTCCTCAGCAGGGTGTTTTGACAAAGCGGCCGCCGACCGCAGAGGAGCAGGCGGATGTATTGTACGGAATTCCCTTGGCGCGCGATTTGAACCGTTTGGGCATAGGCCAGACGCTGGTCATCCGGCGGAAATCGGTTGTGGCTGTTGAAGCGATGGAGGGGACGGACGCCGCTGTTGCGCGGGCGGGCCAGGTTGCGGGGGCCGGCTGTGTTGTCGTCAAGGCGTGCGGGTCCCAGCATGATATGCGTTTTGATATTCCCGTTCTGGGGATTGAGACGGTCCGTGCGATGTCGGAGTCGGGCGCTTCTTGTATCGGGGTGGAGGCCAAAAGGACGCTGCTTTTTGAAAAGCCGGAGCTTGTTGCCGAGGCCGATCAGAGAGGTTTGGCCATCGTTGCGGTTTAGGGACCGATGAGTTTCCGCGTCGCTTTGGCCCAGATAAACGTCACCGTTGGCGATTTTGCGTCCAACGGGTCGAAGATCGCGGATGCGATTCGCCGCGCCGCGCGTGGGAAAGCCGATCTTGTTATTTTTCCCGAGCTCTGCGTCACCGGCTACCCGCCGGAGGATTTGCTGTTCAAGCCATCCTTTGTTCAGGCTAACCTGGATTTGGTTAGGAGATTGATTCCGCTGACCCGGAAAACGACCGCGGTTTTTGGTTATGTCGATAAGGACCGGAAAGGCTCCCTGGTTAACGCTGCGGCGGTTGGTGCCGGGGGGAAGCTTGTCGCATCCTACGGCAAGATGCGGTTGCCCAACTACGGTGTTTTCGACGAGAAGCGCTATTTTACGCCAGGGAGTCAGCCAGTTTTGCTCGACGCCGTCTCTGCGGGTGCGGCAGGTCGGAGTGGTGCGTTGCGGATCGGGCTTTCTATCTGCGAGGATATCTGGGTGGACGACGGTCCCTGCCAAGCCGAGGCCTCTGCGGGCGCCTCAGTTTTGGTGAACATTTCCGCATCGCCGTACCATGCCGGGAAGCTTCGGTTAAGAGAAGAGGTTCTGGTCCGCCGTGCGAAAGAAACGGGGGCGTGGATTCTTTACGTGAATCTCGTCGGCGGTCAGGACGAGCTGGTTTTTGATGGAGGATCGATGGCGGTGGCCCCTTCCGGGAAGATCTTTTTCAGAGCTCCCCAGTTTGAAGAGGGTGTTTTCCTGGTTGATGTGCCGGTCCGCCCAGCCCCCCACCATGACGGTTTAGGGGTTCCGGCCCGGATTCCGTGGAGGGTTTCGAAGGGCGGCGCGGCCGTGAAGCGCTCGGTGTCCCCTTTACGGACGGAGGAAGAGATATTCCGTGCGCTGATGCTTGGTTTAAGAGACTACGTGCGGAAGAACGGTTTTACGCATGTTGTGGTTGGGATGAGCGGGGGGATCGATTCGGCGCTCACCGTGGCGCTCGCGGCCGCCGCTTTGGGAAAGGAATCGGTGACCGCGGTCTCAATGCCTTCCCGCTATTCGTCTGCGGGAAGCCGGGCGGATGCGGAGAAGGTGTCCAGGCAGTTGGGGGTAGATTTCCAAGAGATTCCGATTGAAGAGGTGTTCCAGTTGTGGCTGGGCATGCTTCGTCCGGTTTTCGGAAAAAGGGCGCCCGACGCGACGGAAGAGAATCTCCAGGCGAGAATTCGGGGGACGCTTCTGATGGCGCTTGCGAACAAGTTCGGGTGGCTTGTTCTCTCTACGGGGAATAAGTCGGAAATTTCCACAGGATACTGTACACTTTATGGAGACATGGCGGGTGGATTCGCCGTCATCAAGGATGTGCCGAAGACGTGGGTCTACCGTCTTAGCCGGTATGCGAATAAACACTTCGGACGTGACGTAATTCCGGAGTCGGTGTTCCGGCGTCCGCCGTCCGCGGAATTGAAGCCGGATCAGAGAGATCAGGATACGCTGCCCCCTTACGACAAGTTAGACCGCTTAATCAAGGCTTATGTGGAGCAGAATTTGCCGGCATCTGAGGTCCGGCGGCATTGCGGATTGCCTGTAAAGGAAGTGGAAAAGGTTTTGAGAATGATTGACGTCAACGAGTACAAACGCCGCCAGGCCGCCCCGGGGATTAAGATCACTCCCCGCGCGTTTGGGCGCGACCGCCGGATGCCGCTCACGAACCGGTTTAAGGAGCCGGCGTGAATACCCTCGTGCTGATTGGTTCCGATGAGGCATTCCTGCGCCAGATTAAAGCGCATCTCGTACGGGCCGGTTTCCGGGTGTGCATGGTGGATGCTGGGACCCTCAGCCGGTTCGATGGGCTCAAGGAAAAATGCCTTTTGGCCGTTGTGGACGGCACTTCGGCCGGGCGGCTGGCCGATCTGGTAGCCCAGGTGCGCGACAAAACCTCATTTAAAGAAATTCCCCTGCTGGTCCTCATGACAGAATCCCACATGCGGGAATTGCCCCTCTTGAACGGGATCGAAGATTTCCTTGTTTCTCCGGTCCTGCCGGTTGTTCTGGAGTCCCGGGTCCGGTTTGTTCTGAAGAGGTTGAATCACACCCTGCCGGGGGAGGAGGGGATCCGGATCGGGAAACTTCACATTGACGTCGACAAATACGAAGTGACGCTGGACGGTGAGCCTCTTGAGCTGACGTACAAGGAGTTCGAGCTCCTGAAGTTTCTCGCCACCCATCAGGACAGGGTTTACAGCCGGGACCAGCTTCTCAACCAGGTGTGGGGTTATGATTTTATCGGCGGCACGCGTACTGTGGATGTCCACGTTCGCCGCCTCCGCGCAAAGCTTGGGCCGAAATACGCCTCACTGATCGATACGGTGAGAAACGTCGGCTACAAGTTTCTCGAGTCCCTGTAAGCTATTTTCTTGTGACGGGGGCGGTGTCTGATGCGCCGTTTTTTGAGGAAGTGACAGTGACGTTCGGGCCTGGATCCGGCTGCCAGTTGGCCGAGAAACGGAAGGTGCCGGTCGTGGCATTATAGGTCATGGGTCCGTAAATGGTGCCAGTGCTGGGGCTGGAAAGTGTCAGCACGACGGATGACCCCAGGGAATCGGTCGCGTCAACTTTAAGCTGTCTGTTCTTGACGCGATACGCCGTACTGATGATAGTGACAACCTCCGGGGGCGGCTCCTGGACGGTTACCGTGGTGGTCATCTGGTTGTCACCCGGGTTTGTCTCCTCCGGCACGGCGGTTGCCTCAGCCCTGAGGGTGTGGTCGCCCAGAGAAGTGCCTGTAGTGTTCCATTGGAAGGGGACCACCTGCGATTCACCCGCAGACAAAGTCACCGGTTGAGAACCGATCGTGGTGCCGGCGGTCTGATCCGTCAGGGTGACTATTGTGGACTCCGCGAAGGTGCCGGTATCGGCAACCGTCACATTGATAGGGACCATAGTGCCTACCGTGACTTGAGAAGGGGCATCCAGACCCGTGATCGCCACGTTATGAACCGGTTCCTGTATGGTCGTGGAAGTGGTGGCAGCATTGTTGCTCGTGTTGGTCTCTCCAGGAACCACGCCGGCCTCCCCTTTCAGGAGGTGCGCTCCGAGAGAAACCCCGGTGGTGTTCCAGGTAAAGAGAGCCGGTTGGCTCGCTCCTGCCGACAGGGTGATGTTTTGCTGACCGATCAGAGCGCTGTCCGTCGTGTCGGTGAGCGTTACCGTGAAAGTTTCTGCAACACTGCCCAGGTTGGAGGCATTCACGGTCACAGAAACACTCTCTCCCTGAACAGCCGTGCCGGCTGCGCTGATGCTGCTGACGGCCACATCATGTGAAGGGGTGGGCGCATAGTTGAGTGCCGCATAGGCGTCAATCAATCCCCACCCGTAGCCGTTATCCTTTCCAGCTGGTCCCCGGTCCCGCGCGGTTTTCTCAATCGCCTCACGAATCGCGGTTGACCCTGTAACGCCATTGGCGATCAACAGTGCTGCCAGCCCGGAGACATGCGGGGTCGCCATTGAGGTCCCCTGGAAGAACCAATAGCCGAACTCCTCCGGATTCTTCGTATTCGGATTGAAGGTTTGCTGGAGGACGCCGTCGGCATAGCCGTCACCATTCTGATCCACACTGGTGTCTCCGCCGGGCGCTGCCACATCGACGTAGGTCCCCCGCGTCGAATAGGGGCTGACGGCCTCGTCATAGCGTGTCGCGGCGACGGCGATCACATAGGCGTCGTAGGCCGCCGGGTAGTTCGGCGAACCGCTCGGGCCGCCGTTGCCGGCCGCCGCCACGACAGTGACCCCGCGATCGGCGGCGTAGCGGACTGCTTCCTCGAGGATGCTGGAAGCCGGCCCGCCGAGACTCAGGTTAATCACCTTCGCCCCATTGTCGGCCGCAAAGTGGATCCCATCCGAGACGGCGGTATACGACCCAGAGCCATTCTTATCCAGAACGCGGACCGGCATCAGGGCGGTCTTGAACGCAACGCCGGCCACCCCCAACCCGTTATTCGTGCTCTGGGCCACGGTCCCGGCCACATGCGTTCCATGGCTGTTCTCATCATTCGGATGGGAATCATTTGCCACGAAGTCGTAGCCGGGCACAAAGGTGGTCTGGGCCAGATCAGGGGCTTTTTTGAACGTCGTGCCGAAGTCCTCGTAAGCCACCCCTGTATCCACGATGGCCACGATCACGCCGGGGCTTCCCCCATTCCGCACATTCCAGGCCGATTCCATCCGGATCCCGCCCGTACCGCGATTATCCAGGTGCCACTGATACCTGTAATAGGGGTCGTTCGGGAGAAAGAGGGCGGAGGCGATGTAGTTGGGCTCGGTGTACTCGACGTTGGGATTTTTGCGGTAGATCTCAACCATCTCCTCGACCGTTTTTCCTCGGGGAACCCGCAGACGCTTGAATTTTGTAAACCGGCTGGTGGAGAGGACGCTTGTCTTGTGCTGACTGCCGAAGGCCCGGATCGCTCCTTCCGAGATGCCGGGCTTGAACTTGACGATAAACTCATCCGGCACCCGCTTCGGGCCTTTTTCCTTGCCGACCTTATCATAGACATAGAGATCGTCCTGAGCCGACGCGGAGCCCCCAAGGCCCAGGATGACAAATCCCGCCAGCAGAAACCCCAGGGAACGCATTCTCAGAGTATTCATAGCACCCTCCGCCGCGATCGTTTTTTGCCGCCTCTCCAGAACATCCGAAACCAGAAAAATTCTATCACTTATGATGAACCGATGGAATAAAATTATTTCCATGCTTGACAACTTGACAAGATTCCTTTTTTTAGTATAGAATTGCATTAAAGGCAAATAGGTTCATCCGGCTGCCGCCGGTTTGTGAATTGCCACCGGGCACGAGCCGTGGTAAGGTAAGAGCACTCCGAAGGTGGAGGGTATCCGCATAAACTCCCCGATGCACGATATCCGAAGGCGACCCGCCGTTGAGGGTCGGTCCCCGAACAGCGAGCTGGCGATGGTCTGTGTCCTCGCCTGCTGGATCTCGCTCATTCTCTACTTCGATCCCCGCCTACTGGCCTTTCTGGATGTCGCCCCGAATCTTGTGACGAAGATCGCCGTCGTGCTGTTCGTCCTGTGCCTCAACAGCTTCTGGCTGTATGCGATTTACCACGCCGTGATGATTACCCTCTCATGGTGGGCGAGACACCGGGGAAAGAAACCGGTCATCCCTCCTTTGACCGAGTTTCCCGCGGTGGCGGTCCTGTACGCTACTCGGAACGACTTCCGGGAGCCGTCGGTGGCGACCTGCCTCCGGCTGGATTACCCCAACTACCGGGTTTTCGTTCTGGATGACAGTACCTTGCCGGAGTATCGGGAGAAGGTGGACCGCTGGGTCGCCGCCCACGCCGACCGGGCGACCCTGATCCGCCGCCCCTCCCATGAGGGGTTTAAGGCCGGCAACTTGAACGGGGCGATGCGCCGGCTAAAGAATGACTATCCCTTCTTCATCATCTGCGACGCCGACGACTTCATGCAGTCGCACTTCATCCGGGCGCTGCTGCCTTATTTCGTAGCGGACCCGGCGGTCGGTTTCGTGCAGGCCAAGCAGGAGGTCAATCCGGCCCAACAAGACCTGTTCGCCCAGGCGATCGGCTACCGGACCAACGTCCATTACCGCCACTTCGTCCGGGCCCGGAACGACTACGGTTTTGTGATGTTCTACGGCCACGGCGCCCTGATCCGGACCGCCGCCTGGGAGGCGGTGGGGGGTTTCCCGGAGATCGTCACCGAGGACCTGGCCTTCTCCGCCAAGATCCGGGAGCACGGCTACCGGGGGCGCTACGAGGAGGATGTGGTCGGCTACGAGGATTTCCCACCCACGCAGGGCCAGCTGCGCACCCGGGCTGAGAAATGGATCCGTGGCACCACCGAGTATCTGCGGGTTGGTTTTCCTTCTTTGTGGAGGTCCCGGAAGGTGCCCTGGTACGAGAAGGTGGATGTGCTGATCAATGCCCTGGCGCATCATCAGGTGGCGGTGATGTTTCTCTTCCTCCTGATCCTGGGGATCGTGCTGCCGGTCTCCATCGGGCATTTCCGATTCCCCGGCTCCTTCCTCCTCTGGCCGGTCCCGGCGGGGAAGACCGTCTTCGAGTATCTGATCCACATCCGGCACCACGTCCTCTGGTCGTCGGACTTTTATCTCGTCATGATGGGAACGATGCTGATCCCGCTCATTCCCGTCATCATCGACTGGAGGAGGTCTCCGCTGCGCGTCTTCCGGTTCCTCGCCGTCTCGACCTACGTCTATTTAAGCTCGCTGGTGGTTGAGACGGTGGCGATCGGGGCCTACCTGGCCACCGGCACCGCCGTCTTCTGGAATACCTACGACGCGGCCCACCTGCGCCCCCAGAAGGCGACGGCGTACCACCCGAATCATCCGGCGGTCTTTGGGGCGGAGGTGGGGGTGGGGCTTCTCCTGGCGGCGGTCGGCTGTGTCACGAAGAACCTCTGGTTCATCGCCCCGGCCCTGGCCCTTCTCTTGAGCCCTCTCCTTCAGAGGGTTGGGTGGAAGCCGCGCTGGATGCGGATGCTCACCTACGCGCCCTGCCTGATCGCCCTGTTTATTATCGGGATCGTCACATTGGATCTGGCCGTCAACTGGGTGACGAACATCGGGATCCTGCGATGAGGACAGTTTTCATTCGCTGGGTCGTCCTCGCATCGGCCGCCGCCCTGATCGCCGTGAGCGGCAGCTTCGGCTACGCCTCAGGGATGAGGGCCCATGCCTACATGGCCTTCGTGAAACGGGAATACCGCCAGGCGCTGGGGCTCTACGAGCAGGTGGGCGATGCCTCCGGCTGCGGGATGGTGATGCTGGCCTTGAACTGCCCGGATGAGGCGATGGCCTATTTCCAGCGGGGGAACGACCGCAGCGGTATGGGACTGTGCTGGGCGAAGAAGAAGGAGTTCCGGAAAGCGCTGGAATGTTTTGAGGCCGGCCGGGATCACCGGGGGATGGGACTCACTTACCTTGGCCTGCGGCAAGACAGGAAGGCCCAGGAGTGCTTCGCGAAAGCGGACGACTGGTCGGGCTTAGGGCTGGTCCATTTGAGCCGCCGGGATTTCATGGAAGCGCGCCGATGCTTCGGGAAAGTGACCGATTCCTCCGGGCTGGGGATCACGGCCCTCAAGGAAGGGAAGATCGATGAGGCGCAGAAACATTTCGCCCGGATCGGCGACCAGAGCGGACTGGGGCTGGTACGGCTGGCGCGGCGGGATTTTCCGGGAGCCCTCGCCTGCTTCCGGAAGGTGAACGACTATTCCGGGATGGGCAAGGCCTATCTCAGGATGGGAGATGAGCATCGGGCGGAGGAGTGCTTCCTGCGCGGATACGACTACGAGGGGCTGGGGGATCTCTACTCCCGCCTGCACCAGTTCGAGAAGGCGCGGGAGATGTTCACGAGGGAGTACAACGCCCTCAAGGTGATGCAGAGTTGGCGCAGCGACTACACCCTGCCGGACCGACGGGAGCGGGCGATCGCCTACGGCCGCGAGGCAGTGACGCGGGGGCAAATGGCGCCGGAATGCCTTCTGGAGATGGCCGACATCTATTACGAGATGAAGGAGATCCCCAATGCCCTGGCGGCTCTGGCGCAGGCGGCCGGAATTCCCGGCTGGGAATCGGAGGTTCATCTGGCCCGCGGCCGGATCTATTTTTACCTGCGGGAGCTGGAGCGGGCCAGGGAGGAGTTTACGCAGGTTCGGCCGGATGCCCTCTCCGGCGAGCATCTGTACAGGGAGGCGCAGGAGTCACTGGCGACCATCGCCCGCTATGAATCCAGCGGCGCGGCGGGCCGGCTGACCCCCGCGCAGGGGTACTAAGATGAGAAAAATTCGCATGTGGCATCGGGTGATTGCCTCCGGGTGCGCTCTGGCGCTGGGCTTGAATATCCCCGGCGGTGCCGCCCTCGCAAACGTCGCCCCGGAACAGGGGGCGCCCAGCCCATCGGAATCGAGCACTGAATCATTGATCCCGCCGGTACCATGCCCGACCATTCCTGAGAACGACAACGTCAAGCAGGTCGACCCGGTTCTCCTGACCGGCGGCAAGTTTTACCTCCCCTCCGTGGATCTGGAGATCCCCGGTCCCGGGCGGGGGACCGGGAACAACCTCCGGTTCGAGCGGAGCTACTCCAGCCAGGATGCCTTCGCCGGCGGGGTGCTGGGGACGGGGTGGGTGACGAACCTGGACATCGCCCTATACGATAACGGCGGCAGCACGGTGACCGTGCGTGACCCGGACGGCTCGCTGTACCGCTTCACCCAGGCGGCCCCCCTCTCCCCGCTCTATCTGGATGGCCGGATGCGGGTGGAGAAGCAGCCCGACGGCAGCTGGATCCTCACCAAGACCTTCGGCACAAAGTTCCTGTTTGATCCCACCGGCCGGATCCAGGCGGTCGAGGACCGCAACGGGAACCGGCTCACTTACACGTACGGCCTTGTGCCGAGCGGCTCCGTGGTGCAGACCCTCTCGGATGGGACGGGGCACTCCCTCACCTTCGGCTACGAGAACGACAGGATTTCCCAGATAACCGACCCCCTGGGTAGGGTCTGGCGCTACGGGTACGATCCTGACGGCCGGCTCATCTCCGTGACCGACCCGCTGGGGCGGACGATTGCCTACGGCTACGCCGACCCCGGCGACCCGAACAACATCACCAGCGTCGTGGATTCAAAAGGCAACGCCACACTCTACGAATACAACGCCGAGGACCGGGTCATCCGCCAGACCAAGCCGGACGGCTCCCAGGTAAGCTTCGCGTACAACCGTCAGCTGGGAACCTCGAGCATGACAGACGAGGCCAGCAACGTCTGGAGCTTCGAATACCTGCTCATCGGGCTGACCACGCTGGTCATCGATCCGGAGGGCGGGGCCACCCACTACACCTACGACCCCAACACCAACCTCATGACCTCCCGCACCGATTCCCAGGGTCAATGGTTCACTCCACTGGGCAGAAGGACGACGTACGAGTACGACGCCAACCAGGACCTGGTCACAATCACCCATCCGCTGGGTGGGGCGGAGACCTTCTCGTATGATTCGAGCTATCACCTGTGGGTAACGAGGACGGATGAGAACGGGCACCGGACGGTGCGGACGTTGGACGGGAAGGGGAACGCCCTGGTGGTGACGGACCCACTGGGGGGCCGGACGGAGTTTACGTACAACGGGTACGGTCTTCCGTTGACCCGGAAGGACCGGAACGGGAACGTGACGAGCTTCACGTACGACGCGGCGGGGAACCTGACGTCGGTGGCGGACCCGCTGGGGAACGTGACGCGGTTTGCCTACGACGCGGCCGGGCGGATGTTGTCGGTGACGGACGCGAACAATCACGCGACGCAGTTTGTCTACGACGGAGGGGACCGGATGATCAAGGTGAGCCACCCGGACGCCACGCAGGACGCCTTCACGTACGACCCCAACGACAATCTTCTCTCCGCGACGGACCCGCTCGGGCACGCGACGGCCTACGCGTACGATTCGCGCGATCATTTGATCCGGAGCACCGACACGCTGGGGAACGTGACGGCCTTTTTCTACGACAGCCGGAAGAACCTGATCCGGGTGACGGACGCCAAGGGCCGGCCGGCCCTCTTCTCGTACGACGGCGCGAACCGGCGGGTCTCTTCCACGGATCCGCTGGGCGGCGTGACGCAGTTCGCCTACGACCTGGCCGGTAACCTGATCTTCGTGACGGATGCCAAAGGAGCCGTGACCCGGTACGACTACGACGCGCTGGATCGGGTGGTGAAGCAGATCTACCCGGACGGCTCCTTCGAGCAGATGACGTACGACGCGGCGGGGAACCTGACGAGCCGGAAGACCCGTGCCGGGGAGATGCTGACCTTCACGTACGACGCGGACGACCGCCTGCTCACGAAGGGATGTCCCAGTTGCGCGGCCGGGTTCAGCTACGACGCGCAGGGGAACCTGACGGCGGTCAACGACGTGGTGGCCGGGGCGTTCACCTTCCAGTACGATGCCTTGAACCGCCTGATCCAGTCCGTCCAACCGGCCGGCTTCTCGGTCCGGTACCGGTACGACCCGGTGGGGTTAAGGAACCGGCTCATCTACCCGGACGGGAGCTTCATCACGTACGAGTACGACACGTTGAATCGTCTGACGAAGATCAGGGATGGCGCGGGCCAGTACGTTTTCAACTACGACGCGGCCGGGCGGCGGACGGTGCTCTGGTATCCCAACGGGGTAAGGACCCGGTACCAGTACGACGATGCGGACCGGCTGACGCAGGTGCTGACGCGGGACCCCGCCGACAGCGAGATGATCTCCCGGTTCGACTACGCGGTGGACGCGGTGGGCAACTGGACCGGTCTGACGCAGAAGATAGCAAATAAGCCACCGAAGGCAACGAGCTTCACCTACGATGCGTTGGACCGGCTGGTGGGGGTGGCTCTGCCCGGGGTAACACAGGCGTACTCGTACGATCCGGTGGGGAACCGGACTTCTTTCATGCGGAATGCCCAGACAACCGGCTACACGGTTAATACACTGAACCAATACACCGCT
>CAYJVR010000007.1:26786-89931 GCA_964373715.1 uncultured Planctomycetia bacterium | reverse complement strand
TCCTGTCCCCCGCGCGCCATCCTCACCGCCTGCTCCGCGAAAAGCCGCAGAAACACGGCACCACCCAGCCCCACCTCATTCTCAGCCAAATCCAAAATGTCACGAACATAGCCCCAGCTATTGAAAGCGGACCTTTCCTTCACCTGCTCCAGCACCCGCACCACTTCTAAAGCCGCTGTCTCAACGGACATCTGTCCCTCTGCAACCCAATTTCTAATTTGAAGAACCTTGAAGTTGAAATCCTGTTCCGGAACAACACCAAGGGCACCTTCCCGATCCGCTTCCGACAGCAGAAACTCAAAACCATCGCGATCACCGAACCGGTGGGGGAGCCGAACGGAGGTGGAACCGAGCCTTTTCAAAAACTCCAGTGTGCTGCGGTCCTCCTCGTGCACGGTCATCACAATGGGCAGTTCCGGGTAGTCGCCGCGCAGCAAAGCCACCATCTCTTTCTCCACCTGTCCGGATTCCCAATAATCCGAATGGACCGCCAGATGGACAATCTCGATCTTCTCCCGCTCCGGAATCGGAGCATCCTCGTCGCCCCCTTTGATCTCAAAAGCAAGAAAACCCGCCAACCTGAGCGTATCGGGACTCCACCAGCTGCCCTGATCCTGCGCCACGATCGCCCGCTCCGCCTGCGCGTACCCGTGGAAAAGCTCCCTGTGCCAATCTCCCTGCGGCCGCGGGTTCCTGCTTTGAATCTCCAGCACCTGGCTCTCTTGACCCGGCATACCGTAATCATGCTCAAGCATTCCGCGGACGATAAGATTTAGCTGAGGCGCCGCAGGGGTTTCCGCCGACCCCTCCTCCAATCCGGCGCCAGGTCGCGGGACAAGGTTTCCATCGGGGCCAATCTCTGGGAATGGAGGTTCGTCAATGGGATGGATGAACTCGCGCGCGTAAATCGCTTTCATCGCCAGCCGAATTTTTTCTGGGGGATGTTCGGCGATGGCCAGGGCCATCGAGGCCAGCTGGTCCTTCTTGATGTTTATCCAAGCACCCGTCCTCCACGGAATCTGCGCTATCCCAAACTCTTCGGCAAGCAAGAGAATTCCCAGTTTTCCGACATTTGCATAAAGCATGTTGGAATAGGAAGATTCTGCACTCTGACTCAGGGCCCATCTCACCTGAAAGTAAAGCCAGTCTCCCACACTCCGGGTTGGATCTGACTCTGCAGCGGCGAAGGTCATCCCTCCGGAGAACTCAAATAAACTCTGGGCAAAAGCCCGTTTTAATGCAGCCATCTGAGGGGCTTCCAGTTTCTCGAACTCAACGCCTTCCAGGACAGGATGCTCCCAGAGGATGTCCCGCAAAAGTCCGTTTGGCCGAAGCTGCGTTTCTACGAACTGCGCAAAAAATTCATCGCCGGCGGTAAAGAAGGTCTTCCCTGTGGCGGCCTGCACGCGGGTATGGTCGAGAGCGTGCCGAATCTCTTCAAAAAGGACTTCCTCCGACAGGACGGGAAGATATCGTTCGGTCTCTTTGTATCGCCGACGAGTTCTCTCCCCATACAGCTCTGAAACGGCGGCAACAAAGCTTGGGCTAAATCCCTTCCGTAGCCAAGTCTCCGACCTCTTTGGAACCCCCCAAGGAAACTGCGCTATCTCGGCTAAATTCTTCAAAGGCATCAGAATAATCCCTACTGGAGTCCATCCGACTAACAGCTCGCCGCGGCGTGGCGGGAAAAGTTCCTCTATAAAATAGACAGGAACCAACCGTCCTTCCAACTCGTATCGCCTGCTTCTGACGACGCGGGCGACGGCCAGAGAGTCCGCAACGTCGACGGCTCCTTCTATGGCTGTCCCAGAAGCGATGGCAAGTAGTTCTTGACGGTCAAGAAACCACTGTTGATTTAATCGGTGAACAAGCTGCGTAAAGAACTGAAGTTCCGAAACTGCAGTCGGTCCCTCCTGCCGCCACTGCTGGGTCGCTTGCTCAAGCTGATCTACTACCGATTGCCACGCTTGTTTCTGGTCGGGAAGCGCCTCTCCAGCTTGGCGCAATCTCGAGAAATCGTTCAGATGGGATTCGGCCAATCGCCTGAGAGCCGGTAGCATCTCTTGGTGGGCCCATTTCGCCGGACGCATGAGACGCTCAGCTTCAGCAGCTTTTTGTTTTCCTTCCTCCCGAACCTTCTCTCCCGCGGCCTCATCCACTTTCCTCTTGAGGCGTTCTTGAGCCCGGCGCTTGGCCTCTCCAATATCACCAACGAGTAGCTTTGCAACGCCACCCCCTTTGAGCAACCCTTGTTGTTTCCAAACTTGCTCATTGGGTGGAACCGTCTGTCTTGGGTTGTCAAGGAGTGCTTGCAAAGTCTCCAAAGCACTCTGTTCGAGAAACTGTATCAGCGGAGCCCATTTACCGTTGCGGATCGCATCGCGTCCGGTGTGGATCTTCAGAAGTTCAACCGCCTCCTTGCGAATCTCTTCTTGACTCGGCTCCTCCAGGCCGGCCTGGTTCTCCGGCAGGTTCCGGAATTCCGCGGCTGCACGGATCAATTCCTGAGTACTCAAGTCTTTGGCGGAACGGGCGTAGAACGCGACGAACCGTAAAGCTCTCTCATACGGATCTGTCTGAGACTTCTGCACGGCAATCTCGCGGCCGATCCCGTAAGCGATACCGGCCAAAATCGGCCCTTGCGCGTAATGGATACCGGTAAACGGCATAAAACCGACCGATTGGAAGAAACTATCCCATGCTTCAGGGTTTCCGGAAATCCGCTGGCCTTCCTCGTAGAGATACTGAATCGCCGCAGGCCCGGCATTCGGAGAAGACGTAAACGGCGGCAACGAAGGCCGGCGAGCCTCCCTTATTTCTCGGGCTGCGCTGTCTTCGATCAGGGTCTGCACCGCGCGGGTAATCCTATCGGCAGGAGCAACCGCCCCCTGACCCTGCGTGTGCCACCAATCCGGCGCGTTCCGGAACAATTCCGCATGGGTGATTTCATGAGCTGACTTGCCGGCAAACCTGGTTTTGGAACCCAAAAAAGCCGCCGTTGGAACACGCCAGCTGGAGGGGAAACCCTGCTTGGGAGAAACGGCGAAATAACTGTCCGACGTCAGCGACTGCATCGCATCGTCGTGAAACAGCTTCAGGAAACCCGGCGTATAAACCGAAATCCCGGCATCCAGCCACAAACTATTCGTTGCCCTCAACGACATCGGCCTAGACCACCGGACGATCTCATTCACAAAAACCGCCGACCGCGGATTGCCCGGATTGAACGCTGCGACAATTCGTTCCGCAGTTCTTTTAATAATCGCCGTCTCCTCCGGCGTATAAGCGGTGGCATCCATCCACCGCCTCAAAGCGTCATTCTGGATCTCTCCCGGGTGAAGAGCGAGAAACCGGCCGACCACTTCTTCGAGCTCCTCAAACCGCGCCATGAAATCCATCGGCCCCGCCCTTAAAAGCCTTTCGTAGGCCTGCTCAATCTCTGCCGGCAGAGACACCGACTGGGGCTGGGCTAACAAAGAGAGCCTGCTCGCCATAGCAGCCCTCTCTTCCGGCTGCAGAGAAACGCCGAGAACACGCGCGTAGAAATCCACCAAGGATTCGACAGAGGCTCCCCATGTCACCCGAAACACATTGAAATCGTATTTTTGCAGACGAGATCTCAGCTGTGGCTCGGGAATTCCATACCCTTGGGAAAGCACCTGCGCAATCGCGTTTTCCCACTTTTCTCGGCCGGCTGCCGTCACGCGGTCGGCAAACACCCGGAACCAGTTCTGTTCCGTCATGCCGGTGACATCCGCCGGAAGTACCTGCTTAAACTCGGGCGTCACGAGATTTCGCGAAGGATCGTTCAACCACGCATAGATGAGGTAGGCCTGCGCCAAATCGACATCCGCCGGGGACTGGATTACTCCGGCGGGCCACCGTCCTTGCGAGGTAACCTCGAATATCTTCCTGTTCAGCTCCGCCACCTGCTGGCCCTGAAGGCCGGAAAGTATTTCCTTGATGCCGGAGAGAGCAGCCCGAGTCTCACCGAGGAAACCCCTCCTCGGGAGACTGACCCAGAGTTCTTTCAGACGGCTGTAGATCGGGAACTTTTGGACCAGAGGCAAATCGGCCACGTCGAAGGGCTGGCCCAAACGCCCTTGTTCGTTCCGCCGCCGCGCAAGATCAAGGAACGGATCGTTGTCGATACCAGAGGCAACCTCGCTGCGGCTGACCGCGAAAGGAATCTCTCCCGGTTGAAGCCGGCCCACGATGGAATCATGCATGCCGCCGAACTCACCCAGGATCAAAAACCCTTCGGACCGGAGGTCGCCCATGATCTGATTCCACTGGGCAGCGATGGTCGCATCCCTCTCATTCGTGCTCCACTCCCTCGTATCCAAATCAACCTGAGTGCCGGCAATGGCCCTCGTCTCATCCCCCCGGACATAAATGTCCGCCATCGCATTCCCATAAACAGCGGAAAAGAAACCCAGAAACCAGTAAGCCGGAGAGGACCGCTCCCAAATTTGGCCGACGCCCCTGTCGGCAAGACCTCTGGATATCTGGTTGACCGAAGACGGGCTCGTCACGCCCCCCTGCCGGGCACGGGCAAGCAAATTCTCCCACAAGGGGTACAACTGCCGGTGCATCCCGTGGATCAGGTCGAGCCTTTGTCGATCGGGAAAAACGGCCCTCAGGTTGATCGGCACCTGGCCGCCCCGGGCGAAGTAGGTCTGCATGAGCGGGTAGGCCGCGCCGGATTGGAAAATCTGGAGGACCTGGTCCCGGATCCCCATCCTGCCCATGCTTTCGATCAGGGCCTGGGTCGAGGGTTTGCCGACTTCGGTCAAAACAACGATCCGGTTCGCCGGAACACCGCGCCGTATAATTTCATCAACAAAATCGAGGAATTCCTGGCTGTTGACCACGTCGTGGTCCTGGAGCCGCAAGATGGACCCCCGGCGGCCCTGTCTGACGGCCTCAACCACCCGCTCGACCTCCGCGTTCCAGCCGGTCACCGGACGAGCAGGGACTGAAACGGCGGGCGAAGAAACAACCGGCGCGGCCGGCGGCTGACGGACTTGAGGCTGAGCAGAAGCCGTCGGGCTCGTGGGGGACGCTTCGGTTTTCACTTTGGCCTTCTCTTTGCTCTCTCTTGCAAGTTGAGAATTGGCTTTCTGGATCGCCGTGTTGACGTCGCCACGCAGATGGTTCAACTCTTTTTTCGTCAGCAATCCTCCAGAGATCCACCCCGCCTGGTTGGCGTTAATCGCCGCGCGGGTGTCGTCAATCAGCGCATCACGGACCGACGCGTCCAACTGAGGAATGAACAAGACCCACCGCCCCCCGCGAGTCTCCGGGGACTGAAGTATCTGCAGCGCCGCGGCCCGAACCTGGTCCTGCGTCGGCTCCTCCAGCCCGGCGGGGAAAAGTCCGACGCTGACTTTCGCCCATTCGATCAATGCCAGCGCGGAGATGTCTACTAATGGTTCTACCTGTCTGTATCTCGCCTGATTCGCAGCGATTTCACCTTTCGCTAAGGTCCGGAAATCAGCTAGGATGTCCGGATAGTCCAAAGAGGCGCCGTGTTGACGTCTTATCGCCAGGACGTTGAGAACGGTTTCCGCCAGCAGCAGCCGGGTCTCCGGCTGCGGGCCTTCAATCAGCCGCTGAATCGACTCCTCGACTTCCGAAACAGTAAGGCCGCCTCGCCTCAAGGATTTCCGAAGTTGTTTATCGGCGTCAAACAGGGGCAGTACCATCTCCAAAATCGGCTGACTTTGCAGAAGCTCCGCAATAGGACGATTCTGTCTCTCGCTCATCTCGAATATTTCAGTGGCAAGATCGTAGGAAACATCGCCCATGACCCGAATCCGTTCTGAGATCTGCTCCTGCGTCGGCTCCTCCAACCCGGCCTCAAACCGGGCAAAGCTCACAAGACCCTGGACTCCCCCTTCGAGCACCTCGAAATCGTCCGGAACACGCCCCGGAGGAATAACGACGATGAATTTGTCCTTGATCATCCGCAGAAGGCCGAACTGCTGGATCCCTTTCTCGCCGAGATACCCCCACGCCATCTCGTACGAGGTCCCCTGCGGATAAGGAACGCCGTTGGCAAACCGCTCGTTTAGCCATTCGCCATCGGCGATCAGAATCCGGCTTCGTCCGCCGACACGGGCGGCTAAATCGGCCGGAATCTGCTTCCCCGAAAGACCACTCTCGAGCCACGAATGGCTCATGACCTCAAAGCGACCCGGCTCACCGACCGCACCAGCCATAAAATCGAAGAGCTGCTGAACCTGGGGATCCTGGCCGGGATTGTACTTGCCGTCCCGGAAACGGGCCAGCCAGCTTCGGCCGTCAACCTGGTCCACAACCGTGTCCCATCCGGTCAAGTCCCGCCGGGCCACGTCCACCTTCAGATAGGGAGCTTCCTTCACGCCCCATGTCACCTTCCTTGCCGGATACATCCTGAGGTAGACTGCGGTCAACAGCGTCGCGCCGATCATCTCGACGCCGGTATTGTCCGGGAATAAAACCGTTTCCCGAACCGACGGATCAGTCAGCGCATTCACAAGCGCATCGGTGTCGTTGAGAATCAGACTGCTTTGATCGGCGAGCTGCTGGCTCAACAAATCCGCGTTAACTTTCAGCTTGTCGAGCACGTTCGGGTCCAAAGCGTTGCCCTTGAGCACCAGCAGCAGCGCCCGCTTGAGCACGTCCTGTTTCTGCTGGTTTGGAAGAGAGCGCAGCCGTTCAAAGGAATACCCGCCGAGCACGAACCGGACGTACGCCGGAAGCGTGGGGACCCCCTGCGCGGTGATCAGGGAATCTTCCTGCTGCTTGTCACGGGTCTTCTTGTAGAAATCGGTGAGCGGATTGCCGGGAGCGTCCAGGAAACCGGTGGCCCATGCCACTTCGCTGAAAAGCAGGGACTGGGCGATGTTGTAAGGAATCTCTTTCCAGGAAAGGGCGGTTAGACTCTCGCCCCAAATCACCTGGCCGAACCGTTTGATCTGGACCTCCGGCTTCACGGCGTAAAGATCCTTCACGCTCACGACAACCGGCTGGCCGGCCATGTCGGCCTGGATGCCTTCCCACATCCGGTTCAGGTGCTCGATTCTCGGATCAACAACCGCAGCGGAGAAAAGCGCCGGATAAGCCACTCCGTAGACCTCCGCTCTCTGCCGGAGGAAATCGATTGCGCCCTGGACGATCTTCTCCGTCCTCTCGCGCTCGTCTTTCCACACCATCGGATCGCCGAACTTCAGCCCTTCTTCCAGTCCAGCGGCGCCGAGGCTAAGCCAATTCCGCAGCCCTTGGTCCAGCGGCGTGAGCGATACTGACGTCAATCCTAATCGCCGCAGATCCCGGCTTCGGGCCGCCGGCTTTTCTTGCCGAGCGCCCTGCGTCTGTATAACGACATCCGCCTGGCCGACGGTTTCGCTGACAACGTCACGGATCGTTTCCACCATCTGCCTGTTGGAGATCCAAGGGGCGCTGACTTCAAGAACAACCTGCTCTTTCGGAATGTCAGCCACCGCCGCGCGAATCAACATCTGGGTCACATCTCCGACATAAGTGGGAGCGACCCAGTCGTTACGAATGGCGACGGTCAGATGCCCCTGTCCGTCGATCTGAAAACCATGAGCGCGGGAACCGTATTGGCTGATCCACTCCGTCCAGCCGGTCGAACTCTCGAGCAATGCCGCTAAAAACCGCTGTGGCCGGCGCGCCGAGCGGTCCGGATTCAAGACGGCCCGGCCAAGCGGCTGACCCGGCCCGTAGACATCGGAGATCCGCAGCACACGGATCTCTTTACCCGATCTCTCGGCAGCCAACTTCAAAATCTCTTCCCGCAGCAACATCGAATAGGGATAGCTGAGTCGGCGGACAAACGCCGGATCCGCGGGAGGAAATTGCTCGAGATCCTTGCGGACAAAAGATCTCAACTCGTCCGCTGTCGGGTTCTGCTGCTTCTCAATGGCCGGCACCCAAGCGGCCAGATAGCGGCGCGCCATCTCGACTGCCTGCTGTTGCAGCGCCGGCCGCTGAGCCTCCGGCAATTGACTCACCATAACGTCAATCGCGTTGGAAGAGGTCACGATGAGCTGCTGCCGGTCAGACATCACAGCGCTCAACATTAAAACGGTCATACCGTTGAATAAAAGTTCTTCTTCGAGAATCGCCTGCAGATCGGCTTCTGTAGGCTGGCGCCCCAAAGAGGGCGGATGCTGCCAAGCGAGTCCTGCGGGCATAAAGATCTTGTCCGGCCGGACATCGAATCTGCCGGACGGATTGACGATCTGCCGGATGAAGCTGATCTGGAGCAGGTCGCCCGCCCGCGGAGTGAACTTGCCCGAAAGAGGAGAACCGGGGCCGGGAACCGGGCCGGCAGTCCGGCTTACCGCCGTGATATGGGAAACACGGCTGCCCACACGCTGTGAAAGATCCTGGAGCAACCGCCCCCCCACAAATCCGCTCCAACCGAACAGCAGAAGGCGTTTTCCGTCGAACCCTTGATCAATCCTTTTGGTCCAAACGGCATTCTCTTCCAACCCGCCGAATTTATTTTTGGGGCGGGCAATAATGACCGCCTGGAGTCTTCCCGGCGGAACATCCACACGGGAGTAAATACCGCCTCCTATATCCATGTCAAAAGAAAGGACGCCGTCCAATAGGGTGAGGTCGTAATCGTAGTCGCCTGGCTTGCCGGGGAGAAGATCGTTCGCGATCTTCACAAACTTCCCGTCCGCGTCCATATGCGCATCCAGGTAGGTCCATGCCGGCTGACCGCCCGGCATGGAAACGATGACCGCCCATGGATCATGCAGTGTTAAGAAGAGGCGTATCTGCTCGAAGGTTCTGGCGGATGAAGAGAGGCGGACCTGCCCCCCCGACCGGGAGGCGGCGATGCTTTCAAGCTGTCTGTTCAGGAAAGAACGCTGTGAAGACAGCGTTTCCTGCGTGACGTTTTCGTCTTCCGGGTTTAACGCGATCTCCTGCAGAATGAGAACATCGGATTGCCCGGCGGCCGGAGGCTGAAGCGCCTGAAGAACAACCGTCCGGTTCTCCGTGAGAATCCTCTCGGCCTCCCGTGGAAGGACGATCGGGACCTGGATCTTCTGCTCTGTAACCCCAACCGCGTTCGCTAATCCCCTCATATCGAGAATCTGCGCCCGCCGGCCCAGCTGTGTCCATCCCCTGACAACCTCAAGGCTCAGCTTATTGAGTTCCCCGACCTTTTCCTCTAAGCCGCCGTCCCTTTTATTCAGCGGCTTCTTCTGAGGAGCATCTTTTTTCTCAATGCCGGGCTTCGGCTCTTTAACATCCTCGGGCCCCTTTTTCCAGAAAGGACCGAAAGCTAAATATCCCGCAATACCCAGAAGGGCAACGGCCAAAACCCCTAGAACAACGGTCTTCTTATTGAAATAACCCTCCCCAATCTTCACCATCCCCTGAGCGGGACCCTGCTGAGAGGGATCATAGACACCGGGAGGAATAACCGTTCCTGGAGTGCCGGCAGATGCTTGAGTCGCCGTCGGCTGAGGACGCATCACGGGAGCCTCTCTCGCCCGCTGGAGGGAGATCTCTCCTAATCTGCGGGAAAGATTTTCGGCAAGCTGGCGATCTCCGACGGAAAGGGGTTCTTCGGGGCCATAGCCTTCACGGACGAGCTGGGCAAGATATCCCCGCACATCGTTCAAGGCACCGGGTTCGTTCGGATCCGGCAGCTGATCCTTCATCAGGTACTTGAGGCCGGCCCATTCCCGCTCGGTCAAACCAAATCCATAACTCCCCTCTTCTAATCCGGCGGAAGACCTGCCTGAAAGCAAAAGCATGGCGAGCCGCCGCCCTTCGCTGCTCTCCGGCGCCTGTTGAGGACGCAGAGCAAAGGAGGGTGACGGCACACTCAGCGAGAATGCTAGTAAAAGCGCTATAAATCTTGGCAAAAATCGTCCAGTTTTCATGGTCGGGATATATAGGAAGTATACCTTTAAAGACCAGAGTCTTTCAATAGAAATTATTAACTATATTTACTATTAACTACAAACTATCACCTTGTAAGGAATTGCTTCGCCCTTGCGAGGGCTCGCAATGACGGGTGCTGGCTACGATGACGAAGGTTTAAGAAGCCGGATAATCAGAATGACAAGGAAAGCGACGAGATAGCCGGCAGCGCCGGCAATCAAGCTGAGTATGAGCGTTCCGGCAACCGTGCTGACAAGGACCCGGGCGGCCTGGTGAAGAGGCAGCCAATCCCCCAAGAGGCGGAGACCCAGCGCATACCCGGCCCCATAGATAAACGGCATGGTCAGAGGGTTGGTCAGGCAAGCGCCAGCCACCGTAACCGGCAAGTTTAACCGGAGGATCGCGGCCGCCGCCGCCGCCGCAACAAGGCCGGTGCCCGGAATGACGCCGATCAGGATCCCCAGCCCAAAGGCAACCCCCAACTGGTGAGGAGTCCCCTTGAAATCAATCAGCTCACGGCCCCATTCCTTCAGCCGGAGGCGCAGGTCCTGCCAGAAAGCGGACAACTTCTTTTTATCCATTTACTTGAGGGAAGAAGGGATCGAAACCAAAATCGCCAACCCTAAACCTAAGACCAAAAGATGAAGGGTCACGGAATAGCGGTGCAGGCGGCCGAACGAAAACTCCATGACCTGCAGGTGGACGGACCCGTGAAAATCAGGCAGTGACATCTTCCTCTTCAACTCACGGATCTGGGGATGGATAATGAAAACGGAGTGGCAGGTCAGTAGAAAAGCCAAACCGGCCGGAATCTCGAGAATAAGAGCGGGGAATTCAAAATGGTGCTCCCAGAAGAACAAAAGAAGGGAAACGACCATGACTAAACCCCAGAAAAAGAACCACTGGTTGGCAATCTGGAACAAAGTGCCCAAAAATTTTGAAGCTTCCTCTTTCTGGAGCGAACGGAAAACAGCCGGGGTGACCACCGCGGCGAAAAACAGCTGGCCTCCCACCCACAAAGCCGCAGCCACAACCACCGCCGCCGGAAGAATCATCGCCGGGACCTCCACAAAGAATTGACGGAAAAACATCGTTGCGGTATGCTTCGAATAACCCACCCGGAGGGGGTAAACCGATGAAATGTCCCGCGGACCAGGCCGCCATGCGACCTATTGAAGACAAAGGGATCTCTTTGGATTGGTGCGAGCTCTCCGACGGCATCTGGCTGGATGCCGGAGAACTGACCCGGCTGGCCCAAACCAACGCGGACATGCCCGATCTGCCGCCGCCCGCGAAGGAGACGAGAAAGAAAGCCTCGAACGAGCGCGTCACCTGCCCCCGCTGCCAGCAGTTGATGGAAGAACTGCCTTATAACGAAGGGGTGACCCTTCTGGTGGACCGCTGCACGCGGTGCCGCGGGCTTTGGCTGGAACGGGGTGAACTCCAAACGATCTACGACGAGCAAAGACAAAAGAACCCACCCCCTTCGGAACCGGCCGGAAAACCGGACACGACCGCCCATCTGGTGGTCGGCGCTTTGGTGGCGGTGCTAGTCATTGCCGGAATCCTGCTTGTCGCTTTCGCGATACTCCATCGGTAAACCACCAGCCGGGGTATTCCGGAACGATTCGAAGCATGCTCACCAGAAGCAGAACGGCGAAAACAACGACGAACAACAGAACATACTGCATCAGGAACCCTCCTCCACAGCTTCCACATGGACAGTTAACCCATCCAGCTTAACGACCCTTACCCGAGTCCCCTTTCTGAGTGCCTGGTGCGCACGAGCCATCCATTCTTCCCCCTGGACATGCACGAGCCCTTCCGGCTTCAAATCGGTTTTCGCCGTTCCCTCAGCGCCGATCAGCCCCTGAAGTCCGCTGGTCACCCTCTTTCCCAAAACCCGGATCCCCGCCCCAACGATAAATATGAAGAAGCCGGCGGTCATCGCCGTGGCGACACCGATAGTCTTCCAAGCCAATTTCAAGTGCGGCAAACGGGCTCCCGGAAACAAGAAGGCGGAACCCAAGAGAAAAGCAACAATGCCCCCCACGGTCAACGCCCCGTAACCGGGCAATTTGATATCGGCGATAAAAAACAGCAGCGCGAGGAAAATCAGCGAGATCCCTGCCCAGTTGACCTCCAACATCTCCAAAGCGACGAACCCCAGAACCAGCAGGATCGCCCCGAGAACCCCCGGAAAAACAGCGCCGGGCGTCGAGAGCTCAAAAATCATGCTGTAAATTCCCAACAGCAGGAGGATATAGGCGATGTTCGGATGGGCAATCTGGTGAAGCCCCTTTTCCACTGCCGACATCCGAACGGTTTTTTGAGGCAGCCCTTTCAGCGACAGTGTTGCCATGCCGAAAACGGTCTTCAACTGGAGTCCTTCCGTCTGCGCGAAGAGGTCGTCCATATCATTTGCGACCAGATCCACCATCTTTCGCTTCTTGGCTTCATCAGCGGTTGAAGAACGGCTCTCGCGCACCATCTCTTCGGACAAAACCAGGTCTCTGCCCCGGATGTCGGCTATCGACTGGATGTGAGCGACAGCGTCATTGGTCATCTTCTCATCCATAACGGAGGGTTTCTCTCCCTCTTTCCGGCCGAAAACCGATTCTCCGGGGCCGATATGGACCGGGTGGGCGGCCCCGATGTTGGTCCCGGGCGCCATAGCAGAGACATGCGCCGCCAGCGTGATAAAAGCGCCGGCGGAAGCGGCCCTCGCCCCCTGTGGAGAAACATAAACGATCACCGGCGTGGGAGAATTAAGTATCTCCTGGACGATTTTCCTCATGGAACCATCCATTCCGCCGGGTGTATCCAGCTGAATCACCACGGCGGAAGCTTGGGCTTTTCGGGCTTCCTCCAAACCCCGGGTGATATAACGGGCGACGGCCAAATCAATCGTCCCCTTGACCTCAAGCAAAAAGACCTGCCCCTGCTGTTCAGCCGGGGCTATGCGAGGTGCGAGGAAGGAAAGAACCGTAATACCCGCGAAAAAGACCCAGATGGATTTTCTGTTCGACATGAAAGTCCTTTTATCTCATCGCTATTAACGTACCACCAAAACTTCGCCGGCGGGCAACGATTCGATAAAGCCCGTGTCCGTCCGGACGAGCAGCGCCCCGTTGGAATCCAGGTCCAGCGCTTGGCCGTCCACCGTCCGGCCCTCCGCCACCACCCGGACGCGCCTGCCCAGAAAACCGGCGAACTTACGCCACGATTCCAGAATGAAGTCAAATTGCCGCACAGAGAAGGCTTCATAAAACCGGTCGAGTTCCAAGAACAGCGCTCTGGCTAACGCTATCCTTTCCACTTTAGCACCTGCCGCTTCGGCCAAAGAGGTGGCGTGGCTTGGGAGGCTCGACACCGGCGTGTTGACGTTCATCCCGATCCCGATAATAACGTAATTCACCCGGTTAAGCTCGGCGTTCAATTCCGTCAAGATGCCGGCAACCTTCTTGCCGCCGATCAGAATATCGTTCGGCCATTTGATCTCCGGATTCAAGCCTGTCCGGTTCCGCACCGCCGAGGCCACAGCCGCCGCCGCCATGAGCGTGATCAACGACACCTCCGAAAGATGCAGCGAAGGCCGCAGTATCACGGAGAGGTAAATCCCCTTGCCTTTCGGCGAGATCCAGGTCCGGCCGAGCCGGCCGCGCCCTTTCTCCTGGAATTCGGCGACAACCACGGAACCTTCCGGCTCCCCGCCGGAGGCAAGCCGGTGGGCGACATCCATTGTGGATTCGGTCGATTCATAGGCGTAAACCCTTCGCCCCACCTTCTTGACCGGAAGGTTCCACATCAGCTCCTGGGGGATAAGTTTGTCGGGAACGCCTACCAGCTGGTAACCGGTGTGCGGCTGGGCAAGAACCTTGTACCCCCCCGCCCTCATTTTCTGGATCTCTTTCCAAATCGCGGCGCGCGACACACCGACAATCCGGCTCAACTCTTCACCGGAGACGTAGCTCCCCGACCGGTTCCTCAAAATGTTGAGTATCGCCTCGTCCGTCATTTCTCTGCTTTACCGCCTCTTCCACCGCCGGGATTTTCCTCCCGATGCGATCTTTTTTTCAAACGAGGTCAAGCCGGCCATCCCCTTTTCGCGCAGAACAGCCACCTGGTCGCGGAAACCGGCGGCCCGCTCAAACTGCAGGTTCCTCGCCGCCAACTCCATTTCTCTCTCCAGATCCGCGATCACCTCCTGCAAATCAAACTGGTCATCGCTGAAACCGGCCGCGCTCCGCACAAGATCCTGCGCCTCCTCTTTCGCCGACGTCTCGATCCCGTCACGGATTGCCTTCTCGACCGAACGGGGGGTAATTTTGTGTTTTTCATTATACGCAAGCTGGATCTTCCGGCGCCGTTTGGTTTCTCGAATCGCATAACTCATCGCGTCGGTTATCTTCTCTCCGTAAAAGATCACGCGCCCATGCAGGTGCCGAGCGGCGCGGCCGGACACCTGGACCAAAGAGGTGGATGAGCGCAAAAAGCCCTCTTTGTCGGCATCGAGCACGCAGACCAGCGATACCTCCGGCAGGTCAAGCCCTTCACGAAGCAGGTTGACCCCGACAACGCAGTCGAAGTTCCCTTTACGCAGATTTTTCAAAACCTCCACCCGCTCAAAAGCATCGAGGTCGGAATGGATGTAGGTGACTCTAATCTTCATCTCCTTCAAATGGGCCGAGAGGTCCTCGGCCATCCGTTTCGTTAAAGTCGTGATCAAAACCCTTTCCCCCTCTTCAGCCCGTTTCTTCACCTCATGGACCAGATCGTCCACCTGTCCCGTAATCGACCGGACCTCAATCTCAGGATCCACCAGGCCGGTGGGACGAATCACCTGCTCGACTATCTCTCCAAGCGAATTCTTCGCCTCGTAAGGGCCCGGCGTGGCCGATACGAATACCGCCTGCCCAACGAGGCTCTCCAGTTCATCAAACTTAAGGGGGCGGTTATCCAAGCAGGAGGGCAACCTGAACCCGAAATCCACCAGAACCTGCTTTCGGGCCCGGTCCCCTTCAAACATGCCCCGCAGCTGCGGGAGCGTCACGTGCGACTCGTCAATGACCGTCAGGAAATCTTTCGGGAAATAATCCAAAAGGCAGTACGGCCTCGAGCCTGGAGGGCGGCCGGAAAGAGCGCGGGAGTAATTCTCTATCCCGTTGCAGAACCCCATCTCCCTTAACATTTCCATATCGTAATGGGTGCGGGATTCCAGCCTCTGCGCCTCGAGAAGCTTTCCCCTGTCCCTCATCTCCTTCAGACGACGTTCCAGCTCGGCCTCAATCTCTTTCAACCCCTGCTCGACCCGTTCGGAGGTGGTGATGAAATGCTTCGCCGGATAAAGGGCCCACTTTTCCAGTTTCTGCAGAACCTCGCCGGTCAGCGGATTGACGATCGACATCTTCTCGATCCGATCGCCGAAGGTCTCCAGGCGGACTGCCGTCTCTTCATACGCCGGGAAAATCTCCACCGTTTCGCCGCGCACCCGGAAACGCCCGCGGGTAAAATCGATGTCGTTGCGCTCGTAGAGCAGCCCCACGAGGCGCGTCAGCAGCTCCCGCCTCGGGATCTCCTGGCCCACCTCAAAGAAGAGGAGCATCTGCTTGTAATCGTCGGGGGAACCGAGGTTGTAGATGCAGGAGACGGAGGCGACGATGATGACGTCCTGGCGGGACAACAGGCTCGTCGTTGCGGAAAGCCTCAGCCGGTCCAGCCGGTCATTAATCGAGGCGTCCTTCTCGATGTACGTGTCGGTCTGCGGGATGTACGCCTCCGGCTGGTAATAGTCGTAATAGCTGACGAAATATTCGACCGCGGTTTCCGGGAAGAAACTCTTGAGCTCGCTGTAGAGCTGGGCCGCCAGCGTTTTATTGTGGGAGATGACGAGAGTGGGCCGGGGAATCTTGGCGATGACGTTGGCCATCGTGAAGGTCTTGCCGGAACCGGTCACGCCAAGTAGCGTCTGGAACCGCTTTCCTTTCTCGAGGCCGAGGCTGAGCTTATCGATCGCCTGCGGCTGGTCGCCGCACGGCTTCATCTCGCTGACCAGCTTGAATTCCGCCATCCACCCCTTCCTTTCTCAGAAAGTATGCCTTGAGCGGGTACGCTTCTCAGGCCCGCTTGCCGGCCCCTGCGAGTCCGGCTGCGCTCAACGTCGGCCCTCACTCTCCCCTTCGGGGAGCCATGCCCGTTCGGACCTCCGATGGCCTTCGAACCACACCCGCTCAGGGCAGCCACTGCTCCGGCAGGTCCGGCAAAGCATGCTCAGAAGGCCGCGCGGGCACGGTGTCCCGCGACAAGCGGGACGAGCGCGGCCGGATGCGCGAGCGAGACGCGCCTCGCCGGGACGCGTCGAGCGATGCTACAACGGATCTGCCGGGGCGGCGGCCGCGGCCATCAGCCGATCAGGTCCAGCGCGACGTCGAGCGCCGGCGCCGAGTGGGTCAAGGCGCCGATTGATATCCGGTCCACGCCGGCCGCGGCGATCGCCTCGACGTTCTCCAGCCGCACCCCGCCGGAGACCTCCAAAAGAATTTTGCGGTCCTTTTTTGACCGAACCACCGCGTTCCTGAGCCGGACCGCCTCCTGGATGTCGGCGGCCGGCATATTGTCGAGCAGGATGATGTTAGCCTCGGCGCTTAAAGCCAACCGGAATTCCTGCAAGGTCTTCACCTCCACCTCGATTAGCGCTTTCGCGAGAAATTTCCGCCGGACCTCCCGGACCGCCGCCTCGACCGCGGAAAGACGGTGGTGCGGGATACCCGGCGTCGAGGGAAACCCTCCCGATTCCGAGTGGAGCCGGCTGGCAATGAGATGAAGATGGTTGTCCTTAATCAGGACCTGGTCAAAGAGCCCCTTTCGATGGAGCGTGCCGCCCCCCATCGCCACCGCATATTTTTCAAGGAAGCGCAGAGTCGGGGTGGTCTTTCGGGTATCCATGATCTGTACCTTGTACTTTTTGACCCGGTCCACGAACTGGCGGGTATAAGAGGCAATCCCCGAAAGACGGCCGAAGAAGTTAAGCGCCGTCCGTTCGGCGGCCAACATCCCGCGGGCCGGCCCCTCGACGTAGGCGACGACCTTCCCTGGATGGACGAGGCCTCCGTCCCTTAAATTCGGCTTGAACCGGATCCGGGGATCGGCCTGGCCGAATGTCCACTCCATGACCTGGATGCCGGCGGCCACCCCTTCCTGCCGGACAACGAGATCCCCTTTGGCCCACTGGTCTTTCGGAATAAGGACGGAGCTGGTGACATCGCGCGCCCCGACATCCTCCTTCAAAGCCGCCGCGATCAGCGGCAGGAGCGCTTCCTTCTGAAGCTTAGCCGAGAAAGGGGAAATTTCCGGCATGGGATGCCGCTTTCATTGAAGCTGTTTCAGGCTTTCGGTCCATTTGACTAATTCCGACTCCAGTTCCTTGAGCGAATTTTCCATCTCCTCCACCACCTCGGCCGGAGCATTGGAACGGAACACCCCGTCGTTAAGACGCGCCTTCTTCGCCTCGGCCCGGGACTGTATCCCCTCCATCTCTTTTTCGATCCGCTGCCTCTCGACGTTCAGGTCCACAAGGCCCGCGAGCGGAACGATCAGGTCCCAGGCGTCGAAATCCGCCGACTCCGGCAGATGGGCCGCCACAGAGCCCTGCGGGCGTGCCGTCTTCTGATCCACAGCCATGTCACCGACCGACGCGAGCCGTTTAATGACCGCTTCATGACGCGACAGCAGTTCCGTCCCTTTCCGTCCCCGGATAAAAAGGCTCACCTGCTGTTTGACCGGCACCCGGAAGGTGGCGCGGATGTTCCTCGCCTCTGTAATCACCGCCTCGAGCCTGCCGAAAGCCTCCTCGGCCGCCGGATCGAGCCAGGCGGTTTCGGGTTTCGGCCAGGGGGCTTTCATGATCGTTGAATTCGCCGGCGTCACCTGCCCCATCCGGTGCCACAACTCTTCGGTGATAAACGGCATGAACGGGTGGAGCAGCCTTAAGACCGTCTCCAGCACCGTCAGCAGGACTTCATCCGTGTCGCTGGCCTGTGCTGAGTCCCCGCTTTCTCTCTGGAGCTTTGCGATCTCCAGATACCAGTCGCAAAATTCATGCCAGACAAAGCCGTAGAGCAGCCTGGCTGCTTCGTTGAACTTGTATTCCCCGAGAGCGTCCGTCACCAAATCCACCGTCCGTTGGAGACGGCTTAAGATCCACCGGTCCGGGACCGTAAGAAACCGGGGATTGAACGGTATCGGACGCTCCAGATCATCCCCCGCCTTATCGAGGATCAGCCGGGCCGCGTTCCAGAGCTTATTGGCGAAATTCCGGCCCAAAAGAAATTTGGCGTCCGACAGATACAGATCCTGCCCCTCGGAGGCCATGTGGGCGATGCTGAAGCGCAGAGCATCCGTGCCCATTTTGTCAATGACCTCGAGGGGGTCAATGCTATTGCCGAGGGATTTCGACATCTTTTTGCCCCCTTCCACCCGGATGATCCCGTGGATATAAACGTCTTTAAACGGGATCTTATTGAGGAAAAATTTGCCGGCCATCACCATCCGGGCGACCCAGAAAAAGATGATGTCCTGCGCGGTCACGAGAACAGAGGTGGGGTAGAAAGCGGCAAGGTCCTTCGTCTTCTCCGGCCAACCGAGCGTCGAGAAGGGCCACAGCCAGGAGGAGAACCATGTGTCGAGCACATCTTCATCCTGGACGAATTCGGTTCCGCCGCAGGCGCGGCAGCTTTTCGGGCAACTGTGGCCCACGTAGATACCGGCCTTCTCCTCGTTCATCACGAGAGTGCCTGAGAGGGTGCCCCTCTGCTGTTTTTCGGTGTAGGCCGGATAGCACTTTTTACAGTACCAGGCGGGGATCCGGTGCCCCCACCAAATCTGGCGCGAGATGCACCAGTCCCGTATGTTACGGAGCCAATCGAGATAAAACTTGGTCCATCTCTCCGGGTAAAACCTCATCCCGTCCTTCTCCACCGCTTCGATTCCGAGTTTCGCCAGCGGTCCCATTTTCACAAACCACTGGGGAGAGAGAGTCGGCTCAATCACCGTCTTGCATCGGTAGCAGTGGCCGACCGAGGCGGTATGGTCTTCCACCTTGATGAGAAGGCCCGCCGATTCCAGATCGGCGACGATCTTCTTGCGGCACTCAAACCGGTCCATACCGGCATAGGGGCCTGCCTGTTCGTTCATCCGGCCGTCCGGCTGCATGACGCGGATCGCCTCGAGGCCGTGCTTCTGCCCGAGCAGGAAATCGGCCGGATCGTGCGCCGGAGTCACTTTGACCGCGCCGGTGCCGAACTCCCTGTCCACGCTGGAATCCTGGATCACCTTGACGGGGCGGCCGACAATCGGAAGCTGAAGCGTCTTGCCCGCCAGAGAGCGGTACCGCCCGTCCTCCGGGTGCACAGCCACCGCCACATCGCCGAGAAGCGTCTCGGGCCGCGTCGTGGCCACCACCACCCCCTGCCCTCCGCCCCCCGTCCCTTGCCCCGCTTCCGGGTAACGGATGTGCCAGAAATGGCTTTTGATCTCTTCGTGCAAAACCTCTTCATCGGAGAGCGCCGTCTGGCAGCGGGGGCACCAGTTAACGAGGTAATAGCCCCGGTAAATAAGGCCGGCGCTGTGGAGCTCCAGGAACGCGGTCTGGACCGCTTTAGAGAGCCCTTCGTCCATCGTGAACCGCTCGCGCGACCAATCGCAGGAGGAGCCGAGACGCCTGAGCTGGCGCACGATCGTCGAACCGTACTGCTGCCGCCAGTCCCACACCTTTTTAACGAACGCTTCGCGGCCCAGTTGGTGGCGCGTCAGGTGATCCTTCGCGAGCTGGCGCTCGACCACGTTCTGTGTCGCGATGCCGGCATGATCGGTGCCGGGCACCCAGAGAGTGGAGTACCCCTGCATCCTTTTCCAGCGGATGAGAATGTCCTGGAGGGTGTTGTTCAGCGCATGCCCCATGTGGAGGATCCCGGTCACGTTGGGCGGAGGGATCACGATCGTGAAGGGCCCTTGAGGAGCGTTGAGATCGGGACGGAAATACCCCTTCTCTTCCCACTCGGGGTACCAGCGGTTTTCCGATTCAGAAGGAGAATAAACGGATGGACGAGTCATGACCAACCAGTAACATTGTCGTGAGCCGTGAGGGGTGAGTCTTGAAACCTGATTTTACTCAAGACCCACGACTCAAGACCCACGACTATTTCGGTCTTTTAAAAGCTTGTACTCGATCGAATCCACCAAAGCCTGCCAGCTGGCTTCGATGATGTTTTCGCTGACCCCCATCGTCCACCAGCTGTCTTTCTCATCCTGCGATTGGATCAGCACACGCACCCGCGCGGCAGTGCCGGCCTGGCTCTCCAACACCCTGACTTTGAAATCTACAAGGTGCATTTTCGCCAGCGCCGGATAGAACTCCGACAGAGCTTTGCGCACCGCTTTATCCAGTGCATTCACCGGGCCATCCCCTTCCGCCACGGTATGTTCGGAGGTGCCGTCCACCTTGACCTTGATCGTCGCCTGCGAGGTCAGCGCCCCATCGGGGGACTTCTCGACCAGCACGCTGAATCTCTCCAGGGTAAAGAAGGCTTTGTATTTCTTATAAGCTCGGCGCATCAGCACCTCGTAGGAACCGGGCGCCATCTCGTACTGGAAGCCGGCGGCCTCTTTGGCCTGCACCGACTTGTAAAACTCTTTCGTCTGGTCTGGATCCATCTCGAATTTGAAGACCTTGGCGCTCTCCTGGATCGTCGCCTTGCCCCCAAGCTCCGACACGAGAATCCTCTGCCGGTTCCCGACCGCGGCCGGCTCGATATGTTCGTACGTCGCGGAATTCTTCATCACCGCGTTGATGTGCACGCCCCCCTTGTGGGCGAACGCGGAGTTCCCCACAAACGGCTGATGGTCGTCCGGCCTCATGTTGCAGACCTCAGCCACATAATGGGAGGTCTCGGTGAGAGTCTTCATCCTGTCAACGGGAATGCCCGAATACCCCATCTTCAGCTGAAGGATCGGGATCAGCGAGGAGAGGTTCGCATTGCCGCACCGCTCGCCGTAGCCGTTGATGCACCCTTGCACTTGGGCAACACCGGCCTCGACCGCCGCCAGCGCATTGGCCACCGCCAGCTCGGAATCGTTGTGGCTGTGGATCCCCAGAGGAACGGAGACACGCCGCTTCACTTCATCCACCACCTTGTGGACAAAGCTCGGCAGAGACCCGCCGTTGGTGTCGCAGAGGATGATCGTCCCCGCCCCGCTCTCCGCGGCCACTTCCAGAGTTTTCAGTGCGTAATCCGGGTTGGCCCGGAACCCGTCAAAGAAATGCTCCGCATCGTACATCACCTCTACCCCGTGCTTCTTGAGGTAGGCGACCGTATCGGCAATCATCCTGAGATTCTCTTCCAGCGGCACGCGGAAAACCTCTTTCACGTGCAGGTCCCAGCTCTTGCCGAAGATCGTCACCACCTTGGTGCCGGATTCCAGAAGCGAGGCCACCTGGGAATCCTTGCTGACCGGAGTATCTGCCTTGCGCGTGGAACCGAAAGAGGTCAAGACGGCATGTTTGAGCTTCAGTTCCTTCTTCACCCGGTGGAAGAACTCCATCTCCTTGGGGCTGGCGACCGGCCACCCTCCTTCGATGTACGGGACGCCCAGGTCATCGAGTTTAACCGTTATCCGCAGTTTATCCTCGACAGACAGAGAAATCCCTTCTGTCTGCGCCCCGTCCCGCATTGTCGTGTCGTAAAGAAAAACTTCTTTTTTCATCGGACCTTACCGCCGCTGCGCCGAAGCGCGTGGTGCCGCTTCCTTTGTTCTAGGCGGCAGCCGCTTTGCCTTGTGGGATTTCTGCTCCACAGGCTTCACTCCGAGCTTGTCCAGCTCGAACACGTCGTGGAGCGCCTTCACCGCCTTCACCGCCTGGTCCTTGCGGATGATGCAGGATATCTTGATCTCCGACGTGGAGATCATGTCAATGTTGATCGTCTCCTTGGCCAGAGCCTGGAACATCTTGGCGGCAATGCCGGAGTGCGACCGCATCCCGAGCCCCACCACCGAGACCTTCGCGATCTCGTCGTTGTGGATCACGCGGCCCGCCTTGACTTCGCCCGCCACGCGGCGCGCAACCCGGAGAACCCGGGAAAGGTCGGTGCGGGGCACGGTGAACGAGACATCCGTCATGCCGGTACGGCCGACGTTCTGCACGATCATGTCCACGTTGACGTTGGCGTCGGAAATGCGGGTGAAGATCGTCGAGGCGATCCCCGGCTTGTCCGGAACGTCGCAGATCGTTACCTTCGCCTCATCTTTCTGCAGGCTAACGCCGCTGACCACAACTTCTTCCATTGACTTAACCTCCTTCGAGATGATCGTTCCCGTGCGCCGGGAGAAACTGGACCGGACGTGAAGAGGAACTTCGTATTTTTTCGCCATTTCCATGGAGCGGGCCTGCATCACCTGGGTCCCCAGGCTCGCCAACTCGAGCATTTCATCGTAGCTGATCGCCGGAAGCTTCCGGGCATTCGCGACGATCCTCGGGTCGGCCGTATAGACCCCCTCCACGTCGGTATAAATCTCACAGATTTTCGCCTTCAGCGCCTGCGCGACCGCGACCGCGGTCAGGTCGGAACCGCCGCGGCCCAGCGTCGTGATCTCGCCGTCCGGCGTGATCCCCTGGAAACCGGTCACCACGACGACATATCCCTTGCTCAGCGCCTTCTGGATCCTCTGCGCGCTGATGTCCCGTATTTTCGCTTTCGTGTGCGTCCGGTCGGTAACGATCCCCACCTGGGCGCCGTTGTAGGAAACCGCCTTCTGGCCCAAAGAGTGGACCGCCATCGCCATCAGGGAAGCGGCGACCTGCTCGCCGGTGGCCAGCAGCATGTCCATCTCCCGGTCGGGGGCGTTCTTCGTGAGCTTCGAAGCGAGGCCGATCAATTCGTCGGTGTAGTCCCCCATCGCCGAAACAACCACCGCCACCTGGTGTCCCGCGCGGCGGGTTCTCACGATCCGCTCGGCCACCTTCCTGATCCGCTCCGGGTTGGCTACGGATGAACCGCCGTATTTCTGAACAATTAAAGCCATCTCAAGTACCCGGAAATTTAAATGGTCTGTTCTGTTATTAAACGGGGCAACAATTCATACGCCTTGTCCACCATCCAGCCTGTGGCTTTGGCGTGGGTCTCCCCAAAACCTTCCGCGCCGTTAGGGGAAATCCCCTGCCCGTAGAGTAGAAAAGGAACCGGGTCCGCCGTGTGGCTCCGGGTGCTGACCGGCGTCATATGGTCAGGTATGATGAGCACGCGGAAATCCTTCCGGACTTCCATCTCTTCTAAAATCGTTCCGACAATCAGCTTGTCAAAATTCTCAATCGCGGCGACCTTCTGCCGGAGATCCCCGTTGTGCCCCGCCTCATCGGCCGCTTCAACATGCACAAAGGCAAAATCGTGTTTCTTCAGGCTTTTTAAGGCAAACTCTGCTTTCCCGAGATAATTTGTGTCGTAATAGCCGGTCGCGCCGGGCACATCGAGCACCTCCAGGCCGGCCAGCCGGCCGGTCCCTTTGACCAAATCCACGGCGGAAACCACCGAACCGGTGATCCCCCACCTTTTTCCAAAGGTGGGAATCTTCACCTCCTGCCCCTGTCCCCAGAGCCAGATCATGTTGGCCGGGTTTTCCTTGAGATCCACCCGGACCTGATTCACCTCATGGCTCTGTAAAATCTTACGGGATTCCTCCATGAGCCCCGCCAGGCGCTTGCCCTCGGGACCTTTCGGCAGGTGGTCCGATATGTTCCAACCGGAAAAATCGTGCGGCGGCTGACAAGTTGTTTTCATCAGCGCATCGGTCACCGTCGGATCGCTGAAAACCGCCAAATGCCTGTACCGGACGCCCGAATAAAACTTCAAAGAGGCGGAGCCAATCGCAGAATCCAGCAACCGGATCAACGGCCCCGCCTCTTCCGAGCTGATATGGCCGGCGGAGTAATCCATCAAGGTATCCCCGTCGGCCGTCACCAGGTTGCAGCGGAACACCACGTCCTCGGGTTTCAGCTCCAATCCCATATTGGCCGCTTCCAGAGGGCCGCGTCCCGAATAGTATTGGTGGGGGTCATAACCCATGACCACCATATTTCCGACATCGCTGCCGGGAACAAATCCTTTCGGGATTGTGCGAGCCAAGCCGGTTTTCCCCTCCTTGGCGAGTCGGTCCATGAACGGGGTTTTCGCCGCTTCAAGAGGGGTCTTCCCGCCCAGTTTTTCAACCGGGAAGTCCCCCATCCCGTCGCAGACCAGCAGAATTGTCTTCATCTTTGGAACAGCCCTCGGAGCATTCTCATTAAGTTTTTCATTATATCAGCCGGGTCGGATGTGCCGGGTTCAGAATCCGATCTCATCCAGGATCGCGCCGATCTTCGGAGGAACAACCTTAGGCGGGCGCACCGTCTGAACAGCCCGTTCCGGGTCCTTCAGACCGTGGCCGGTCAGAACGCTGACCACCGTGCTGCCTTTCCGGAAGTACCCTTTCTTCCCCAGCTTCAAAATTCCGGCAATGGGAGCAACACTCGCCGGCTCCGCAAAAATCCCCTCCTCCTCGGCCAGAAGCTGGTAGGCCGCCAGGATCTCCTTGTCGGTGACCGAGCCGATCAGGCCGCCGGAGGCGTCGCGCGCCGCGACCGCCCCTTCCCAGCTGGCCGGATTCCCGATCTTGATCGCCGTGGCGATCGTCTCCGGGTCCTTGATCACCTGTCCTTTAACGATCGGCGCGGCCCCCGCCGCCTGAAAGCCGATCATTTTAGGAAAGGTGTTGACCCTGCCTACTTTGAAATACTCGTTGTACCCTTTCCAATAAGCCGTGATGTTGCCAGCGTTGCCGACCGGGATCGCGTGGTAATCCGGCGGCCGCCCGAGAACATCGCAGATTTCGAAGGCGCCGGTTTTCTGCCCCTCGATCCGGTAAGGGTTGACCGAGTTGACCAAAGCGATCGGATAATCCTGGCTCACGTGGCGGACGATCTCAAGCGCCTCGTCAAAAGAACCGCTGACCGCCAGAACTTTCGCCCCGTGGATCAGCGCCTGCGCCAGCTTGCCCAGCGCTATGGCCCCCTTCGGGATCAGGACAACGCACTTCAAACCGGCCTGCGCCGCGTAAGCGGCCGCGGAGGCGGAGGTGTTCCCTGTCGAGGCGCAGATCACCGTCTTGAACCCCTGCTCACTCGCCTTCGACATCGCCATCGTCATTCCCCGGTCTTTGAAAGAACCTGTAGGGTTCAACCCCTCGTATTTGAAATAAAGCTGAACATCCCTCCCCAACCGTCTGCTTAAAACCCGGGAGGGGATCAGCGGGGTATTCCCTTCCAAAAGGGTGACCACCGGCGTCTGCGGACCCACCGGCAGGAACTCCGCGTACCGTCGGACGACACCGGGCCAAGACGGGGGACAAGGGGCAGGAGACACGGGTCGGAAAGATTTTTTCGCTTTCCCCTCGCCCCTCGCCCCTCGCCCCTCGTCTACGCCCCCTGCCCCACGCCCCGTTTTCATCCTCTCTCCACCCGGATGCAAACCGTTTTACGGCGGATCAATGAAAGCCTGTCAATTTCAGACAAGGCGTCCTGAACATTTCTTTCCTTTGCGTCATGGGTCAGCATCACCACCGGAACGATGTGCTCCCGCCGGCGGTCCTTCTGAAGCACGCTGGCGATAGAAATCCGGTGGGCGCCCAGCACCCGGGCGATCCTGGCCAGAACGCCGGGCCTGTCAATGCAGGAAAACCGGAAATAGTAGCGCCCCTCGATCTCCCCGACGCGGCGCACCCGCCGGATCCTCGAGGTCGGCAGAGGCAGCGGAACCCTTTGTTGGGAGCTGTAGCGGATGTTCCGGGCCACGTCCACAATGTCGGAAAGGACCGCGCTCGCGGTCGGAAAGCGGCCCGCCCCTTGGCCGTACAGGACCAGGTCGCCGATCAAATCCCCTTCGACAAAAACAGCGTTATAAACGCCGTTGACGCTGGAAAGCAGATGGTTGTTCGGAAGCAGCGTGGGGTGCACGCGCACCTCCAGTTGGTCTCCCTCCCTTTTGGCGATGCCGAGGAGCTTGATCGTATAGCCGACATCATGCGCGTACCGGACGTCGTTGGCGGTGATGTCCTGAATCCCCTCGACGTAGATATCCTCGGGCCGGATCATCCGCCCGAAACCAAGCAGCGTCAGGATAGAAAGCTTATGCGCGGTATCAACCCCTTTCAGGTCCAGCGACGGGTTCCGTTCCGCGTAGCCGCGCTCCTGCGCCTCTTCGAGCGCGGCCCTGAACGAACGGCCCTCCCCGCGGGCCATCTCGGACAAAATAAAATTGGTGGTCCCGTTCAGTATCCCGTAGAGGACCTCCAGGTCGTTGCCGATCAGGCCTTCCCGCAGAGACTTGATGATCGGTATCCCGCCGGCTACGCTCGCCTCGAAATAAAGGTCTATGCCCGCCTTGACGGCCGCGCCGAAGACCGCTGTCCCCTCATGCGAGAGTAGGGCCTTGTTCGCGGTCACGACCGGTTTGCGGTTCTGGATCGCCTTCAAGACCAGCTCCTTGGCCGGGTGGATGCCGCCGATCAGCTCGACGACGAGGTCTATCTCCGGGTCCTCCACCACCGACATCGGATCGGTGGTCACCAGCCGGGGATCAAGCCTCAGCAGCCGGGCTTTGTTCCGGTGGCGAACGGCCACCTTTTTTAAAACCAGCTGCACGCCGGCCCTGCGGGCAAGGAATTCCTTCCGGTCCAGGAGCATCTTCGCCACGCCGGACCCGACGGTGCCGCACCCGATCAATCCTATGTTTATTTTTTCGATAGCCGCCATTTTCCAAACTCCAAACTGAAAACAATTCCATCACGGGTGATGCCGAGGAGATGCCCCTTCCAGCCGCGCGCAGTTCCGCAGACCCTTCTTACTTTATTTCTAGAGAAGGGTCGAGGACTGTCTGAGCACGGCGAAGGGGCGCTCCGACGGCAGCAGGACCCGTGATGCGTTAATTGTCAAAATGGTCGGGGCGCCGAGATTTGAACTCGGGACCTCTTGCACCCCATGCAAGCGCTCTAGCCAAGCTGAGCCACGCCCCGTCAACACAACGACTTGTGAAAATCCATCCACCGACGAGAACTCCGACACTGCCCCGCTAAATCCAACTTGTCCAAGCGTTGCCTAGCATCACAAAATGGGGACCTTATAGTTACCGATCCCGGCTACCTATCGAGAGTCTGAATGGCTGATATCAACTCAACCACCTCCAGCGGGCAGTCAGACCAATCGTGTTCCCACTCTATGGCATTACCGCTGATTAAACTCTGTTCAGAAACATAACGACGAGACCCAAATAACCCGCCGCAATAAGTGCCGCTACTAAGTTCCGAAAGAACTCAGGAGTAATAAACCGCCTGTTAATAGCGCCTCCCGCTCCTTCGCCAGCATGAGTTCCACGAGGTATCTCCCTATCCCTTAGCTGCAACAAAACAAAGACAGCCAAAGCAATGGCTCCAGCCATAACGAGACAATGCAGAAAGCTTCTACTTATAAACTCTGCAACAGAAGAAGAGGCCAACGCATCAAATGAGAATAACCTCAAGTGCAAGCATGCAAGCAGAGTGGCAGAGATTACCCCTAAGATAATGAGACCTATTAAAGTTATATTCAGCATGCTCTAACTCCCATCTCTTTCGTTACAAATGAGTCTGCTTCCCAAGGCCGTTACAAGGTACGTACCTACTCAACAAGTTCACTTGAATCTATCGACCCAAATATACGTTTCGAATATTCCAGAATTTGAACCACTTACCACCCCGAGAAATGTTCGTGATGACTACGTTGTTGGGTCCGTACAACTTCACTGCGGGTTTGGCTGAATCACTCAAATCGACGTGGCCCGAAAACATCGCTCCCATTTCATTCCTGCAACCAATGCGATAATGCCCTTCCAGCGTCTCTTGAATTTCAAGTATCTCAAAATGGTGCGAGTAAACCTGTACACCTCCATGGGCCGATTTTGCAAAGACGGAAGCTGCCATAGCTTTGCTTTGTATGTCAATTTCCAGCTTTCCTATGAATCCATCAAAAACGCCGTCATTCCTTTGCCATTCGACAGCTACCTCAACTGCAAAACAATTCGCTGCAACCAAGAACATAAGGAAGGCAAGGCAAACCGAAAGAAACCGTTTCAACACCCGATCGCATTGACGGCTTGCAGGTGTCGGGTTGCGAAAGCGCCGGGTCATTTAACAATCCCTTCCAACTGAGAGATCAAAGGAAGAAGATCGTCCTTCACGGTATCCCAAACCCGGTCCAGATCTACCTCAAAGTAGGCGTGGGCCAAACGGTTCCGCATACCGATGATGACCGGCCAAGGGATCTCTGGATGGGCTTCCTGAAACTCTCTGCTCACATGGTCCGCGGCCTCGCCGATAATCTCGACCAAGTGAACGATGGAGAGCACAAGCTTCCGGTCCTCATCTAAGTCGCTGCGTTTCTTGCCCTGGGCGAAAGAGAGAGCCTCCTTAGCGGCATCAATCATATCGCGTAGGAAGTTAGCATCGTTACGCCGCGACATACTGGACCTCGGCTTCCTTCAGTACTTCATCTCGGAAATACCGGCTCAACTCCGCAGGTGTTCTTAGATCTCCCTTTCGACCAAGAATGCCCGACAGTTCGAGTTCCATTGCGGCTAACCGGAGAAATCCAACGGTAGCACCCGGCTCGAATTCGACGAGGACATCCACGTCACTATCAGGCCGGAAATCATCGCGCAGAACAGAGCCGAAGAGCGCCAGCCGTCGAATGTGATGCCGCCGGCAGAAATCCGCTATCTTCTCCCGATCAATCGCAATCCTCGCGCTCACCTAGACAACTCCTTCCTGCGTTAAGTGTAACGGTCAGCCCTCGATTGACTGTATACAATGGCGACCTTATGGCGACCAGTCAACCTGTATCTCATTATGTATGAATGCGTTTCAAAAACAGTACTAAACACCCCATGCAAGCGCTCTAGCCAAGCTGAGCCACGCCCCGAACGAGTTCCTGCCTTTTGCAAATAAACGAGCTCACGACTTTCTAACGCTTTCCGCAAACAAACTGTGGCAGCGGCTGACGCTCAAGCGTCGGATCTCGTTTTAAGGGAAGAACCATATCTCGGTTCTTCCCTTAATATTCCCATCTCCAGCAAAAACTAATGGACTCTTTGGGGAGAGTTCAACACTCTCCCCAAAACCCCCACTCTCGAGAGGAAGGGTTCCCTTCAAAACTTTTCCTCTTACAGAGAAGAATTCTATTTTCCAAACAATTGATTACCGGCGGCGGCGGGTTTTTGCCAGCAGCCGGAGGATCTCCAAATACAGCCAGACCAGCGTCACGATCAGCCCGAAACCGGCGTACCACTCCATGTACTTCGGCTGGTTGGTTTTGGATCCGTTTTCAATAAAGTCGAAGTCGAGCACGAGGTTCAGCGCCGCGATGATCACCACGAAAACGCTGAACCCGATCCCCAAAGGCCCGCTCTCATGGATCATCGGGATGCTCCGACCGAAGAACATCATCCCCATATTGATCAGGTACAGGATCGCGATGCCGCCGGTCGCCGCCACCACACCAAGTTTGAAGTTCTGCGTGACCGAGATAATCCGGGAGGTGTAAGCGGCCAGCAGGGCGGCCAGCGTCCCGAAGGTGAGCGCCACCGCCTGAATTACGATGCCGGGATACTGACGCTCAAAGAAAGCGGATATCCCCCCCAGCACCAAGCCTTCCAGCAGCGCGTAGACCGGCGCAGTGACGGGGGACCACGATTTCTTGAAGACCGTGACAAGCCCAACCACGAAACCGGCAATCGCACAGATTAAGGTCCATCGGAGAACCCCCGGCACGTCAATGTGGGCTTGGTTCCAGGTCCAAGAACTGGCGAGGACCAATATGCCGAGGAGAATCCCGGTCTTATTGACCGCCCCCTGCAGGGTCATCGTCTCTGTTTCCGAAACCCCGGCAGACCCGACAAAGGTGTCCGCGTTCAGCGCTGGGTTTGCAGTCCTCATCAGGCTCATCTGGGCAATCCTTCTTTAACCCTCCGTTCGAAAAAAAAGAGGGTAGATTTCCCCTAAGTTGTTGCTGTCTCAAAAGAAACGTTTACCGAGACTAACCGGCAGAACAACAGGCTAGTCTAGCAAAACAAGGAGGGAAAAACAAGAACAGGAACCGGGAAATAGTGGCATCAAGACCGTTTGTATACCGTCATTGCGGGTATGGTAATGGGAACGCTTCATAAAAGGGATTTACAGATAGAGGAGTAACTGCCGCTGGCCTTCGATATCGGCGGCATGAAGAGAGGAAAGATCATAAAAATGGATGCCGGAACGCTCGAGAACGATGAGCAGCGTGGCCAAATCCTTCTCAGAGTATGTTTCCAAATTCATCCCTGCCGGAACGCGAAGCCCGAGAAGTTCCCGCTCATTCAGGATATTTACCCAGTTTTCTTGAGTGGTTTCCGTAACGAATTCATCGTTCAACAGAACAACGTCCCCTACTCGGGCTTCCCTCAAAGCTTCCCCGGCTTGTTCAGGCTCTTCAGCGGCCAATTCCCTGATTTGGAAAAACTCCCTCCACGCAGCAGGCACGAGGACCCCCTTTTGCACCCACAAAGTGGCTGACTGAACGAGCTTTATCTCCTGAGCCGGTAGCGTTGGAACAACTAAAGCATGACCATCCGCCTCTAACGAACGAGTTAAATCGAATGATTTCGACAAAGCAGGTTGATCAGGATTCGTGACGTTGATGATTCCATCGTAAAGTTCGCCTCCCAAGGAACGGACAACCTCTGCCCACGATCGCGCCCATTCAAAAATTCCCCGTTCTGCCGTCAAACGAGAGATGGCGCTCCGCTCCAGCACAGAAATTCGGGTCTCTTCCAAGCCACTTCGCCACTCGGCTATCACCGGCTGAGCGTAAGGAACGGCCACTAATTCTGTAACGAGCTTCGGGAAAGCTCTGTTGTTTGCGTAAGTTACAGGAACAAATGTTTTCGCACCGGTGACATACCCCCATAGCTTTCGAGCCCTTGCCGCAGTCAACCCGGCCACCCGTGCGGCACCGGCTGGAGTTTGATTCCCCGCCTGGAAAGCAGCGGCGAGGCTGTTGACGTCCTGTTGTTCAACCTCACTTGTCACTTTAAGAAGCAGCTCCGGATGCATCCAATTCTTTACGGCCGTAACGAATTCCTTTTCTTGTCCAACTGGAAAATTTACAGGATTCAGCTGGTCAAGAGCAGCTCCCAATTGACTGATTAATGTTCTCTGATGGTTCAAAGCATAGTTCAATTCAATACCGTTTTCATGGATTCCGTTTCGCAAAGTCTCAGGCAAATGGCCGGCTTCGACAAGAGCAAAACCTATTGTGGCAGGAGCTAAATAGTAATCGGCCGGACGGGGTGTCTCTGGATTCAAAGCTTGCCAGTTGGCCTGCGCCAACCCTTCTCTGTTCTCAAGATACCATTGACGAACATCGGGCCAATCCGGCTGTTCCGGCAACGGATGGAGCGCGAGAAAACCTTCGATCCTCTCGTTTAAATCCAATGCCCCCGCGGCCCGGTTCCAGTTGACATCCACTCTCGCCGTCCATCCAATCTCTTGGAACGCAGCAACAAGCGTCGCGTACGCCAGCCGGCCTGCAACCGTCGTTTCGTTCGGTTCTTCAAACGTTTGTAAAGCTTGCGTATTTTGCCGTTCCAAATCGGCTTTTTTGGCTATCAGATAGGCCTTGAGTTCCGGCCAGGTCGAAAAAGGAACTTGATCTTCGTCTTGCAATACCAACGGAGAAAGGCGGTCGGCCAAGTCCAACGAGCTGGAATCTCTCAACCAGCCCTGGTCTACGTCCACTGCCCATCCGGCTTCTCGGAACGCCTGGAAAAGCGTCGCATAAGAAAGCGCCTGATTGGGGCTGTCTGTTTTCATCTGGCCGGACCCGATCAATGCCTCTCGATTCCGTTGCTCCAACGCAAATTTGAGGGGTTTAAGATAAACCTTTAAATCTCCCCACGTTCTAAAGGGCTGTCCATCGGGAAGATGAACAATCGGCGCCAACCGCTGGCTTAAATCTAACCCGGCGGATGCGCGCAACCAATCTTGGCTGACTTGAATCGCCCACCCTGCTTCTCGAAAAGCTTGATAAAGAGTGGCGTACGAAATGGGCTGGATCGGATTGATCGACTTGATTTGTCCCAAATCCACCAGCGCTTCCCAGTTCTTTCGATCCAACTCCTGTTTATGCGCGACAAGATAATCCTTGAGATCTTCCCACGTTTTAAATGGTTTCCCGCTCGGAAGCTGGACGACCGTGGCGATCCTTTCGCTTAAATCAAGGGCTCCTGCCGCCCGAAGCCAGCTTTGGTCACCCAGAACCAACTCAGCCTCAATCGCGGCGCCCACAAGAGTTCCAAAAGACAACCTGCCCGAAACCTCTTCTTGCAATTCCGAAGGATCGAATTCAGCTAACACTCTCTGGTTGTGGGCTTCTAATTCCGCTTTGTGCGCCAAAAGGTATGCTTTAAAGCTCTCCCATGTCTGAAACGGTTGTCCTCCTGGAAGCTGAATGGCAGGCCGCAATCGTTCTGCTAAATCAAGTGAGCCCGCATCCCAAAACCAACCTTTCACTTCTTCACCCGTCCAACCCGCTTCCCGAAATGCAAGCAGCAGAGAACCATAGGCCAACGAACGAGGAGAGGCCTCCTGTTTAGATTGGCCGGAAGTAACCAACATTTCGTGATTCCGCCTTTCCAAAACAACCTTATTGGCCGTGAAATATTCTTTTAAATCTTTCCAGCTTCCAAATGGCTGCCCATTGGGAAGCTGAACGACCGCCGCGAGCCGCTCGCTGAGATCGAACCCACCTGCATTCCGTTGCCAGCTATAATCAACGCCGACTGCCCAACTTCCTTCTTGGAAAGCACTGACGAGGGTTAGATACGAAAGAGATCCGACAGGATCGGTCGGTTTCACCTGACCCGCGGCCACTAAAACTTCGTGATTCCGTTCTTCCAATCGGCTCTTGTTGGCTTTCAAATAAGCTTTGAGGGCTTCCCAGCTCTCGAACGGCTGGCCATTGGGAAGCTGAACAGCCGGCGCGATTCTCTCTGCCAAATCAACGGCACTCGCAACCCAGTTCACATAGGTCGTTGATGCGGGTGTCCAACCTGCTTCCCGAAATGCATTAACAAGCGTGTTGTACGAAAGCGGATGAACAGGAACACCCGGCTTTACCTTCCCGGAAGCAACTAATATTTCGTGATTCTGCCTTTCCAGTTTGGCCTTATTCGCTTTCAGGTAAGCTTTCAAATCCTCCCAAGTCGCTATCGGCTGACCGTTGGGAAGTTGAACAATCGGGGCAAGCCGTTCCGATAGTTCAAGAGCGCCAGCGGCCCAATACGCCTCGTCACTGCCCTTAAATAATCCGGCTTCGCCGAACGCATACGCAAGCGTGGTATATGACAAAGGACCTGGGGCATCTTCTGCTTCTACCTGACCGGAGGCACTTAAGACCTCATAATTCCGGCGCTCCAGATCGGCTTTATGAGCTTTCAAATAGGACCTTAGATCCTCCCAATTTGAAAACGGCTGACCATCGGGTAACTGAACAATCGGCGCCAACCGCTCCCCTAAACTGAGAGAAGAAGAGGACCGTTTCCATCTTATGTATTCTTCTTCCGGGATTTCCACCCATCCTCCCTCTCGGAAAGCTTCCAAAAGGGTTGAATAGGCCAATAGCACAGAACGGTCTTTCGGCTTGAGTGGGCTGGTAGCGAGCAAGACTTCCCGATTTTGTTTTTCCAAAATCGATTTGTCGGCCATAAAATACGCTTTAACCTCTTCCCACGTACTGAAAGGTTTGTTATCTGGAAGCTTAACCACCGGAGAAAGACGCTGGGCGAGATCCAAAGCCCCCGCAGATCGTCTTAAAACTTGAGACAAGCTTGCCCAACCGCCCCCTTGAAAAGCTGAAACGAGAGTCGTATAGGCTAACAACGTTGGAGTCTTTTGTTCCTGTGGATCTATCTGGCCGGAAACCACTTGAGCTTCGTAATTCTTTCTTTCAAAAACAGTTTTGTTGGCCCTGAGATATTCTCTTAAGGCGTTCCAATTCTCGAATGGTTTGCCGTCCGGCAGCTGAATGGCGCTGGCAATCCTATCCGCCAGGTCAAAAGCTCCCCCATACATCCATTGCCGCTCAGTTTCTATAACCCAACCCGCTTCATAAAAAGCTTGCATGAAGGTTTGATACGAAACCGGGGTCGCTAGACCCGTCGCCTTCTTCTTACCAGAGACAACCAAAACCTCATGATTGCGTTGTTCCAAATCCGCTTTGTGATCTCTTAAATAATTCCCCACCTCCTCCCAGGTTGGAAAAGCCTGTCCGTTCGGAAACTGGATAACCGGCGCGATTCGCTCGCTTAAATCCAATGCCCCCGCGGCCCGCTGCCAATTCTGACCCACTCCGGTTGCCCAACCGCCTTCTGAGAAGGCATTGACGAACGTCTGATACGCGAACCGAGTGACGGGATCTGTCGACTTTATCTGTCCAGAAGCAATTAAGGCCTCGTGATTTCTTTGCTCTAATTCCGCTTTATGGAGTTTCAGGTAGGCCTTTAATTCATCCCAAGAGGTAAATGGAACCGTTGCAGTCTGCGTCACATACGGGGCAATCCGCTGACTCAGCCTTTCGAAATGTTCTTCAGGCCAGAAAGCAGACGGTGGCGGCCCCTCATCGCTCTCCTCCAAGCCGGCGTCTGGTAAAACAGGATAGACAATTTGTTCGGTCGGATCGGTACTGGTCGGGTCAATCGTGGTGTAATTGTGGTCCAACTTCACTACCGCGTAGCATCTCGGCGTTTTCGGATAAACTTTTTCGCTTTCCGGGCTTCCTATTACGGAAGCATGCACCGTAAGGACAGTAATTTTTTTACCCCCTTCCACCGGGACAACCAGCGCTTTATCGTGGGGTGAACCGCTGTCATGCCCCCGAAGAATAACCGATGCCCCTGTTAATTCTCCGAATTTTCGGATGCTTTCTATTCCGGTAACCCGGCTGGAAGGGTGGCCTTCATAATCCCTTTGAAGATCCCGGCTGTATTGTTCGTTTTCTTGATCGGAACCATCGCTAAGATTGGGTAAACCCGGACGCCGCAACGAATTCGTCGCCATTTCGTGCTTCGCTTCATCACTGAAAGAGAGCCATTCCAAACCTCGTTCGAGGTCATATCCTTGGACTTTATCGGTGGGAGGAGCTGCGTGCACAAAGGCAAAGCCATTTTTTGTAATGACATCCGCCACTAAAAATTGGCGGGCAAATTCTTGCCATTTCTTATAAAGAGCTTCACCGTTCGTTCCTAATCGCTCTTTCAATTGCAGAAAAAATCGATACTTGTCTTGTTCTACGGTTTTCAGCCGATAGCGGTCGATGTTGCCGCCCATGAGAACAACATGCTTCGAATCTTGCAGATAAAGAGTGAGAGTTTTGAGCAGCACGTCCAAACTCCGCGGCCCTCCATCCACATAATCTCCGCCCAATATCAGATATTTTTTACGGAGAGCTTTTTTGTTCGCCTCCGGATCGTAGCTTACCTGTGTAAGAATCTGTTGGAACGAGATGCGATCACCGTGCAAATCGGTGATAAAAACGGCGTCGGCAGCCTCGAAAGGCAAAAACACGGTATTCCCAGCCTTAAAAGACTGCGCGCTCTCAATCAGTTGGAGAGTGGGGCGCAGCAATCCAACTTTCTCCTGCTCCCGTAGCTTCTTTTCGACCCAAGGAATCAACTGTTCCAGCAATTGAGCTTTCTCCGGAGTCACCGCCTCTTGCGCCGGATCTCCCAACAGAGTTTCAGCGTTTCGAATCAAATCTTGCAAAGAGCTACCCTCCTCCAAGCCGGCTCTGAATGCGACAGTATCCTCAGAGATTCTTTCTCTTAGTTCTTTTAGGCCAGATCCGGTTGCTTCTCGAATTGGCTCAGGACGAAGAGTATCCCGGCCTAGTAAGTACGGCTCAGAAACAGAGTAAGATGTAAGAAAAACCAGAAGAGTACCTCCTCTGATTCCTCTTTCTATAACACGTGCCACAATCGGTTTTATCTTCATGAGATTAGTTAATCGAAAATCAAATTTAAATCCAGGGAATATTTGTTTGTAGTTATAGTATAGCTGGAAATCTATAAAAATACGCAGCTATATCTAGATCTATTTACGATTAAACAGGATTGGCAGGCAGGAAGATTATTGCTATTCGATCTTACATCTTAATCTCAGGACTGATAAACTCTTAAACTTGAAACTGCTTTATTCCGGTTTGGGTTCGCGCAGCATCAGCTCACGGACCATTTCGACCGGAGATTCCCGCTCGCAGAGGACCCGGTAGACCGCCGAGGTGATCGGCATATCCACCTGGTACTGTTCGCTCAACTGGAAGGCCGACTTGGTGGTGGGAACCCCCTCGGCCACCTGCTCCATCTTCTTCGTGATCTTTGGCAGAGGAATCCCTTTGCCCAGTTTCTCCCCCACCCCCCGGTTGCGGCTGTACGGGCTGAAGCAGGTCGTCACGAGATCTCCCAAACCACTTAGACCGGAAAAAGTATCCCTCTTTGCCCCCATCGCGATCCCCAAGCGGGCTATCTCAACAATCCCGCGGGTCACCAACGCGGCTTTTGTGTTGGTGCCGAACTTCAGGCCGTCGGCGATGCCGCAGGCGATCGCAATCACGTTCTTGAGCGATCCGCCGAGTTCAACACCGATCATATCGGTCGAGGTGTACACACGGAACCTCTCGCCGGAGAAGATCGCCTGCACCTGCTGAGCAAACCGGATGCTGGAGGAGGCCGCCACAACCGTGGTAGGGACCCCGCGCGCCACCTCATACGAAATGGACGGCCCGGAGAGAGCGACGATTCGGCTGGTCGGCGCGACGCTACGGATCACACCGGACATCCTGAGCAAAGTCTTCTCTTCGATCCCCTTGGAGGCGCTGACAATCAGCCTATTCTCCCAATCAAAATCGGCCGCCTGCTCCAACACCTGCCGGAGATTCTGGGAAGGAACGGCCAGGACCACAACATCCGGATTGTCCCAGGCATGGGAGAGTTGCGAGGTGAGGCGAACCGATTCCGGAATAGGAATTCCCGGCAAAAAACGTTTGTTTTGTCCGGCCCGAACGATCTGGGACATGTGTTCCGGGGAATGCCCCCACAGGGTGACACGGTACCCCTGATTCGCCAGGAGCACGGTCAGGCAGGTCCCCCACCCGCCGGCGCCGAGAACGGTAATCCGTTTGGCCTCCTTTTTGAGAGCGGGGGCTTTCGAGAGATGGCTTTTATTCGCCATGGTGCCGCCAGTCTATCACGCGAAAACGGAGAGGGTCAATCTCAGCGGTTGAGGACGCCGGAGTTGGCGAAAGACCCTATGGCGCTGAAGAAGATCGAGAAGAACATGATAACGACAGCACCGACCGTGATGCCGCAACTGATAATGACGGTCATTTGGATGAAGATCGTCAGGCGCTTGATGTTCTCGATCAGGACGGATTCGCTTTCCCGGACAAGACACCCCAGCATTTCGGGCATCTTGCCGCTTTCATGGCCGGCAACAAGCAACGATTGCCCCATTTGCGAGAACAGCTGAAAACCGGAAACCGCCTCCGGAATCGGCACACCCTCTCGGAGTTTCCGATAGAGCTGTATTAAATCCCTCCGGACCCTCTCGTTCCTGATTCCCTCGATCATGGATTCAATCGCGTTGGCAAACGGAATGCCTGCTTCCAACTGCATTTGGAGGTTTTTGGCCACCATGATCAGCTGCAGCTGTTTCACAAGCGGGCCTAAGACCGGCGTTGAATGGGGAATCCACAGCTGGGAAAGGCCTCCCTGCTGGCTGATCTGCCGGACCCACAGACAGAAGAAAAGCAGAACACACCCTGCCGCAGGGACCAGCCACTGGACTGAAGACATCACCCATGAGAGGAACGCCGTCATCCAAACCGGCACCTTCACCGTCCCGCCGGTCGACTCCATTAAAATGACAAGGCTCGGGATGACCTTCTTAAAAAGAATCCAGAACCAAACCCCCATGACAACCAACAGAACAAACGGCATGATCAGATGGTAAAGGATTTCCCTTTTGAACTTTTGGAAATCAAGACAGTCCCTGCAGAGCATTTTCAGCGGCTCGGTATAATTGCCGCTGGTTTCACCCATTTCAACGACGGAAACCCAGGCAGAAGGCAGCAGTTGGCTGGCTTTCAGAGCCTCCCCGACAGAGGCGCCGCTGTCAATGGCAAACATCATGTCCTCGATCCCTTCCGCTAGAGCGGGAACTCTGGATCGCATGCGCAGGCGCAGCAAAGAGGACTGCATCGAAATGCCTGCTTCCAGAAACATGGCCCATGATTCAAGGAAAACAAGGAGATCTTCTTGAGGAATGTAACCGCGCCCGAAACGCAGGAAGGATCTCGACCACCGGATCGGCTTGACAGAGAGGACATAGACGCCGGCCTCTTGAAGGCGGCTGGCGACCTCCTCGCGGCTGATAGCCACCACTTCACCGGACATATTCCGCCCGTCAATATTACGGGCTTTGTAGCGGAACCGCTGCATAGTCTGCGCCCCCGAATGCAACCGAACAACCTAACTAGTAATATTACTTGAGGTTAGGAGGAAAAACCTGAAAATTCAGGGGGTCCGATTTTTTCTGAAACGGTTTTCTTCTCCATGCATCAAACGCAGGATATTCTCCCGGTGGCGGGCAATGATCGCTATGGAAACAACAACCCCACCGAGAACCCACGGGGTCGGCAAACCAAGCAAGAACATAAGAAAAGGGGAAGCCAGAGCGGCTGCGATAGAGGCAATGGAAACATAATGGGTCACAAGAACCACGATAATCCAGACAGCCGCGGCGCTCAGGGCCAGCTGATGGGAGAGGGCCAGTAAAACCCCCAATGCGGTGGCGACTCCCTTGCCGCCCCGAAACTGGAGAAATGGATTGAAAATGTGCCCCGCCACCGCCGCCACGCCGGAGAGAATCGCCGCCCAGTCCGGGGCAAGGGCCGGATCCCAGCGGACGGCTGAAGCGGCTAAAACCGCCACCGGAAACCACCCCTTAAGCATATCCACCGCCAAAACAAACAAGCCGGGAAGCCTGCCGACAACACGATAGACATTGGTGGCTCCAACATTGCCGCTGCCATGCCGGCGCACATCCACCCCGCTCAGCCTGCCTATAATGACACCCGTTGGAATTGCTCCCAACAGGTAAGATCCGCAAAGAATAGGTATCAGGATCATTCAGATAGTTTTTACCATCAGGATGAATTCGTCAAGAGCCGTATCTGGATCGGGGTCCCCTCCAGGTCCAATTCCCGCCGGAACAGATTTTCGATATAAGCCACGTCTGAGGAACGGAACCCCCTCTTCATCCGGCCCAGAAGGTGGAAGGTCGGAGGAGAAACCCCCACCTGGATCAAACGGAACAGATGCGCGTTGCGGAGCGCAACCGGTGCTCGGGAGTCCGTGCAGAGGAAATCCATCAAACGTTTCGCGTCGGTCGGCCGGATCTTCATGCGGGAAGTTTCCACCACCGCCGTTATCCGATCCAGCACTTTCAGCACGTTGAAGCCGGTCTTCGCCGATATGCAGAGAACCGGCGCGAAACGGACAAAAGGCATCGCGCGGGCGATGTCTGACGCCACCCTCCTGAGGTCCTCCCCCTTTGGAACGAGGTCCCACTTATTGACCGCGATGCATAGCGGCCGTGCCGCAGTCACCACTTCATCGAGCAACCGGAAATCATCCTTCACCACCCCGGCGGAAGCGTCCAACACCCCGAGACAGACGTCGGACCGCCGGATGACTTCCAGCGCTTTGAGTCGGATCACCGCGTCAATCTTCGACTTCAGCCGGCGCCGTGACACGACTCCCGCCGTGTCAATCAGATGATAGGCCTTCCCGCCGTAAGAAAAGAAGATCTCCACCGAATCGCGCGTCGTGCCGGGCAGATCGTCCACCAAAAGGCGGTCATCATTGAGGATCCGGTTGATCAGAGATGATTTCCCGACATTCGGGCGGCCGACGATGGCGACCCGGATCACCGGCTGGCCGTCTCCAGCGGAAACATCCGGTGCGCCGGCTTTCTTCAATTGCTCAACGATAGCGTCGAGCAGTTCTCCCACCCTCAAACCGTGGAGAGACGAGACCGGCATCGGGGAGCCCAGCCCAAGAGAGGCAAACTCGTAAATAGAATTGGCTTGTTCGTTCAAGTCCACTTTGTTGACCACCACAATAACCGGCTTGCCCCATCGCCTCAGCCAAACGCTGACCTCTTTATCAAGAGGCACAACGCCCGCCCTGGCGTCGCAGACGAAAAGGGCGACCCGCGCTTCCTGCATCGCCTTGTCCACCTGATGAGCGATCGCGCCGGAAATGCGGTCTTTCTTGTCGAACTGGAGGCCTCCTGTATCCACCACCTTAAAGGAGATTCCTCCCCAGGCCACGTCGCCGTAGAGGCGGTCCCGGGTCAAGCCGGGGGTGGCATCCACGAGGGACTGGCGTTTCTTCACAAGACGGTTAAAAAGGGCCGACTTGCCGACATTCGGCCGGCCGACAATAGCGATAACAGGAACAGTGTTATTCGACATGGGTTTTCATGAAAATCAACGGGTACTGCTGAAATTGAGCAGGCGGTTGCCTTCCCTGACATAAGATATTCCGGAGAGAACCGTCAACACCATCGCGATCCACAGAATCCCTGTTGAAAAAACCCAGCCCAGAAGGACGCTGACAATCGTCGCCATTTGGAAAAAGGTGGTAGCTTTACCGATCCGGGAAGGCCGGGGCTGCGTCTGAAAATCGCCGGTCAACAGGACAATCACCAGCCAGCCGAACACAATCAATGCGTCGCGGCTCAACACCAAAATCGGGACCCACGCAGGCAACCGGTACAGAGGAGGCAGGGTGGAAACCATGCTCAGGCATAAAAACGCCGACACCAGAAGAAGCTTGTCGGCCAAAGGGTCCAGTATCGCCCCCAGGCGGGTCGCCTGTTTCCCTACACGCGCGATGTAGCCGTCCACGGCATCGGTAACCACCGCCACGGAAAACAGCGCCAACGCCAGGTACCGCAACCATTCCGACTCACCCGGTTTGTAATAAAGCAGACAGAGGACAAACGCCGGAACAAGCAGGATGCGGAAAAGGGAAAGTTTGTTGGCAAGACTCACCCCGCACCTATGCCCCTTCTCTCCGCCGCGTTAAACAACATAGGTGCGGGGTGAAAAACGTTACTGTTGCCTTGTTTTAAGCGCAGACCCGTCTTCAGAGCAATAGGTAGTGCTGGCAGGATAGCTTCTGCCGCAGGAAGAACAAAACTTCGGCATACTCTCCTGAGTCGCCTCCTGCTGCGATTGTGCAGACGACGTCTGGGCGGGAGCCCCCTTATGGCGCAGAGGCGTCCCATCCATCTGGCAGTGAGTCTGGTCGGCAAAATAATCCCGGCCGCAGGTCGGACAGAACTGCGTCGCCGCCGCGTCTCCGACAAGAGCGCCTCCTATACCGCCGGCAGCCGCTCCGATCAAAGCCCCTTCCGCCGTACGGCCGGACTGGTGGCCGATAATAGCTCCCAAACCGGCTCCAATAGCGGAACCTCCGAGCGCCCCCTTCTGGGTCGGCGTCGCCGACGCGCAACCCAAGGCTAAAACAGAAACCGAAACAAGAACCAAATATTTACGCATATTCTTTCTCCTCCACTATCTTATCGTTCAGGATACCTCAGCCCACACCTCAAATCAACCCGTCAATCCAGCCACCGAATCCGTCTTGGCGGCCAATAAATCAAAAAAGCTTTCCCGATCACTCGGTCTTCGGGCAGGAACCCCCAGTAACGGGAGTCTCTGGAAGAGGCCGAATTGTCCCCAAGAAAAAAAAAGTGGTCGGCAGGGACCTGAGCCGGTTTACCGGCCTGGCCGTAATCGCCCCGGTTGTAATAGTTGATCTGCCTGAAGATCGAAGGTTCAATCAAAGGACGGCCGTTGACCCACAGATGGAGATCTCTGATCTCCACCGTATCGTTACCTAAGGCAACAAGCCTCTTGATGAAATCCTTCTGCTTATCCTCCATGGCGCGAAAGACCACCAGGTCCCCTCTCCGGGGAGATCGAACCTCCGGCAGGCGCCACGACGTAAACGGAATCTTGATCCCGTAGAGCACCTTATTAACGAGTATCCGGTCCCCCTCTATCAGCGTCGGCCGCATGGAGCCGGTCGGGATTTTAAAAGCCTGCACGAAAAAGGCCCTCACCACAAGCGCCAGGATGACCGCGATGATAATTGATTCCACGTATTCCCTGGAAACGGACTTCTGAGACTTCTGCTCCGCACTCATTTTTTCTCTTATATCTTCAAAATCGCCATGAAAGCCTCCTGAGGGATCTCCACCTTCCCGAAAGTCTTCATCTTCTTCTTGCCCTCTTTCTGCCTTTCCAGCAGTTTGCGCTTGCGCGAGATGTCCCCCCCGTAGCATTTAGCGGTGACATTCTTCCCTGCGGCCCGAACCGTCTCCCTGGAAATCACCCTGGCGCCGATCGCCGCTTGAATCGCCACCTCGAACATCTGCTGGGGAATCACCTCTTTGAGCTTCTCGACCAATTCTTTTCCCTTCTGGTAGGCCTTTTCCCGGGGGACAATCGCCGCCAGAGGGTCGCACGGAGTACCGTTCAAAAGGATCTCCAGTTTGACCAGCTTAGCCTCCCGGTAGCCGATCAGCTCGAAATCCATCGAACCGTAGCCTCGGGTCGCGGACTTCAGCTTGTCGTGGAAATCGACGAGGATGTCCGCCAGCGGCATCTCGTAAGTGAGCATCGCCCGATCGGGCCCCAGATACTCGGTCGACTTGTAGATCCCTCTTTTGCTCAGCGCCAGCTGCATCACGTTCCCAAGCGTCGGGGTCGGAGTGATCAGGAACGCCTTAATGTACGGCTCCTCCATGTGGTCGATGTAGCTCGGGTCCGGCAGTTTGGTCGGGTTATCGATCTCCTCGATCTCGCCGGTGTTCAGCAGTACCTGGTAGACGACGCTCGGCGTCGTGGCCACTAAGTTCAACCCAAACTCCCGCTCGAGCCGCTCCTGGATGATCTCCATGTGGAGGAGGCCGAGGAAGCCGCAGCGGTAGCCCATCCCGAACGAGTTCGACTTCTCCACCTGGGCCTCGAATGAAGAATCGGACAGCTGGAGCTTAGGGATGCAGTCCCTCATCAAATCGAAATCGGCCGGGTTGATCGGGTAGATGCCGCAGTAGACCATCGGGTGGACCTGCCGGTAGCCCGGCAGGGGCTCTTTGGCCGGGTTCCTGACAGCGGTCACCGTCTCTCCGGCGTGAACCTCCTTCGGCTCCTTGATGTTGCAGACGAGGTAGCCAACTTCGCCGCAGGAAAGCTTCTCGACGATCTGGGCCTTCGGGACGAAAATCCCCAGTTCGAGCACCTCGTGGTCCCTCTTGGCCCGCATCAGCGTGATCAGGTCCCTCGCCTTGATGGAGCCGTTCATCAAACGGACGTAGACGACGACCCCTTTGTAGATGTCGAATTTGGAGTCGAACACAAACGCCTCGAGAGGAGCGACGGCCGAACCCTTGGGCGGCGGGAGATCCTTGATGATCCGCTCCAAGAGCTCGTCCACGCCGAGGCCCTCCTTGGCGCTCACCAGGACCGGCTCCTGTTCGAGCCCAAGCGTGGTGCGGATCTCCTCCTTTACCGACTCCACCCGGGCGGTCGGAAGATCCACCTTGTTGATCACCGGAATGACCGTCAGACCTAAATCACGCGCTTGGTAGAAATTGGCCACTGTCTGGGCCTCCACCCCCTGAGAGGCGTCCACCACAAGCAGCGCCCCCTCGCACGCGCGCAATGATTTGACCACCTCATAGGAAAAATCCACATGGCCCGGTGTGTCAATGAGGTTCAGAACGTATTTCTGCCCGTCCGCCGCGGCGTAATTCATCCGGACCGAGGAGGCCTTGATCGTAATCCCCCTCTCCCTCTCCAGATCCATGTCATCGAGCAGCTGTTCCCTGAACTCCCTTTGCGTGATGGCGCCCGTGCTCATGAGCAACCGGTCGGCCAGGGTGGATTTCCCATGGTCGATATGGGCAATGATGCAGAGGTTTCGTATTTTCGATTGATCCATAAACTCTTTCTATAACAACATGTTTGGCATGGGTCCTGCCGCCTTCGGAGCGCCCGCTCGTCCGCCAGAGATCGTTGGCGGAACAGTCCTCGCCCTTCGGGCTGCGGAACTGCGCGCGGCTGGACCGGGCATCTCCTCGGCGTCACCCATGCTGAAGCGGGTGGCGTGGAGCGGGCGGGCATCCGCCAGCAGGGGCGACCGGCCTTCTAGGCCCCGAGCCCCGATGCCGGATGCCCGCCCGGCCACGACAGAACCCGCTTCATTTTCCGATGATTTGAAGCCCGATCTTCCTGCCTCTCTCGATCAATTTCTTTACCTGCGATTCCGATTTTCCTTCGGAATAGATCCTCAGCAGAGGCTCGGTCCCGGAGGGCCTTAAGAGGAGCCAGCTGTTGTCCTCGAGCACAACCTGAACCCCATCCTCCGTCTTGATCTCCTTCACCTTCACACTGGAGGAGATGGAAAAACCATTGCCGGTGTGCTTTGCGGCCCAGTCTTTCATCTCCTGAGCGGAAACCGGCCGGGAAAGGATCAGGTCTTCCCGCTTGAAGATCCAGCGGCCGAATTCTTTACGCATCTGCTGAAGGATTTGAGCGAGGCTCTGCTTGCGCATCGCCATCATCTCCAGAATCAACAGACCTGCCAGAAGGCCGTCCCTCTCGGGCACGCAACCCCGGAAACCGAACCCACCGGACTCCTCTCCGCCGAAGAGGACATCCTCTGTCCGCATGTAGGCGGCAATGTGCTTGAAGCCGACCGGCGTCCGCTTCAACGGAACGCCGTAGTGGGCCGCCATCACGTCGACAAGCTTCGTGCCGGAGATGGTTGTCACCACCAGCCCCTTCCACCGCCGGTCCTCAAGCAAGTGCCAGAGCAACAGCGCCATCGTCTCCTGCGAGCTGACGAACTTCCCGTCGGGGCCAACGAGACCGAGCCTGTCGGCGTCGCCGTCGTTCGCGAGGCCGGCGTGACATTTGTTTTTCTTGACCACAACACCCAAACGGTTCAAATGTTCTCCGACCGGCTCAGGGCGATGGTTGGCCTTCATCGGCCAGGGGTCCTCGTTGGCATCGATCACCCTGATCGAGCTGCCTTCGAGAAGGCGCTGCAGCAGCTTCTGCCCTGCGCCGTGCATATTGTCGTAGGCCACCTTGAACCTCGCCTTCTTGACAAGGGACCAATTGACGTACGACCGAACGAACGAGAGATACTTCGGAACCAGATCGATCTTCTTGATCTTTCCGCTTTTCAGCCCATCGGCCAGAGGCATCTTCTTGACCGGTTCCTTCCGCAGATCGTTTTCGACCCAACCCGTCATCTCCGGCTCCGACGGACCGGCATAATACGGTTTGAACTTGATGCCGTTGTAGGTGAACGGGTTGTGGCTCGCCGTCACCGCAACACCTCCGCAAAGATTGAACTCCCGGATCGAGAAGCTGATCGCCGGTGTCGGCATCGGGCTGTCGGTCAGCAGGACCTCGAAACCGTTGCCCGCGAAGACCTCGGCCACCGCCTCTGCGAACCGGTCGCCGAGCGGGCGGGTGTCATAGCCGACAATCACTTTCAGCGGCCGGCCTTCCGCCGGATGACTCTTTAAGTAAGCGGCGATTGACTGGGTGACAAGCCGAACATTCGGAAATGTGAAGTCTTCCGCGACCAGCGATCGCCAGCCGTCGGTTCCAAATTTGATCGGTGTTTTGTTTTCAGCACTCATTTCCTTTTTCCTTGGTTGATGGCTTCATCCGGGACGGGGACACCTCCCCTTTGAGCACGGCGATCGCTTGCTTCGGATCTGCCGCCTTGAAGATATACGTTCCGGCCACCATCACATCCGCTCCCGCGGACTGGGTGGAACGGGCGGTGTCGTAGTTAATCCCTCCGTCCACCTGGATATGCCGGTCGTAGATCTTCCGGAGGGCCTCTATTTTCGGCAGAACTTCCGGCATAAAAGCCTGACCGCCGAAACCCGGGTTTACCGTCATGAGAAGGGCCAGATCAATTACATCCAGGCAGGATATCAACAGGTCAATCCCAGTCTGCGGCCTTAAGGCGACACCCACCTTAACACCCAACCCCCGGATCTGCCGCACAACTTTTTTCAGGTCTCCGCAAGCCTCCGCATGAACCGTGATCCGGTCGGCGCCCGCCTCGGCGAAAATTCCGACGTAATTTTCCGGGCGCTCGATCATCAGGTGGACATCCAAAGGCAGCTTCGTCACCGGCTTTATAGCCGACACCACCTGAGGCCCGATGGTCAGGTTCGGAACAAAATGACCGTCCATCACATCCAGATGGACCCAGTCGGCCCCCGATTTTTCCATCAGGATCGTCTCTTCGGCCAAACGGCCGAAATCCGCCGACAAGATCGAAGGAGCCACGAGTATTTTTAACCCGGCCATCCTTTTTACTCCTCCAAAATCCTTGAAATCCGGCTTCTGCTTTCTTGTTTGATCGGCCCAATCACTGCTAAATTCAGCCTTTCCGGGCGGAAAATGGCCCGGGAGACTCTGGTGATATCCTGTTTGCGGACCTTATTGATCTGATCGAGGATTTTCTCCACAGGCTGCACCTCCCCCAGCGTCATCTCGCATTCCCCGATCCAGCACATGTGTTCCACCGTGTCCTCCATGGAGAAAAGGAGCTGGCCGGTCAGATATTCCCGGGACTGCGCGAACTCCTTCGGCGTAACCGGTTCTTTCCGAACACGCTTGATTTCCTTTAAAATGACCCGCAGGGACTTGAACAGGTGCTTATGCTCCACCCCAGCGCTGACGGAGAAATAGCCGGTGTCCCGGAAACGCTTGATCTGCGAGCCTATTTCATAAGCCAACCCCCGCTCTTCCCTCACCTTCTGGAAAAGCCGGGAGGACATATTGCCTCCCAAGATCACGTTGAGCAGATTCAGCGCGTGCACCTGCGGATGGTTGCGCGGGAACGCATGAAATCCGAGCGAAAAGTGGGTCTGCTCCGTCTTTTTTTCATCCACCTTCAAGCGGGGCCGCTGCTGGCGCTGTACCGGCTTTCGGCTGGTCTGCAGTATGCCCGGCCTGACACCCCGCCATAATGCCTCAACAGCATTTACCAGGTCCCGGTGGCTCAGCCGCCCGCAGGCGGTAATCACAATATTTCTCGGGGTGTAAAACCGGCGGTGATAAGAGATGATGTCGGATCTCTTAAGCCTCCCGACCGATTTTTCCGTTCCTGCCAGCTCCATTCCTAGAGGATGGTTGGGCCACAGCAGGTTACTCAGCAGGTCGTTAACGTACTGCATCGGCAGGTCCTTGTACATACGGATCTCTTCCAAGATCACCTGCCGCTCCCTCTCCATCTCTTTGGCGTTAAACGTTGAGTGAAGCACCATATCGGCCAAAACATTCACCGTCAAGCTGAGATCTTTCGGCTGGACCTTGGCCAGAAGGCAGGTGTACTCTTCATCGGTGAAAGCGTTGAGCATCCCGCCTGAACCTTCGACCGTCTCCTTGATGTCCCGCGACGTCCTCTCCTGAGTCCCCTTGAAAAGCAGATGTTCGAGGAAATGAGAGATGCCGTTGACCCGGGCGTTTTCATACCGGCCGCCGGCGTTAATCCAAAACCCAACCGCCACCGACTCGGCATCGCGCCTGGGAGCGCTGACGATCCTCAGGCCGTTGGGCAGAATGGTTTTGTGGTACCTCTGCCTCTGAACAGGATAGGACAACGCGGGTGCCATGTCGATCCTTACAGGTGACGCCTCATCCGGGGAGAAGCCGCAAGCATCGAGACAATCTTGCGCACCGCCTGCGACTGACTCTTATGGCAGACAAGGGTGGCATCTCCGGTCTGCACTACCACAAGATCTTTCGCTCCGATCGTGGCGACCAGGTGTTTCCCGTCCGAAACAATGATGGAGCCGGTTGTCTCCACCCCGACGTGATTGCCCAAAACAATGTTCCCCTGGACGTCAGCGTTGTGAAGGAAACCCAAACTGTTCCAGGAACCGACGTCATCCCACTGGAAATCGGTGGGCACCATCCACACATTTCTCGCCCGTTCAAGAACACCGATGTCTATCGATATGCTCGGCAGCTGCCGGTACAGATCTCCGAGCCGGCGGTCTCCCTCCGGCGTGCCCCAGCCTGTTTGAATCGCCGTGAGCCCAGAATAAAGCCGGGGCAACCATTGGCGGATCGCCGCCATGACCACCCTTCCTCGCCAGCAAAAGATACCGGCGTTCCACACTATGCCGGTCCGCCGAATCAGTTTTTCAGCCGCCTTCAGATCCGGTTTTTCGATGAAACGGCTCACCCGGTAGCCGCCCAGCGAGGTCAGCGATCCAATCGGCTCGATATAGCCGTACCCGGTGGCCGGATAGGTCGGCTTGATGCCGAGACAGACAAGCCCCTCCTTCTTGATGGCCAGATCGGCCGCCCGCCGGACCGTCCGGTGGAACTTTTCCGCGGGCCGGATTACATGATCGGCCGGAACCACCAGAACCACGGCGTTCGGATCCTCCTTGAGGATCGCCACCGTGCCCAAACCGACCGCGGCCGCCGTGTTCCGGGAAGCCGGCTCCACAAGGAAATGGTGCCGCGCGATCCCGGGCAGCTGCTTGCGAACAATGCCGGCCTGGAGCTTGGTCGTCACAACGACCGTCCGCCGGGCGGGAACAATCCCTTTGAGCCGGTCGGCAGTCACCTGCAGCAAAGAGCGTTTCGCGCCCAGACGAAGAGTCTGTTTCGGATGGGTGCGCCGTGACAGCGGCCACAACCGCTCGCCGCTGCCACCGGCCATAATCAAAACCCAGAGGTGCTTATTTTCACTCATCACACACGCTCCATGGTAGGACAATCACGAATGCCAACCCAACTTCACCTTCCGGATAAATGCCGCAGCCCCCCGGACAGGGTCGCCCGAAAACCGGCGCATCGCGTTGATCAGCGCCGAACCGATAATAACACCATCGGCCCTGCGCGCGTAGCCGGCCGCCTGGCCGGCCGTGGAGATGCCGAACCCAACGCAGATCGGCATCTTCGTTATCCTTTTGAGCTGCTCAACAATCTTAAAGTTGACCGTTAAGGAATCCCTCGCGCCGGTAACGCCGGTTAAGCTGACGCAGTAGATGAACCCTCGGGAAACCTGTGCTATTTTCCTTAACCGGCCCGGACTGCTCGTCGGAGAGGCCAAGAAAATCAGCGCGATACCGGCCTTTCTGGCTTCACGGCTCAAATCCTGAGACTCCTCGGGTGGCAGATCCGGAACAATCAGGCCGTCCACCCCGCACAAAGCGGCCTTCCGGCAAAACGCTCGGATCCCGTAATGGAAAACAGGGTTGTAATAGGTCATGAAAACGACCGGCAAACCGTTTGCCCTCTTCCGGATCCGCCTGACCTGCTCAAAAACCTGGTCCACCGTGACGCCGCGGCGCAAGGCCTCCGAAGAAGCAGCCTGGATCGTTGGCCCATCCGCCAGAGGGTCCGAGAACGGAATCCCGATTTCGACTAAATCCGCCCCTTCTTCCGCCAGCGCGGCCACCAACCGCGGAAGGATCTTCAACGACGGAAAACCCGCAGTGACATAGGCGATCAGCGCCTTTCTTTTCTTTCGGCGCAAACGGCTGAATAAAGAATCTATCCGGTTCATTTTAAACCTTCAGCTTGTCGCCGAGAATGCCGGCGATCGATTCCACATCCTTGTCGCCGCGGCCGGAAAGGCACAAAACCACGACCGCGCCCTGCTTCAAACCGGGCGCAACCTTTCTCAGGTAAGCAACCGCGTGAGACGGTTCCAACGCCGGCAGGATACCCTCCGTCCGGGCCAAAAGCTGGAAACCTTCCAGAGCCTCGACGTCGGTCACCGCCGCGTAGTCGGCCCGGCCGGTCAGTTTGTAATAAGCGTGTTCCGGCCCCACCCCGGGATAATCAAGCCCGGGAGCTACCGAGTGGGCATCAGCCACCTGCCCTTGGGAATCCTGCAGAAGATACGATTTCGCCCCGTGGAGAACACCCGGCGTCCCTTTATTCAGCGTGGCGGAATGGAACCCGGAACCTAGACCTTTCCCGGCCGCCTCGACGCCGATCAAACGAACATTCCGGTCCGCGTAAAACGGATGGAAGATGCCTATGGCGTTCGAGCCTCCTCCAACGCAGGCCAACACCAGATCCGGCAGGCGCCCGGCCGTTTTCAAAATCTGCCTCCTTACCTCCCGCCCAATAACCGACTGGAAATCCCTGACCATCATTGGGTAGGGGTGCGGGCCGACCACGGACCCCAAAATGTAATGGGTCGTCCGGACATTGGTCACCCAATCCCGGATCGCCTCGTTGCAGGCATCCTTGAGGGTCTTCGAACCGCTTGTCACCGGGTTGACCTTCGACCCCAGCAGTTTCATCCGGAAAACGTTGAGCCTCTGCCGGGCAACATCCGTCTCCCCCATGTAGACCTCGCACTGAAGCCCCAGAAGGGCGGCCACCGTTGCCGAGGCAACCCCGTGCTGGCCAGCTCCGGTCTCGGCGATGACACGCTCTTTCTTCAGATGCCTGGCCAGCAGACCCTGCCCCAAGGTGTTGTTGATCTTGTGAGCCCCTGTATGGAGAAGGTCTTCTCTTTTTAAAAAAACCCGGATGCCCCGGCCCAGTTTGGCGCTTAACCTCCGCGCGTGGTAAAGGGGGGTCGGCCTGCCGGCATATTCCCGAAGGTAACCCTTAAGCTCGGCTCGAAATTTTTTATCCCGGCGAAGCCGGCCATAGGCGGACTCCAAATCCGACAGAGCCGCCATAAGGGTTTCAGGCACAAACTGCCCGCCAAAGGGACCGAAACGGCCGTGGGAATTGGGGAGTTTTCTCGACATAGAAGAGCCAGTTTATCACACCCTTCGGGAGAGGAGAAGCATCGCAAAAGAAGGAATAGCGCTTACCCTCGTAAGGGCTCGCAATAAGAAACAATCAGGAGATTATTTGTAGCCGTGTTCCTGGAGGTATTTGGTCGCGTAAACAGCTTCCTGAGATTTCGGGTATTTCGAAAGGATGGCCCGGAAATTCTCTTCGGCATTTACACGATCACCCCGCCTGTCGGCGCTTAAAGCCAGGGCAGCCAGGCTCAAGCTCGCCAGAGGATGCCACGGATATTTCTCCACAATCAGGCGGAAATGATAGTGGGCCCTCCAGGGATTATCCAATCGGAGGGAATAGGCGCCGGCAAAAAGCTGTAAGACGACGGAAATATCCTCGTCGGCCGTATTGGCGGCGGCCACCTCGAGAATCTTCAGGTTATTGTTCTGGCTCATCGGGTCCCCCCTCAGGAGGGCGGCGTTCAATTCCTTCAACACCTTTCTTAGAAAGGGCTGTAGCTGCGGGTGCTCCCAATTACTCACGTACAAAAAGGCCGGACGAAGAAGCTCTTCAACGCGTGTCGGCCCGATCCCGATCATGAGAGCCACCGGCTGGCTGCCCGACTGGTCGCCGATCTGGAACGTTTCAAACATCTGTTCCCAATCATCAACGCTGATCTGAGCGGGGCGCTCCGGCATTTTCTCTTCCTGAATCCGGCTCGTCTCGCCGGGATTCACGTGAACACCGATGTTATTCATGTACGGGGAAAAGAAAACCGACCCGGCAATGACCTTCAACGTCGTCGCATCCTGCTTCGAGTCCACCTTGACGCCGAAAGCAGTCCCCTTAATGAAGGCGTTGGCCGTTGGCGTCCGGATAATCATGTTGGATCCCCAGAAAGCGTCTTTCGTCCGGCCTAAAAGCTCGCCCCGCATCAGGTTGACTATAATTAAAGGCTTCCGAAAAAAGAACGGCCTGTCCAGCTGCTGCCAAGTAATCGTCGTTCCGGGCTTGAGTCTGAGAAAAACCCGGTCCGGAATTTCCAAATCCACATGCCCCGAGGGGAGAGTGCGCAGAGCCTCTCCCGTCTGCACCTGTTGATTTTCCGAAATCCTCTGCGGACCGACAAAATTCGTTGGGGAATTGCCGGAGATGACTTTCAACGCCGGCTGAGGTATCCAGAGAGCCATCGCACCGATCAAGATAATCCCGACGAGAAGGCCGATAGCCAGCCCCCGCTCAAAAACCAGCCGGCCGATGATAACCGGCATCGGAACCGGCGGCTCCTTCATGACCAGGCCTTCTTCGATTGCCGGAAGGGTCTGCAAAATCATCCTGACCCGGATGAGCGCCTGTTCCTTCGCATAGCACTGGGAGCACGCTTCAAGGTGCTTATTCAGCGCCTCCTCTTCCGAGGTCCGGAGCATTCCGTCCACCAGCCGGGATAAGCGGTCTATCGTCGGGTGCCCGAAGACCATCAAAACAGTTTCTCCTCTTTGAGGTATCCCAGGAACTTAGCCAACTGCACCCTGCCTCTGGCTAATCGTGAAGCGACCGTATTGATCGAACATTTCAGAAGGTCCGCGACATCCCGGTAGGCCAACCCCTCAATATCACACATGATCAGCACCTGCCGGTAACGGGGTGACACTTTCAGAAGGGAGAGCTGAACAATCGCTTCCCGCTCAGCTTTCAAAACAACCTCATCAGGCTGAGGCCCGGATCCGGGAATCATGTCTTTCTTATCCACCGTACCCTCCTCTAACTCTACCGGCTCATCCAGAAAGATCTCTTTTCCCAACACCCGGCGTTTCTGCGCGGCATGGCGCCGGGCGAGGTTTCCGGCAATCCGGTAAATCCAGCCCGCCGCGCTGCCGATCGGGCGGTACCGCGGAATATTCTTGATGACCAATACAAACGTCTCCTGTGTTAAATCCTCGGCAACTGCTCTGTTACCGGTGAAGCGATAGAGGTAATTCAGTATCCTCCGGCGATACCTTATGTAAAGGGCACTCATCGCCTGCTGATCCCCCTCTTGCGCTTGGCGGATCAGCTCGTGATCCGATTCCGGGGCGGCGGATGGGCCTTTACCGGGCTCTCTACTTAATGAATAATCCTCTAAACCCCATTTTTCTTCCATATTTAAGAGAAAAACCTGATATTCAAAAGTATACCTCTGGAAGTAATTATAGACTGAAAAAAAGTCGCTCTTAAACAAAATAAACGTAACCCAATATATTAAATTGAGTTACGTCCATAAATCTAAGCAGAAAAAATAACTATCGTTAAAAGAGGCAAAGGCAGGCTACCGACATCTCCTTTCGATTAAAGAGCCTACATTTGGCGGGCAATATTCTCCAGGATCTCAACCCTCTTTGCCATCGGCGGATGGGTGCTGAAAAGAGTCATCAAGCTTTGACCGCTTAAAGGGTTGACGATGAACAGATGAGCGGTGGCTGGATTCGCCCCCTCCATCGGGTGCTTTTCGGCAACCGAATGGATCTTCTTTAACGCGGAGGCCAAAGCCAGCGGCTTACGGCAGAGACGAGCCCCCGATTCATCCGCCTGATACTCCCTGGAACGGGAGATTGCCATCTGAACCAGCATCGCAGCGATCGGCGCGACGATGGCGACAACGAGCATCAAGACTAGTTGGATCGCTCCGTTCCCGTTCCCCCTGTCCCGGCCGCGGCCCATTCCCCCCCACATCATCCCCCACCGAGCCGTGTTGGCCAGCATGTAGATAGCGCCCGCTACAGCCGCAGCGATCGTACCGATTAGGATGTCCCGGTTTTTGACATGCGAAATCTCATGGGCCAGGACACCGATTAGCTCTTCCTGATTCAGTATCCTCAATATCCCCTGAGTTGCCGCCACAGCGGCATGCTTGGGAGAACGACCGGTGGCGAAAGCGTTCGGGACTTCGGACGGGATGATGTAGACCTTAGGCATCGGCATGTCGGCCAGCTGGGCCAAGTGCCTGACGGCCCCCACCAACTCCGGCGCATCGGCTTCGGTCACCGGCTTGGCCCGGTACATCGCCAGAACAATCTTGTCCGAAAACCAATAAGTGACGAAGTTCATGACCAGCGCGAACCCGAAGGCCATGATCATGCCGCTGCGGCCTCCCAATACACTGCCGATCAAGATAAACATCAAAGTGAGAACGATTAAAAGGAATGCTGTTTTGAATATTTTCATCTTAGGATTCTCCTCCGCTTCTTTTCATTATACAAGACTTCCCAACGAGGCTCCAGCTAAACCGGCGGTTTGGTAGCGGCCTAGTTTGCTCCACCTCGGGGAATTCCGGCGATGCACCGTTCGGAACGTCCCGGCGAGCCGTTCCTCGCTCCGACACTCGGCTGGCTCGTCCCCCGTCGGGAGAGTTTGTCTGCAGGGACGTCGGACGACGCGAGCGGGCACGGTTCCCTTCAGGGAGAGCGAGCGAGTCCGTCGAGCGCAGTCCGGCACGCCGGGCCGAACAAGCGGCCCGAAGACAGGCTCTCCCGGCGGGGGACACCTTGCCCGCTGCGCCTCGTGACGGTGCTCTGCCGGAATTCCCTTCGTGGGGCTGTTAAACTAGGCCGCTACCCTTTGGCCCGAAGGAGGAATTCCCGGACAAGGTGCGGGTCTTTCTGTCCCGGAGATTTTTCGACCCCGCTGACCACATCCACCCCAAAGGGAGTCCTCTGACGGACAAGGTCACCCACAGTAGCAGGCGTCAGCCCGCCCGCCACGATCACCGGGATACCGTACTCTTTTGCTTTCGAAACAAGACCCCACTCAAATGGAACGCCGGTGCCCCCTCTTTTATCGGACCGGTAGGTGTCCAGCAAAACAGCGTTCACCCCCTTATAAAAGGGGATCTGCTCCAATGAGGCGGCATTCTTCACCCGAACCGCCTTGATTAAAAACTTTACCTCATCCCGGAGCGCCAAAACCTCCTCCGGCGGCTCGTCCCCGTGAAACTGGAACCCCTGAAGGGGGCACACCCTCAGAAGACCTTTCAAATAATCGGTGTTTTCGTTCACCACCACGCCGATCGAAAGGATGGAGGGGGGAATCTGGGGGAGGATCTTGGCCGCATCCTCCCGGGTGATCTCCCTCGGGCTGGTCGGAGCGAAGATGAAGCCGACCGCGTCGGCTCCCGCCTGAACCGCCGCCAAAGCATCTTCAAGATTCGTCGTGCCGCAGATCTTCACCCACGTCTTCTGTGTCACCATCCCATCAGCTCCTTGACCCGGGCGGCGATATCCTCCGAGCGCATCAGCTCCTCGCCCACCAGCACCGCCGACGCCCCAAGCCGTCCGAGAAACTCGACATCGGCACGGGAACGGATGCCGCTTTCGCTGACCACCGTTTTGCCCCCGGGAATCCTCCGGATCAGCTGTTCAGTTGTTTTTAAATCCACGCGGAAGGTGGCCAAATCCCTGTTGTTGATGCCGATAATCTGGGCCTCCGCCTGGACCGCTTGTTCCATCTCTTTCTCCGTATGAACCTCCACCAGCGCGTGGAGGTGAAGATCCCTCGCCATCCTGATCAGCCGCTTCAAAACCGGCCCTTCTAAAATCGCGGCGATGAGCAGCACCGCGTCGGCGCCCGAGGCGGCCGCCTCAATAACCTGGTACTCTTCCAGAAGGAAATCTTTCCTCAGCACAGGGACGGAAACCGCCGCGCGGACCGCGATCAGGTCTTCCAATCCGCCCGAAAAGAATTTGGAATCGGTCAGGACCGAAATCGCCTGCGCGCCGGCGCTGTCGTAGATCTTTCCGACCGAAACGGCATCCGCCCCCGGCCGGATCGTTCCGGCAGAGGGGGAAGCTCTTTTCACCTCGGCAATGAGGCTTACCCTGCCGGGCTGGGAAATCGCCTCCCGGAAATCCCGGACAGGGGGACGTCCCTTTAATCCCTTTTCAACGATAGAGAGAGGCCGGTTCTTTTTGGCCTGAGCAACCTCTTCCCTCTTATAAGCGACAATCTCGTCAAGTTTAGTCATGGGTCATCTTCGCCACCTTCTCCAAAACAGCGGCGGCTGTGCCGGAATCAATCGCGTCGGCCGCGAGAATCAGCCCGTTGCGGATCCCTCCGGCTTCACCCGCCACGTAAAGGACCGCCGCCGCGTTCAGCAAAACCGCGTCCCGGATCGGCCCCCGGTCGCCGGTGAGAACCCTTCGCGCTAAACGGGTGTTTTCCTCCACCGACCCGCCCACAAGATCCTGAAGAGAGGCCCTTGGCAGGCCGAACTGCTCCGGCGTCACCTGATAAGGAAGAATCCTGCTCTGGACCCCGACAACCCCCAGCTCCCTGACCTCCGTAGGGCCGGTGACTGAAAGCTCATCCTGGCCGTCCTCGCCCCGCACCACCAGCCCTTTCTCCGCGCCCAACGCCTCAAGCGCCTGCGCGTAAAGATCCAGTTTCGCGGCGTCGGCTACACCGACCAGCTGACGCCGAACGCCGGCCGGATTGGTCAACGGACCCAGCAGGTTGAAGATGGTCGGGACCCCCAATTCCCTGCGGATGGAGGCCACCGCCCTCATCGCCGGATGGAACCGGGGAGCGAACAGGAACCCGAACCCGGCATCCTGGATGCAGCGCTCGACCACGGCCGGTTCGACATCCACCTTCACTCCGAGCGCCTCCAGAAGATCGGCGGAACCGCAGGCAGAGGTCACCGAGCGGTTGCCGTGCTTGGCGACGGCAACACCCGCCCCGGCCACCACCAGCGCGGTAACCGTCGAGATGTTCAGCGTCTTCAGGCCGTCTCCGCCGGTGCCGCAGGTATCCACCGCCGGACGGCTGAGCTTCAAAGGGACCGCCTGCTCCCGCATCGCCCGGGCCGCGCCGATTACCTCGGAAAGGGCTTCCCCCTTCTCTCTGAGAGCCAGGAGGAACGTTTTCACCTGATCGGCAGAAAACTTTCCCTGCATGATATGCAGGATCGCTTCGCGCGACTCCTCCTCGGTCAGGTCGGCGCCCCGCTGGACTTTTTCGAGAAATGTTTCGATCAAGGACGTTAAACTTTCAGGAAATTTTTGAGGAGTTGTTTACCCGCCGTTGTCAGAATAGACTCCGGATGGAACTGCACCCCATAGATGGGGTAACTCTTATGCCTTAAGCCCATGATCTCATGCTCCTTCGTCTCGGCCGTCACCTTCAGCTCTTTCGGGAAATCCTCACGCCGGACGACCAGTGAATGATAGCGGGTCGCTTCGAACGGGTTCGGCAGACCCTGAAAAACTCCGCTGTTGTCGTGATGGATCGGGGATGTCTTGCCGTGCATCAACCTCCAATTGCGCATCACCGTCCCTCCGAAAACAGCGCCGATACACTGGTGCCCCAGGCAGACCCCCAGGAGAGGGACCTTCGGCCCCATCTCCCGGATGATCTCATTCGAAACTCCGGCGTCTTTCGGGGAGCCGGGCCCGGGGGAGATCACAATCCGGTCCGGCTTAAGCCGCCTGACCTCATCGAGCGTCACCTTGTCATTCCGGTAGACAATCAGCTCCTGTCCCAGCTCTCCCAGGTACTGGACGAGGTTGTAGGTGAAGGAGTCATAATTGTCTATCATCAGGATCTTCTGTTTCTTCATCTTTTTACTTCCTGCCGGAACGGATCTCCTGCACCTGCTTTAATTTTTCTTCGTAGGTCAGGTGGAGGATCACCCACGCCAGGCTGACCAGGCCAATAAGAATTGTTCCCAGTATCTGCACAAAAAGAAGGGATCGGGGAGACTTCGGCAGCAGAGCTTCCAAGTGCGAACCGGGCCAGCAGAAGGCCGCGCTGATCAGGATCAAATTAAAGACCGTCGCCCGGGCAATCCTCTGCCGGGACCGGAAATCCTGCATGTGCTCCGAGAGCTTGCTCTCTTCGCTGAGCATCCTGACAAACACCTTTTCCTCATCGATCGCCCGCCGGACCATCTGCCGGACCTTGCTCCTCTCCGGGCAAGCCGCGCGCAGAACAAGCCGGTCAAACCAGAAAAAGACCGACATAGAGACCCGGTCTACCAGTATCCCCAGCGTGTAGCAGACGGCCAGCATGATGATCCCGAAAATAGGAACCCACCTCCAGGAACCGCCGTGCATGTCGAAAAGGAACAACGGCTTATGAAGAACTCCGTAGCCCAGCAGGGCAATCGCCCAGAGCAAAATCGCCACACCGGTCTGAATTCCACTGATGAGGATCTCCGCAATCAGCATTGTTGCGCCCATCGTCCCTCCGTCATTTTCATCAAACGAGCCCTTGTTCCGCCAGATGGATGGCCTCAATCATACCGGCTGCCTTGTTCCGCGTTTCCTGATACTCTTTTTCGGGCTTGGAATCGGCCACGATGCCCGCCCCCGCCTGGACATACGCCTGGTTCCCTTTGACTAAGATCGTCCGGATCGTAATGCAGGTATCGAGATTCCCGTTGAAGCTGATGTACCCGACCGCCCCCGCATAGGGGCCCCGCGCGTCCGGTTCGAGCTCGTTGATGATCTGCATCGCCCGCACCTTCGGGGCACCACTCACCGTGCCGGCCGGGAAAGAGGCCCGCAGCACATCAAAACTGTTCATCCCCTTGCGGAGTTTTCCTTCCACATCGCTGACCAGGTGCATCACGTGTGAATACCGCTCAACGGTCATTAGCTCGTTTACCTTGACCGAGCCGTACTCGCAAACCCTTCCGATATCATTGCGGCCGAGGTCGGCCAACATCAGATGCTCCGCCCTCTCTTTCGGGTCCCGCCTCAGCCCCTCTTCGATCTGCTGGTCGGCGGCCGGCGTCTTCCCGCGGCGCCGGGTCCCGGCGATCGGCCGAACCTCTACCTTGCCGTCCTCGCACCGGACGAGAATCTCCGGCGAAGAACCGGCCAGCGCGAAGGACCCCTGGTTGATGTAGAACATGTAGGGGGAAGGGTTCAAAGACCTTAAGCTTCGGTAAATCTCAAAAGGGGAGCAGGCCACCGGCACTCGAAATCTCTGCGACAGGACAATCTGGATCGTTTCCCCCTGGCTGATCGCCGCTTTGGCCTTGCGCACCGAGCCGGTAAAAGCCCCCTTTGTCATGTTCGAACGGACCTCCGGGGCCTTAAGCGAGCGTTTCCCGGCGGGAGGAGAGTACCAGAGGGGCTGGCGCAGTTTCTTGATGATCCCCTCAATTCTCCGGACCGATCTGGCATAAGCGGCCTTCGCCCGCTTCTCGAACCCGGCCCGCGGGCCCTCTTCAATAATTGCGTTGGCCACCACCTTCATCCGGTGCTCCAAATGGTCGAAAATCACGAGGGAATCGCTCAGAAACCAGACGCTGTCGGGCACATTGAGAGCGTCTGGCTTGCTGTCGCCGACCGGTTCCAGGAACCGGACGATGTCGTAGCCGGCATACCCGACAAACCCGCCGCAAAAACGGGGAAGTCCCGGCACCTCAACGCTCTTGTAATGGGACATCAACTGCTGCAGCTCGGTCAGAGGATCGGTCAAGGTCACCCATACCCTGTTCTCATGCGGGCCCTTAAGCCAGATCTGTTTGGCCCGGGATTCCATGATCAAAGAGGGCTCGGCCCCCAGAAAAGAATAGCGCCCCAGCCTTTCGCCCCCTTCCACCGATTCCAGAAGGTAGGCCGGCCCCCTTCCCTCCAGCTTCAGGTAGGCGGACAACGGCGTCTCAAAATCGGCGAGGATCTCCCGGTAGACCGGGATCACGTTCCCCCTCTTCGCAAGGCGGAGGAACTCCTCCGCAGTCGGTCTTATCCCTGAACTATTTTTTGGCATAAACCTTATCCGGATCAAATAGTTTTTTGCCGGTCTCTTTCCAAGTTGTGCCGGAGAGCTTCCGGTAAAAACAGGTGCGAAAACCGGTATGGCAGGCCCCGCCCACCTGCTCGACGCTGACCAACAGCGCGTCCCCGTCGCAGTCAATCGCCAGACCCTTCACCTTCTGGATATGGCCTGAGGTCTCCCCTTTGAGCCACATTTTCCGGCGGGAGCGTGAATAAAAGTGAGCCCTTTTCGTGGAGAGGGTCTTCTCGACCGCCTCCTTGTTCATGTAGGCCACCATCAGAACCTCATGCGTGCCGGCATCCTCGATAATAGCGGGCACCAGCCCATTCGAATCGAACTTGATCCCATTAATCCATGAATGTGCCATCGTTCCCCTCTTACAATCTCACGGAAATGCCATGCCGCTTCAGGTAGCGCTTGGCTTGTGGAACAGTATACTGCCTGTAGTGGAAAATCGAAGCGGCTAAGACAGCATCAGCCATACCCTTGGTCAGACCGGCAACCAAATGCTGTAAATTACCCGCTCCGCCGGAGGCGATCACCGGCACCGGCACCGCCTGCGCCACCGACCGGGTGAGTTCCAGGTCGTATCCCTTTCTCGTGCCGTCGCAATCCATCGAGGTCAGCAGGATTTCCCCGGCGCCGAGCTTTACCGCCCTCTTCGCCCAGGCCACCGCGTCGATACCTGTCGGGATCCGTCCGCCATGCAGGTACACCTCCCATTTTCCCCCGCCCCCCGCCCCTCGCCCTTTGCCCCGTGCCCCCTGTCTCCTGCCCCTTGTTCTTTTGGCATCAATCGCTACCACGATGCACTGGGAACCGAACCGCTTCGCACCCTCGGTAATCAGCTTCGGGTTCTTGACCGCCGCGGTGTTGACTGAAATCTTATCGGCGCCGGCCAGCAAAATTTTCCGGATCTCCCCGATCGTCTTGATGCCGCCGCCAACCGTGAACGGGATGAAAATCACCCGGGCAACGCGCGCGGCCAGATCGGCCCGCGTGTCCCGCCCCTCGTGGGAGGCGGTGATATCAAGGAAAACCATCTCATCAGCCCCTTCCTTCTCGTACCGCCGCGCCACCTCGACCGGGTCCCCCGCGTCCTTCAGGTTTACGAACCGGGTCCCTTTGACGACCCGGCCATTTTTCACATCGAGACAGGGGATGATCCTTTTGGCTAGCACCGGGCAACCGCCTCTTTCAAGTCGAGTGTCCCCTCGTAGAGGGCGCGCCCCACGATGGCGCCGGTCAGTCCATCCCTCTCCAGCTCTTTGAGCTTCAGCAGGTCCTCCATCGAGCTGACGCCGCCTGAAGCAAACAGCGCCGATTTCCCTTTCGTGTAGGGGAGCAGTTTCTTGTAGGTCTCGACCGCGGGACCGGTCATCGCGCCGTCCCGAGCCACATCGGTATAAATAATCGTCTTCACCCCGAGACCGGCCAACCGCTCCACCAAGACTGCCGGGTCTCCACCCGCGGTCGCGAGCCATCCCTCGGTGGCAACCTTCCCATCCTTAACATCCACGCCGGCCGAAATCTTTTCGCCGTAGGTTTTTAGTGCGCCGGTCAAGAACTCTTCGTCGAAGCAGGCCTTGGTCCCCAAAATGACATAGGCAACGCCGGCAGTGAGGTACCGGTCGATCGCCGCCATCGTCCGGATGCCTCCCCCGATCTCAACCGGGATGACAACCTCCCGGGCGATCCGGGAAACAATCTCCATGTGGCGAGGAACTCCGGTCTTGGCCCCGTCCAGATCCACCAGGTGCAAGCGCTTCGCGCCGAGAGAAACCCAACGCCTCGCAAAATCAAGCGGATCTTCTCCGAAAACAGTCTCCTGGGAAAAATCCCCCTTGAGCAGGCGCACCACCTTGCCTCCCCGCAGGTCGATGGCCGGAACGATCAGCACGCCTGCCTCAGGAAGTTATCGAGGATTTTCAATCCAACCTTCTGGCTCTTCTCCGGATGAAACTGGGTCGCCCAGAGTTTCTCACCGTTCCAAACAACCGACGGAAACTTTACACCATATTCGGTCACCGCGGCGACAACCGATTTTTCTTTCGGATCGGCGTAATAAGAGTGAACGAAATAGACGAACGCCCCGTCCGGAATTCCGATTAAAAGTGGATTGCGTGTCTGCCGGTTTGGATTTCCCCCGCCCCGCGCCCCCCGCTCCACGACTGGTTTAATGTTGTTCCACCCCATGTGCGGAATCTTCAGCCCCGGCCTTTTGGGGAGCAGGCGGACCTTCCCTTTGAGCAGGCCGAGACCCTTCACGCCGGGAGACTCTTCACTCGACTCGAACAACAACTGGAGGCCGAGGCAGAGGCCAAGGAAAGGTTTGCCCTCCCGCGCGGCGGCGGAAACCGGCCCGATGAGGCGGCGCTTCTTCATCTCACGCATAGCCGCGCCGAAGGCGCCCACGCCGGGCAGAATGATCCCCGAAGCACGCGTGATCTTTCTCGGGTCAGAGGTCACCCGCACCTTGCCGCCGAGAAATTTAACCGCTTTCTCAACGGAGGCGAGGTTCCCCATCCCATAATCGATTATTGCAATCATAATGAAGTTTGAGCTCCCATCAGGGGTATCGGCCGATGCATCACTCGTCGTCCCCGGCGAGGACTTCTCGTTCCGACGCTTGGCTCGCTCGTCCGCCGTTGGCGGACACCATGCCCGCTCGCCTCACGACGGTGCGCTGGCCGACACCCCTGCCGGTCACTTAATTTGACAGCGACCGTCGAGCGGCCAGGAACTGGCCGGAGGAAGTGGTTGGGTGTTCCTCACACCCAGACCAGACCCGGCGTTACCCTGTTTTTATTAATTAGAGTGTGCCTTTTGTGGACGGGACCCCTTTGACGCGGGAATCCCGCTCGACGGCCTGGCGCAGAGCCCGGCCGAACGCTTTGAAGACCGACTCGAGCAAGTGGTGCACATCCCCGCCGGCCTTCAGCACATCCACGTGGACGGTGAGCCCCGCCTTCTGCACGAATGAATCGAGGAAATGCTTCGCGTCCTGCAGGTCGTACGGGATCGGCCTGCGGGACGCCCCATTGCGGAAATTTTTCGAACTCTGACGGGCGGTCCAATCAAAAGCAAAGTAAGGCCGGCTGCTCACATCCAGCACGCAACGCACCTGCGCGAGAGTCTCATCCATCGGCACAAACGAGGAACCCATCCGACGGATCCCTTTTTTATCACCGAGCGCGGCCTTCAGGGCCTCCCCCAGCGCGAGCCCGATATCCTCGTTCGTGTGGTGCAGATCAATGTCCACGTCCCCCTTCGCCTGAAGCTTCAGGTCGAACAGGCCGTGCTTGGCGAACAGCTCCAGCATGTGGTCGAGGAACCGGATGCCGGTCGAGACGGACGATTTCCCCGACCCGTCCAGGCTGATCTCCCCTTGGATCCGGACCTCTCTTGTCTCCCGCTTAATTTTTGCTTTTCGCGCTTTCA
>CAYJVR010000007.1:0-26686 GCA_964373715.1 uncultured Planctomycetia bacterium | reverse complement strand
CGCGCCGCCACCGACTCCCAATGCTTGGGCAACCCCTCGATCGTGGCCAATCGCTCGATCATTCCCCGCGAGTTCTCCAGCGCCTTCTTGGAGTAACCGATCACATGGCAAACTTTCATGAACTGCCCGATTCCCAGACCGGAAAAAAAGCGGGCCGTCCCGCCGGTTGGAAGCACATGGCTCGGGCCTGCCGCGTAATCCCCCACCGAAGCGGGGGAGTACGGGCCGATAAAAATAGCTCCCGCGTTCCTGATCTTGCGCACCAGCGCTTCAGGCCGCTTCACCTGGATCTCGAGATGTTCCGGGGCCACCGCGTTGGCCGCCTCCACCGCTTCATCGAGGTTTTTGACCAAAATGATGTAGCCGTCCGACACTCTCTGCCTGACTGTCTTGGCCAGAGACTTCGAGGTGGTAATCAGCACCGCCAATCCCCCGTGATGCTCATTCTCCGCTTCGAGATCTTTGACGACATAATCCGGGTTCGAGTGGTTGTTCGCAATCACGGCGATCTCGGTCGGTCCGGCGGTCATGTCAATGTCCACGAAACCATAGACCTGCCGCTTCGCCTCCGTCACGTAGGCGTTGCCCGGCCCGATGATCTTGTCCACCTTCGGGATCGTCTTCGTGCCGAACGCCATCGCGCCGATCGCCTGCGCGCCGCCAACCTTGTAGATGGCCGACACCTTCAGCAGGTTCGCCACCACGAGGATATGCGGGTCCACCGACCCGTCCTCTTTCGGCGGCGTCACGAGGATGATCTCCTTGACGCCGGCGATCTTGGCCGGCACCACTGTCATGTAGACGGTGGAGACCAAGGGAGCCGTGCCGGCCGGGACGTAAACACCGACCCTCTCCAGCGGGACCGGATGCTCCCCGAGCACCACCCCCTGCTCATCCCGGATCCTCCAGGGCTTCTTCACCGACCGCTTGTAGAACCTCTCGATGTTCTCAATCACCATCTTGAGGGAGGCGACAAACTCCGGGCGGATATTCTGGTATGAGGCGGAGGTCTCCGCCTCGGTCACTTTCAGCTGGCGAGCGGTCATCTTCACCTTATCGAACTTCCGGGTGAATTTCAGGACCGCGTCGTCCCCCTCGCTGCGCACCGCTTGGAGGATCGTACGCACCGTCTCCTCCACCCTGGCCCGCCGGCAAAAACCGCGCTGGATGAGTTTGTTCCACTCCCTGCCTTTCATTCGAATGATGCGCATATCGATCAGTCCTTCGCTTTCTCGTTGATGAACTTCATGATCATGTCCAAGAACTCTAAGAACCTCTCAGGCTCTTTAAACCGCCCTTGAGCCATGTCGGGGCGCCCTCCGCCCGAACCACCCACCGCTTCGGTGAGTTTCACAATCTGGTTGGCTCCAATGCCGGCCTGCTGAGCCGCCCCGCCGGAACTCGCCACATACAGGCCCTGTGAATTAGTGAGGAAGATAATCGCTTCGGGGTCTTCCTTCCGGATCGCATCCGCGGAAAACCTCATAGCCGCCGCATCCAGCGGTTCTGAAAACTTCTCGCAATAAACATGAAACGAAGCCACTTCGTTCATCGAGATGTTCTTCGCCTGAGCCTGGGCGTCTTTGTTCTTGAGCTGTTGGATCTCTTTCTCCAACTCTTTATTCTGCCTGTCCAGCTGCTCATTCTGCTCTTTTAATTTCGCGGCCTTCAGCTTCAGCAATTCGAACGCCGCCTTGCCGGAAAAAGCTGTCATCGGGCGGCTTTCTTCATCTTCGCGTGAAGAGTCCCCTTTTCTTCTTCGAGCTGTTTGTTCCGATTCATCAGCCGCCGGCCGTCCTCCTCGAGCCGGCCTACCTCGGCCTGCATCGAGTCGAGCGCAGCCCGGTCGGAGAGGGCCTCGATCCGCCGGACGCCGGAGGCGATCGACCCCTCCTCCACGATCCTCACCAGGCCTACCTCGCTGCTTACGTTCAAATGCGTGCCGCCGCAGAGCTCTTTCGAGACCTCGCCGATCGTCACAACCCGGACGGTCGCGCCGTACTTTTCGCCGAACAGCTGCATCGCGCCGGTTTTTTTCGCCTCGTCGATCGGCATCTCCCGGATCTCCACCGGCAGGCCCGACTCGATCCACTCGTTGGCGACCGACTCCACCGATTCCCTCTGCGCGGCGCTCAAGCTCCGGTCGTGCGAGAAGTCGAACCGCAGGTGGTCCGGCGCGACGAGCGAGCCGGCCTGCACCACATGCTCCCCGAGAACCTTCCGGAGCGCCGCGTGGAGCAGATGGGTCGCCGTGTGGTTCTGCGATACCTGTGTGCGGCGTTGCGGGTCCACGACGGCGGTCACCGGATCGTTTACCCGGACCCGTCCTTCGATCAGCTCGGAACGGTGAAGCAGGAGGTTGCCCAGCCACTGCGTGTCGGAGACCTCCAGCTTCCCTTCCTCCGCCTCGATCCGGCCGGCGTCTCCTACCTGGCCGCCCGCCTCGCCGTAGAACGGCGTTTTATCGAGAACCATATCGACGGGGCCGGGGTCCTTCACTTCATCCACCAGCCGGCCGTCCCGCACCAGCGCGACGATCCGGGCCTGCGTTTTCAGTCCGGCGTCCCGGAGGAAATCTGTCGGCTTCTTGCCGGCCAAAAGCTCCAGCATCTTGTCCTTCGCGAAGATATCCCCCGCGAAAGCAGAGACCGCCCTGGATTTCGCCTGCAGGTCAACCAGCGCCCTATCGAAATCAGCCTTTTTCGGGGCCTCCACGCGGGACTTCGAACATTCGTCAACGATCTCATCGTACGACAGGCCGTGCGTATCATAGAACTGGGCCGCCGCCTGCGCGTCAAACAGCTTGTTATGTTTGAACTGCTCGATCGCCTCTTTTAAGAGAGGAATCTTCTCTTTCAAGGTCTGCTGGAATCGCTCCTCCTCGGCGAGGATCGTTTTTGCGATCGACTCCCGCCGCGGGGTAAGCTCCGGATAAGCCTCCTCCATCACCTTCGCCACAAGCGGGACCATCTTGTAAAGAAACGGATCCTTTAATCCGAGCGTGATCCCCGCCCGCTCCGCCTTGCGCAGAAGCATCCGAAGCACGTATCCTCTTCCTTCATTGGAGGGAATCACCCCGTCCCCGATGAGGAACGTGAGCGCCCGCGCATGGTCGGCGATGGCGTAGACTAAAGCGCGCTGGTCCTTCCCTCCGGCCTCCAGAGATTCCCTGCCGACCAGGCGCAGAACCTCCTCCACGATCGGCGTAAACAAATCGGTCTCGAAGACCACCTGCTTGCCCTGCATCACGGCAACCATCCGCTCCAGTCCCATGCCGGTGTCGATGTTCTTCGCCGGCAAAGGGGGAAGCGACCCATCCGATTGGCGGTCAAACTGGGTGAAAACCAGGTTCCAGATCTCCATGAACCGGCCGCAGTTGCAGGCCGGCCCGCACGCCGCCGGATTCGGGCAGACGCGGCCGGGCAAGGAACGGCCGTAATCGTAATAGATCTCGGAACAGGGGCCGCAGGGGCCGTTGGGCCCGTCGGCCGGCGCGTTGGACGGCCAAAAGTTGTCCTTCGCTCCCAGACGGGTGATCCGTTCCGGGGAAATGCCGATCACGGTCTTCCATATCTCGAACGCCTCATCGTCCTTCTCGTAAACGGAGGGCCAGAGCAGATCCGGAGAAATCTTCATCTCCTTCGTGAGGAACTCCCAGCCCCAGGAGATCGCCTCTTTTTTGAAGTAGTCGCCAAACGAAAAGTTCCCCAGCATCTCGAAAAAGGTCAGGTGGTTCGGCGTCGTTCCCACACGCTCCACGTCCCCCGTCCGGAAGCATTTCTGGCAGGAGGCGGCCCGCTTCATGTCGGTCTTTAGACCAAGGAAGTACTCCTTGAACTGGGTCATGCCGGCGCTGGTGAACAGCAGAGTCGGGTCTTTCGCCGGAACAAGGGAATCGCTCGGGACAACCGTGTGCCCCTTGCCCCTGAAAAACTCCAGGTAACGCTTCCTAACTTCGGACGATTTCACTCGACCTCACCCAAATCTTTTCCGGTCACTTCACGGACCACTTTGTACACCACATCGCCGGGGAAACCCCGCCGGCCCAGGAAACCAAAAAGCCGGCGTCGGACAACTCCCGGAGCGAGACCCCTGAATGAAGAAACTTTCTTGCGGGCCAATTCCCTGGCGACCTCCAGATCCCCTTTCCCCTCGGCCGCCTCCTCTGCCGCCTGGAGCGCCATTTCCGCCGGAATCCCCTTGGCTTTAAGAGACGCCTGCAGGGCCCGGCGGCCGGAGGGCCTTGAATGCATCTCCTTCACAGCAAGGTAGCGGGCAAATTTCTCATCGTTCACCAGCCCCTTCGCCTTGAACTCGGACAAAACCTGCTCGACCGTCTCAAAACCATACCCCAATTTCGAGAGGCGGGCCTTCAGTTCCAATTCCGTCCTGGGACGGAATTTCAAAAAAAGAATCGCCCGAGCCTTTGCCTTCTCAATGGAATCCATTATTCTCCAGGCAAAACGGCAAACCCTCTGGCCGTTTTCACCAACGCGTCCCCCTTCACGGCGCGGGTCAGCGACCGGAAATCCTCAATAGAGGACACTTTCCGGTTATTGATCCCGAGGATCCTGTCTCCTACCCGGAAACCAGCTTCTTCAGCAGGCGAACCGGATTTCACATCCGCCACCAAAACCCCCTGGTCGGTTTCCAAACGGAACCGCTCCGCCAGCATCGGCGTGATGCGGGTAACCTCTATGCCGCGCCACGAAACGGTCTCCCCCTTGGCCCCGGTTGACACTCCCTCTTGATCGGCCTCATCCGGCCTTTCGCCGATCAGGACGTTCACCGTAAGCTGTTTTTTTTCGCGGAACAGATCCAACGCAATCTTTTTGCCGACCTGCGACCTGCCCACTTTGCGCAAAAGATCGGGCACATCCTTCACAATCTGCCCGTCAAAAGACCGGATCACATCCCCGTCCTTAATGCCCCCCTTCTCGGCAGGTGAACCGGGCAGAACCTGGGCAACAATCACCCCGTCCTTCGAATTTAGGCCAAAATAGTCGGCCAATTCCTGGGTGATATTCTGCACGTTGACGCCAAACCAGCCGTAGCGGACCTTTCTGCCTTGAACCAAATCATCCAGGATCGCCCTCGCCTTGTTCGACGTGATGGCAAAACCGAGCCCCTGGTAGCCGCCGGTCGTGGAGAAGATCGCCACGTTGATCCCGATAACCTCTCCGTTTAAATTCACCAGCGGCCCGCCGCTGTTGCCGGGGTTGATGGCCGCATCGGTCTGGACCAGATCGGAGTAATCCCGGTCGATCGGCCCCTGGATCGCCCGGTGAAGGGCCGAGATCACACCGACGGTCAACGTCGGCTCGCTCCCGCCGACGGCAAAACCGAACGGGTTGCCGATCGCAATCGCCCACTGGCCGATCTTCAGGCTGTCGGAATCCCCCAATCGGGCAAACGGCAGATTCTTGGCTTGGATCTTGACGATCGCCAAGTCAGCCCGGATATCGGCCCCTTTGACCTCCCCCTTGAATTCACGGCCGTCGGGCAGAGTGACCGTCACCTTATCGGCGCCGTGGATGACATGCTCGTTGGTGAGGATGACCCCTTGCGGGTCAATGAGCACGCCCGTGCCTAACCCTCTCTGCTTGAATTCCCTCTGCTGGGGAATCTGCCCGAAAAAATCCTCAAAGAACTGCTCGAACGGGTCCTCGCCGTGCTGGGAGAATGGGGAGCCCATCGATCGCCGGCGCATCTGAACTTTTTCCGTCGCTTCGGTGGAGATGGAGACCACAGCGGGCCCCACCCTCTTGGCCACATCCACGAAATGGGCTTGTATCTGCTCGGCGGCGTCCGCCGTCGGCTGTTCCGCCCGGACGCTGACCGGGATAAAAATCAGCGCCGTAAAAAGACCAATCCAGGATGCCGTGAAAATTCTCTTGCCGAACATTTGAGTAATTCCCTCCTTAAAACTGGTTCCATGAACGAAACAGCGTGCCATCCACGCACAACCGCTGGGGAACGGCACGCTGTTCTGAAAGGAAAAGGAAACTGTCCCGAAGCCTTACGACTTGGCGGCAGGCACAGCCTCTTCCGGCGAATTCAGGGTGTCCCTGAGCTTCGTCTCCAATTCCTGCAAAAGCTGTGGATTTTCTTTGAGATACCCGCGGGCGTTGTCGCGACCCTGGCCTAATTTAAGATCCCCATAGGTGATCCAGGTGCCGGTCCTCTGGAGAACCCCTTTCACTATTCCCAAATCCACGATGTCTCCCGACTTCGAGATCCCTTCACCGAACAGAATGTCAAACTCCGCCTGACGGAAGGGCGGCGCCACCTTGTTCTTCACCACCTTCACCCGCACACGGGAGCCGACGACTTCATCTCCCCGTTTGAGGTGCTCAATCCGCCGTATATCCAAGCGGACCGAGGAGAAGAATTTGAGCGCCCGGCCGCCCGGCGTGGTCTCCGGGTTGCCAAACATCACCCCGATCTTCTCCCGCAGCTGGTTGATGAAAACCAGCGAGGTCTTGGACCGGGAGATCGCGGCGGTCAGTTTCCGCAGCGCCTGGGACATGAGCCGCGCCTGTAAACCCATTTGCGCCTGCCCCATCTCCCCTTCAAGCTCCGCCTTCGGAACGAGCGCGGCGACCGAGTCAATCACAACGATATCCACCGCGTTCGAACGGATCAGCATCTCGGCGATCTCCAAGGCTTGCTCGCCGTTGTCAGGCTGGCTGACCAGCAGCTCCTCGGTGTTGACGCCGATCTTCTTGCCGTAAGTCGGGTCGAACGAATGCTCGGCGTCAATAAAGGCGGCGATCCCTCCCTTCTTCTGCGTTTCAGCAATAACGGAAAGAGTCAGCGTTGTCTTGCCCGAAGACTCCGGTCCAAAAATTTCCGTCACGCGGCCCCTGGGAATCCCTCCGACGCCCAAAGCCATATCGAGCGAAATGGAGCCGGTCGGCAGGGCCGGAACGTCCGATTTGACGTTGCCGCCCAACTTCATGATAGCCCCTTTTCCGAACTGGCGCTCGATCTGGCTTAGGGTCAGCTCTAAAGCCTTCAGCTTCTCTGCCCGGGTGATTGTCTCGGTTGCTCTCGGTGCGGCGGCCGCTTTGGAATGCTTCACTTCAACCTCTTTGGCTTTTGTTTTTAACATGTTTTCCTCTTTATTCTTCTATTTTTCCAGTCATTATACCGCCCGCTTTTCCGATTGGTCAAGGCGGGGTAAACCCAGTGAACTGCATAGCTCGAACGGGACTATACAATACAAATGTCTACTAGTCAAGGGCCTGTCATTAAAGCAACGGATCAGTTCCTTTCGTCATTGCGAGCCCGAAGGGCGCGGCAATCTCATGCAAAATCTATCCGGGTTGCCCTACGGCGAGATTGCTTCGTCGCTGAAGCTCCTCGCAATGACCAAAAGCTGTGCTCCTCCCAATGACAATTAAACGAGGACTACTGTCCTGGCTCAAAAACCTTGAGATTATTCCATCGTGAATTAGTATTATAGCAAAAATTTTGCAAGAGATAGCGGCCGCCTTCTATGCTATAAAACAGCTAATGAATGCTGAGATCGTCGCGATAGGAACGGAGCTGCTGCTGGGCTTTGTGGTCAACACCGACACCGTCTTTTTAAGCCGTATGCTGGCGGGGCTCGGGATCAACTGCTACCATCAGGTCACCGTGGGGGACAACCGGCAAAGGCTGAAAGAAACGCTCCGAACCGCGCTCCACCGGGCTGACCTGGTGATCACCTGCGGCGGCCTCGGGCCCACGGTGGACGACATCACGCTGGAAACAATCTCCGAAACAACCGGGCGCCCGCTCGTCCTTCTCCGGCCCCTTCTCAAACAGATCCGCAGCCGGTTCTCCCGCTTAAATATCCGGATGCCCGAGAGCAACACCCGCCAAGCGATGATCCCCCAGGGAGCGGTCGTCTTCCCCAACAACATTGGCACGGCCCCGGGTTTCCTTCTCAAGCTCAGGATTCATGGGACGGACCGGTATCTGGCCGCCCTGCCCGGCCCGCCGGCGGAGCTGATGCCGATGACCGAACGGTATCTGCTGCCGAAACTTAAGCGGTTCACCGGCGGCATGGTGATCCGGTCCCGGACCCTCAAGACCACCGGCCTGACCGAATCGGAGGTGGACGCCAAGGTGGCCGATATCCTTGCGTTCAAAGGGGCGGTCACCGTCGGGATATACGCCCACCCCTCACAGGTTGACCTGAGGATCACCGCGAAGGCGCCCAACAGACGGACGGCGGACCATCTGGTATCCGCGGTTGAAAAAAAGATCCGCCGGCGGCTCGGAAACCTGGTCTTCGGCGCGGACAACGAGACGCTGGAAGAGGTTGTCGGAAAACTGCTCAAGAAAAGAGGCCTGACCTTAAGCACCGCCGAATCCTGCACCGGAGGGCTCGTCGGCCACCGGCTGACTGAGGTAGCCGGCTCTTCCGATTATTTCCTGGGGGGTGTCGTCAGCTATTCCAACAACGTGAAGACCGCGGCTCTTGGAGTTCCCGCTCCGCTGATAAAGAAACACGGAGCGGTCAGTTCTCAGGCGGCCGGCGCAATGGCCGACGGCGTCCGGCGGATGACCGGGTCCGACCTGGGACTGGCTTTGACCGGCATTGCCGGACCAACCGGCGGCACAAAAACAAAACCGGTCGGCCTGGTCTACATCGCTTTGAGCACGCGACGGAAAACCTCCGTCGCGCGCTGTCAATTTTCCGGAAAACGCCCGCTGGTCAAGTTCCGAGCCTCCCAAAAAGCACTGAACACGGTGCGCCTGCACCTCCTCTCCCGACCTTGAGAGCCTTCATCGCCGCACACCTTACCGATTCTCTGCGCCGGGAGATTGCCCTATGCCAAGCGGAATTTAAGGGAACCGGGGCCGACGTGAAGTGGGTGGATCCGGACAACCTCCACCTGACCCTGAAATTTCTCGGGGAGATAGCTGAAGACCGGGTTTCAACCCTCCTGGAAACCCTGAAATTGGCCCTCCTTCCCCTGTCCCCCTTCGCCATTTCCATTGAAGGGATCGGCGCCTTCCCCCGGACAACCAGCCCGAGAGTGGTCTGGTTAGGGGTGCATCAGGGGGCGGAAGAGCTGATCAAACTGGCCGAGAAAGCGGAGCAGGCATGTGAAAAACTGGGCTTCGCGAAAGAGGAGCGGCCGTTCGCGCCGCATTTGACTATCGGCCGGGTGAGATCACGGGACCAATTGGCCCCATTGATCAAGAGGCTCCAGGTGGCCGAATTTCGAGGAAGCGAGACTGTGCCGGTGAACCAGATCTCTCTTTTTGAGTCTGTTCTTTCTTCCAAGGGGCCTCTCTATACTCTTCGAGCAGAGATCACGCTGGGAGGATGATTTACGCTTGGATGAAGAGGAACTGTTCACTTTCGGTCCTTTCCTGAACTTCAGCGCCGAGAATCACCATCAAACCGCCCGACTGGCGGACGGCCGATAAAAAGGCCGCCGTTTCCGCAGGGCTCATCCGTTCAATATCGGGAAGAGCCTCCGGCGCGATTTGAAGACCGGCCACTCCATGAAAGCGCAGAAGGGCATCCCACTCCCGAAACGAAGAGAGGCTCGCCTCCGGGGCCAACAGCGCGATATCGCCGGCTCCGGCCTTTTCCCCGTTGAGAACGGCGCGCGCGGCCTCCGGATCGAGCGGCAAAGAAACGATCTCTCTGTCCTCCAGCCAGCCGGCCGGCACCACGGCCCCGGGCTGGAGAAAGATCCGCCCCAGCGATGGCCAAGACGCCGGATCGATCCGGATTTTTAAGGTGACCCGCTCGCCGGTCTGCAGGTAAGGAACCTCATCGATCGGGGCCATACGGGCCGGGTCCCCGTCGGCAAACTGGCCGATAAACCTTTCCGCAAAAAAAGTCCCCGCCTCCTCCAAACCGGCCTTTCCGCCTTCCTCTTCAAGAACCTTCTTGGCCAAATCTAAGATTTTTCGGTCCAATCCAAGAAGAACTCCGCTCCCTTTTTTCTGCTTTTCTTCCAAATGATGAATGAGCTTAGCAACCCTTCCTGGCGCAACCGGTTTTCCGCGGGCAACAGTATCCAAAAATTTCTCTGCGGCCCCATACTCCTGGGGATCTTCTGCCAGTTCCTGTTGAAACTGTGCTTGGAGTTTTCTCGACTCCTCTTGAAGCGAGCTTGGCGGTTGCGCCGCTTGTTCCACCTGTTGCTCGGCACGCTGCTTCTGGGTCGCGAGAGACCGTTCCCTCTTCTTTAATCTCTGCTGGAGGTCAGGAAAGCCTTTCAGAAGTTGGGTGGCTGTATTCAGCGCCTCAATGGCGGATATCTCCGACCCGCTTGGAACGTTCTGAACCTGTTGCAGAACCCCGTCGGCGATCTTCTGGGCGAGATCTTCCCGGAAGCTCTTAAAGCGATCGGCCTGTTCCCCTTGAAGAAACGGCAGGAATTGAGCACTCTGTTCGAAAGCAGTCTGGAGCTGCCCTGCCTCAGCCATCAACTGAAGCTGGGCGAGAACATCCTCCACAATCTTACCGGCTAAGTCCGCTAGAAAAGGTTGGAAGCGAGCGGCCATCTCGGCATCCATCTGGGGAAGCAACGCCGTTCCCAACTGGAAGGCCTCCAGGGTCTGTCCGGACTCGGCCAGACGATAAACTTCCTGCAGCTGAGTCAGCGACTTTAAGACCTCATCAAATAACCCGGATTCCAGGAGCTGACGAACCGGCGCCAGGGCCTCTTCCACTCTCTTGTGGAAGAGCCTCTCACGAACCTGTTCAACGCGGGCACGTTCCTCTCCCTGAAGCTGCGGTAAAATCACAGCGGCCTGCACGACCGCCTCCTCCAACTGTCCCGCCTCGATCAAACGGCGCACGGCGGTGAGCGATCGGAGAAGATCCAGCCGAACCTGTTCGCCCGGCGGAACCGGTCTGCCCAAAGAATCCTGAACCCATTGGTGGATCGCCCGGACCCCGACTTCAAACTGAGCGGCCGATGCCAATTTTACGGCGGGTGCGGCCGCCGTCGGAGGGGTCCCGAACGACTGCATTTGCCGGAGGGCCTGCTCCAATTCCTCCAAGACCTTCTCCATCTCTTCTGCCGCGGAAGGTTCTTCCAACCCGCTCTGGAACAACTCCCACATCCGCTGTTGAATGAGTCGTATTCTTTCTGCAAGAGCCTCCCGCTCCACGGCAAAGGAGAGGGCTGCCGATGGAGATTGCCCTACTTCCGGACCTAAAAGCGCTTCGGCACTTTTGACAAGCCCCTTCTGCGCCTCATCCATCGAGATATCCCGGAAAGGCTTTTCCGGCTTGGCCGGAATAGCCTTCAGCAGTGCGGAGTTGAGTGCAACGAGAAAGCTGACCCTGCCCTGGGAATCTGGGAAGGAATCGGCGAGCTGTTGAACCAATCCCTTGACCGAGGGATCCTGAACGACCGAGCGGGATTGACCGAACCGGTTCAAAAGGGTCTTGGCGTCCAGATCACCGATCACCCAGGCCTCCTCGGGCGTGCGGGAGACGATGAGCCCGATCAGGGGCAGGTAAGGACTCCAATCCTCGAGCAGGAAAGGAATCTTTTTTGTTCCCAATCTATCGATGATCTCGCCCGCTCTGCTCAGGCCTTCCGGAGTTTCCACCAACTGCGGAACCCCAAGCTGAAACAAGAGACCCGCTCTGGATTCCCACTCGGCCAGTCGGCTTTCAAGTTTGATTCTTGCTTCGGGTGTTGCCGGAGGACGCTTATAGGTCGGATCCTTCAGGAGAGCTTCGAATTCTAACTCTCCATGTATCTTCATCGCCTCCTGATTGCTTCTTATCCGCCCCATATAGCGGGCGAGCGGAGCCATCCCTCCCCTTTGATGGACCGCGTAGGTGGAGCGGGGAATCATCCCCCCTTCCAGAGCGAGGCGAACAAGTTGCCCGATCTTCCGAACCTTTACCTGCGGAGGATCCTCTGACGTAAAGGAAAATTCCCTCACGCGGGTCTCGTCGAATTCGACCAACTCCAGCTCTTTGGACATCGACCTCGCGGCTGCGTCCGACAGCTCCGAATCCGAGAGATCAACCCACGGTTTATTGATTTCCACCACCGGAAGCTCCGGCCACCGCTGGCCGTCCTTGAGCAAAGCCACCGCCACTGCGGGGAGCTGGAGATCCGCGTGAGAATCAACAAAAAGCTTCTTGAGGTGGATGAATAGCGCCGGCGGATTTCCGGGAAGAGGCGGTATGAATTCAACATGAGACACCCCGTTATCGAGAAAAGCCTCTGCCAGCTCCGGAACGGAACGGATCGACGGCTCTTGTCCGAACTGCCTCAGAGCCAAAACAGAAGAAATTCCAAACGGAACCGGCTCATTGAGCTGCTTCCTCCCAACCGACCCGATAAAACCGGCCACTAATCTGGGGATCTCTCTGTAGTCCCTGTGCCGGCTGGTGTAGACCATCAGTTCGCGGGATCGCTGCAGGGATTCCGCCAGGGAGAGCCCCGCTTCCAAAGGACGAGGTTCAGGCGGAACCCCAAGTTCCTGATCTTCACGCATCCCCTCCATGACTCGAATGATGATCAGTGCAAAGGAAAGAACCTTCGGCCTGGGATCGGAGACATGGCCTCTCAGAACTTTGCCGGTGAGCCTATCAAAGAACGTCTGCCCTCGACTGATGCGATAGAGTTCCTCAGTAGAAAAATCCATTGCTGTAGCTTCCCGGTACAGGCGATAGGACATAAGACGAGCTTTGCGACCCCCTATGTCCGGAGCACTCGGTTTCTCATCCTTGAGCATTTGAAAGATTAACCGCTCGTAAAGCTTCATCCATTCCGGATTGCTTCGGGTTTTCGTCTTCTGAGGATCAAAAATCTCATCCAAAAGATTGGGGTCGTCTGCAGAGAAAAAGAAGAATGGCCTCTCTTGAATCGGTTGCTTAACAGCACCGACTGCCGGAGTCACCTCTGCTACTGGAACTTGAGGGGCAGGAATAGTCGGTTCCTTAACAGCGCTAACAGCTGGCGCTTCAGGCAACGGGGTAATCTCCGAAACGGTAACTTCAGGAGGTGTTCCTTCCTCAGGTGCTGCGGCCGTGGAGGGTTCGGTGACAGCGGGTGGCGCTAGGGGAGGAGAGGAAACCGGCGAGACCCACTGTTGAATAGGATCTGAACTCTTCTGACGGATGGCTTCCAAGAGAACTTCAACGGGCGCCTCTCGCATCGGCTCTCTCGCAACAAAGAGAGCCCCCTGATCCGAGAAGGAGTGGCTATACCAGGCATCGCGATCCTCAAGCATCTCCTTGGAAACAACATACACTTCTGGTTTGTCCGGAATGTGGCGTATCCCGTCAAGGAAAGAGCCGACTCGGCCAGGGCTTTTTCCCAATGCCTCCCGGATCGGCTCGATCTTTTCCTGCCATCTTCCCTCTTTGAAGCTTACCAACGTGGCCAAGTAATTCCGAGAAATCTCCTCCAGCAGCTCCATCTCATCCGGTTCCTCCAACCCGGATTCCTCCGCGCCGGCAACAACCGGAGGAAGCGTTTTCACCCAGCGCAAAGCCTCCGGCGTGTTCAAGATGCGGGCTGATTTCAGAATCGAAAGCCGGCTATCGGCCTGGAACCTTTCGCCCCACCCGGCCGTTTCGGCCCACAACCGCTGAAGCGCTTCCAAAACCTGGGCCTCTTCTCGGAGCTCCCGCGCCATCATGGCCATCCCCCGGGCCGCCCAGATCTTCGCTCCGGCCCACGGCTCCGTCTGCGAGGCGTCTTCGAACAAAGAGAAGAGGGCCTTCTCGAAACGAGGCTCGTAGAGGTGATTGGCCAGCCACCGGACCGCCTCATATCGCTGGCCGTCCGACATCCTGGCCCACCGGCCGTCCTGGAAATACATTTCGATCAAATGCATGCGGGGATCGACCCCTTGGCCCGCCAGCCAATTTAGAAAATCCTCGATTTCCCCTTTCCAATCGTTCAACAACATCACGCGCCGGAAAAACATCTGTTCCGCGTAAAGATCGGCCGTAAAATCCCGTTTGAGCGAGTAAAGCACTCGGGTACCGTTCCTCCCCTGACCGATTTCGACCGGCAGAAGATTCAGGCTTTTCCCCTCTTGGCTCTGCAGCCAAGCCCTCTTCAGCAGGATCGAAATCTTCTTTTCCGCGTCGTCGAACAAATCGGCCATCGGAAGGAACCCGAGCAGGCTCGGACCTGTCTGCCCTTCCGGCTCGTACACCACCTCCGCTCCCGCCCCGGATTCGTACGCATGAAGGACAACGACCGGAAGCTGCCTCTTTTCCGCAATCGCTGTCCGAACCTCCTGCTCAAGATCCTCTTCGCGTCCCGACTCTTCCGGAAACGGCGCGCGGTAGAAATCGTCCCCCGCCAGAGGAACGGCCCGGTACAAAATGACGACCCGGTTGTGCTGGGGATGGCTCTCGTCGGCGCGCGCCCTCTGCGCATCATCCATCCCGGCCATCTCGTAACTCAAAGCTCTCGATCTCTGCACGCCTGGCTCCACTTCCAGCGTCACCTCGCCGGATAGAGACTTTGTTCCGGACCACGGCATCTCTCCATCGATGACAACCAGCAACTCGGGGGAATCTTGCCTGTCGCTGTACGCGTAATCTCCTCTCAGATAAACAGACCGGATCTTCCTGCCGGCGGGAAAACCCGCGTCGGCGGCGATCCGTTCAAGAAGCAGAGGCAGTTTTTTCTGCAAATCAGCGATTCGGACCAACGCCCTTTCCCGAACCGCTTGACCGGCCGCATTCCACCTCGGGTCAAGATCCGCGAGCCGAGACTCGATCTGCCGAATCGAAAAAAGTGTCATTGGTTGGTAGCGCCATGCGCCGGCGGCAGCGGGGATTGCCTCCGAGAGTTCTTCAGACGACGGTACTTTGCCTGCAAGAAGCCTTAAGAGAAGGGTTCTTCCTGTTCGCGGCCCGCCGGCGGAGATTTGGAACCGGCGTTCGGGAAAGTCGCCGGCGCGCGGATCCAAAATCAGCGTCATCACAGGGACAACGGCGGAAGGATCGTACGTAACGCTCCGGATCAACGGCAGAGAGACATCCGGATCGGAAAGTTTAAAGGCAATCCGGGATTGCCGGCGGCTTCCGCTTGGGGAGGGATAAACACCCTGTAAGACGGTGATGAGCCGGACATTTTCCCCCTTGATCTTCCGGATCCCTTCTTCGATCTCGATGAATCGGCCCGCAAATGGCCCGTTAGAATCGGTATCCCCAAGCGAGATTTGAATCCCCGGCGTTTTCCGTTTAATCAAAACAGTCCCTGCTTGGCCGTTCAACAAATAATGGTAGTCGGATATCTTCCGCAGGCCGGAGCTGTTCACCCGGAAAAAATCTCGGTAATGGACCTCTTCCAAACCTCCCCGGATGACAGCCCCGGCATCCAGCCTCCGTGCCAGATCGCTGGCAGAGGCCCCCTCTTGTGGAGCCTGGGACCTCAACCCATAGGCCGTGGAAGGCTCCAGGCAGAGGCTGACGGCCAACAGGCTTGTAAAGAACCTATGAAAAGCGGAGACTATAGAGCATTTTGGTTTCTGCATGATTGGGATTTACAACGGATACACGACGTTATTGATGATAAGTTTACCTAATGGATTATAAAAATTCCATTTTAATCTGATTAACAATCTATCCTTTTTATTTTAAATGATTTACGTAATTAAAAACTGGTAGTTCGATTAACGGATTTTTGTGGATTTTTACAGCAGGAAGAGGCTAACACGCAGCGCCAGGTTAGTGAGGAGCCCAGCGGCCAAATCGTCCATCATAATCCCCCAACCGCCGGGAAGATCTTCCAGCCGGCGTATCCCGAAAGGCTTCAAAATATCGAGAAACCGGAAGATAAGAAAACCGGCGAGCAAAACCGGCCACCGGACCGGCAGGAAAAGGAGCCCAAGCAGTATTCCAGCCACCTCATCAATGACCACCGGTCTGGGATCCTCTTCCTTCAGATAGGCCGCCATCCGGCCGGCCGACCAAAATCCCGCCACGATCGTAACCGCCACGCCGGCTGCCTGAAACCTGGGATCGCTCCCCAGCAAGCAGAAAACAACGAGTCCGGCGAGGGTCCCGATCGTGCCTGGAAAATACGGTAGGTACCCAATACCGAAGAATGTGGCGATCGTTTTCCAAATCATCAGACGTTGAGGATAATCCGGCGGTTCCGCCAGAAGAAAGAGAGCCCGCTGGTCAGCGTCAGGATCACGGTGATAAGTATCAGGCTCCAGACACCGATCAGACCCCGGTAAAGCCAGACCTCCGCCCCGGGATGGGCGGAAAACTTCTCGGCAAGAACCAGGTAGATCAAGCCGATGCTGATCGCCGCCACCTGGGAGACCGTTTTATGCTTTCCGGCTGTCTCGGCCGCCAGGACCTGTCCCTTTCCCAATGCGAAAAGCCTGAATCCGGTAACGAGAAATTCCCTGCCGGCGACAAGGACAACCATCCAGGCCGGAACCAGGTGCAGCTGGACAAACGAGATGTAGGCCGAAAGGACAAGAACCTTATCGGCAATCGGGTCCATCAGCACCCCGAAGTCGGTGACAGTTCCCCACCGCCGGGCGAGACGTCCGTCCAGCAGATCGGTGAAGGAAGCCGCCGCGAAGACCACCACTGCCGCCAGCTTGGCGGCAAACCCGGCCGTCAACAAGCAGAGGATCAGAACAAAGCTTAAAACAATGCGCAAAAGCGTCAGCTGGTTGGGAAGATTCACCCTGCCACCCCACCATTTTCCTCACCAAATGGTGGGGCCACTTGTTTTCTGCCCGGTGATAGGGTCAACCTACTTTTCCGCCTGCTCGAAGAGAGCCATTTTTGCTTCCGGTGTTCCGATATTCTCCAAGATAAAACCGGCCCGGCTGCGGATTTGCTGATCCGGATCCTTCAACGCTTTAGACAGATCCCGGACGGCGGGCGATCCGATTTTCATCAAAACCAACATAGCGTCGGAACGAATCCCGTCCTGTTCGTCTTTCAGCAGCGGAATCAGCGCCGGCACAGCTTCAACAGCAGGGGGATCCATTTCCCGAAAGCTTTTGAGCACGGCAAGACGAACGTCCGGCGATCTGTCGGAAAGGCCTCGCGCGAGAATCTGCACGGCATTCCTATTTCCCAATAGGCCAATCTGCTTCAGGATGGGAATCGCTTTCCGCTGGAGATTGTCATCCGTTTCCTTGTCATCGATCAACCGGCCAAGATACAAAATGATTTCCGGGTTAGGCGGATCGATCGTCATCAAAGCGCTGACCGCGTAAAGAGAATTCTTGTCCTTATTCGATTTCAAAAGATCCGAGAGAGCAGGAACCGCATCTTTCGCCGGGGGTCCAATCCCTTCAAGAACCTTGGCCGCGCTCAAACGGACCTCCTCATCCCGATCCCGATCGGACAAGGCATCCACAAGCGCGGGAATCACCTCTTCGTTTTTCTCCCATACCGTCCCCACGAGTACAACGGCGACCGATTGAATGTTTCTGTCATTCGAAATTTTCAGCTCCGTAAGGAGCATCGCAACAACCTCTTTGGAGAGCTCGCCCCGGGTCAGCGACCCCCAGACACGGTCCAGATCCTCTCTCATTCCCATGAAAGACTCCCCGCCGGCATCCGGGAGCCCTTTGTCGGCAGACCTTCCCTGGGTAAGCTCCCCGTCACGGAAAGACCTCATCAGAACCGGGATGGCATCCATTGTCATAGGATCAATCTTGAGAATGGCAAGAGACGCGCTGACCCGGAGCCCCCGATCCCCGTGCCTGATGGCTTGCATGAGGGCTGGAACCGCTTCTTCCTTTGCGGGCGAACCAATCTCTCCCAGCATCACCGCGGCCCATACGCGAACGGCCGGATCATCGCTTTTTAGAAATTCGATCAGGTCGTGGATACTTGCGCTACCGTCAACGGAGGCAACCTCTTCTTCCTCAGCCGGTTCCGAAAAAGAACAAAGAACCGGAAAACAAAAAAAAACAAAGATTAAGACAATCCGCATCAGGATCCTCCTCCAGCCGGAAGAATTTCAGCGACGAGATCGTATTCGTAGGAATCTACAACCTTCGCCCGGACAAATTGCCCCTTTTTGAGAAACGCGACTGATTTCACGAAAACCTGGTTGTCGACTTCCGGCGCATCGGCGTAGGTCCTGCCGATGTAGACTTGGGGGTCGGAGGGGTCCGGCTCATCCACCATGACTTCGATCTCCTTGCCGACCAGCTTTTGGTTATTCAGCGCGGAGATTTCCTGCTGGAGCTGCATCAAACGGTTCAAGCGCTCCTTCCTCACCTCCTCCGGAACCTGGTCCGGCATCCGCTCGGCGGGTGTCTTCGGCTCGGGCGAATAAGGGAATATTCCCACTCTCTCAAAACGGGTCTCCCGCATAAATTCGGCCAGCTCTTCGGCCTGCTGTTCGGTCTCCCCCGGGAAACCAACGATGAACGTGGTCCTGATCGCCATGCCCGGGATCTGTTCCCGGAAACGGGCGACCAGCCGGCGGATGTAGGTCCCGTCGGTTTCACGCTTCATTTTATGAAGAAGATCATCGTTGATGTGCTGGATCGGGATATCAATGTATTTGGCGACTGTAGGCAGATCCCGGATCGCCCGGATCATCTCATCGGTGACATGGGCCGGGTGCGCGTAGAGGATCCGGATCCAGCGGATGCCGGAAACGTTTCCGAGCGCCCTTAAAAGATCCGGAAGCCGCGGCTTGCCATACAGGTCGGCCCCGTAATAAGAGGAATCCTGGCCGATCAGGTTCAACTCGACGACTCCCTGGGACGCCAGGTTTTCAGCCTGGGCAATGATGTCCTCGATCGTCCGGGAACGGTGCGCTCCCCGGTACTGCGGGATCGAACAGAAAGCACAGGCATGGTCGCACCCTTCGGAGATCTTCACGTAGGCGAAATGCTTAGGGGTTAATCCGTAGCGCGGCGTTTTAGATTCAAACAGCAGGGTGGGCACCGGCGAGATAACGAAGAACCTCTCTTCTTTTTTCTCCTCAATCAGCTGGGGCAGCTTCGCCATATCCCCCGTCCCAATGAAGCCGTCCACCTCCGGCAGGAGAGAAAGAAGGTCCTCTTTTTCGTTGCGCCTCTTTTGAGGAAGACAGCCGGCCACGTAGAGTTTGCGCAGCTTCCCGCTTTTTTTCAGGTCGGCAACCTCGAGGATAGTGTTGATGGATTCCTCTTCGGCATTCCGGATGAAAGCGCAGGTGTTGACCACAACGCAGTCGGCTTTTTTGACCTCATCGGTCAGTGAATGCCCTGCCTCGGCAAGAAGCCCGGCCAGCCCCTCGGAATCCACCAGCGTCCTCGCGCACCCGAGGCTCACAACATGAATCTTCATTGTGGGCGCTTCACCCCTTCACGGGTGATCTTGATCCCTTTCTTGACGCCCATCCCAATTCCTTCCAGAGGCCTGCCGTTCAAGTGCATCATCATGGCGCCCGCGTTTCCGGTCCACAATTCAAGCTCCTCCTTCGCCGTCCAGCTCTCTTGGGCCCCTTTGGCAAGGACATTCTGGAAAATCACCGCCCCATCCGATTTCAACTGCATCCACACGTCCGATTTGGCCTTGACCGTCAGTTTCAGGGGCTGGGATCTCGGAACGAGCAGCTTGGGCGCCGACGGCGTCTTTTCGACCACCATGTCTCTGCCGGGAGAACCGGCTGCTTTCCAGCGGGAGACGGCCGTTTTACGGGGCTGTCCATCACGCTCTTTGAAAAAACCTGCGGAAAAATCCACGGCAAGAAAGATCAGGAAGGCAACTCCGATCAACGCGATGGAACCGATCGCGGAACCCATCAGGACTTTGTTCAACGACCCTGCGGATTTTTTTCGGGTTATCTCAGTGTCGAGACCGACGGGTCTCTCAGGGATCGGACCGTAAACCGCGGTATATTCTTTTGAGATCGCGGCGCCGTCCAGCCCGAGATAGCCGGCATATTTCTTCAGGAAAATCTTGGCGTAAGCGGGATCCAGCCCTTCATGAAGGCGATTGCCCTCAATGGCCTGGAGGGTGCTCTTCTGGATCTTGGTGGCCCTGGAGGCCTCCTCGAGACTGCTTCCTTTCGCTTCACGCGCCGATTTCAAACGCTCGCCGATCGACAAAGTCACCCCGCCACCTCACTCGGCACCAAAAACATTAACCCTCCGCAAGCCTTATGAAACTTGTGTTTCATGAATCGACGTGGCGGAATCATCCGGAACTTCCTTTAAATAAACTTCCCTCGGTTTTGCCCCCCGGATAGGCCCGACAATGCCCTCTTCTTCCATCATGTCGAGGATCCTGGCCGCGCGGCCGTAACCGAGCCGCATCCGGCGCTGAAGGAGCGACACTGAAGCCTGTCCCGTTTCCACAATCACCCGGACGGCTTCATTGTACAAAACATCCTTTGTCCTTTCGGTGACCTCTCTCGCTTTTGCTTCAAATTCAAGGATGGAATTTTCATACTGCGGGGGACGCTGCGTTCTCAAATAGGAAACTAACCGCTCAATCTCCTTATCCGACATGAAACACCCCTGCGCCCGAATCAGCTTCGAGGTTCCCGGCTGCATGAAAAGGAGGTCCCCTTTGCCCAGGAGTTTCTCGGCCCCCATCGAATCGAGCACCGTCCTCGAATCCACCTTTGAAGCCACCTGGAAAGAGATCCGGGACGGAAAATTCGCCTTGATCACGCCGGTCAGCACGTCCACCGAAGGCCTCTGTGTGGCCAATATCATGTGGATGCCGACGGCGCGCGACAATTGGGCCAGCCGTGCGATCGTCTTCTCGATCTCGGCCTGCGCCACCATCATCAGATCGGCCAGCTCGTCAATGATCACAATCAAATAGGGCAGATTCTCCGGAATCTCTTCAGCCGGCAGCTGGCCGGCAATCCTTTTCTGATGGTAGGTCTCGATGTTCCTGACCCCCAGTTTGGCAAAAAGCTTGTATCGGGTCTCCATCTCCTCCACCACCCAGTTCAGAGCGAGCGGAACTTTCTTCGGGTCGGTCATGACGGGCAGAATCAGGTGCGGCATCCCGTTGTACGGCGTCAGCTCCACCATTTTCGGGTCCACCATGATGAAGCGGACCTCCTCGGGTGTGGAGTTGAAGAGGAGCGAGGCAATCAGCGTATTAACGCAGACGGTCTTTCCCGAACCGGTGGTGCCGGCAATCAGCAGGTGGGGCATATCCGCCAAGTTCGCCACGAGAGGGTGCCCCGCCGTGTCCTTGCCGATCGTCAAGGCCAGCTTATAGCCGGCCTCCCGGAACTCCTTCGACTCCAGTACCTCGCGCAGGGCAACCGACGCTGAAGCGGTATTCGGAACCTCGATGCCGACCCGGGCCTTCCCCGGAATCGGGGCGATGATGCGGATTGAGGGGGCTTTCAAAGCCAGCGACAGGTCGTCGGAGAGGGCGGTGATTTTCGTGACCTTCACGCCGGGCGCGGGCTCCAATTCGTAGCGGGTGATGACTGGCCCGATCTCCACCTCGGCGACCTTGACTTCAATGCCGAACTCCTTGAGAGAATCTTCTAAGAGCTTGGCATTCTGCTCCACCAACTCTTTTGATTGGCTTGTCTTCGGCAAAGAGGACGGGGGATCCAAAAGATCCAACGAAGGCAGTTTAAAGGGGATCTTCTCCTTCGATGCCAATTCCAGCTCGGCCTCTTTGACCGACTCCCTGCCGGCGGCAGCCTTCAACTCCCGCTGAGCCGGAACCGGCGGAGAAGGTTCCGGCCTGGCAAACGGGGGTTGCTGCTTGACCACCACCTGAGCCTCTTTGGCCGCGGCGGTTGTTCCGATAACGGGAGGTTTCGGTTTCTCTTCCTTCAATTCGGGCTGCGGCGTATCGGCCCCGATAATCTTCAACGGCCCCTTACCGGGCCGGATGGCCGGATGCACAGCGGGGCCAGCGGCCTCTTTATTCCTGGCCCCCCTGCCCCCACTCTGCTCGGAAGGTTTCCCGCCGGCGGGGACATTCGACGATCCGGACAATCCGGTCCCTATACGGGAAAACCCCTTCCAGGAAACCGCCAGAATCTGGCCGGCCTTGCCGACCATCGGCCAGAAAACCATCTCCGTAACGAGCAGAAAACAGAGGAGGCCGACCGTCAGGAAAACAATCGCCGCTCCCCACCAACCGAAGTAATGGACCACCTGATCGCTGGCCACCAATCCGACCACCCCTCCGCGATACACCCTGGCTTCCTGGGATTGGGAAAGGACGATCGAAAAGAAACCGCTCAAAGCGACAGAAAAAAGTATCGTGCTCGCCAGTTTCACGAACGGCTTCTGGGGAGATTTTCCGCTCAAACGGGCCACGGCCCAGATGAACCCCAGAAACGGCAGGAGAAAACCGGCCAACCCGATGGAAGCGCGGATCGCGGCGGCCACGTAAGCCCCCACAATACCGCAGAGGTTGCCGACCTGGGCGGAAGGTTTGGAAGTGAAAAATTCCAGGTCCTCAGCCCGGTAGGAAGAGAGGCTCATCAGCAAAAGAAGACTGATGACGAAAAGAACTATGCTCCAAATATCATTCTGGAGCTCTGGGCTTACTGTGAAACGAGGCCGTTTCGTCTTAGAAGCCATGACGAATAAACCCCTACGTGCTTTGTTTTTCCCGGTCCCGCTCCCGGTGCGGTCCGCCTCTGCCGCTGCCGCCGGAGCCGGAAGAGTGCCTGTCCGACCCGCCGCTTCTGGGCCTTTCACCCCTGTCTCCGCCGCGGCTGTGCTCACTATCCCGGCGGAATTCCCCGGAATGTCCTCCGTGCCCTCGGTCTCTGCCGCCATGCTCTCCACCGCCCCGTTTCACCGGCGGCACCGGTGCAGTACCGGGAGGAAGAAGCGCCTGTTTGTGGCTCAAGTTAATGCGCCCCATCGAATCAATCTCAACGACCTTCACCGGGAGAGTGTCCCCCATCTTGACCACATCCTCCACCTTCGGAACGAACTGCTCGGAAAGCTCCGAAACGTGGCAAAGGCCTTCTTTGCCCGGAGCGATCTCAAGGAAAGCCCCGAAATTGGTGATTCTCTTGACAACCCCCTGATAGACCCGGCCCACTTCGGCATCTTCGGTCAGGCCCTTGATCATCGCTATCGCCTTCTGGGACGCCGCGGCGTCCGCGGAAGCCACCAACACGGAACCGTCATCTTCCACTTCGATCGTTGCACCGCTTTCCTGGGTGATCTTCCGGATCATCTTCCCGCCGGGACCAATCAGCGTCCCGATCTTCTCCGGGTCAATCTTGATCACGGTGATCCTCGGGGCAAATTGCGAGAGGTCGGCCCGGTGGATCGAGATTGTCGCTAAAACCTTTTCTAGAACGAGCGCCCTGGCCGGCTTGGCCTGTATCAGCGCTTCGCTGAGCAGGCTGACCGGAACGCCGGCCAATTTAAGATCCATCTGCAGCGCGGTGATTCCCTGCGCCGTCCCAGCAACCTTGAAATCCATGTCTCCGTAATGATCCTCTAGGCCGATGATATCGGTCAAGATGGCGTAACGGCCGCCTTCTTTAACCAACCCCATGGCGATACCTGTCACCGGCGCCTTGATCGGAACACCGGCATCCATCAACGCCAGCGTGCCGGCACAAACGGTCGCCATCGAAGAAGAACCGTTCGACTCCAATATCTCGGAAACGATACGAACGGTGTACGGAAAAACCTCTTTTGTCGGTATCACCGCGCGCAGTGCCCGCTCGGCCAGCGCCCCATGACCGATCTCCCGCCGCCCCGGTCCGCGCAGCGGCCGGACTTCCCCAACGGAAAATGGAGGAAATCCGTAATGAAGCATGAACGCCTTGTACCACTTCCCCTGAGGGGCGTCGATCATCTGTTCGTCGGTCGAGGTTCCCAGCGTCACCGTCGTCAAGCTCTGTGTCTGGCCCCGGCTGAACAACCCCGATCCATGGGTCCTCGGGAGAACGCCGACATCGCAGGAAATCGGCCGGACGGTCACCCTGTCCCGCCCATCCATTCGGTTGTTGTCATCCAAAACCGTCCGGCGGGCGATCTTTTTCTCCAGTTTTTCAAGGATTGAAGTGATCTGGGCCGCTGTTAAAGTTCCCTCCGGATTTTGAAACTGCGCGAGAAGCTCCTTCACCAGATCCTTCATCCCGTTGCCCGAACCCTCTTTCTGCACCCGCGCCAGCAAGAGATCATTCAACCGTCCCTCCGACTGCTGGCGGATCTTCTCCACCAACTGGGGATCCGGCTCTTCCGGCTTGAAGTCCGGCTTCGTGACACCGCACTCAGCAATCAGCTTCTCCTGAAGCTGGATCATAACCATTCCCTGCTCCTGGCCGAACTTGAGCGCCTCAACCATCACCTCTTCCGAAATCTCTTTAGCGCCGGACTCCACCATGATGACACCATCCCGTGTGGTGGCCACCACCAGGTCCAGGTCGGACTGTTCCATCTCCGCTATAGTCGGATTAAGCACGAAGTTACCGTTGATCCGGCCGACACGGCATGCCCCCACCAAGAAAGAAATAGGGGCCCACGATATCCCTAAAGCCGCAGATGCCCCCAGGATCGCCAGAATATCGGGGTCATTGACCCTGTCGTGAGAAAGGACATACGCGATCACCTGGACATCGTTGCGGAACCCCTTCGGGAAGAGGGGCCGGATGGGGCGGTCTATGAGGCGCGAGGTCAGTATCTCTTTTTCGGAGGGTCTGCCTTCCCGCTTGAAAAAACCTCCCGGAATCCTGCCGGCGGCATACATTTTTTCCTGGTATTCCACGGTCAACGGGAGAAAATCAATCCCTTCCCTGGGCTCTTTTGCCGTGACAACGCTGACCAGAACTACCGTGCCGCCGTACTGAACCATCACCGCGCCATCCGCTTGTTTGGCCAAACGGCCGGTTTCTAAAACGAGATCTTCTTTGCCGTGTCGTATCTGAACGCGGCGCACTGCTGAGTGGGTGGTCACACCACACCTCCTATGTAGGTTTGTGAATGTCGAAGCTTCAATTGGGGAATTTTAGCTCTAAACAACGGGACAGCAAAGGGCGGACAGGAACCTTCCAGATTTCTATAGTCCATCCGCAATCCTTATCGCTGTTGTATCGTTCGGGGAGCGAGACGGATTTGGTTGTACAACTATTTCCGGAGATTCAAGCGCTCGATGATTTTGAGGTATTCGTTCCGGTCGTTTCTTCTGATGTATTCGAGCAATTTCCGACGCTGGCTGACGAGCTTAAGCAGACCCCGGCGGGAGTGATGGTCCTTTCGGTGGGTCTTGAAGTGTTCGATCAGCAGATTGATCCGCTCGGTCAGAATAGCCACCTGAACCGGGGCGGAACCGGTGTCGGTCCCATGAATCCGGAACCCGTCTATGAGCTTCTCTTTTTGTTCTTTTTCTTTTAAAGCGGTCATTATTCTTTATCACCTATATAACGAGATTTGACTATAGCATGATCCATCGGTGCTGTAAAGCGAAAACCGGAGAAAGCGAGAAGGACTCTGGGCGAAAAACCCGAAACTACTCTGATTCCACGGCAATACACCTAACTTAAAATCCGTTTTATCATATTTCTGAAACCGAGCATATTGACAATCCTGTAGATATACTTACCAGTGATATGTTGTTTTATAAGCGGAGCGCGCACCAGGAGATCTGGATCATAATGGGCAAAATGTCCTCCCGGTATTTATTGTTTTTTGCGGCGGTTTTTCTACTGACAACCGGTTTCATCGGGATCTTCTCCAGCACGATTAAAGCGGAAACCGCATCCAATCCTGCCGTAAAACTCATCGTAAGCCCGACAACAAAAATTGAAATCCTTTCCCAAACCTATGTGATTGACAGGAAACTCAGATCTATGGAGGGCCCATCAAGCAATCAGCCTGTCACCCTTCTGCCCGGATCGGAACCTCCGGAGCTCTGCTGGATCACCAGTTTCCGATCTCAGATCGTCGGCGAAGACGGGGAGACCCCTATGTCCCCCGAATTCATGTGCCACATCAACTTGGATTACAAACCCTGGGAACACGGAAAAAAACTGGGCTGGAAGAACAAGAACCCCTCGACCCGGCTTTTCACTCTCTCGCAAGGGGCTTTTTTACTTGAATTTCCCCAAGGTTTCGGCGTCCCCATTATGTCGAATGAGCCTTTAAAATTAGTCACCCAGGTTCTTAACCATAATTTCACGGACAATCCGCACTTCAAGGTAAAACACAAAGTCACTATAGAGTTCACCAGAGACAAAGATTTTAAAAAACCCCTGACACCCTTATTCAGCATTCCCGCTTTTCAAATGCGCCTTTTAGAAGGAAAGAACGGCTACTGGAACATTGAGAACCCGGACGCAAGCAAACACGGAGAAAGCTGTCTTCCCGGCATAAACGCCCCTCAAGCGATTAAAGACTCTTACTATACGGACAGGTTCGGAAGGAAATTCTCAGGCCACTGGGTGGTTGAAACCAAAGGGCAGGAGGTAAACGCCTTCAACGTCACAAAATTGATGAGCTTAACAACCGATACCAAACTGCACTACGCCAACATCCACCTTCACCCTTTCGCGGAATCCCTTGAGCTCAGGGATGTCACTGCAAACAGAACCCTCTTTAAAGCCATCGCGAAAAACCCTGAGGGACGAATCGGGTTGACTCAGGTAGATTCGTTCACCAGCACGGAGGGGGTGCCTCTCTACAAAGACCATGAGTACGAATTGATCAGCGTTTACAACAACACTTCCGGCTCAATTCAGGACGCCATGGCCACTATGTTCCTCTATGTTTTTGACCCTGAATTCAAGAAACC
>CAYJVR010000006.1:0-118165 GCA_964373715.1 uncultured Planctomycetia bacterium | reverse complement strand
TTGGGCAGCATACTCGGCCCGCTTGACATCCAGTTGAGCTTGGGTAATCCGATAGCCGGTGCGGGTGTAGCTGAGAAACCCTGACCCAAGACTCAGCCCGATGGCCATCACCGCCAGAGCGACGATAAGAATCTGGCCTTTTTGGTTCAACTTGGGAGAAATTCTATTTTCACGCTTGACCATAATTCCGAGCGGGCCCTGTTGCGGGCTGCCTTTGTCCATATACTCACCAATCGCACAGAGGAAAGCCTGTTGGAATCGGCTACAGGATTAGGAATGATATTCCCGGCCAAGTCCCGAAAGGTGAAACGGAAATAGGTCAGATCCTTCAGGAGTCTTCCCTCTTGAGAAGGGTTTAAGCGGGCTCGCATGAAGGTGGTCCCGTCTCTTAAGTAATAGCGGATCTGCTGATTGTCAAAACGGACCAGATCGATGCGTTCGGCATCGGCATAGGTAAACTCTTTTGCCTCATGGAGATCTTGGGTCAACCACTGGAGGGCCAAGCGGGAACTCTCATCCAATTCGGCCATGGTCCTGCCCTTTTCCCAGAGCGCAAAAGCGTTTTGCAGGGAAAGGACGGGGATCCCGATGATGAGGGAACTGATTAATAGAGCGAGAAGAACCTCCACCAATGTCATGGCCTTTGCTCCGGACAGCCATGACACAAGCTCGGCAAATGCCTTGCGATGCGTCTGGGAGAACATCTCGCTTAACAGTATCACACAAATCCAGAAACAGCAACCACCCGGCCCCGGAGATAGTTAATCCTGAACTTAAGCCTATTTATCCACAGAACGTCGTGTGGGATGATAGAAGCATGAATCGAGCGGAGAGGAAAAGCCTCATTATCGCTGTCTGCTCCGTTACGGCGATCTTCCTGCATCTTTTCCTGCGCCTCGGGGTGCAAACCGCTGTTTGGACTTATCAGTTCCCTCTCGTCGTCACGCTGGTTCTCGGCGGGATTCCTCTTTTTTACGACATCGTCAAGAAGCTGGCCAAACGCGATCTCGGCGTCGACTTGTTGGCCGGGATTTCAATCCTCGCAGCGGCTTTTCTAAAGGAATACCTTGCCGGCGCGTTCATCGTGCTGATGCTTTCGGGCGGAAAGGCTCTCGAAAACTACGCCGCCCGGAACGCCTCTTCCGTGCTGAGAGCTCTCGCGAAGCGACTGCCGTCGGTTGCTCACCGCAAAAAAGAATCGGAGATTGCCGACGTCAGCCTGGACAAAATCGCCGTGGGGGACACTCTGGTCATCTTCCCGCACGAGATCTGCCCGGTGGATGGAACTGTCCTTGAAGGACACGGTGTCATGGACGAATCTTACCTGACCGGTGAGCCGTTCCGGATGTCCAAAGTGCCCGGGTCCCCGGTGCTTTCGGGAGCGATCAACGGAGATTCAGCTCTCATCATCACGGCAAGCAAGCTGGCTGTTGATTCCCGTTACGCGAAAATCACGGAAGTTCTTCGAGCTTCCGAAAAAAACCGGCCGCAACTCAGACGGCTCGGAGACCAGCTGGGGGCTTTTTACTCTCCGGTCGCGCTCGCGCTGGCCTTCGCAGCCGGGACGATAAGCGGGGATCCGATCCGATTCCTCGCCGTCCTCGTTGTCGCGACTCCTTGTCCCCTGCTCATCGGAATTCCGGTGGCGATTATCGGCTCCATTTCTCTTTCCGCGAAGCGGGGCATCATCGTCAAGAATCCGGTTGCGCTGGAGCAAATCGACGCATGCGCTACGGTGATCTTTGACAAAACCGGCACCCTGACGTATGGCCAACCAAGCCTGTCTGAAATTCTGTGCGGACCTGGCTTTAGCCGGGAAGAGGTGCTCCGGTTTTCAGCGAGTCTGGAGCGCTATTCGAGACATCCGTTAGCCCAGGCTGTGCTCGCGGCCGCTCAAAAAGAGAAGGTGCCACTCCACGAACCGGCTGAGATCAGCGAGAAACCGGGACGGGGTTTGCGCGGCATCGTCTCGGGCAGAAAAATCGAGATCCTTGGGAGAAGTAGCCTCTCTTCCGAAAAACTGCGCGGAACAGAGTCGCTTCCTCCCGCGGCGGGCGGTCTGGAATGTCTGGTCGCCGTTGACGAAACTTACGCCGCTACCTTCCGTTTTCGCGACGAACCGCGGTCGGACGGGTTCCCCTTCATACGCCACCTCGGCCCCCGGCACCATCTGAACCGGATCTTGGTGGTGTCGGGAGACCGGGAATCGGAGGTCCGTTACCTGGCGGAACGGGTGGGGATACGGGAGGTTTACGCTGAAAAAAGCCCTGAGGAAAAACTCTCCATCGTCCGGGCTGAAATGGGTAAAGCAAAAACTCTTTTCGTCGGCGACGGCATCAACGACGCTCCGGCCCTGATGGCGGCGACCGTCGGTATCGCGATCGGGCAAAACAGCGACATCACCAGCGAGGCCGCCGGCGTTGTCATCCTGGACAGTTCTCTCACAAAAGTGGATGAGTTCATGCATATCAGCCGCAGGATGCGTTCCATCGCTTTGCAAAGCTCCGCCGGCGGCATGGCCCTGAGCCTTATCGGCATGTTTTTCGCAGCGGCAGGCTGCCTGGCTCCGGTAGCAGGCGCAGTCTGCCAGGAAATCATCGACCTTTTAGCCGTCGCAAACGCCCTGCGCGCCGCGTTTCCGCCGAAAGAACTGTCTGATTTCTGAATTTTTCAGCCTTACCGGAACCGAGGTCTGAACCCTATGCTCGAGCCGGACATTGCGCCTTTGCGAACTGGTTGATACAATCAGCCGTCAAAAATCAATGAGGTAAACGAAATGCATGAGTTGACGCAAAAACTGCTTGAAGCCATTCAGACTCACGGGCCTTTGGCTGTTTTCATCGGCGTGCTCGTCGAATCGGTAATCGTCCCTATCCCCTCCCCGCTGATCATTATGGGGGCCGGTGCCCTGCTGATTCAGCCGGCATCCCCTCCAGGTACAGCTTTCGCGGACATTTTCCGGCTCATCGTCCTGCCCGGCTCTACTGCGGCGACTATCGGGGCATTCATCGGTTACGGAATCGGGTTCTGCGGCGGAAAACCACTGATCCTGCGTCTTGAGAAATTCATCGGGTTCGGCTGGAAAGAGGTCGAGGCTCTTGAAAAACGGCTTGCTCGGCGCCGAGGCGGACTTTTGATCATGCTCCTGAGGGCCCTTCCGGTGATGCCTCTTTCGCTGATCTCGGCGGCGGCTGGAATTCTGCGGTGGCCAATCTTCTCCTTCGCCCTTTGGACATGGCTTGGCTCTGTCCCGCGCTGTCTCCTGCTGGGCTATCTCGGATGGCTGACCCATGACGCTTACGATTCTTTCGCCCGCGGGTTTGACCGGATGGAAAGCCTTTTTTCAGGGCTTATCGTCGCGTCGGCTATCGCGCTTATCCTCTGGCTGCGGGCTAAAACCCGGGCGCGATAACCTTCAAACTCTTCCTGAAACATGCTAAAATAACTTCTAGCGGCGTCCTTTTTCGTCGGGCGCCGTTTTTTCATTACAAACCAATTCCGATGAAACAGAACCTGCGCAACATAGCCATAATCGCCCACGTTGACCACGGCAAAACGACCCTGGTCGACGCCATGCTGCGCTATACCCACGCAGTCCGCCAGGCCATCCAGGATGCGGGGCTCGTCATGGACTCGATGGACCTGGAGCGGGAGCGGGGCATCACGATTAAGGCGAAGAACGCGAGCCTGGTCTACAAGGATCATAAGATCAACATTGTGGACACTCCCGGCCACGCCGATTTCGGCGGCGAGGTGGAGCGGACGCTGCGGATGGTGGACGGCGCACTGCTGCTGGTCGACGCGAAAGAGGGGCCGATGCCGCAGACGAAATTTGTTCTGCGCAAGGCGATCGCCCAGGGCTTGCCGGTCATCGTCGTGATCAACAAGATCGACCGGACCGACGCCCAGATCGACAACGTGGTCAACCGGACGTTCGACCTGTTCGTCGACTTGAGCGCTTCTCACGAGCAGCTCGATTTCCCTATCGTCTATACCTCAGGCATCCGCGGCACCGCCACGCTCGACGTTCACGTGCCGGGGACGGATGTAGCCCCCCTGTTCGAAACAATCCTCTCGCGAATTCCCCCTCCGAAGGTCGCGCTGGATGAGCCGCTGCAGATCCTAGTGCTTGCGCTCGCGTACGACACCTTCCGCGGCAGGATGGGGATCGGCAAGATCCACGCGGGCTCGATCAAAAAGAATCAGCCGATCCTCCGGATCGCCGCAGACGGCAAGCAAACTCCTGGGATAACGGACGGGATTTTCGTCTACAAAGGGCTGGACCGGACCGAGATCGACCAGGCGGAAGGGGGCGAGATCGTCGCGGTAGCCGGCTTCGATGAAATCGGCATCGGGGACACGATCACCGACCCGGAGAATCCAAAGGCGATGCCGCCGATGGTGATCGAGGAACCGACGCTCCGAATGACTTTCGCCGTGAACAAAAGCCCGCTGGCGGGACGTGAGGGCAAGTTCGTCACCTCCCGCGTGCTCCGCGACCGGCTGTGGAAGGAGCTGGAAACTAACGTGGCGCTCCGGGTCTCCGAGACCGACCGTGCCGACACCTTTCTTGTCGCCGGACGGGGGGAGCTTCACCTGTCCATACTGATTGAAACGATGCGGCGGGAAGGCTACGAGCTGGAAGTCTCCCAGCCGGAAGTCGTTTACAAAGAGCTGGGCGGCAAAAAGCTCGAGCCGTACGAATTCCTCACGATAGACGCCCCCGCCGACTATCGCGGCGCCGTTATTGAAGAGCTGGGGAAACGCCGCGGGGAATTGAAGGAGATGTCCGAGAGCCCAACCGGCGAGGTCCATTTGGAATATCACATCACGACGCGGGGGCTTCTCGGCTTGAAAAGCGCCCTCATGAAAAAAACCCGCGGAACGGCGCAGCCGCATCACATGTTCGAGGGGTACAGGCCAATCATCTCCGACCTTCCCCCGCAGGAACCGCACGGATCGCTCGTCTCCCTGGAGAACGGCCCAAGCACCGCATTCGCTATTACCAGCGCCCAGGAACGGGGGGAGCTTTTCATCGGCCCGGGCACGGAAGTCTACGCGGGAATGGTGATCGGCCAGGCCAGCCGCGACAAGGACCTGGAAATCAACATCTGCAAACTGAAAAAGCTGACCAACGTCCGCTCCAACGCCGAGGCAACCATTATGCTTGTCCCGCCGAGGGAGATGACGCTGGAATTGGCGCTCGAATACATCGGCCCGGACGAGCTTCTCGAGGTGACTCCGAAGAGCCTGCGGATCCGCAAGAAGATCGCCGACATGAAGATGCGCCTGCGGGCCAAACAGGGGGCGGGCGACGATTGATTTCTCCGGTCTCTCTGTTATCCTAGAAGAGAGGGCTAATCCCATGGCAGACGACCACAGTTTTGACATCGTTTCCAAGGTGGATCTCCAGGAGCTTCGCAACGCGGTTCAGCAGGCTCAAAAGGAGATCGCCACCCGCTTTGACTTCAAGGGCAGCAGCGCCAGCATCGCCTTCGACGAAGAAAATTCCATTCTGAAAATCACGGCCGACCATTCGATGCAGCTTAAAAGCGTCCAGGACATCCTCGATACGAAGATGGTCAAGCGGGGGGTTTCCCTCAAGGCCTTTACCTGGAAAGAGCCGGAGCAGCTCCCCAGCGGCAGCGTCAAGCAGCAGGCTACTTTACAGCAAGGGCTCTCCTCGGATAAGGCAAAAGAGATCATCAAGGTGATTAAAGATCTCAAGCTCAAGGTTCAGCCCCGGATAGATGGGGACAAAATCCGGGTTGCCAGCAAACAGCTGGATGATTTGCAGACCGTGATCCAGTCGGTGAAAGCGAAGAATTTTGACGTGCCTCTGCTGATGGAAAATTACCGCTAAGGAGCCCTTATTTTCCCCGAGACGGACTATCCACACACTAAAATAAATTCCCGACCCTCCGGACCTTTTCCGGAGGGTTTTATACTGCATAAAAAGAGATGATAGACCCTAAAAAAGAGATTGATCTTTCGGACGAGAGCCTAACCAAGCGGCGAGTCTTCTCGATGGAGAAAGGCCATTTAAGGCGCCTGATCGGCACCGCTTCCTTATTCGCCATCGGTTACGGGGATGTCGGCTCCTCGATTTACTACGCGCTGGGCATCACCACCGCCTGGGCGCTGGGGGCAGCCCCCATCGCCATTGGAATCGCCGGAATCTTCTTTGTGTTCACCGTGCTGACGTATGCGGAAATGTCAGCGGCGATTCCGGAATCGGGCGGATCTCAGCTGTTTGCCCGGCGCGCGTTCGGAGACGTCGCCTCTTTCATCGCCGGGTGGGCCCTGCTGCTGGATTACGTGCTGACCGCGGCGATCTCCGCCTATGCGGTCGCCCCGTATCTGGCCTACTTCTGGCCGGTTCTAAAAACCCCCGGGGGGCATATCACCTTCACCGTCTTCCTGATCGCAGCCTTGGGGGTTTTGAACATCGCCGGCATCAAGGAATCTACCGGGATAAGCCTCGGCCTGGCCGTGATGGGCAGCGTCACGCAGCTGGCGATTATCGGCATCGGTCTGGTCTGCGCATTCAATCTCCCGAAGCTGATCGGGCAGATCCAGTGGGGCGTCGCCCCAACCTGGGATCATTTTATTTATGGAATCTCGATCGCGATGGTCGCCTACACCGGCATTGAAGCGGTTTCCCAGCTGTCCGGCGAAACGGTGGACCCGGGGAAAAAGGTTCCCAGGGCAATGCTGATGACGCTCGGTACCGTCCTTGTGATGTACATGGGAATCTCCTTAGTCGCGCTGTCGGTCATGACGCCTCAGGAACTCGGAGGAAAGTGGGTAAATGACCCTATCGCCGGCATTGCGGCCCAGATGCCGGGAGGGGCCGGCCCCTACCTGGGTCCCTGGATTGCATTTTTAGGCGCCTCGATCCTGACAATCGCCGCAAATGCCGGCGTTATCGGGTCGTCCCGGCTGGCCTATTCAATGTCCAGTAATTACCAGCTGCCGATGCTCTTCAGCCGCCTTCATCCCCGACTAAAAACCCCTTATGTTGCTTTGACTATCTTCACCGTGACAGCGATTTTCATCATCCTGATCGCCAAGGAGCTCAAGGTGCTGGCCGATCTGTACAACTTCGGCGCGATGCTGGCCTTCTCGATGGCCCACCTTTCCTTGATCGGTCTGCGGATCAAAGAACCGGGACTTGCGAGACCATTCAAGCTGGCACTCAACATCCGGATAAAGGGGAAAGAGATCCCTTTGACAGCCATACTCGGCTTCTGCGCTACATTCACTGTCTGGCTGATCGTGATTTTCACCCATGTTCACGGACGCAATCTTGGTTTCGCCTGGATGGCGATCGGTGGAATCCTCTTCTTTTTATACCGGAAACATGCCCAGTTGCCTGTTATGGAAACAGTGCAGATCGAGAAGGTGGAGATGCCGGAATACCGGGCCTTGAAATTAAAGTCTGTTCTCGTCCCAACACTGGGAGGCGCCGAAACCGAGAACCTTCAGATCGCCTGCCAGTTTGCCCGGGATCATGGAGCCGTGATAACCGCTCTGTACATCATCGAGATCCCTTCCAGTCTGCCGCTGGATACCTTTCTTCCTGAGAAGCTCGCCTCTGGCGATGCGGCCCTGAAAAGAGCTATGGCGATCGGCCGGGAATTTGACCTTCAGGTGACCACCCAGGTGATTCAGGCCAGGTCGGCAGGGGAAGCGATTGTGGACGTGGCGAAGGAAAATGGAGCGGACCTGATCGTCGTGGGGGCGCCGGCCAAGCGAGCCATCGGGGCTTTGCCTCCTCCTGTCAGCCCTCTGGGCGCAACGACCGAGTACGTGATCCGGAATGCCCCCTGCCGGGTCTGGGTCTGCAAACCAACCGGAAAGTAATACCTGTTGTCTAGCGGGCTTCGTTCGGAGATAATCTTTCTCTTAGCCTTTTTTCCCGTCTTATAACTCTCTCGGCTGCCGAGGTAGCTCAGTTGGTAGAGCGCAGGACTGAAAATCCTGGCGTCCGCGGTTCGATTCCGCGCCTCGGCACCATTTTTCCCAACGGAAAATGATGCGTATCTTATTCGTCTGCATAGAAAACGCCGGCCGGTCCCAAATGGCCCAGGCATTCGCCAAAAAATGGGCCCCTACCGGTGTCGAGATCTTCAGCGCCGGTTCCCGCCCTGCTGTTTCCATCCACCCAATAGCTATCGAAGCCATGCTGGAGAAGGGTATTGATATCAGCCGGGAGATCCCTCAAGGGTTTAACGCACTGCCGGAAAGAGAATTTGATCTGGTGGTCGGCATGGGCTGCGGAGACGCTTGCCCTGTTACCCGAGCGAAGAAGGTTGTCTCTTGGGACATTCCGAACCCAAAAAATCAACCGATCGAGGAAGCGCGACGGATCCGGGACAAGATAGAATCCCTCGTCCACTCTCTTTTTGAAGAAATCCGTCCTTAATCGTTCAAGGACCGGGGGCTGGGCATCCGGCTGCCAGGCTTCATGAGCGCAACCCCTTCTTTGCACAGGGGACAATCCAGCGGCGGGAACGCCCTCAGGTGGACGGAAATCAGAGCATGATACTTTACATCGAAGGCGACCCACCCGCCTGAACGGTCCACCAAAGCGCCGACGCCGACAATCGCCGCTCCGGAATCCCGTACGAGGTTGATCAGCTCTTCGACCGAACCTCCTGTCGTCACGACATCTTCCAAAACAAGAACTCTGTCTTTCGGGCCAAGCTGGAATGTCCGGCGGAATACGAGCTTCCCCTCGTGGCGCTCGGCAAAGATAGACCGGACCCCCAGATACCGCGCAACCTCATAACCGACTAGGATTCCCCCCAGAGCCGGAGCCGCGATGCACGTGATGTCGTCTCCCACAAACCGGTCTGCCAAAGCCTGGCAAAGCCTTCCGCACAGGGTAGGGTACTGCAAAACCACAGCGCACTGGAGATACTCCCTGCTATGCTGGCCGCTGGAAAGCTCGAAATGCCCCTCCTGCCATGCACCGCATTCCTTGAAAAGAGTCATTACTTCACTAGGACGCATACCTCTTATTATCCCCTTTTTGCGTTCAAAAACAGCTGGTGTTTATTGACCACCTGCCGGACGGTTTCGGCAAGATGCCGGACTTCCTCCGCCCCCGTATCCTCTTTCCTGTCCCGAGCTGTCTGGAATGAATACAGAATCACCTCGAAGGGCTTATCTGGGGCCTTTCCCAAATCGGAAGCGAGTTTGCCCGCGTCAATACTGATCGGCATCCGGGCGCTGTCCACCAAAATAAGGTGCGGTTTGAAGCTTTCGACGAGGCGGAACGCCTCTTCCGGCCCGGAGGCAACCGCTGTTTCATACTTCGGCTGGTCCTCCCCGTCGAAATAGGGTTTAAGGTATCTGTTGTACATGTCGGCGGTATTCTCCACGAAAAGAAGGCGGACAGGACCTTTTTTCTCCGCCACCGCGGCCGGCATGGCGGCTTGTTTTTTTTGATCCCCTATAAGAGCCTCCACCGACCGGGTCAGCTCCTCAAGGGAGACAGGCTTCATCTGGATGGCCTCCGGCTTGAGCCGGTCAAGCTCCTCCTGGTAATCGTCGGAATAACCGGTAATCACCATTGTTTTCACATTCGGATGGGCCTGCCGGATTTTTTTCAGGACGGCGATACCGTCCACGCCGGGCATTTGAAGGTCCAGGATGACCAGCGCCGGGGATTCCTTTTCTATCTTTTCGATCGCTTGGTCACCATAAAACGCTCTTAAAACCGAGTAGCCCCTGCTTTTGAAGAAACCTTCCAAGGCCAAGGTGACCGCCGCTTCATCATCCACAATTAGGATCGGCCCGATCACGCGAATCCTGCCCCCAGTTCCTGGATAATCGTCCGGGCAATCTGCGCCGGATCCGGCGCTTCAAGGATCGGCCTGCCGACCACAATATAGTTGGATCCCGCTTTGACCGCGTCGGCGGGAGTCGCAGTCCTTTGCTGGTCATCCGCCGTGAGCGGGCGCGAAAAGATGTCCCCTGAGGGGGCCGGCCGTATACCGGGCGTGACGATGACAAATTCGGGACCGCACGCCCATCGGATTGTCTGTGCTTCTTTAGCGGAGGTGACAATACCGTTCAAGCCGGCCGACTGGGCCAGTTTCGCCAGATAAAGAACCTGGTCCTTGAGTGTTTTGCGCAAACCAAGATCCGCCATGTCCCGCTCCGCCATCGAAGTCAGTATGGTCACCCCGATCAAAATGGGAGGTTCCCGCCTTGATTTCGCCGCTTCTGCCTTCACCGACGCAAGCGCCTGCCGCATCATGGCGCTTCCCCCTTGTATGTGGAGGTTCGTCATCCAAACCCCCAATCGGACAACCGACTGGCAGGCTTTCCCGACAGTATTGGGGATATCGTGGAACTTCAGGTCCAGAAAAACCCGCCCGCCGTGCTGATGGACCATTTCGACTGCAGCCGGACCGGCTGCAGCAAAAAGCTCCAACCCAACCTTGAAATGGGTCACACCGACGGCAACCAATGTTTTTACAAGGCGTTCGGCTTGTTCCGTGCTCTCGACATCCAGCGCCGCGATGAGACGATCTGCCGGTTTTACAGGCGGGTTGGTTCTTTCCATCATGAGTTTGTCCGGTTCCATATCACGGAGATCTGCGGTTTCTTTGTCCGAAAACCAGCTGCGGTATTCCTCTTAATCGTTCGGGCACTTTAATCTGTCCGACAAGCTGGTTTGGGCTACGCAGGCCTCTGTGCGCCAAATACTCTTTAAATCCCTTGGCGATAGCTACCGGCGCATGGGGATTGACGTAGTTGGCCGTTCCCACCTGGATGGCAATCGCTCCGCAAAGCATAAATTCCGCCGCATCTTCAATCGTCATGATACCACCAATTCCAATGATGGGCACTCGGGGCAAAGCCCGGTGCACTTGCCACACCATGCGCAACGCTACCGGCTTGATCGCCGGCCCGCTTAAACCGCCGGTTACGGTCGCTATGCGCGGTTTCCATGTCCTACTGTCAACAGCCAAAGCCAAAATAGTGTTGATGAGAGAGAGGGCATCCGCTCCCGCATCCGCCGCCGCTTTCGCGATCGCCACAATGTCGGTGACATTCGGCGAGAGTTTAGCGATAAGCGTTTTACGTGTGACCCGCCTCACCCGGCTGATAACCTCGGCGGTCAGCTTGGGGTCTACCCCGAACTCGATCCCACCTCGCTCGCAATTCGGGCAGGAGATGTTGAGTTCGAACCCGGCGATGCCTGGCACCTTATCCAGCCGTTCGGCCAGTCGAGCATATTCCGCCACAGACTCTCCCGCCAGGTTGACGATCACCTTCGCTTTTTTCAGGCTTCGGAGAAACGGCATCTTTTTCTTAATGAAAATTTCCAAGCCGACATTTTGAAGGCCGATGGAGTTGAGCATGCCGGAAGGAGTTTCGTAAATCCGCGGCGCGGGGTTGCCGGAACGGGGTTTTAAGGAGATTGATTTTGTTACCACCGCTCCAAGCTGGTTGATGTCAAAAAGGCGCTGGTACTCTTCTCCGTAGCCGAAAGTCCCGGAAGCCACCATCACGGGATTCTGGATAACCAGCTTGCCCAGCCGAACAGTTAAGTCCGGGTCGGCAGAATGTCTTTTAAGAACCGCCATAACGCTTCAAACCCTTTTTCGCCCCATCATTTGAAATAAGAGGTCCTTTTCATGGGTCAGCTGTTTCGGCAACCTGCTTGTTTATGCCTTTTGTCCGCTGCTGATGCAAACGGCTCTCCAGAGCAGCCGCTCGTCGAACCAGTGCGTTCGATAACGCGGAGTTCCCATCGGAAGAATAGACTTTCGCAAGCTCTTTCATGAAGAACGGCAGGTAGATGTGCTCCGGGCTGTGGTGCCGGACGATGGTTAATGCCCGTTTGTACAGCTGCTCTGCTTCCGAGGTTCGATGCTGTCTGCCGTAAAACCTGGCTAATCCATGGAGAGACTGCGCCACGAGAAGATCTTCCGAACCCAATAGTTTTTCCCGGATTTGGAGCGACCTTTTATACATCTCTTCGGTTTTGGCGTCTACTTTGACCGCGTAATAGATATCGGCCAAATCGGCCAGAAGCGTGGCCACAAAAAGGCTTTCCGGACCAACTGTTTTTTGGGCCATATCGACAGATCGCTCTAAAAGAGGTTTGGCTTCCCAGAACTCCCCTTTAAGCGTATAGACCAATCCCAAATTGCGGAGTGCCACCGCGACATTGAAATGCTCCGGCCCGAATTCTTGTTCGGCCGCCTGAAGAGATTGCTTGCCCATTTCGACCGCTTCAGCGTATTTCCCCTGACGTTTTAAAGTATTCGTCTTGGAATTCAATTGCCGCCACGATACCTCATCGGCCTGAACAGAAACCGCGCCTACCGCAACCAGCAGAATTGCCGCCACCAGAAGAGATGCTCTCATTCCGTCCTCCACTGTATGATTTCCGCCGGAAAAACCGGCCCTTCCGTGCAAACCCGTTGGTACCGGGCATGTTTCGTCGTTGTCTCCGCAGCTACCTCCACAACGCATCCCATGCAGACGCCCATGGCGCAGCCCATCCGCTCTTCGAGGGAAACCTCGGCCTGGATATTCTCCCGTCGGGCCAACGACGTCGCTGCCGCCATCATCGGCGTCGGACCGCAGACGTAAAGAAAGGGGCGGGGAATAGGGGATGAGGGGCAAGGGGCGAGGGGCAGGGAACGGGATAATTCTCTTTCAAGAAGAGAGACGACAGAACCCTTGTATCCCAACGTGCCGTCGTCCGTTGCAATATGCACCTCCACGCCAAACCTTTTGAACATCTCCGCACAAATCACCCATTTTTTCGTCCGCGCTCCTAAAAACACCTTTACCCGCCCGCCCCTCGCCCCTCGCCCCGTGCCCCCTGACCCGCGCAGCAGCCTCTTCGCCAACAGAACCATCGGGGGAATGCCGACGCCGCCACCCACCAGGTAAGTGGTTTTAAGACCGGCGGAAATTGAAAACGGCTGGCCGAGCGGCCCTAACAGATCCGCGGTCGCCCCGACAGGCATTCGGGTCAGCGCTGCAGTGCCCGAACCGACAACCTTGTAGATAAAATCTATCGTACCGGATTTTGGATTGGCATCAAGAAGGCTGAACGGTCGTCGGAGGAGCGGGCTTGTGTCTCCTGCTTCCGCGCAGCGGATATGGATGAACTGGCCGGGCTTCGAATGTTTGGCGATGAGGGGGGCCTTTAAGCGCATCAGGTAATGATCCGGCGCAACCAGGCGGTGGACGAGCACTTCGGCTTTTGCCTGGACCATTCCCGAAGGTAGGTTCTTCCCGCTGAGCAGTTCAGACCTGAGCTTCACGCCGCATCTTTCCATGCCACTCCTGAAGGGAGCACACCTCCAACCCTTCGGTTAAAAGAGAGCGTATTCCCGTGACAATCGCTTTGGCCCCCTGCACTGTGGTAACGCAGGGAATCCCCCGGGCCACCGCGAGGGAACGAATTTTGGTCTCATCCTCTTTCGTCGCTTTTCCCGCGGGGGTGTTGACAATCAGGTCGATTTTGCCGTCTAAGATAAAATCTACGACGTGGGGACGGCCCTCGTGGATCTTCATCACCTCGGTCACCGGAATTCCGCGCGCGCGCAGGAAATCGGCCGTCCCTTTCGTTGAAACCAGCTTGAAACCGAGATCCGAAAATTCCTGGGCGATCTGCGCTGATTGGAGCTTGTCCTGGTTCTTCACGCTCAAGAAGACGGTTCCGCCCAAAGGGAGCCTTTGGTTCGCCGCGATCTGCGATTTGGCGTAGGCGAGCCCGAAATTCCGGTCCAGCCCCATCACCTCTCCGGTGGATTTCATTTCGGGGCCGAGAATGATGTCCACCCCGAGAAAACGTCCGAACGGAAAAACCGATTCTTTAACCGCGGTGAACGGCAGGATTACCTCCTGAGTAAATCCGAGTTCCTTGAGGGTTTCGCCAACCATCACCTTGGTGGCAAATTTAGCCAGAGGCTCGCCAATCGCTTTCGAGATGAACGGCACCGTCCTCGATGCGCGGGGATTGACCTCCAGAACGTAAACCTGGGACCCCTTCACGGCGAACTGGATATTCATCAGCCCGACCACATGGAGCTCCTTGGACAGCCGGATGCTTGCCTCTCGGATCTCATCCACCACGCTTTTCGGCAGCGTGTATGGAGGCAAAACCATGGCGGCATCGCCTGAATGGACGCCGGCTTGCTCAACATGCTCCATGAGCCCGCCGATCACCGCGGTTGTCCCGTCCGAGATCAGGTCCACGTCCACCTCAATAGCGTCCTCGAGGAATTTGTCCACCAGAATAGGGTGTTCTGGCGAAGCCTTCACCGCATTGGCCATGTAGCCGCGCAAACTTTCCTCATCATAGACGATCTCCATTGCCCGCCCACCCAGAACATACGACGGCCGGACAAGCACCGGAAAGGTCAGCCGCTTGGCGATTTCGACGGCTTGCTCTATCCCGGAGGCGATCCCGTTCGGGGGCTGGCGCAGTTTCAGTTTGTCAATCAGCTGGCTGAATTTCTTCCGGTCTTCCGCCCGGTCAATCTCCTCGGGGGATGTCCCGACGATCGGCACTTTCTGGGCGGCCAAGGCCAGCGCCAGGTTGAGCGGCGTCTGCCCGCCGAGCTGAAGGATAACGCCGCTCGGCTTTTCCTCATCCACGATGTTGAGCACATCCTCCAGCGTCAACGGTTCAAAATAGAGAAGGTCCGCGGTATCATAATCGGTCGAGACGGTCTCCGGGTTGGAGTTGACCATGATCGTTTTATAGCCGGCGCTTTTGAGAGCAAAAACGGCATGCACACAGCAGTAATCGAACTCGATCCCCTGCCCGATCCTGTTTGGGCCGCCGCCTAAAATCATAATCTTTTGTTGAGCGGGTTTGCTAGTTGGCGGGTTGGCGGGTTGAGCTAACTCAACCGGAGAACGTTCGTACGTGGAGTAATAGTACGGAGTATAAGCCTCGAATTCGGCCGAGCAGGTATCCACCTGGTAGAAAACCGGCTTAATGCCGTGCGAAAGCCTGAGGGAGCGGACCTCCAGCTCTTGCTTTCCGAAAAGGAAGCCCAGCTGGCGGTCGCTGAATCCCTCCTGCTTGGCCCTAAAGAGAAGCTCAACCTCTTCCTCTGTGAGGGAGGGCCCTGAGAACGCATCCTTGCAGGCCGCTAATTTCTGCTCTGTTTCAACAATCTCCCGGATCTCTTGGATAAACCACGGGTCAATCTTGGTCATCTCACGAATTTCGCCGTTCGACATCCCGGCGAGGACCGCCTGCCGGAGGGCGAACATCCTCTCCGCGTTAGGGATCCGCAGCGCGTTGTGCAGATCATCTGAAACCAGCATTTTATCCTTGTCGTCCGCCCCCAGGCCGTACCGCCCGATTTCAAGGGATCGTATCCCTTTCTGAAAAGCCTCCTTGAAAGTCCTCCCGATCGCCATGGCCTCTCCAACCGATTTCATCTGGATGGTCAGCGTCGGATCAGCTGCCGGAAATTTTTCAAACGCCCACCGGGGGATTTTGACCACGCAGTAGTCCAGCGTAGGCTCGAAGCAGGCCGGCGTCTTCTGCGTAATGTCGTTGGGCAGCTCGTCTAACGTGTATCCCACGGCCAGCTTGGCCGCGATCTTGGCAATCGGAAATCCGGTGACCTTGGAGGCCAGTGCGGAGGAACGGGATACCCTCGGGTTCATTTCAATGACGACGCGGCGGCCGGTTTTCGGGTCAACGGCAAACTGGATGTTGGATCCCCCCGTCTCCACGCCAATTGCCCGGATAACGGCAATGGCGTCGTCTCGCATCGCCTGATATTCCCGGTCTGTCAGCGTTTGGATCGGGGCCACCGTGATGGAATCGCCGGTATGTATCCCCATCGGGTCCAGGTTTTCGATCGAACAAACGATCACCACGTTATCTTTCTTGTCCCGCATGACCTCCAACTCAAACTCTTTCCAGCCGATCACCGATTCTTCAACCAGGATCTCCGACGCCATGCTTAAGCTAAGCCCCGACTCGGCAATCCGGTCAAACTCTTCCCAGTTGTAAGCAATCCCGCCGCCGGTTCCTCCAAGCGTGAAGGCCGGCCGGATCACGGCCGGGAACCCAATTCTCGCGGCAACCGCCCGGGCCTCCGTAATCGTGTGGGCAACCCCGCTTTGGGGCAGATCTAACCCGATAGCGAGCATCGTCTGCTTGAACAGCCCCCTGTTTTCCGCTTTCCGGATCGCTTGGGCATTGGCGCCTATCATCTCCACGCCGAACCGCTCAAGAATGCCGGCTTCGGCAAGCTGGATCGCCGCGTTAAGCCCCGTCTGGCCGCCCAGCGTGGGCAGAAGGGCGTCGGGCCGCTCCCGCTCGATGATTTTTTCTATCACTTCGACGGTGATCGGCTCGATGTAGGTCCTATCGGCAAACTCAGGATCGGTCATAATGGTCGCGGGATTGGAATTGACCAGCACGACCGAATAGCCCTCTTCCTTCAAGGCCTTGCAGGCTTGTGTGCCGGAATAGTCAAATTCGCAGGCCTGGCCTATCACAATAGGGCCGGAGCCTATAATGAGAATCTTCTTAAGATCCGTTCTTTTGGGCATTCTTCTTCGCGGGTGGATTGTTCTCGTACGGCAACGGGTTTTTAAATGGGGCCGAATGGAAAACCGCCATTTCTCCATGCACCGTCGCCAGAATCGCGCCTGTCGCCCCCTGTGAAAGATCGCCTCCTGCCGGGCGGACACGCGCCGTGATGATCCAATTAAACCCTTCCTCCGTTACCTCGAAAAAAACCGGAATCCGGGCAACCGAAATCTCATTTCCGCCGGCACCTTCTTTGCTCCAGATGACCGGCCCGTCCCAATCGAAGAGCGTCCAGACCTGCTCTTCGGACTCTTCCCCAAACTCAGGCGGTAAATTCAGGGGAACCCATTTCTCGCCGGACAGTTTGATCCCCGCAGGCACCCGGACACTTAAGATAACCGTCTCTTCCTCGGCGGACCCCGGCGGCCCTTGTTTTTCAATCACAACCGTTACCGGCGTTGCTGAATTCAATTTCGGGCTTGTTCCTCCAGTCTCAAACCGAACCTGGAATCCCGACCCCTGGGCACCGACAGCGGTAGAAACCGCTAGTAGAACAGCCGCGGCAGCCCAAAAAAACCTCATGCCGGTTTCCTTGTCGCCATCATCCGGGCAAACCGCTGGAAAAGATATTGGGCATCATGCGGGCCCGGAGAGGCTTCCGGATGATACTGGACCGAGAATACGGGCAGTTCCTTGTGCCGCAGGCCTTCGCACGTCTTGTCGTTGAGATTCACGTGGGTCATTTCCACCGCGCCCCCCGGAACTGAAGCCGGATCCACCGAGAAACCGTGGTTCTGCGACGTGATTTCCACTTTTCCTGTCCGAATGTCCAAAACCGGATGATTTGCTCCGTGATGACCAAATTTCAGCTTGTAGGTTTTTCCACCCAAGGCCAATCCCAGCACCTGGTGCCCCAGGCAGATCCCGAAAATCGGGAGTTTCCCGAGACACTGCTGGATCGTCGACACCAGGTAGGGCAGCCCCTCGGGATCACCCGGCCCATTGGAAATGAAAAGGCCATCCGGCTTTATGTCGAGAATCTCTTTGGCGGTTGCCGTCGCCGGCACGATCGTCACCTGGCAGCCGGTTTGGGTCAGCAGCTTCGGGATGTTGGCCTTCATCCCGCAATCCACAGCCACCACGCGGAATTTTGCTCCGCCGGAGGGGGACTGTGGCCAGGCGTTCACTTCATCGCAGGTGACCTCTCTCACGATATCCCTCCCGACAAGTCCCGGGGAAGAGCGGGCTTTCTCAATGAGCCGTTTCGGGTCAAGATCCACCGTGGAAATAACCCCTTTCAGCGCGCCCTTATCGCGCAGCAGGCAAGTCAATGCGCGAGTATCCACGCCCTGCACCGCCATCTTCCCGTGCTCTTTAAGCCATTCGCTTAATGTCCCCTGCTGTCTCCAGTTTGATGCCAGCGGGCTTAAACGCCGGATGACAAAACCTTCCACTTGCGGTTTGGCAGACTCCTCATCCTCCCGGTTGATCCCGTAATTGCCTATCAAGGGGTATGTCATCACAACAATCTGTCCCTTATAGGAGGGATCGGTCAGGATTTCCTGGTAGCCGGTCATCGAGGTGTTGAATATCACCTCTCCGTAGGCTTCGCCGGGAGCTCCGAACGCCTCCGCCTTGAATACCGTGCCGTCTTCTAAAGCTAAAAATGCTTTCATTGTTAAAACAGGGTAAGCTGTCCGCTTACCCGGCTCCTTGTCTTCCGAAAATTTTTACGCCCCGGAAATCACCAAGTCAGGAAGTCGTAAATCTCCCCCAGAAAATCCTCCTCGGGCGGGTAACTGTTCACGCGGCAGATTTTTCTCAGCGCTGAACGGCCACGATGGACGGCTATCCGGCCGTGTGGTGTTTTCGGAAATGTTTTCGCCAGTTTGTAATAAAAGAGGAACGCCACCTCCGGCTCCTGGTTAACAAACGCGATATCCCCAGCCCTCTGCCACCATTCCGCGAGATGAACCGCCTCCCCATGCCCGATTACACTGTTGTCGTATTTCCCGCCCACCCTATCGGCTTTTTGCGCCCATTCAACCGGAGAACATTGCTCCGCCGCATTGATCGCCGGCGTCGCCAAACAGATAAAACCGATGCCACTCAACGCCATCACACGCACCCATCCTTTGCGCATCGCTGCCTCCTCTGTAATCAACCGATTCGTAACAGCTCTGACGGCCTTCATTCTCTATTCAGCTGCACGGGGATATCCTTAACGGGAACCCCTTCGGGCGGAGTAAAAGAAAAATCCGATTCGGGCGATTCCTCGTTAATTTTGACGTTTCCATACCGCTGGACCAGGACTTCTTCTCCCTTGTCATTCAGGAGAACCAGCTGCCTTAAAAAACCGTCCTGCTCGCCTATATCGAGCCGGATCAGCTTGATCGGAACAGGAGACGACTCGGCGATAACCGGCGCGGGAACCGCCTCAAAACGCAGGACGCTCTCCTCCCCCTCGCCCGTCTTCTCGACAAACCGAACCGTGCCCGGCTGCGTCTCGCCGAACGGCTTATGCGGCCCAGGCAATTCCGCCGGAATGGGGCTCCTTAACACCTGTTTCAAATTAGGGTCATAATGCCACTCCATTTTCCCATCGGCGATAATAACCTGAGGCAACCCCCCCGTGTCATCCTGCTTGATCTCCAGCCGGCGCCGATTCGGCATCGCAAAAGAGATCTTTCCGGCAAGTTTCACCACTTTGCCATCTTCCTCTTTCGTCTCCATCGTGAAATCAGCCTGATAGCCTTTCACGCCGGACAGCTTCGCGGTCACAGCCTCCGCCTCTTTCGGGAGGGAAGCCGCTTGCGCAAAAACCGGGTTCGAACAGATAAACAGTAACGCCGCGAGTAAGTATCTCATCCGAGGTCTCCGTTAACAAACTGGCTGTTATGCAACACCGATTTGCCGCCCACAAAGAGGTCCGTCACGCGCCCTTTCAAACCCCAATCGAGGAACGGGGAGTTCGCGCTTTTAGAGGCAAACGTTTCCTTATCGACGGTCCAAGCGATCTCGGGATCCAGGATCACGACGTCGGCAACCGCCCCTATCTTAAGCGTACCCCGATCAATCCCGAGCACCTTTGCGGGTCGGATCGTCAGAGCCGCGATTAAATCCGTCAGCGAAAGCGTGCCCCGATGAACAAGTTTTGTCATTAAAACGCCGAAAGCCGTCTCGAGCCCGATCACGCCGAATGGGGCCTGCGTCAGCTCCGCCTCCTTCTCGGCCAACGCATGCGGCGCATGATCGGTGGCAACGGCATCCAGGGTGCCGTCCTTCAAACCCTGCTGAAGCGCTTTCACGTCCGCCTCCGACCTCAGCGGTGGATTCATCTTGAACCGGGAATCGTAGGTCCCCAGGGCCTCTTCCGTAAGCGCCAAGTGGTGCGGTGTCACCTCGGCGGTGACCGGAATCCCTTTCGCCTTGGCCGCCCGGACCAACTCGACGCCCCCGGCCGTGCTGACGTGCGCGATGTGAAGCCGGCCGCCGGTCGCCTGGACCAGCAGGATATCCCGGGCAATCATGACCGTTTCCGATTCGGATGGAATGCCGGCCAAACCTAAACGGGTGGATGTTCTCCCCTGGTGAACAACGCCGTTGCCGGTCAAATGCTTATCCTCGCAGTGGGCGATGATCGGCAACCCCGTCATCTGGGAATACTCCAGCGCCCGCCGCATCACCCCGGCGTTCATGATTGACGCCCCGTCATCCGAGAAACCGGCAACGCCCGCCTCTTTCAGGTCCCCCATTTCGGTGAGGTTCTCTCCCTTTAAGCCGACTGTGACCGCCCCATAAGGGAGGATATTCACCAAACCTACTTTAGCATTCTGGCCTTTCACGTACTCGACGACTGTGCTGGAATCGACAACCGGATCGGTGTTGGCCATCGAACAGACTGTGGCAAATCCCCCTTTTGCCGCCGCCCGGGAGCCGGTGAATATCGTTTCTTTATGCTCCTGGCCTGGTGAGCGCAGGTGCACATGCAGATCGATAAACCCGGGGGCAACCACCTTGCCGCGCGCATCTACCTCCACAGCCCCTGCCGCCTTGATCCCCTTGCCGGACTCTTTGATCCGGCCCGCCTCGATGAGCAGATCCGCGATCCCGTCCACCCCGCACGATGGGTCCACCAACCGGCCGTTTTTGATGAGGATCCTCGGTGGAGTCATGAGCTCATCAGCTCCTTCGTCGGCGCATCCGGTTCTAAAAAGCGGTCCCCTTCAGGACCAGGGCTCGGTTCATTCCCTACAGCCCCTTCTTTGCCCCGAACGCTGGCCACCAAATAGAGGACCGCCATCCTCACCGCGATCCCGTTGGTCACTTGATCCAGAATTACCGACTGCGGGCCATCGGCCACATCGGGCGACAGCTCCACTCCCCGGTTGACAGGCCCCGGATGCATAATGATCAGGTCCGGGCTACCAAGCTTAAGCTTTTCCCGGTCAATCCCGTAAAGCCGGGTATACTCCCGGGAAGAAGGTATGTATCTATCCTGCTGGCGTTCCATCTGCAGACGCAAGGCAATCAGGACATCCGCCTTGGGGATCTCTTTCTTCAGGTCATATGATACCTTGGCTCCGAAAGCCTCCATCTCATGGGGAACAAGCGTAGGCGGCCCGCAGAGAGTGACGTTGGCCCCCAGCTTGGTCAGCCCCCACAGGTCCGAGCGGGCCACGCGCGAATGGAGGATATCCCCGACGATCAGGACATTGAGCCCGTCAATCCGTCCTTTCTTCTGCTGAATCGTAAAGAGGTCCACCAACCCCTGCGTGGGATGCTCGTGGGAGCCGTCTCCCGCGTTGATAACGCTCGGCTTGATCGCCTGCGCCACCCGCATCGGCACGCCGCTGGTGCGGTAGCGCAAGACCACCACATCCACGTGCATCGCCTCGATATTCCGGGCGGTGTCCAAGATCGTTTCCCCTTTGACGAGACTGGATGAAGAGGGTTGTATCGAGAGGATGTCGGCGGAAAGCCGCTTGGCGGCCAATTCAAACGAAGCCCGGGTCCGGGTGGAGGGTTCCAGAAAACAGAGGACTACGGTCTTGCCCCGCAGCGCGGGAACTTTTTTGATCGGCCGCAGAGAGACCTCCTGGAAAGCCTTTGCCTGGTCCAGCAGGATCAGCAGCTCCTCGCGGCTTAAATCCTCTAAAGACAGAAGGTCTTTCCGTGTCCATCCGGTCATGCGGCCATCCCCTTCAACAAAACCTCATCGATACCGTCGGACTCGACCAGATGAACCTGAACAAGCTCCTCCTGCGCTGTCGGGATATTCTTCCCGACATAATCGGCCTTGATCGGCAATTCCCTGTGCCCCCGGTCCACCAGGATCGCCAGCTCAATCGCATCAGGCCTTCCGAGATCGGCCAGCGCGTCCATCGCCGCCCGGATGGTGCGGCCGGTGTAAAGGACGTCGTCCACGATAATCACTTTGTGGCCACTGATATCGAAGGGGATTTCCGTGGAATGCACAAGCGGCGTGGAATCCCGGTGGTTCAGATCGTCTCGGTACATGGTGACATCGAGAGCGCCGACCTGGATCTGGGAACCCCGTATCTCTTTCAGAAGATTGGCCAACCGCTGGGCGAGGAGCTCCCCTCGGGAGCGGACGCCAATAAGGGCGATCTTTTCGGGGGATGGGTGCTTTTCGAGGATTTCATGGGCCATCCGGATCAGCACCTTCCGAAGGGCTGAGGCATCTAAAACGCAGGCCTTCACGCGTCTAGCCGACATGAAAAACCTCCGATGGGCATAAAAAATCGGCTCACCCGCACCATAAAAAAACGGATGACCCGACTCTGTAACCTTCCAAGTGCATACATTCGTGCCTCCCTTTTCCAGTCTCTCTGGGCCGGTTTAAAAGGACATTGATCCTCTATCGATTACACCACATCTTCATCGTTTTCGTCAAGGAGATTAGCCTCTTCCGGCATCCTCAAGTGGTGCCTGCAAATCCCCCTTTGGCTTTCCTGAATGAATTTCACCAGGTGCTGAAGCTCCTGCGGAAAAGGGTCCAGCGACTGGATCGCCTTGAGCGCCTGTGTGGTGTTGAGGCCCGCCCGGTATAAGAACCTGTAGGCCTCCCGGATATTAGACCGGGTCTCCAGAGGAATACCCGCCCTTTTCAGGCCCACCCGGTTGATAGACCAGACCTCCGAGTCCCCTTTTACGAGGAAATACGGCGGGACATCCTTGTTCACGCGGGCCAGCCCGCCGACCATCGCGAGGGTGCCGATCCGCACAAATTGGTGGACCGTGACGTGGCCGGAGAGGACCGCTTTGTCCTCTATCGCGACGTGCCCGGCGACGAGGGACCCGTTGGCGATGATCACTTTTTGCCCGACTTGGCAATCGTGCGCAACATGGGCGAATCCCATAAGAAGCGTGTCCGAACCGATCACCGTCCAGGCACCCGGCTGGGAGGCCCGGTGGATCGTGGCATATTCTCGGATGATCACCCTGTCGCCAATCCGGGTTCCGCCAATCTGCGGCTCCCTCAAAGCCTGGTGAAGGTGGCCCACCACCGCGCCGACATGGATCTGGCAATTCTCCCCGATCTCAAGCCGTCCGGTGAGATATGCGTGCGGCCAGATCCGCGTGCCCCGGCCCACCCGGACCTGTCCCTCGATTACCGCGTACGGACCGATCTCCACGTCGGAATCGATTTCGGCCTGCGGATCAATGACTGCTGTTGGATGAATCGTCATCGTGCTCATTTCATTGGGGGTGAGGCAAAAAAACCAGTGTGCATTCTCCCTTCGGCGACTTTTCAGTATACCGCTGGAGAACCTCGCTTGTCGAGCCGCGAGTCACTTCTTCGTGAAGTTTGGTCAACTCCCGGCAGACGACAACCGGAATCTCTCCAAGAACCCGCCGGATCGCCTCAAGCGTTTTCACCAACCGGTACGGCGACTCATAACAGACAACCGGAACCGGCTCCTGGCCGACCCGGCGCAGCCAGTCCTCTATCGCCTTTTCTTTTTTGGGCAGAAATCCTTCGAAGCGAAACCGTTCTCCCCAGAAACCGGACAAGGCCAATGCCGTCACAGCGGCGGAAGGGCCCGGCACGGCGGATACCGGCACGCCGGCCGCCCAAGCCTCCCGCACCAGAACCGTTCCGGGATCGGAAACGACCGGCATCCCGGCATCGGTCACCAACGCAATCGCCTCCCCTTCTATAAGGCGCTTGACCAACTCCGGCGTTTTAACCTTTTCATTGTGCTCATGCAGGGCAATCACCGGTGTTTCAATCTGAAAATGGCGGCACAACTGTTTCGTCCGACGCGTGTCTTCGGCCGCGATCACTTGGACCCCTTTAAGCGTCTCCAAAGCGCGCGCCGACATATCGGAGAGGTTCCCGATCGGGGTACCGACGAGGTAAAGAATCCCAGGACTCATGGAATCCACCTTACCAGGAGGATCGAGGCAGATCAATGCGGGATTACGCGGAGCGAAGCTGGGCTCCGTTGCGTCACGTCATTCTCCCTGCCGGTTTCGCAATCTCGCTGTGCCGGAAACAATCGACCGTGTGATCGTTGACCATCCCGGCCGCTTGCATAAAGGCGTAGCAGATGGTGGAACCAACGAAACGGAACCCAATCTCTCGCAATGATTTACTCATTAAATCCGACTGTCTTGAGCGGCAGGGGAGTTGCCATAGGGTCTTCCATTTGTTTTGAATGGGCCGGCCGCCGACAAAACCCCAAATGTAAGGATGAAACGCTCCTCCCTTTTCGACAACGCTCAGGAACGCTTGCGCGTTAGTGACGGCCGCCTGGACTTTAAGCCGGTTGCGGATAATGCCGGGATCGGCCAGAAGCTTCCGGACCTTGGCCGGCGTGTACCGGACGATCTTTTCCGGATCGAACTCATCAAACGCTTTCCGGAAATTTTCCCGTTTGTGGAGGATGGTCCGCCAGCTTAATCCGGCCTGCATGCCGTCAAGCAGGATAAACTCAAACAGCTTCCGGTCGTCGAAAAGCGGAACTCCCCATTCCTCGTCGTGGTATTCCCGCATGAGGGGGTCCGTAATCCAAGCACAGCGATGTTTTTCTCTCGGCGCATTTTTCATGACGGAGCGTGTTTCTAACAGATTTGCTGTATTATACTGAATCCGATGGCAAACCACCTGCAAACCGTCATCGACCAGATTGACCAGCTCAACGCCCAGGACCCAAAAGGGTACGAGCTGCCCTATTCGCAGTGGATCACCGACTGGGTCAAGCGCCTTGAGCCGACCCCTTCAGAAGAGCTGCTAATCGCCGCGCGCGGCCAGCACATCCAGCGCTGGAAGATATCCCGCGACAAATACCCGATCGATAGGCAGGGCTACCTCAAGTGGCGCGAAGAACTGAAAAAACTGCACGCCGAAACCGTGAGCCGGATCATGCGGGAGGCGGGCTACGAGGACTCTTCCATCGAGAAAACAGCCCGCATCATCTTGAAGAAAAATATCCGGGACCCTGAAGCGCAGGTGGTGGAAGACGCCCTGTGCCTTGTCTTCCTGGAGCACCAATTCGCAGACCTCGCCAAGAAAGAACCCGAGGAAAAGATGGTCGAGATCCTCCGGAAAAGCTGGCGCAAGATGGGACTGAAGGGAAGGGCTGCGGCCCTGGAATTAAGCCTGCCGCCTGCCGAAAAAACTCTGATTCAAAAAGCCCTTTCCCCCTAGCCGGAACAGGCGGGGAATTACGCGAAGCGCCGGCGGCCGAGCTCTTCTTCAAGCCCGCCAATATCCACTTGGTCAAGAACGGTGCCGGGAATCCCGAGGGAAAGCAGGATCTTCCCGAGGGCCACGTCCGGATCCATTGAAAACAAGCTGATGTTCATTCTCTGAAGCATCGCCGCCAAGAGACGCGCTTTATCGGCATCGCCGATAAAGCCAACCTGATCCGCCTGCCACAAACTCGAAAGCGCGACTGCCAGATCGGTGAGTTCATCGCTGTCCACAAGGGTGATCCCAGCGCGGGCCGCAATCCTTTTAGCGGCAGCGCTCTCTTTGCCGAAAAGAATAATCCTGCTCTTTAAGTCGGCCGGAAGCGCCAGCATAAAATCTTCCAAGCCGGCGCGGCGGGCAAGGGTGCTCGCCTGAACAACGACGACACCGGGGCCCCGCGCCGCCTCAGCAAAGATGGCCAACCGATCCGCCGCAGACAAGTCCCTCTGAAACTCTACAACCGCCGGAAGGTCCGTGCTGCCCGGCGCGGCCTGGCTGATCTTCTTATTCTCTTTCATATGTTGTGACAACTGGTGTATCCTCCTGGCTAAATCCAAAAGCCTCTGCTGCTCATCGGTCAGGGGTCTCTTCAGGGCCTTCACCCCTTTCTCAAATTCATCCATCGCGAACGGCATCTCCCCTCCGGCCAAATCGTATTCCATACTCTTGCCGTCGGTGTCGAGGAAAGCGATGTATTTCATGTGGAGGTACTTAACCGCCGGAACCAGGTTCCCGTTTCTCAGCTCACCTCTCGCTATCCGGCGAACCTCAGGGGCCTGGACGACATACCTTTGCCCTGTGACCGCGATATCCTCATCCTGGTTGGTCGCCCCGTACTCCCAGCCAAAATCAATCAAGTTGATCTTGTCGCTGCGCCGGACCCATCGTTTGTCTTCACCCTGTTTCCAGGAGATGTCATTAAATGGATCTACCATGTTGCCGGTCCATTCTCCGATCTTAAATGTTCCGCTTAACGCATCCCCGCGGGCAAACGCCCACCGGTGCATCATCTCGTGGACCGCCTCAACATACCCGGCAAAAAATAAAGAGACCTCCCGGCTGTCCGCCCGGCCCCCTTCGACAGAGTCTCTTTCAACAAGGACCACTTTGTCGCCACGGATTTCAGCCTGCAGAACCTTTTTTAGCGGAGCTTCCTCCTGAAGCGTGAATTTCCGCGTCCCGCTGAACATTTTACCCGGCAGCGTTTGGAAGGCCTTGCCCAGGACCGCTTCGTGCTTTGTGAGAATCAGCGCCTTTTCTCTTTTGGCCAAATCTTCAACGGCGACATCCTCTGTTTTTCCGCCGTCTTTCTTCTGCCGTATGTACAGAGCGATCTTATGCTTCTCCATCCCTTTGGCAAACGCCCGGGCCAACTCTCGAGAATTATCAAAACTCTCCCTGGTAAACGAAAACCACGGATCCACGTTATGGTCGAAAAAGATCCAGTTGAGCAGGGGATCCCGGTGAGGCTGTCCTGCCGCATCCCAACTCTTGTGATTATAGTCGATCGGTTTCCGAAGCTCATTGGCCCACGCCGGCATGGTTGTCTTCGCCGCCGCCGCGTTTTCCAGCGTCATGCGGTACTCCCCGCGCTCTTCGAGCAGGTTCTTCAGCGAGTCTATCGATTCAAATTGGTAAAGCCCCTTCTCAAGTTTTTTCCCGCCCAAATCACCCAGCACGCTGTCGGCTCCCAAAATGGTGATCTTTTTCCCGCCCTCTTTATCCCCCGCAACCACGAGGGTCTCCTGCACAATCGTTTTAGTGTTATCATCCATCTGCTTATGCACCAACAGGCTCCAGAAGCTGACCGGGTAGCCGGCCCTGTGAAGCGCGGCCGCCTGATGAACCGCTTTGTCAAACGCCCCAAACTGTCTCTTGGCCCGCAGGATAAGAACGCGATCTGTTCTGTTCAGCCAAGGATCCTTCAGCCAAACATCCTGTTTCCGTTGACGGACCAATTCCGCGCCCGGAGCCAACAGCACCTCCGATGTCAACTGGATCGCCTCTTCCGGGGTGCGTATCGCCTGAAAACGCAAACTGTCCACCAGGATATCCCGCATCCAGTCTTGAAGCGGTGTGGCGGCGTCTGCCTTCACGTGCGGGGCCCCCCAACCTGCCCAAATGACTTTTTGAGTCAGCAAGATATGCTCCAAAACCTCCCGGTCGTCCCGGTAGCCGGCAAGCCGAACCCCCTCGGAGTAAAGACGATATAGAGGATCGGCATTCTCGATTGCCTGCCAAATGAGCTGTCTACTCTCCTTCCTGCCTAAATCGTTAAGGACCGGTAGGCGCTCCACCGCCAGGGCATCGGCGGCTTTTTTCGCCTCTTCCGGTAATATCCCCGCCTTGGCGAATTTTCCGCTCCCTTTCTCGCCAAGAAGAAGATCCACCTGTATCAAGCGGACAGCCAGTTGGGCTTTCATTATTTTCCCCGGCAACGAATCCGGTTTCATGGCGTCAAGCCTCTCCTGCAGCTTTTTCTGGAGCCCGGGAGACGGATCCGCTGTATAAAGATCATACGTCAGAGAAACGCCGTCGAGATAAAAAGGGTGGCTGTTTTCCTGGAAGCCTTTTGTCATTAAGGTCGCCGGTCGGATCAAGGCGATAGGCTTTTTGTCCTGGTTAAGCAGAAGCCGTTCTCTCACCTGGATGTATCCGATCGGATCGGGCTGAACTTTGGTGGGACTGCCGTCTCCGCCCCGCGCAAGGACAATATAAATAGGTATCGGGTCTTTGGCTGGAGGGGCTTTCTCCCCGGGAGCAAGAACGCTCAGGTTTTGGGAAACTGGTTTGCCGTACCGGTCATAAATCGTAAAATTATTCGCGAGGCCAAAATGGAGGGCACCGATCGTGTCGTTCGTCCCCGGATTCACGATCCGCCAACCACCATCCTGGGCGGTTTGAACTCTGCCTATGGATGTCCCATCCGGCTCAACCGCCCAAAAATCCCAGTAAAAACCCCGCGTCGGATCATCCGCCCGGACCAACCCAACCTGGAAAAAGGTGTCCGAAGCGCGGAAAGGGATCGCTTTGCTCTTGGGATCTGTCTTAAACAGGGAATCCCACGGTTTACCCACCTCTTTCGGAAGAACGAATTCCACGGCCGGCTTTTTATCCTGGGCGATAGCCCCTACAGGGATGTTTGTAAGACCGTTGGCCCCCGCCCAAAGCAACCCGGCCGCCGTCAAATAAAGAAAGATCTTTCGGGTAAACCCGAGCGATTCCTCCAAACCAGCAGACGGCGCGACGGAGGCAGACGGAAGCCCGAAAAGATGCCGGAGATTCGGTTCGGTGGAACCTTCGATGGTGGCTCGCAGAGTCGCGGCAGAGGGATTCGGTACTTCAGCGCGTGAGAAAGTAGGTGTACCTGAAACGACCTGGCAGGCAATCAGAAACGCTGCCAACAAACGGGGAATCAAGAAAACCTCTTTTTTTCTTTTCAATTTCACCGCCATAATCTCGAGGTTTTCTCGGGGATATTAGAAGTCTACACGACAAAAGAGAGGTCTGTCAAGAGTAGATTTAAATTTGTTGATTTCTAACATGTGCGGTTTCCTTCGTTTTTTCGATAATAGGGCTATTAAGAATAGCCTGTTCTCTCCCGTTACTTGTGTTAATGGATGATTAATCTTTGTTATTTCTGCATTTTTCCTTCCTTTGACTATATACTTGATCTATATTCTATTAAGGCTATGAAAAATCCCTTTCCTTTATACGGAAGAATTCTATCCGCTCTTCTATCGGTCAGCCTTGCCTTGCCTCCGTCGGCATGCGCTCTTCGGCCTGAAGCCGCGCCGGAGGGGGCTATCGCCGGCGAGCTGGCCACGACTCTTCTTAAACTCTCCACCGGTCTGGAGGAACCCCCAGCCCGAACGGCGGAGCACCAATATCAGGATTTTCTGGAAAAAACGCGGGAGGCCCTCCGCACCTATCCGGCAGACGTGGTAATCGGCATACCGTTTTCCCGCGAATTGACTCAAACGGTGGGGAACCTTTTGGAGCAAATTGAGCAAGGGCTTACACGGTTCTACCCCAAAACCCGATTCCTTGTTCTTGCCATAGGGGAGGCCGATTCCCCCGTCGAAATCAGCGCTGTTCTCCCAAACGGCTCGCCAAAAACAGCTTACAGTAGTTTTCAGAAGCCGACCGGCTTGCGGGGAAAAGGGTGGAGCGTACGAGCCTTTATCGATGTCTCCTCTGATAAGAACGCCCACATGGCTTACTTTGATGCGGACATCACAAATATAACCCCCGAATGGATGAAAATCACTCTGGACCCCGTCCTTTCCGCCGGTTCTAACAGTTGCGCGATTCCGAACGTTGAGCGGTTAGCTCACGACGCGGAAGTGACCAATCATCTTATCCACCCATTGCTCTCCGCCATTTACGGCCAGGCGCCTCGGCACCCGCTCAGCGGGGTACGGGCCATGACGGCGGACGTGATCCACGGCTTAAGCACCTATCTGCAAAACTTGGAGAGACACGAGGTTTACTCCGGGTATGGCATAGACCTGGTTTTGACCCAGAATTTGCTGCTCAACAAGGTGCGGTTTTACGAGCCCCCCCTGGGCCAATTGCTGCACACCTCAGACCGCATGGATCAGGACGAGGGTCTTCGCAAGAACGACATCCAAATCTTTCGGGTGTTGTTTGAATCAGTTTTAGCAAACAGCGATTCTTGGGTTCGTTTGAAGATTCCGCAGGACGGCGAAGGAATCCCCGCTCCGAACATCAGCACCCTCCGGAAGCCGGATGAGCTGGCAATGACTTACGACCGAATGTTCCGGCAGTATTTTGCTGGAGACCGAGCGGCGATCAAAAAGATTGTGGGGGAAGCGCTCTTTCAAGAACTCGAGAAGCTTCATGGTGCCTCGCCGGAACAACTTCACTTGTCGGAAGAGCTTTGGGCTCAACTGGTGTATCGGTTCCTTCTCGCTTACGCGGCGGAGCCGGCCGGATCAAGAGATGCGGTGCTGCAAGCATTCTTCCCCACCTTTTGCTGCCGATTCGAATCCTTCGTTCGGGAGGTTCCACCGGACGCCCCTGCTGAGGTTGTAGAACAGATAGTTCGTCGAACCATCGACGGATTCCTGAAACACCGGCCTGATTTCATTTCATCCTGGGGAAAAAGGTCCGGCGTTTCCGCCGGGCTGGAGGAATCCTCGGCCGAACAGGTCAAAACCTGGCTTGCCGACCATATCCGAGACCGGTTTGCGAAGGACACGCGGAACCTCTTCCATGAACTGCCCCACCCGGACGCGTCGGCCGCGGTCTTCTCGCTAGGCTCCCCGATGGATGAGGTGATCGTCCGCCTGCAAGTGGCGGTCGGGGTTTTGACAGTTTCCGTCGGCCGAAATGCCGACCACTTTCCGACTTACAGCACCGCATTTGAAAGCGGCGTTGTGAACAACCTTCTCAAGAAAGCCGAAAAACAATTCGGCGGAAGCTGGGACCCGAAGGTTACCGCCGCCGAGACGATGGAAAAATATCACTTCCTGAAAACCTACCGCTGGACACCGCCTCAGCCGCCGCCTGCCGCCAAGGATGAGACGACCGCCGGCCTGGAGGAAACCTCGGCCCGAACGGCGAAATCTCTGGCAGAAGAACTCAAAAATTATCGCGGATTCGGCTTTATCAATTGGAGGGATCAGGCAGACTACCCGGCAAACGCCAGTCCGGACTTTATCTCTCAGTTCGCTCAACAGGTGCTGGAAAGCGGTCTTATTCCTAAGATTGACATCCGGGGGATTGATGATGCGCTCAGCCTTCAGGCCCTCAGCCAGCTGCGAACCAAGAACCAAAATGCCGTGGTCGGCGTTGCCATTTATCAGGCCTCGCAAGTCCCTTCGGTGGTTTCCTCCGCCCAAGGACGCAACCTGATCATCAGCGCGCCGGTTTCTGTTATTGGGGAGGTGGTTCTGGAAACCGCAAAGACCGGCGTTAATAACCAAATTCTCGTCATTGCAAAGGTTCGGGATTGGGCCGATGTGGAAACCGCACAACTAACCGGAGCACAGGGAATCGAGGTGGAGCCTGCCGTAGGACCCGGGATAACCGCAGGGGAAACGGCGGCTCTTCTTGAACGGATGGCGGGGGACGCGGCGTTGTCCCACATCCGCGTGTTCGGGAGCGCCGGCGGAGTCAAAACGGAAAATGCCGCCGCGCTGATGGCGAAAGGCTACGTCGGTTTCAGCATAGGACCGCGCACGCTGGAACCCAAACTCCAGTGGTTCAACGCCTCCAAGCAACAAACACAAAGCATCTCCGGCCTCACACCAGAACCCGGCCCTACCGCCGGGAAAGAAGAGCGTATGCGGGTTCCTCTGTCTGCAGAAACACAGCCTCCTTTCTGGTTGAGGATTGCCGAAGCTCGGAAACTGCTGACGATTCTTTCAGAGCGGGGGGAACCTGCCCGAATCGGGTATGCCGACCCGGATAATCCAGAAGCAGCTTTGAAAACCATAGAAATCCGAATTGAAAAGTACCGGATTCTGGCCCGCTCTGACGAGCAAGGCGCCTGGTGGCCTCTTCCTTTGGAAAGCCGGAGCTTCTTCCTCATCCATCCAGATCGGACAATTACCTTTTACCCGGTCATGCGGCAGGGCAAGGAGCTGGCACCTGCTTTCCGGGAGGCGCGAAAATCGGCCCATAAACTTTCAATCCGGATGCTGAATCAACTTCTGGCAACTGCTTCCCAAAAAACGCTTCCAGAAAATATTTACATCAACGAGGCGGTTCAGGCAATCCTTCAGGCAACCAGTGGCACTTCTCCGAAAGTGACGGAGGTTGTGTTCATGCAACCGAAAGGAAAACCCTCCCGACTGAAAGGTCCTCATTTCCCCGAGCAGAAAATTTGGTCGCAAGCCATGTCGCTGCAGCAGGGGGGCTGGCTGCAGCTGGTTATTGACGAAACACGCCAAACCGCCGTGCTGTCACCCCCGATCGAGAACCCTGGATCCGCCGGACAGGAGGAAGCTTTAAATTCCGGCCGTTATGTCGATCAAATCAGAACTGTTGTTCAAAAACAGCTCTTGGATGGTCTAAACGAATGGTGGGGTTTTGGAAGTCTTGTCGATTTTGACACGGGATTCCGGCGGTCGACAACCGGAACCATTCTTAATCCCCACTGGGCGCTGGTCAGGGGCGCTGGAGAAGCTTGGTGGATCCATCTTCATGTCTATTATGACGTGATTCATGGGCTCGACTATTATCGGCAGCATGGACTTCCTCAGAGGGTGTTGCGGAACGGTTTGCTTTTTAAACTCGTCCTGTCCGAGGATGGCCAAATCCAGGGCTTATCGGACGCCCTGGCAGAACGGGGAGACGCCCTGGCACCTAGAGGTTTTGTCCCTATCTCCAAGTTGATACCCGAAAAGGAATACCGCTGGCTGATCGATACGGCTCAGGCAATCATTCAGCCGTACGCAGAGAAACTGGAGGGGGCAATCGCCAAGCAGCAATGGAAGTTATCTCTGCTGGAGGCGGTCGCCCCTACTGATGCTGTCGGAATCTATGAGATGTGGAGCTCCAAGATCGCTTCAAGCAACATTGTTTTGCGGAGTCAAGACATCGCGATCACTTTCCGTCGGCTCGATCCTCAAGAAGCCCCTCCCTCCACCGGCTTAGAAGAAACAACCTTTCCCGTAAATGTCTTGGGGAACCGTGCACTGCCTGCGCCGCTCACCGAACGGGCCGGTTCGCTCAACCCTTCCGAAGCGGGGGATCTGCTGCTCCTGTTCGTCTCGGGAGAGGGGCTGGTCACTGCGTTCGACGCGCGGCCTTGGGTCGGTCCGGAACCGGCAGACAGCTATTCCTTCCCGGTCGATCAATTCAATCCATACGCCTATGTCTACAACACGCCGGATCCAATCTCTATTTCGATCACGCCGGCCGGCCGGGAACTGGTGCGCGGACTTTTACAAGGCACCTATGACCTCCACCTTCTTGTCGAAGCGCTGAGAAAACGGTTCGGAGAAGATCCGAAGGCGGTGCCCGCCGCTCTGCAGGGGGAGCAGATCCAGATAATGCTTACCACTCCCGAACGTTTTCATCAACTGCTGGACCAATCAGCTTCCGGCTTCGTTCGGGCGCCGGACCGGCTGTTTCGGGTAAAGAATCTCTCCGCCGGAACGGAGGAGGTTCTTCATCAGGGACGCATCGGGGAACTCGAGGAATGGTTGGCTCTACAGATTCCTGCCTGGAAAGCTAAAGGAACCACCTCGATCCGAGTTAACTTCCCCAAGGGAGCTCTCGTTAACAGCGTGGATTATTCATTGGCTATGGGTCTGACTGCTGGTCAAGTTGCCTCCGACATTGTTGAGGTTGTGAGGAACTACGGCGCCCCGGATATCCTCTTCGAGGTGGTCCGGACCGGATCCTCCGCCATCGAACTCCGTCCCGCCGGCACGGAGGAAGTCGAGCAGAGATGGCGGAAATACGTCTCCGCGCTGTCGGCAACAACAGGCATCAACCTGATGATCCAGCGGATCCGCAGAACTCAACAGCTGGAAGACAACACCGTCCCTCCGCTTCCGGATGTCGGACTGGCCCGCTGGGAATTCGTGCTGGCCTTGAAGCAGGCCGGTTTTTCGACGAAGGAATCCCTGTTCGATGAATTCATGAGGCGCTCGGCGGAAGAAAAACTGCAGATCGCGGACCAGGAGCGGGGTTGGATCTGGGAGGCGATCCACGGCGCGTTTCAGGGTGGTATGGAGGAGCTGTCTTTCGACAATGCGCTGGTGAAAATCCTGCTTTATATCCAAGAGAAGAAACATGCCGGAGAAACGCCACGGCTCCAGTTTTTCAACGGAACGGATCCCGTATCGAGGCACGGATTATCGGGCGATGACCTAACTACGCAGGAAATAAGAGAAGCTCTCGCAGAGGTTGCCAATCTGTCGGAAAACGGCTTGGTCACCGTGGAGATCGGAAAGGGCAAATTCATCCCCATGGAAGTCCTCAGCATCTCTCCGGCTGTCCGCCGGCCGGCCTCCGGCGGCGGTCTCGAAGAACCTTTCCCTCTCACGCTGAAACCGGTCCCGTTCGACAACGCTCTTTCCAAAAAACTCGCCGGTTGGCTGAACAACACCCGTCTCCAGGTTGGAACCGGCTCTCTCGAGGGCCAGGTGGAAGCGACTCTTCAGCACGTCAAAAAATACGAAGAGGTGGCGGCAAGCTCGGATCTTTTGGCCTTTCACACTTTTCAAGTCGGACCGACTCCAGAGACCTTTGCCCGTTTTCCGTGGCTGGCCGTTTTGAACAAGCAGCCTCCATCAGCCGCCTACCCGAACGCCGGATCATTCGGGCAAATCGCGCTGAGCAGGTACAAAACTGAGGAAGACCAATTGGCCCTCCTGATCGAGGAAGTTCAGCCCTCCGACGGCTATCACGAGATCAATAGCAAGCACCGGCATCAGATGGACGGCTGGAGGCGTAAAGCGGTTGAAGCGATTGCGCAGGCCGCGGCGGTCAACGGCTATCTGGTTTTCGCGGCCTCCGCAGAGGTGATCTATTACGCCAACATCACCGCTCCCCTCTCCTCCTATGAAACACAAAAGAACTATATGGAGCCCTACGACCCCGCGGTGTGGGAAAACAAAATTCTGATCATTGAAGACTCCGGTCTGTACCGGCACCCGTCCCGGCCCACCGGCGAGCGCCTTGCGTGGCACGCATTCAAAGGAAACCCGAAACCGCACGTCACCGGCGAAGGGTTTCTCGGGGTTCTTTTCGGACAATCGTTCGGCAGATCGCTCAACAACCGTTTATTCCCACCCTCCTTGAACGATCCTGTCCTATGGCCGGTCAACGGTATCCCTCTGCCGGAACGGATGCAGGTTTTCTGGGACCGGTATTTTTCCGAGAACCCGCCTCTTTCCACAGAAACCACCGTTGATTTGATGCTCACAGCCGTTGATATGGCAGCCCCTTTCATCAAACAGAAGCGGGTGTTGGAAATCGGAACTGGTTACGGTTACGTCGTCTCGGCGGCGGTGGATATTGCCGGAGCGGGCCGTGGTGTAGGAACCGATATTCAGGGTGCCTACCTCGTGAAAGGGCGCGAAGCGGTTGCGCGGCTGGGTCTGTCGGACCGTGTCACTCTGTTGGAAGGGGATCTTTTTACCCCCGTTCAGGGGGAACTGTTCGACGTGGTCTTTTCCAACACGGCTAATCTCGATATGGCGGATCGGTTCATCCAATCGGTGGAAACGGTTCTCGCCCCGGACGGGATCGCGTTCCTTTTGCCCTGGGACAATTCGATCCTTGGAGAATGGGCCTTCGCCTCCCCGAACCTTGACCCGAAACGGTTTCAAAAAGCCGCGAGCCGGGCGGGGTTGGTCCTTCAGCCGGTCATCACCGGCCCGGGCAACGTGAAGATCTACGCGATCGCCCGCGATCGCAAAAGGCTCGATCTTGTCCGTAAGGTCTTCGAGGGCAGAGCCGGCCTGGAGGAAGGTCTTCCCGCTCAAGGTTCCGTATGGGACCAGCCGGAATCGGGGCCATCTTATGCCCGTTTTGCCGCTCATCCGGAATACGGACAGGCAAACCAGCATTTGGTCGATCTCTTGACGAGGAACGGGCTCGGCAATGGCCAAACGGTGGTGGACCTCGGCAGCGGAACTGGCAGTGGAAGTTTTCTTGTCGCGAGAGCTCTGGGATCGACTGGGAAAGTGATCGGCGTTGATCTGTCGGAAAGTATGGCGATTCAAGCCCAAGGACGAATTTCGGATTCTTTCCGCGGAATTGTCGAATTCCGCGCGGGTGATGCCCTAAAGTTTAGAGAGCTTGTGCCGGAAAACCCGAATGCGGTGGTGCTGTTCAATTCCATCCATCTGATGGGAGATTCCTCTTTGCTTGCCAAAGAGGTTTCCGCCAAGTTGGCTCCCGGTCAGCTTTTCGGTTTCAACACCACTTTCACGAAAGAATCAGTCCCCCCCGAGTCTATGCGGGTTTATCTCGCAATCGCCGACAAAGCCAAAGTCTCTCTAGAAAAATCCTTTCCGGATGCTCCGCCGGTTAGCCGAAAACGCCTACGCACCCTCTCACAGCGCGAATACCGAGACCTCATCGAGCAGGCAGGTTTCGCCATTGTGGAAGAAGAGACGCGAACCGTCCCTCTTACAACCGCCGCCCTGAGGGATTTCGTGCAAGTACCCGTGGTGGCGGATCAGCTGCTCCCGTTCGATATCCCGCTTGCGGACCGGCAGAAGATTTTGTCCGACGCCGTGACGGAGGCCATGGCTGAACTGGGTCTTCAAACATTACCCAGAAACTGGTTCTTCCTGGTTGCCAAAAAATCGGCCGGTCTGGAGGAACCCGTCGCCCTCTTCAGCAGGGCACAGGAGCAAGCCGACGGTTTCCGGTCTGTCAGCCTGCCAGACTCCACATGGGTCATTGTTATCGGCCAGAGTCTCGCACAAAAATTCCCTGGGCTTCAGGTTTTGGCCGCCGTCTGGAATAACCGGATTGTCATTGACCGCGGAGATCCTGCTGACACCATCACGCGCGTGGCTGAACGGGGCGATGCGGTGCACTTCTACGGGGAATCGGAAGAGGCTACGCTTTTTGGAAGCATGGCCGGTCGCGCTCAACTGGGCTTTATCGCTCACGATCCGACGGGCTGGTCCTTCACCCTGTTGGTCCAAGAAATTCTTAAGGTCCTTGGAGTTCCTTCGGAAGTTGTCTCTTCCGGTTTGGAAGAGTTCTCCGATGATCTTCAGGCTCTTGGCGCCGCCGCGTAACAGTCGCCTTTCGCTGAACTACGGCTTGCTATTCTTTCCGGCCCTCAACAACAGCTCCCCATGCCTATCGCAGGCAACGCCTTACTGGTAAACTAGGGCTCTGGGTCTGGTATGACTATGGGAGGGACATCTCTATTGAAACCTTTGATGGCAATAATCGTCGTAGTCGCGGCATTGGCTCTGGGGCCTGTTTCGGCTTCAGCTAAAACCCCCGTCGAATCGGTTACTCTGGATATTGCTGGCATGAGATGCGCCAACTGTGAGATGACGATAAAGGGGGCGGTGAGTTCCATTGCTGGAGTGCAATCCGTAGAGGCCAGCACTCCGGACAAAGTGGCTGTGATCTTTTTCGATCCGGCTAAAACCGACCCCGAACAATTTATCCGCGCGATTGCGCAGGCCGGATACATCGCTTATGTGGCCAAGAACAATTACCGCTGCGCTCACTGTAAAGTGATGTATTCCAATCTGGGTCAATGCATTATTTGCGAAAAGATGCTGGCGCCGGTGGGTTCAGGGTATCGCGATGGGCCGGAGGATTTAGACGTTCGCTCATAGAAAGGGTGCAAGACGTTTGTTTGCCGTGGCTGACCCTTTCTCCCTTGTTCGAATCCCATCGGAACCTGGTGCTAGCGACATCTTTTCTTTAATCAATCAGTCTACCCGCATAATGTACTTTAACATGAACCAAAAATGACAGGCGCTTCCCGCCATAACGAAAAAATGCCATAGCTCGTGAGCACCAAACCCGGGGGCAATGCGCAGCCCTTTCATATTCAAAACACCGGCGCCCGCCGAATAAAGAACTCCCCCCAACAAAAGCCACACAATTCCAGCTTGAGGAAGCGCGCGCATTAAGGGGCGCCAGGCAAGGGTAATAAGCCACCCCATGACCAAGAAAAAGACAAAACCAACAATGACGAGAGCTCGCGGCGGACCCGGAAGGAGGACGTTTGAGGAAATAAATACGGCTGCTAATCCCCAATTCACGCCGAACAAGCTCCATCCCCATCCGCCGCGCAACACGGTTAGACAAATCGGTGTATACGTGCCTACGATCAAAAAATAGATCATGGCATGGTCAAGCCGAAGAAAGATGTTGAGCGCTTCCGGAGAGATGTTTAATGCGTGGTGGAGCGCGCTCATCGCGTACAGCGCAACTAGGCTGGTGCCATAGATGGCGAACGATACTACGTGCCATGTTTTTCTTGCAGCAGCGGCACGGCGCACCAAAAGCACAAGCCCGGCGATCGACAACAAAGCGGCAATCGCGTGCGAGAGGGTGTTGGTCGGTTCCCTGAAGATTTGGCTTATCCAGTCCATGCGGGAGAAAGAGGCCATAAATAAGCGTCCCCAACGGGATTCGAACCCGTGTTGCAGCCTTGAAAGGGCCGCGTCCTAGGCCAGGCTAGACGATGGGGACGAGTGGACTATTTCAAACAGCCCAATGGAAATGCGACCTTCGACATTAAACCGAGTCGCCGTTGCTGTCGGCCTTTGGGGAAACCTCTTCCTCTTCGCCCTCTTCCGGCACAACCGTGGCGACCGAAGCCAGTGTGTCCTTTTCGCCCAGCCGCATCAGCCGAACACCTTGCGCATTGCGTCCGGTTGTCCGGATGTCCTTCACCGGACAGCGGATCAGCTGGCCCTGATGGGTGATTAGCATAATTTCATCTTGGTCGGCAACGGTCAGCAGGGTCAGCGCTTGGCCGTTCTTGTCGGTCACGTTCAGGTTGATGATCCCTTTGCCGCCGCGCGACTGCACCCGGTATTCTTCAACCGGCGTCCTTTTGCCGAACCCTTTCGCGGTCACGGTCAGCATGGTGGAGCCTTTCTTGCAAAAGGTCATGCCGATCACGGCATCTTTCTTCGCCAGCGTGATCGCTTTGACGCCGCTGGCGCCCCGGCCCATGTCCCGCACCTGCGATTCGGGGAACCGGATCGCTTTGCCCTGGGCTGTCGCGATCAAAAGCTCCTGCTGCCCGTCGCTCAGCATCACCCGGATCAAGGAATCCTTGTCCTTGAGTCCCATGCCAATGATGCCGCCGCGGCGCGGGTTGCTGTATTCAGACAGGGATGTCTTTTTGATGAGGCCCTGCTCGGTCGCCATGATAAGGAACTGGTCCTCTTTTCCGCCGGAGGCGGATCCGCCCTTGGCGGAGAAGTCCCGCACCGGCACGAACGCGGCCGCCGTTTCTCCCTGCTGCAGCTCCAGCAGGTTGATGATCGCCTTGCCCTTCGCTTGGCGGCTGGCCTGCGGGATGTCATAAACTTTGAGCCAGTAGACCCGCCCTTTGTTCGTAAAGCAAAGCAGGTAATCGTGCGTAGAGGCAACGAAAAGGTGTTCCATGAAATCCTCTTCTTTGAGCTCGCCGCCAGTCGCCCCTTTGCCGCCGCGGCCCTGTTTCCGATAGGCGGAGACGGGGAGCCTCTTAATGTAGCCGGAGTGACTGATCGTGAGCACCACGTCCTCCTCGGCAATTAGGTCCTCAACGTTCATTTCTTTGATTTCGCCGACTATCTTGGTGCGGCGCTCGTCACCGTACTTCTCGGCAATCTCTTTGAGCTCCTGCTTGATGATCGCGTAAATTTTCTGCTCGGAGGCCAAGATCGCCTCGAGCTCGCTGATTCTCTTCAACAGCGCGAGGTACTCCTCCTCAATCTTGTGCCGTTCAAGTTGCGTGATTCTCTTCAATTGCAGGTCGAGGATCGCCTGCGCTTGGAGCGGACTTAGCTTGAACAGCTTAATCAGATCTTCTTTGGCCTCTTCTTCGCTCTTCGCTTTCCGGATCAGCTTGATGATGGCGTCGAGGTTCGCGATCGCGATCTTCAAACCTTCGAGGATATGGGCCCGCTCCTTCGCCTTCCTCAGCTCGAAGCGAGTGCGCCGTACCACCACCTCTTTCCGGTGATCGATGTAGACCTGTATCAGTTTTTTAAGCGAACAGATCTGCGGGCGGTTCTCGATAAGCGCGAGCAGGATCACGCCGAAAGTGGTCTCCAGCTGCGTGTGCTTGAACAGCTGGTTCAGCACAATCTGGGCGTTCGCGTCCCGCTTCAGCTCAACGACGACGCGTAAGCCTTCCTTGTCCGACTCATCGCGCAGGTCGGCGATCCCCTCGACCCGCTTGTCCCGGACCAGGCTAGCGATCGCCTCGAGTAGCGTCGTTTTGTTCACCTGGTACGGGATTTCGGTGACGATGATCGAATCCTTTCCGCTTTTGCCCGATTCGATGTGGGCCTCGGCCCGCACCTTGATGATGCCGCGGCCGGTTGCATAAGCGTCGAGAACTCCCTGCTTGCCCGTGATAATACCGCCGGTGGGAAAATCAGGCCCCTTGATCAGCTTAACCAAGTCTTTGAATTCGATGTCCGGCTCATCGATGACCGCGATCACCCCTTCGACCAACTCCGTCAGGTTCTGCGGTGGGATGTTGGTCGCCATGCCGACCGCGATGCCGCTCGAGCCGTTCGCGAGCAGGTTCGGGAAACCGGCCGGCAAGACGCGCGGCTCCACCTGAGACTCGTCGAAGTTCGGCAGAAAGTCGACCGTCTCGCTGTCGATGTCGGCCAGCAGCATCTCGGCAATCGCCTCGAGCCGCGCCTCGGTGTACCGGTAGGCAGCCGGAGGGTCGCCGTCCACCGAACCAAAGTTTCCTTGGCCGTCCACCAGCGGATTGCGCATGTTCCATGGCTGAACCAAGCGGACCAGCGCATCGTAGACCGAGGAGTCCCCGTGCGGGTGGTACTTCTTGAGCACTTCACCGACGATACCGGCGCACTTCGTGTAGCGGTGCGTATGGACGAGGCCTTCGCGTAGCATCGCGTAGAGGATGCGGCGCTGGACCGGTTTGAGCCCGTCGCGAGCGTCCGGAAGCGCGCGGCCGACAATAACTGACATCGAGTAGGAGATGTAAGAATCCTTCATCTCTTGTTCGATCGCGATCGGTATGATCTGCTCGTTGCGTGTGTACATGGGTGTCAGCTCCCCTTAAACATCCAGGAACCGGACTTCCCGCGCGTGCTCCTCGATGAAGAGCCGCCGGGGTTCTACTTCGTCGCCCATTAAGGTGGTAAACATCGCTTCCGCTTCGACGGCGTCCTCGAGCGTCACCTGCTGAAGGGTCCGTTTCTCCGGGTCCATTGTGGTCTCCCACAGCTGCGAAGGATTCATCTCTCCGAGACCTTTGTACCGTTGCACCTGCATCCCGTGCCGCGCCACATTGCGCACCTCTTGGAGCAGGTCCTTCAGCGAAGCGGCTTGTCCCTTCTCTTTTTCCCCTTCGAGCTTGAAGAGGATCTCCGCGGCACCCGAGTCTTTTTCTTTCTTTTTGCTTTTCCGGCCCTGCGCCGAGGAGGCTTCTTCGCCTTCGACCGGGGTCTCAAAATCGCTCAACTCGAGCGACATCTTATCCAGCTTGCCGGTCATCTCCTCCAGTTCGGTGGATTCGTAGATTTCGAGGATGTCGGCCTCTTTCTCATCCTTGGTCAGTTTCGCCACTTCGTCGTCGGAGTAGGCGAAATGGGTTTCGTTCTCCACTTTTACCCTAAAAATTGGCAGTTTTTTGGTCTTTTGATCTCTCAAAGAGACGTATTTTAGGTAATGGACTCCCTTCTTAAGCAAAGATTTTGCCAATCTCTCCAGTTCGGTGGCAAGCCGGAGCAGCTCTTTGGCCTGCGCCGCGGTGTATTCTTTCTTTTCCCGTACGTTTTTGAGCGTGACGCCGTCAAGTCCAAGCTCGAACAGGTATTCGTTAAGCGCCTTCTCGTTATAAATGTACTCTTCCCGCTTGCCTCTTCTCACCCTAAAAAGAGGCGGTTGAGCAATGAAAATGTTCCCTTTCTTCAGTAACTCTTGAAGCTGGCGGTAGAACAATGTCAGAAGCAGCGTCCGGATGTGGGAGCCGTCGGTATCGGCATCGCACATAAAGATCACTTTTTTGTACCGGAGCTTGTCTATCGAAAACTCTTCTCCAACGCCGGTTCCCAACGCCGTGATAATGGTTCGGACTTCATCGTTGCTCAGCACCTTCTCAAGACGCGCCTTCTCAACGTTGATGATCTTGCCTTTCAGCGGCAATATCGCTTGGAACCGCCGGTCGCGCCCTTGTTTCGCCGACCCGCCCGCGGAATCCCCCTCAACCAGGTACAGCTCGCAAAGTTCCGGGTCCTTCTCGGAACAATCGGCGAGTTTGCCGGGCAGGGAATCCATCTCGAGAAGCCCCTTGCGCCGCGTGAGTTCGCGCGCCTTGCGGGCCGCTTCCCGCGCGCGGGCCGCCAGGATTCCTTTCTCGGAGATCTTGTTCGCAACCGATGGGTTTTCCTCGAAGAAAGCGGTGAGCGCGTCGTTCACGATGCTGGCGGTCAAGCCTTCCGCTTCCGAATTGCCGAGTTTTGTTTTGGTCTGGCCTTCAAATTGCGGGTTGGGGATTTTAACCGAGACAACTCCGGTCAACCCTTCCCGGACATCCTCTCCGGAGAGCGGCTGGTCGGATTCTTTTAAGTGCCCACGGTTCTTGCAGTAATTGTTCAGTACGCGGGTGAGGGCCGATTTAAAACCACTCAAGTGGGTGCCACCCTCCGCCGTGTTGATGTTGTTAGCGAACGAGAAGAGCGTCTCCAAAAAGCTGTCGTTGTATTGAAGCGCCACCTCTACGACGAGCTCCTCTTTCTCCCGGGAGAAATAAACCACCTGCTTATGGAGCGGCGCCTTCCCCTTGTTGAGGTATTCGATAAACGAGACGAGTCCGCCCTGGTAGAAAAACTCTTGGGTTTTGTCCGAACGCTCATCGATTAAAGTGATCTTGAGACCCTTGTTAAGGAATGCCAATTCCCGCAGCCGATTTGCCAGCGTCTCAAACAAGTAATCGATCTTCCCGAAAATCTCCCGATCCGCTTTAAACGTCACCTTTGTTCCTGTGTTCGAAGCCTTGCCTATGACGGTCAGCTTCGTCTTTGTTTTGCCCCGCTCGTACCGCTGGTGGTGCACTTTCCCATCGCGGCGCACCTCCACCTCGAGCCACTCCGAAAGCGCGTTGACAACACTGACTCCAACCCCGTGTAGACCGCCCGACACCTTGTATGTTCTGTGGTCAAATTTCCCGCCTGCGTGCAGCGTGGTTAAAGCCACTTCCACGGCCGGCTTCTTCTCGGTCTTATGCATGTCCACCGGGATACCGCGCCCATTGTCGTTAACCGTGACGGAATTATCGCTGTGTATGGTAATCTCAATTGTGTTTCCGTGGCCGGCCATCGCTTCGTCTACAGAATTGTCCACCACCTCCCAAACAAGGTGGTGCAGACCCCGCACACTGGTATCACCGATGTACATCGCGGGGCGCCGGCGAACTGCCTCTGTTCCCTCAAGAACCTGAATGTTTGTGGCGTCGTACGTGCCGCCTGACTTTTTAGCGGCAGCTATCTTAGCTTCTTCGCCTTTTTTCCGAGGAGAAGATGTTTTTTCTTTCGTCATAACGTCAGGCATCCTTTTTCTCTCCGATACGAAAGCTTAGAGTTTTTATTCGATCGGCGCCGAGCAACTCGATCAATCCCTGCAGCAAGTGCGTTTTTTTTAGATTCAATGTGTACATCCATCCGGAATTCTCGACCTCAACAATCAAGCGCCCTTTTTCCAGGTGACGCGGCCAACTGCGGCCAGCCGCCTTTGGACCGGCGACCTTTCCCCACACCTGTTGTATTTCCTCTTTCGTTGGACGCGCCGAACCGCGCAACCCGTGCATCACCTGGGGAAGCAACTCTCCCAGCTTGGAAACATGCCGGCCCTTGGCCATCACGTATCCTCATCACCACCGTTATGAATTTAACTGCATCGGCAAAACAATATACAAGTAATGGTCCTTTGTCCGAATGACGCCGGGGCGATCCGGGCCTGGCAGTTCCATTTCCACACTTTCGTCCGGCAGCGTTTTTAGAACATCCACCAAATAAGCGGGATTGAACCCTATTGAAAATTCAGACCCATTGTACGTCGCCGGGATCTCTTCATGGGCTTCGCCAACTTCCGGAGTTTGCTTTGAAACAACAATGTTGGTGGGCCGCAGGTCAAAACGTATGGAGGGTGAGTCAATCGTGGTCCAAAGGCCGATCCGTTTTGTGACCAAAAGCAGATTTTCTCTCGATACGGCCAGTTTTTGGGGGGACTCTGCCGGGATAACCTGTTCGTAATTCGGGAATTTCCCCTCAATCAACCTAGAAATAAGCTGTATGTTTCCTAAATCAAAAGCTATCTGGTTTTCTTTGATGGAGATCTTCACTGACGGCCCGTCGCCTAAAAGACGGTGGAGTTCCTGTATTGCCTTGGCTGGTACCACAACCTGGTGATCTGTTTTTGTTGGGGTGCGCGCTTCGCGCGCAACAGACGCTAAGCGCCGGCCGTCCGTCGCAACAAGTCGCAACCACCCGCCCTTTGAAACAAAAAGAATACCTGTGAGAATATATCTGGATTCATCGTGTGAAGCGGCAAATGCTGTTTGTGAAAACATGGCCTCTAAAACCCTCTGGTCAATCACCAGGGCGTCTTGATTCTCGACGCGTGGAAGGCGAGGAAACTCCTCTTTTGGAAGCCCCGATATTTTAAATAGGCCTTTTTCTGATTCAAGTGTGATTTGCTGGTTTTTCTTCGCATGAATATGTAGGGATGTGTTTGGCAGTTCTTTGACTAACTCAAAAAGTCTTTTCGCCGGAACAGCGATAGCCCCCTCTTCTTGCACTTCTGCGAGTATAGAACAGGAAATTCCAATCTCCAAGTCCGTACCAACCAAAAATAGAGAGTCTTTTTTTGCCTCCAGGAGAATATGCGACAGAATGGGGAGTGTGCTTTTATTAGGTATAACCGGATAAATATTTTGGATGCCTTTTAGAAGAACATCTCTCGAGAGTATGGTTTTCATTGTCTCTTATTATTACATTATGTTTATTAAGTTAGTAACAACAATAATAAGACCTGTTAAAACTGTTAATAACAACACAACACACCAAAAATAAACAACTTAGATTCAATAACCCCCTATTGATAACCAACCAAAAACACCAACAGATTCAACAAAACACCCACTCAAACAGAGTTATTAACAAATTACTCACAAATCTTTCTTTAGTTCTAACAAGAGACTATCTAAAACCTGCCGTATCTTACCACCTGATTTTCTTTCATTTGCGATTTTGGAGCAAGCATAAATTACGGTGGCATGATCCCTCCCCCCAAAAGCTTCTCCAATAGAGGGTAGAGAGGCCTCCGTCAGCTCACGGGCAAGGCTCATAGCTATTTGCCGGGCAAAAGAAATCTCTTTCGTTCGGCGCTTTCCGCGAAGATCAGTAACGGTTAAATTGAAATGGGAGGCCACCACCCTCTGTATCCGGTCTAGCGTGACTCTTCGCGCTGTTTCAGCCACCATACCGCGCAGCACCTCTTGCGCCATAGTAAGAGAGATGTCGCGGCTTATCAAAACAGAGTGGGCAATGACCCTATTCAAGGCCCCCTCCAGCTCACGGATGTTGGAAGAGATTTTCTCGGCGATAAAAAGAGTCACCTCATCCGGAACTGGATGTCCCTGAGCTTCCGCTTTTTTGCGGAGTATGGCAACCCTTGTTTCTAAATCGGGAGGTTGGATGTCCGTCACCAATCCCCACTCAAAACGGGATACCAACCGTTCCTCCAGGCCGCGCAATTCCTTCGGAAGGCGATCGCTGGAGAGAACAATCTGTTTGTGTGCGTCATAAAGAGCGTTGAACGTGTGAAAGAAAGCCTCCTGGGTGGACTCCTTTCCGCTGATAAATTGAATATCATCCACCATTAAAACATCAACGGACCGGAACCGTTCCCGGAATGCCCCCATGGATCTGTTCTGAATGGCAGTGATAAGCTGGTTAGTGAACCGTTCGCTCGAGATATAAATACACGTCCCTTGGTGAAAACGCTCACGCAGGCGATGCCCTATCGCCTGCATCAAATGCGTTTTCCCTAAACCTACGCCGCCATAAATAAAAAGAGGGTTATATACCCTCGCCGGAGATTCGCTGATTCCGAGAGCTGCTGCATGGGCGAATCGATTGGACGGCCCAACGACGAATTCCTCAAAGGTGTAGCGAGGGTTTAAAACCATATCTGAAGGAGATACCCCAGCTTTGTCTGGGCTGCTGTATGTTGCGGCTGCCGGCAAGCGGGGCGAGATGGCAGGCAGCCGTTCTTCCTCCGGAGCTTGGCGCTGTTGAAGGGACACCATGTACTCAACGCGTACTTTGGATTCTGCTAGATCCCTAAGCATCCGGCCTATGAGCTCCGAATAATGGCTTGCCAGCCAGTCCCGGAAAAAAGGGCTAGGGACCTCGATAACCAGTGAGTCCGAAGTGGACGAGACGGCCCTCGTCGGCTGAAACCAAGTTTCGTAGGCTTGGCTCGGTAATTCGTTTTGAATGCGGGAAAGTGCTCGATCCCACAACTTGAGATCCAGGGACTCCATGGGAAGAAACGGTTTTCCTTAGGTTGATGTGAACAAGCTGGAATCATAGCACGAGAGAATGAGGTTTGACAAGAGTTTGAGGCGGTTGCTACAATAACCCGTTTCGGCGAAGTCATCCATTCAACCTGTAGTCAGCGAGGTGCCGCATGAAGAAACACCTGAAGAATAAATCTAATATAAAGCGAAAACGTGTGCACGGATTCCGCAGCCGTATGGCGACAAAAGGGGGCCGGAACACGCTCCGCAGGCGACGGCGTAAAGGCCGCCATACACTTATACCTTAACCCGATCTGAACCCGCCGGAAAGATGCCAGAAGCGAAGTTCCGCCGAACAGAACGGCTCTCCGGAAAAGTCGCCTTTCAACACCTCTTCAAAGAGGGCAAAACTGTCCGCGGCGATTGGTTTAACCTGATTATTTCACCTAACTGGATGGGAAAAAGGAGATTTTCCTGCACTGTCCGGCGAGGTGTTACAACAACCTCGGTTGTTCGTCATAAAGTGAAACGGCTTGTTCGGGAAGTGTTTCGGAGAACAAAAGAGCTATTTCCGGCTGGGATGGATTTATTGGTTATAGTGGTGCGAATTCCGGCAAAGCTGACTTACAAATGGACCGAAGAGGAAATACTTAAATTATTGAAAATAATAAAGTTATAATAGAAATCCTGGTTGAAACCATACGGATCTACCAAGCGGTTTCCTTGGGGGGATTTATGGCGCCCATTTGCCGGTTTTATCCCACCTGTTCGAATTATGCTATTGAAGCTCTCCGAGAGAGGGGTGTTTTCTCCGGGACAATTTTGATTCTCCGACGACTGCTTCGATGCCATCCGGGCCATCCTGGAGGATGGGATCCTGTACAAAAAGAAAGCTGTAACTTATTATGAAACAACAACAAAGATTATTGCTCTCCCTTGGCCTCACCTTGGGGATTCTTTTAGTTTGGACGGCTCTTTTCCCGCCGGCTCCGCCTCCTCGACAGGAGCAAGTGGTCCGGGCAGAAGAAAGAACCGCCTCTCGGCCGTTGGCCGCCAAACTAAGCGCCCCAACTGAACCATTACAGGAGATCCGAATAGGAGAAGCGCAGATCGGTATAGGATCTGCCCGAGGAGGCATACGCTCTTTAGTGGTGGAAGGGAACAGGCTACTGGTTAATGCCGATCCAGGGCTTTTTTCTGTGGGGATAATCAAGCCTTTGGCTCAAGAGGTTGCTATGACAACTGCGCAGGAAGGGGCTGCGGCAGTAAGCACCTCAACCGGTCTCCGCGAGCTTGAGGTGACTCGAACTATAGCCCCCTCCAGAAATGTGGATAGGTTCTTCAGTGATTGTGTTATTCGGCTGACCAACAGTTCAGAGGCACCACAGGAATGCCAGCTGAGGCTCCTTGCCTACCACCCGATCTATTCTTCTAAACCGGACGACAGACAGTATGAACACGGGTTCGTTTCGGTAGAAGGTAAGGTTCACAAGATACGGGCAAAGCCCGGACAATCGATTGTTTTGCCTGGTTCTCCCAAATGGATTACCGGCCAAGGGAAGTCGTATACCACCATCGTCCAGCCGGTTTCTCCGGGCGGATTGTTCCACGTGGAACAATCTCCGGGAGGAACTGCTTTAGGGTGGCTGGAGTTGCCGGTCGTCACACTTGCTCCAGGAGCTTCTTCGGAGTGGAGCTTCCGATTTTATTCTGGACCGATGGATGTCTCTTATCTCAGAGCGGCGGGGCTCGAAGAGGCCTTCTCTCTGGGAGCTTTTTCTGGTATTGCAAAGCTTCTTCTTGGGATTTTAGTCTGGAGTGAGGGGTGGCTCCACAGCTATGGGCTGGCGATTCTATTTGTGAGCATACTCATCTGGGTTGTCTTTTTTCCGCTTACTTGGTCAGGGATCCGGATGATGCGGTCGATGTCTGAGATTCAACCGCAGGTGGCGAAAATCCAAAAGGAGCACAAAGGTAATCCGCAGAAGATGAACCAGCTGATGATGGAGCTTTATAAGAAACACAGGGTTAATCCGCTGAGCGGATGTTTGCCGATGCTGCTTCAGATGCCCATATTTCTCTCCCTTTACCAAGTTCTCATGCGCTCCCCACAGCTGAAGGGAGCCGGTTTTTTGATGATCCGGGATCTGGCGGCTCCAGACGCCATCATCCGTTTCCGTGGACCGGTGCCTTTGTTCGGGGAGAGCATTAATCTATTACCTCTTATTATGTCAGCGGCGATGTTCTTTCAGCAGAAATTCACATCCTCCTTCCAAAAACCGGCAACCGAGGAACAGGCTGTTCAGCAGCAGGTATTTAAATTCATGCCAGTCATGTTTGGTTTTCTCTTCTATTCCCTTCCATCGGGCCTTGTGTTATATTGGGTCATAAATACCTGCTTGACGCTGACGCAATACGCCGTTTTTCGGCAAGCACATAAATAACAGGGGATTTCGGGCAAGCTTTCGGAAATGTTCCACGTGAAACATGCCTAAAGTTATTGCTATTTGCAATCAAAAAGGGGGGGTCGGCAAGACGACGACCGCCGTCAATCTCAGCGCGGCACTCGCCCTAGGAGGATCGCGCATTCTTCTGGTTGATTTGGATCCGCAGGGCAACGCCACGGGCGGTCTCGGTATTGACAAAAGAAACCTGCCCCGCTCCATTTATCAAGCTTTGGTGGAAAAAGAGCCTATAGGTTCCGTAGTCGTTCAGACCCAGATCCAGAATCTTCAGCTGGTTCCCGCACAACCGGCTCTCAGTGGAGCTGAGGTAGAGCTGGTAGCTTTGGACAACAGGGAAACTCGCCTGAGAGAGGCGCTTCAGGAAGCCCGGGACTCTTACGACCAGATCATTGTGGATTGCCCCCCCTCTCTTGGGTTGTTGACGGTCAATGCCCTGACTGCGGCCGACAGCGTTCTCATTCCGCTTCAATGCGAATATTATGCGCTTGAGGGGTTGAGCCAACTTTTGGAGACGATAAAGCTTGTCCAGCAATCATTAAATGCGGGGCTTGAGGTAGAGGGAATTCTTTTGACGATGGCCGATTTCCGGACAAAATTGACCAGCGATGTGATTCAGGAGGTTCGCCGCTCTTTTGGAACAAAAGTGTACGACATCATTATTCCCCGTTCGGTCCGCTTAAGCGAGGCGCCGAGCCACGGTTTGCCGATTGCTTTGTATGACCCCAATTCGTCGGGAGCCAAGGCGTACCAATCTTTGGCGGAACAGGTTAAAAAGGAGAAAACAGATGCCGGAAACGCGTGGGTTAGGCAAAGGGATTCGGGCGCTGATTCCGGAAGGAGCGATTCCCCAGAGCCAGCCGCAGAAAGAAAAATCGGAGTCGGTTCGGATACCGCTTCAAGCCATTCAACCCAATCGGTTTCAGCCTCGACAGAGAATTGATGACAGAAAAATTCAGGAATTAGCCGATTCTATACGCGAAAGTGGTTTGATTTACCCACTTTTAGTTAGAAAATCGGAGAAAAGTGGTTTTAATGGACCATTTTATGATCTTATAGCTGGAGAAAGACGCTATAGAGCTCTCCAGCTGCTTGGGGAAACTAGCGCACCTGTTCTCATCCGGGAAGTTTCGGACAGGAAGGCGCTGGAGCTTTCTTTGATTGAGAATATTCAGCGGGAAGAACTCAATCCGATGGAAGAAGCAGCGGCCTACCAGCGGCTGCTGCAGGAATTCAGTCTCACACAGGAAGAGATTGCCCTGGCGATGGGAAAAGACAGAGCTACGGTCGCCAACACGCTGAGGCTTCTCAAGCTGGCCCCTGAGGTCCGCGAAGAGGTTTCTAAAGGGCGGTTAACGTTGGGTCATGCCAGGGCGTTGCTTGCACTGGAATCGGCTAAGGCCCAGGCCACGGTTGCGCAGCAAGTGATTGCGCAGGGGCTTTCCGTTCGGCGCGTGGAGGGGTTGATCAAGGCCCTTCTTTCCGGCGAGGGAACTGTGGCTCGCCCCAAAAAGAGCACTAGAGACCCTCATCTGGTTGCGGTGGAGCAGAAGCTTCAAAGGGCTTTGGCGACAAATGTCCAAATAGCCCACAAAGGGTCGCGGGGATGGGTCCGGATTGCGTATTACTCTTTAAAAGATCTTGATAAACTGATCAATAGGCTTGCCGGCGGTTCTTAAAGAGCTTTTGCCGGATTACTGCGCCGTTGACGCGCGTCATTTCTTCCTTATAATGTTAGAGTTATATGATTCAGCAGACGCTTATACTCATTAAACCGGACGGGTTGGTCCGTTCTTTAACCGGAAATATCTTAACCCGTTTATCGGAAACGAAGCTCGAGATCGTGGCCTCCAAGGTGTGCAGGGTTTCAAAAAAATTGGCGGAAGAACACTACTGCCACTTAAAAGATAAGCCGTTCTATGAAGAACTGGTCCGGTATCTCCAGGGGGAACTTCATAACCGGCATAAAGCAATGGCACTCGTTTATTGGGGTGAGGATGCGATAGATAAAGTACGGGAATTGACCGGAGCGACCAACCCCGAGCAGGCCAGCCCGACTTCGATCAGAGGAGCTTACGGGCGGATCCGTTCCACCGGCCTCTTCGAGAATGTTGTTCACGCCTCCTCGTCGGAACCCGAGGCTGAGCGGGAAATCAAGCTGTGGTTCAACCCTGACGAAATTATCGTTGACCTGTATCCAACCAAACCGGCCACATTGAATCAAGTGCAAACGCGCGCTTGGGCCTGAACCGGTATGCTGACCAGCATGACCGGGTTCGGCCGAGCGGAGGGGAACTTAAGCTCCTCTGCGCGGACCGTCGTGGAGATCCAGACACTCAATCACCGGTTTCTCGAGGTGGATTGCCGGCTCCCCGAGGGTTTTCTGAGTTTTGAGCAAGCAATCCGCGCGCTGGTCGGCCGGACAATCCGGCGGGGCAGAGTGCGGGTATTTGTCGGAATCAAATCCAAGCACCAGACGCCGGCTGCTGCATTTCAGGTGGATGTGGCCCGGCAATATGCCGCCAGCCTGCGCCAGCTCAAGAAACAGCTTCATCTTTCGGGGGAAGTGACGCTCGAGACGGTACTGAGCCTTCCCCGTGTTGTGGGCGCCCCTTCATCGGCCGAGTTTCCTGAACGGTCGCGCAAAATGGTCGAGCAGACGGTTGGGCAGGCCATAGCTCAATTGACGGCCATGCGGCAGAAAGAGGGGGGACGGCTCGAGAAGGTGTTCAGGAAGCTCGTTGTTTCCCTGGAAAACCTGAACCGGCGTATTGTCCGGCGCGTGCCTGAAGCGCAGAAAAACCTGACACAACGGTTGCAGGCCCGGATACAAGCGGCGGCCGCGGCGGCCGATCCGGTAGCTGTCGCCAAGGAAGCGGCCGCGCTTGTTCGGGAGACCGATGTGAGCGAAGAGTTGACCAGGATACAGTCCCACCTGGTGGCTCTGCGCAGAGCCATAGGCGGCCAGGCCGAATCTCAGGGCAGGACGATGGATTTCCTCGCCCAGGAACTTCAGCGGGAGGTGAATACCCTCGGCGTAAAAATCCGAGATGCGGCCGTTATCCGGTGGGTTGTTGAGATGAAAGGATTGATAGAAAAGCTCCGCGAACAAGCGGCGAACGTCGAGTAGGTTGGCCGTGAAGAAAAAAAGATGCGGAAGGCTATTCGTCATATCGGCCCCCTCGGGAAGCGGAAAAACCACAATCTTGAGAACTCTCTCGAAAGTGGAGCCGGAAGCCAAGCTCTCCGTTTCCGCGACCACGCGTTCCCCGCGGCTCGGCGAACGGCATGGGAGGGATTACTGGTTTTTCAGCCGGGAACGGTTTGAAAAAGGGATTCGCCGCGGGGAATTTTTCGAGCACGCGCAAATTCTTAATCAAAGGTACGGCACGCCTCGCGCCCCGATCGAGAAGGCTTTGAAGGCCGGCAAAGATGTTTTTCTCGGTGTGGATATCCAGGGGGCCAGGCAGATCCGCAGGAGCAACTTTCCTGTTTCGACGATTTTTCTTCTTCCGCCGTCGTTCTCCGTATTAAAAGAGAGGCTCAAAGGGCGCGGCACCGAGACGCCGCAGCAAATAAAGGCCAGGCTGCGGCTCGCCCGGCGCGAATTGGCGGAGATGAAGTATTACGATTACGCGGTAGTGAATGACAGCCTTCCTGACGCCGTTGAGGCGGTCAGGGCAATTTTGAAAGCGGAACATTGTCGGGTGAAAGATCGCGGAGGGACATGAATATGCTGGCTAGTCTGAGAACGTCCATACAGCTGGAGAGGCTTCTGGAGAAGGTGGGTCCTTCCAAGTATAAGCTGGTGGTTCTTGCCGCCAGGCGGGCGCTAGAATTGAGTGAAGGCAGCCCAAAACTGACCGAGGTGGATTCAAAAACAAAACCGTCCATCACGGCTCTCAAGGAAATTGCCGAAGGCAGGGTTTCTTACAAACTGAGAAAACCGGGCAAAGAGAAAGAAAAGGACAAAGGGTAACCCTTTCACGAGGCGCAAAAACATACGCATATGAAAAAGGTCATTGTGGGAATCACAGGGTCAATCGCCTGCTACAAGGCGTGCGATGTTGTCAGCGCGCTCCGGAAGGATGCCGATACAAGCGTGCACGTCGTTATGACGAAAGAGGCGACCCGGTTCGTGAGTCCGCTGACGTTCCAGACCCTGTCAGGGAATAAAGTGTACTCCGATGTTTTTGAATTGCCCGAAGAATGGGACCTTCTGCACACCTCTCTTTCGACGGAAGCGGATCTCGCGCTGGTGTGCCCGGCAACACTGAACACTATCGGGAAACTGGCCAACGGGATCTGCGACGACTTGTTAACCTGCATCCTTTTTGCCACGAAGGCTCCTGTGCTCCTGGCGCCCGCGATGAACAAGGCGATGTACGAGCATCCGGTCACGCAGCAGAACATCGGCAGGCTTAAGAAACTCGGCGTTGAATTCATCGGACCGGTCCGCGGTGAGCTGGCCTGCCGCCAGGTCGGTATGGGCCACATCGCCGAACCAGCGGAGATTGTGGCGGCCGTCCGGCGGCGGTTGCATGGAAAGGGTAAACGGTGAGCCGCCCGGGGCGGAAATACAAGCTGCTGATCACCGCCGGGCCGACGCGGGAACCGATTGATCCGGTCAGGTATATTTCGAACAACTCGACAGGAACGCTGGGCTACCAATTGGCCGGAATTGCCCGGGCAAAAGGACATGAGGTAACGCTGATTACCGGGCCCACCGGCTTGCCTACCCCGAAGGGGGTCAAGAGGGTGGATGTGGAAACAGCCGTCGAAATGGAACAAGCGGTGGTGGATAATTTCCCGAAAGCGGATGCTTTAATCATGTCGGCTGCGGTGGCCGATTTCCGACCGGTTTCCACGGCATCGCAGAAAATCAAGAGGTCCGGAGTGGGCGGTTCGCTGCGGCTGATGCAGCTTGAGCTCGTCGAGAATCCGGACATTTTAATGAATGTGTCCAGGATTCGGAAAGAGCGACAGGCGGTCATCGGATTCGCGCTCGAGACACAGAATCTACTGACGAACGCCAGGCACAAGCTGAAGGCGAAAAATTTGGACGCTATTGTGGCGACGCAGCTGCGCCCCAAGGACAAGGGCCGCGGACCGTTTGGCGATCTGCCAGTGGAGGGGGCCATTTTACAGCGCTCAGGCAAGGTCCAGGCCTTTGCGGCCATCGCGAAGACGCAGTTGGCGCAGCGGATCCTGAAAGCGGCGGAAGAGATCTTGGCCGTCCGCTTGAAGAACGGGAAGAAGTAAGCCCAATTCCTTGGTGCGGTAGCCAAGCGGTAAGGCAACGGTCTGCAAAACCGTTATTCGTCGGTTCGATTCCGACCCGCACCTTTACTTGGCTTGTCGCTAAGCGCTAGTTGCTGATCGCGTGATCCGCGCGAGAATTGCGATTGGCGATACGCGATCTGCAAATTCGCCGGGGTGATGGAATTGGTATACATAGGGGACTTAAAATCCCCCGCCCGTAAGGGCATGCGGGTTCGACCCCCGCCCCCGGCACATAAACAGCGTGATGGGCTCATAGCTCAGTTGGTTAGAGCGCTTCGTTGACATCGAAGAGGTCAGAGGTTCGAGTCCTCTTGGGCCCACCACCCTGTTTTGGTACTGCGGTTGGCGTCAAGAGGACGAGAAGAGAGGCCCGCTCAACGCGACGGACAGGAGCGTTGTCCAGGTGGGCCGAGTGGCCGACCCGGAGTCCCGAACGGAGTGAGTGGATGGAGGGCGCCGAGTCCTCTTGGGCCCATCATGCTGTTTATCTGTCATTGGAGAAGAATGCGGAGGCTGAAAATGGAGTCTATTGAAAAAGGATTCAATTGTTTTGAGCGTTGGTACTTGAACCGGCTGAAGTTCCCGCGGAAGGTCTCCGCGTGGGGTATTGGTCTCGGTCTTTCCATTCCACTTTTATCGGGAAGTCTCCATTCTTGGTCTGGTCACATGGGAGTAATGGGAAACTTCTTTCTTATGTGGGCGCTCTACATGATCGTGCTTCTCGCCATGGTGTGTACGCAGTACATAGCCAGCCCCATCATTTCCAAGCTGCAGGGACAGATTGCAGAGATGGAGCTGAAACAGAAGTATCCGTGAGACAGAAGATTAAGCCGGTTTTGGATAACTCGGTTGGGAGGACAATGAACGACGATCTGCACAGGCTCAGGCACAGTGCCGCCCATATCCTGGCGCAGGCGGTGAAGCGCCTCTATCCTCAAACGAAGCTGGCTATCGGCCCGCCGATTGAGGAAGGTTTCTATTACGATCTGGATCTCGCGGAACCGATCACCGACGACGATCTTCCCCGGATTGAAGAAGAGATGCGCGGGATCATCAAGGCCGACGCGCCGTTTCAGCAGTCTTGGATGACAAAAGAAGAGGCGGCGGACTTTTTCAATAAGCGCGATGAGCCGTTTAAGGTCGAAATCATCCGGGATATTCCGGACCCGAGGGTGTCGATCTATACCGATGGAGAGTTCGTTGATTTGTGCGAAGGACCCCATATGGCGTCGACCGGCCAGGTCAAGGCGGTCAAGCTCCTTTCCCTAGCCGGGGCTTATTGGCGCGGCGACGAGAAGAATCCGCAGCTGACCCGGATTTATGGGACCGCTTTTTTTCAACAGAAGGAATTGGATGAATTTCTCAGGGTCCGCGAAGAGGCCAAGAAGAGGGATCACCGGAAACTCGGGGTCAGCCTGAAGCTGTTCACGATTCTCGAAGAAGCCGGCGCGGGGCTCGTTTTCTACCAGCCGAAGGGCGCACTGCTCAGGGGAATCATTGAAGAGTATTCGAGGAACCAGCACGCGCTGCGCGGGTACCAGCCGGTGCTGACTCCGCACGTGCTCCGCAGCGACATCTGGATCCGCTCCGGGCATTACCAGCATTACAAGCCGAACATGTACATTTTCAAGATGGAGGAGCAGGAGTGGGGCATCAAGCCGATGAACTGCCCCGGGCACATTTTGATTTACCAGACGGGGTTGCGCAGCTACCGGGAACTGCCGATCCGCTTCTTCGAGCTTGGCACTGTCTACCGGAACGAGAAGTCGGGCGTGCTGCACGGGTTGCTGAGGGTCCGCGGTTTCACGCAGGACGACTCCCACATATTTTGCCGTCTGCCCCAGATGGAATCGGAACTGGAAGGAGTGTTGGACTTCATCCAGACCGCGATGAAGGACTTTGGATTCAACGAGTACAAGGTGGAGCTCTCGACCCGTCCGCCTGAATACATGGGCGACGACGAAAAGTGGGTGAAGGCCGAGGAGATCCTTAAGAACGTGCTGAGCAAGCTGAAGATAGCCTACGAGCTGAGCCCCGGCTCCGGCGCTTTTTACGGCCCGAAAATCGATATCCATGTAAAAGACGTGCTCGGCCGCTACTGGCAGTGCGCGACCGTCCAGCTCGATTTCGTTCTGCCCGAACGGTTCGACCTGAAGTATATCGAAGAGAATGGGCAGGAGACGAGGCCCGTGATGATCCACAGGGCAATCTTTGGGTCGCTCGAGAGGTTTATGGGGACCTTGATCGAACATTACGGGGGCGCCTTCCCTGTTTGGCTGGCGCCGGTGCAGGCGGTTTTGATACCGATCACTTCAGCTCAGGAACCTTATGCGCGCGATGTGGCGCTGCGTCTTTCGAAAGAAGGGATTCGGGCCGAGGTAAACGACAGGAATGAAAGATTCCAGTCGAAAATCCGGGATGCCGAGCTGGCGAAAATCCCGTATATGCTGGTGGTTGGCCAGAGGGAGGCCGAGGCCGGCAAGGTGTCCGTCCGTTCAAAGCTCGGCGGCGATCTGGGGGCCCTTCCTACGGAAGGGTTCATCGGTCGGATTATTTCGGAAATCCAGAAAAAACAGTGACGCGAATCGAAAAAACGAGGAGGTGACCGAATCGAAAAGGGTGAACTGAGGATAAACGAGCGCATTCGTGCGCGCGAGGTCCGCTTAGTTACAGCGGACGGGAAGCAGGAAGGGGTTGTGCCGATTGACGCGGCTTTAAAACAAGCTCAGGAAGCCGGGCTGGATTTGGTGGAAGTAGCTCCGCAGGCGGCTCCGCCGGTTTGCCGGATACTGGATTATTCCAAGTACCGCTATGAGCTGGCGAAACAGGAACGGGAGAATCGCCACCACCAGCGCACACACTTGAAAGAGCTGCGCTTCCGCCCTCAGATTGACGAGCACGATTACCAAACGAAATTGCGGTCGCTTACCAAATTTTTAAAACGCGGCGATAAGGTCAAAGTGACGGTGGTTTTTCGCGGGCGCGAAATGGCGCATCAGGAATTCGGTCATCGTTTGATGGAGAGGCTGAAGATCGATTTGTCCGAAGTGGGACAGGTCGAGCGGTCGCCGGCTCAGGAAGGAAGATTCGTCTTCATGACTGTCGCGCCCAAGTGAAAACGAAAAGAGAAGGTGTGAGGAGCCAGTTATGCCCAAGATGAAAACACGCAAATCCATTGTGAAGCGGTTTCGCAAAACGGCCAGCGGTAAATTCAAAAGGCCGCATGGGAACAAAAGGCATCTTTTGACGGGAAGAACGTCAAAAAGAAAACGACAGCTGAGGAAAGCGGGGTACTCAACCCCAGCGGAAGAAAAAATGCTCCGGCAACTGCTGCCGTACGCGTAAAGTTTTTGCGAGAAACAGAAAGGAAGGAGTCATCAAATGTCACGAGTGAAGCATTCCGTATCCAGCAAGCGCCGGCACAAGAGGATGATCAAAAAGGCCAAAGGTGCTTGGGGGAAGCGTTCCAAGATTTACCGACGCGCTAAAGAAACCGTTAACCGGGCGATGGTTTTTGCCACGAGGGACCGGAAAAACCGCAAACGGGACATCCGCGGACTCTGGATCATCCGGATTAACGCCGCCTGCAGCGCCGAGGGAATTAAGTACAGCCGGTTCATTGCCGGGTTGAAAACGGCCAACGTTCAGATTGACAGAAAACTCATGGCGGATATGGCCGCCACCGATAACCAGGCGTTCAAGGAATTGGTGCAGGTAGCGAAGAAAGCTGCCTAAAAATAGGATGGCTTCGCCGGTGAATATCGAAGCGCGCGAGCGGGAGCTTGGAGAACTCGTTCGGCAGGTTTTTGAAATTGCCGAGCGGGCGAATACGCTGGCTGCTGTCGAGGAGGTCCGAGTCAAAGCTCTCGGCCGTAAAGGGAGCTTGGCCCTCCAGTTCAATCTTCTGAAAGGGACCGAGCTCGGCCCGCAGGATAAAGCCCGATTCGGGCAGGCGCTCAACAACGCCAGGTGCCGGATCGAGGAGAAGCTCGAAGAGAGGCGCAAAGCGGCGAGCGGATCCCCCGCCCTCTCGTCGGATGCCTTGGACTCCACCCTGCCCGGATATCTCACCGAGACCGGGCGGATTCATCCGATTACCCAGACGATTACCCAAATCCTGGATATTTTCCGGACGCTCGGGTTCTCTCCGGTAGATGGTCCTGAACTTGAAACCGAGCACAACAATTTCGACGCGCTTAATATCCCGCCTGGACATCCCTCCCGCGACGGGTTTGACACTTTCTATGTAGCGAAAGATCCCCAGCTGAAAAGCGAGGATGGTACACCCTTGCTTTTAAGAACCCACACGAGCCCGGTACAAATCCGCTTCATGAAGGGGCACAAACCGCCGTTCCGGATCGCCGTTCCCGGAAGGGTTTTTCGCCGGGACGCGGTGGACCCGTCCCATTGTTTTCAATTCCATCAGGTGGAGGGATTGGCGGTCGGCCCTGGGGTCACTTTCGGCGATCTGAAAGGGGTTCTGTCGGTCTGGGCGCGCGGCATGTTCGGTGAGGCGGCCCGCCTGCGGTTCCGGCCGCACTATTTTCCGTTCACCGAACCGAGCGCCGAGGCAGATTTGGCGTGTATCTTCTGCGATTCGAAAGGTTGCCGGGTATGCGGCCATAAAGGGTGGCTGGAGATACTCGGATGCGGCATGGTTCACCCAAACGTTTTTAAGACGGTGGGATACCCCACTGCCACGACCGGTTTCGCATTCGGCGTTGGGGTTGAACGGATTGCGATGCTCAAGTACGGCATCGAGGATATCCGGTTCTTCTTCGAAAACGACATGCGTTTTCTTAAACAGTTCCCATGAAATGAAATATTCCCTTTCTTGGCTGAAAGAATTCATCGAGATATCCCTGCCCCCGCAAGCTTTGGCCGAAAGGCTTACCCTGACCGGTTGCGAGATTACCTCTCTCGAGCAGGTCGAGGGAAATTGGATTTTGGAGTCCGAGATTACTCCGAACAGGCCGGATCTCTTAAGCCATCTCGGGCTGGCCCGCGAACTCGCCGCTGCACTCGGCCGCGAGTTCAGGCCTCCGCGGTGGCTCAAGAAGCAGACGCGGCCTTTTATCAGCCACGGAGATCCTCTGCCCGTTACGATTGAGGACGGCGAAGGATGCCGCCGCTACGTGGGGATCATCATAGAAAATGCGCGTGTCGGAGAAAGCCCGCCGGACATCGTTGGCAGGCTGGCCTCTCTAGGCGTACGATCCGTGAACAACGTTGTAGATATCACGAACCTCTGCATGATAGAACTCGGCCAGCCGTTGCATGCGTTCGACCTGGACAAGGTTGACGGCCAAACGATACGCGTCCGACGTGCCCGTGCGAAAGAAACGGTCACAACCCTTGACGGTGTTTTGCGCGAATTAACCCCGGAATCGCTTGTTATCGCCGACGCCCAAAAACCGGTTGCACTGGCTGGCATCATGGGAGGCAAAGAATCGGAGATTACCTCCTCCACCAAGAAGATTTTCCTGGAGTCGGCCTGGTTTGACCCAAAACGGATCCGTAAAGCGGTCAAGGCCGCGAGGCTCACCTCCGATTCCTCCTACCGGTTCGAGCGGGGCGTGGATCTTGTCATGGTGCAAACTGCGGCGATCCGTGCCGCCCGGATGATTTGCCTGTACGCCGGGGGCAAGATCCACCGCGGAATCACAGACGTCGGGAATTTGCGTCTCCACGCGAGAAAGATCATGCTCCGCCCGCGCTACGCGCAGGAGGTTTTGGGGATGAGGATCTATCCGGCCCAGCAGAAAAAACTCCTCCAAAGGCTGGGATGCCAGGTCAAAGGGACCTCTCGCAGATGGAAAGTGGAACCCCCTTCTTGGCGCAGCGACCTGAGGATTTCCGAGGATCTTTACGAGGAGCTGGCACGCTTGTTTGGATACGACCGCTGTTTGGCTACCCTGCCCCCGGCGTTGAGGCAAAACATCACCTCGAAGTGGAAACAACCCGAAGATCTATCGATTGCCAGGCGAGCGCTGTTGCACCGGCTTTTGGCGGAGGCCGGCGCGCAAGAAATAATGACCTACAGCCTGGTTCACTCGGAGGACCACGCGAAAGCCAACAGTTTAAGCGGCGGGTTTCTCCAGCTGGCCGAACCGCTGAGCATGGACCAAGCTGTCCTGCGCAACACGCTGCTTATTGGCGCACTCAAGACCGTCAGCTGGAACATCAAACACAAGTCGGCGGAATCACTCAAGTTTTTTGAGATCGGCCGGGTTTTCAGGGCCGACACAAGGACCTCTCCCCCGTTGCCGAAGGACCCGTATTTGCTGAGCCTGCTTGTGGCGGGGACCACTGCCCCGGCGTGGGGAGTGCCGGCTAAATCCCTGGGGATTTTCGATCTGAAAGGGATACTCAGCTTCCTTTTCGATCGGCTCCAACTGGCGCCATCGATTGACTTGGCGGATGCCGTTTATTTCGGGAAGCAGGCAAATATCTACACGCTGAACGGCAGACAGCTTGGCGCCGCCGCCCTCGTGGACCCGAAAATACTTGCCGCCTTCGATGTGCCGGTCGGCGTTCCGGTGGCTTACGCGGAATTGGAGATAGAACCGATTCTCGAAGCCCCGCCGGTTTCGCTGAAAGTCACGCCGCTCCCGAAAGTCCCAGCCGTGAGCCGAGATTTGGCGGTCGTGGTCTCTGAAAATTCTTCTTACAAGGAGATTCACTCCGCTATCGAGCGGTCCGGCAAGCCGCTGCTGCATGCCTTCGCCCTCTTCGATCGATACAAGGGGAAACAGGTTCCCTCAGGGAAAATGAGCCTCGCGTTTCGGCTGGCCTTCTCCGATGGAGATAGGACTCTGACCGATGAAGAGGTGGCCGCCGCGTACCAGAAGATCGTGCAGAACCTCAAAGCAAATTTCGACGCGGTGCTCCGTGCCTGATCTCGGGCCTTATTCCAACTATCGGATCACCGCCCGGCTGGAATTGAAGAACAAGCCCGGTGTATTTGCTTCTGTCGTGACGATGGTCGCTCGGCAGCAAGCAAATCTCGGCGCCGTGGATATCGTCGAGGTCACGAAGGCTAAGATGGTCCGCGACGTGACCTTCGATGTGGCGAACGAGCAGCACGGAGAGAAGCTCATTGCCGCGCTGAAACGCTTGAAAGCGGTTCGCGTGATCTCCGTTTCCGACAATGTTTTTCTCGCCCACCTGGGCGGCAAGCTTTACGTCCGCAGCAAGTACCCGATTACGACACGGAACCGCCTTGCCACCATCTACACCCCCGGCGTCGCCCGGGTCGCTAAGGCGATTGCCGAGGACCCCTCGAAAGTCCACATCTTAACGGTGAAACGCAACAGCGTGGCCGTCGTCAGCGATGGTTCCGCCGTTTTAGGCCTTGGGAATCTTGGGGCCTTGGCTGCCCTGCCGGTGATGGAGGGTAAAGCGGCGATCTTCAAAGAATTCGCCGGCATTGATGCCTGGCCGATTTGCCTGGCAACCCAGGATACGGACGAGATCGTCGAGACGGTGCGGAACATTGCGCCGGTTTTCGGCGGCATCAACCTGGAGGATATCAGCGCCCCCCGCTGTTTCGAGATAGAGCGGCGGCTGAAGGAGGAGTTGGACATCCCGGTGATGCACGATGACCAGCACGGGACCGCGATCGTCGTGCTGGCCGCGCTGAAGAACGCGCTGAGGATCGTCGGAAAAGAGATCGGGAAGATACGGGTCGTTGTCAACGGCCTGGGCGCTGCAGGGATGGCTTCCTGCCAGATTCTGCTGGAGGCCGGGGTAAAACATTTAGCCGGCTGCGATAAAGACGGGGTGGTCTTCGACACGAAGGCTTCTTCCCTGTCGCTTGTGAAGAAAAACCTGCGGGCCCACATCCGTTCCGGAGGGTCCGGCTTTTCGCTCAAGAAGGCTCTTGCGGAGGCGGACGTCTTTATCGGCGTTTCGCGAGGCAATATTCTTGAACCAAAAGATCTTCGGATCATGAAGAAAAACCGGATCGTCTTCGCGATGGCCAACCCGGACCCGGAAATTGATCCAGGAAAAGCGATGAAAGCATGCAGGATCTTCGCCACCGGCCGGTCCGACCTTCCAAACCAGATCAACAACGCGCTCGCCTTCCCCGGTGTTTTTAAGGGGGCACTGGCGGTCCGGGCCAGTGCGATCAATGAGCCTATGAAACTGGCCGCCGCCCACGCGATCGCCCATTTGATCAGACGGGACCAGCTCAGCGAGGAGTATATTGTCCCCAGCATCTTTGATAAGCGGGTTGTTGACTCCGTTGCTGAGGCAGTTGCTGAAGCGGCTCGCAGGAGCGGTGTTGCCCGAGCCTACCGGAAAAGATAAGCTATAAGACTTGACATTTCAGTGAATTGTAGTATATTTAATAGTGAATTAGCACTCTATATATATGAGTGCTAATTAGATGTTTGATTGGCACTCTAGCAATAAGAGTGATAAAAGGAGAATTCGTATGAAGATTGACCGGTTTACTGAAAAAGCGCAAGAGGCTCTTTCTTCAGCGCAACAGAGGACTCTTTCTGCCCATCACCAACAGGTCGACGTCGAGCACCTATTTGCCGCCCTGCTGGAAGACGAGCAGGGGATCGCCCCGGCGCTCTTGCAGGCGGCCGGCACGAACCCGGCATCTGTTCTATCGGATCTTGAACGGCAATTAAACCGGTTTCCAAAAGTGTCCGGCCCCGGCGCGGAGGCGACCGAGTTGGTCGCGACGGCCCGGCTCGGGCGCCTCCTCGCGCAGGCTGAAGAGGAAGCCAAGAAGATGAAGGACGAGTACGTTTCCGTCGAGCACATCCTTCTGGCGATCGTCGGAGACAGTGGCGCCAGCGGCCAGTTTTTGAAAGCATCTGGCGTGACCCGCGACGCGCTCGGCGCGGCGGTCAAAAAGGTAAGAGGCAACCAGAAGGTGACGTCACAGAATCCGGAGGGGACTTATCAGGCGCTCGAAAAATATGGGCGGGATCTGACCCGGATGGCCGCCGACGGCAAATTGGATCCGGTGATCGGCCGAGACATGGAGATCCGCCGGGTCATTCAGGTTTTATCGCGGCGCACCAAGAACAACCCGGTTCTGATCGGCGACCCCGGCGTCGGGAAAACTGCCATCGCCGAAGGGCTCGCCCAGCGGATCGTCCGCGGCGATGTGCCGGAAGGGTTGAAAAACAAGCGGGTCGTGACGCTCGACATGGGGGCGCTGATTGCCGGTGCGAAATTTCGCGGGGAGTTCGAGGAGCGGCTGAAAGCGGTTTTGAAAGAAGTGCAGTCGGCCGAGGGGCAGATCATCCTCTTTATTGACGAGCTGCACACAATCGTCGGCGCGGGGAAGGCCGATGGGGCGATGGACGCCGGCAACCTGTTAAAGCCGATGCTCGCGCGCGGGGAACTCCACTGCATCGGCGCAACGACGCTTGATGAGTACAGGAAACACATCGAAAAAGATTCGGCTCTCGAACGAAGGTTCCAGCCAGTGTTGGTGGACCAGCCCAGCATCGAGGACACGGTCTCTATCCTGCGCGGTCTCAAGGAAAAATATGAATTGCACCATGGGGTCCGGATCAAAGACGCTGCGCTGGTGGCGGCGGCGACTCTCTCGAATCGGTACATCTCGGACCGGTTCCTGCCGGACAAGGCGATTGACCTGATGGACGAGGCGGCGGCCGCGCTGAAGACCGAGATTGATTCGATGCCGACGGCGCTGGATGAGATCCTGCGCCGGGTCATGCAGCTGGAGATCGAACGGCAGGCGCTGAAGAAAGAGAAGGATGAGGCATCGAAAGACCGGCTCGAGAGTCTGGAGAAGGAACTGCGGACCCTGAAGACGCAGGCCGACGCGCTGAAGGCCCGATGGGAGGCCGAGAAGGGCGGGGTCGAGAAGGTGCGCGCGATCCGGGAGCAGATCGAGAAGACGAGGCTTGCGATCGAGCAGGCGGAGCGGGCCTATGACCTGGAAAAGGCGGCCGAGCTGAAATACGGGAAACTCCACGAACTGCAGAAGAAGCTGGCCGAAGAGGAAAAGCGGGTCCCCGCTAATAATAAGGAGGGGTCCCGGCTTCTAAAGGAGGAGGTCGAAGAGGAGGACATCGCGCGGGTCGTGAACCGCTGGACCGGTATCCCTGTGGCGAAACTGCTCGAGGGGGAAGGGGCGAAACTGCTGAACCTTGAGGAGGAGCTCCACAAACGGGTGATCGGCCAGGAGGAGGCGGTAACCGCCGTTTCCGAGGCAATCCTGCGGGCCCGCTCGGGCTTGAAGGACCCGTTCCGCCCAATCGGCTCCGGCATCTTTTTGGGGCCCACAGGCGTCGGCAAGACGGAGCTGGCGAAGGCGCTGGCGGAGTTCCTGTTCGACGACGAGCGGGCGCTGGTCCGGGTGGACATGTCGGAGTATCAGGAAAAGCACACGGTTGCCCGGTTGATCGGCGCGCCGCCCGGCTATGTCGGGTTTGAAGAGGGGGGTCAGCTGACCGAGGCGGTCCGCCGCCGGCCGTACTGCGTGATCCTGTTTGACGAGATCGAGAAGGCCCACCCGGACGTCTTCAACGTGCTGCTGCAGATCCTCGACGACGGCCGGCTCACCGACGGGCAGGGCAGGACGGTCGACTTCAAGAACACGCTGATCCTGATGACCTCTAACCTCGGTAGCCAACGGATCCTGGAGTACCGCGGAGCGTTCGGCGGGTCGACCTACGAACGGATGAAAGAGGCGGTGCTTGAGGAAGTCCGGAAACATTTCCGGCCGGAGTTCCTGAATAGGGTGGACGAGATGATCGTCTTCCACGCCCTCTCCGAGGAGAACCTGGTCAAGGTCGTGGACCTCCTGGTTCAGAGGCTCCAGGCCCGGTTGGCTGACAGGAAGATCGTTCTCTCTCTGACCGAAAAGGCGAAAAGGCATCTGGCCGAAGCCGGCTACGACCCGCTCTACGGGGCCCGGCCGCTGAAGCGGCTGATCCAGAAAGAGGTGGAGACGGCGCTTGGCAGGAAACTGCTGACAGGCGAGCTGTCCGACGGCCAGGCTGTCGTCGTCGACGCCGCCGACGGCAAGCTGACCTTCACGCCGCAGAAGAAAGGGTCGCACTCCGTCTCTTCATCCGCGCGTTAACCTGCTGCGGAATATTTCTTGATTTACTGTTTTGCCGGATGTATAAAGAAGCTGTCCCTGCAGTGTTCGTGATTGTCGAATAGATTCTGAACCAACATTCGAATCTAGAGGGAGCTGTGCTTCGGCGGTGGACGGCAGGCCTGTCGGGTCCGGAATGGAACGGCGGGAAGCGAGAGGCCGTCGAGAGAGTTCCCACCGTGTCGGAAGACCGGTTCATGAATTAGCTCGGCACACGGCACCCGCGGGGATTTTTTTCGGTCACTCAACTCGCTAACCGGCCAACAGGCGAACATCTTAAACATGGCGCAGGCGCGTAAACCCTCAAAACGGATTAGCACCTCTTCGTTTGATTTTTTCCGTTCCGAAAACCCGGAAGATCCCGCCCAATCCCCATTGGCGGCCCGGATGCGCCCCAAAGACCTTGCCGAGTTTGTCGGGCAGGGAAGCCTGGTCGGTTCCGGGAAACTGCTCACGCGCGCGATCGAGGCCGACAGGCTGACAAGCCTCATCCTTTACGGTCCGCCCGGCTGCGGGAAGACCTGCTTCGGCTATCTCGTCGCGGCGAAAACTCAAGCGTATGTCGAGCGGCTCAATGCGGTAGTCGCCGGCGTAGAGGATTTGCGCAGGGTGATCGAGGCGGCAAAGCTGCGCCGTGCCACCCAGAGAAAGAAGACCCTCCTTTTTGTGGACGAAATCCACCGTTTCAACAAAGCTCAGCAGGATGTGCTGATGCCTGAAGTAGAGGACGGCACGATCCTGCTGATTGGCGCGACCACGCACAACCCGTTTTTTTCTGTCGTGGCACCGTTGCTGTCTAGGTCGCTGGTGGCGGAGTTCAAGCCGTTGTTGAAAGAAAATGTCCGGACGATCCTCGAAAGGGCCATTGCCGACAAGGAACGCGGTTTGGGACAGATGAAAATCCAGGCGGACCCGGAGGCGCTCGACTTTTTGAGCGCCGTCTCCGACGGAGATGCCCGGCGCGCGCTCAACGGACTCGACCTGGCGGCGCTGACCACCCTGCCGGATGAAGAAGGGGTTGTCCGGCTCAACCGGGCCGCGATCGAGGAATCGGTCCAGAAAAAAGCGGTGGTCTACGACAAGGACGAAGATTCCCACTACGATACCATCTCCGCATACATCAAAAGCATGCGCGGCACCGACCCGGACGCGGCCCTCTATTGGCTGGCGAAGATGCTCTACGCCGGCGAAGACCCGCGATTCGTCGCGCGGCGCCTCGTGATTTGCGCCGCCGAAGATGTCGGCAATGCCGATCCCCAAGCTCTGGTGGTCTCAATGGCCGCCGCTCAGGCGGTCGAATTCATCGGGATGCCGGAATGCAGAATCCCGCTGGCGCAAGCGACTGTTTACGTAGCCTGCGCCCCGAAATCGAATGCCGCTTATATGGGGATTGAGAAAGCGACAGAAGCGATCCAAAAAGGGACCACACAGGAGGTTCCCACGCATTTGAAAGACAGCCATTACCCGGGGGCCGAGAAGCTGGGACACGGAGAGGGATATAAATATGCCCACAATTTTCCTGAGCATTATGTTCAGCAGTCCTACATGGATCGGAAAATCCGTTTCTATGAACCGACAGAACAGGGGTTCGAGAAGCAGATTAAGGAACGACTCTCCCGTCTTCAAAAAAGAGAATAAGACTCAGTACCTATTTATTCACAATGAATTACAATATCAGTCTTATAATCTAAATAATTCTTGACTTATAAGATCAAGATTTAATACAATATTCAGATATAATTCTAAATAAATGTGGGCCTGACAAGATAATGACCGAAGCGCAGATTGCGGAAGCGGCAAAAAAACTGGAGAAGGAAAAGGCCGAAGCGATTTTACGCTGGGCGGTGGAGTCTTTTCCACGGATCGGGTTCGCCTCGAGTTTCGGGGTGGAGGATGTGGCGGTCATTGACCTGCTTTCTAAAATTGACTCGAAGAAAAAAGTTGTTGTTTTTACTCTGGATACCGGCCGTCTCCCCGAAGAGACGTACCAACTGATAGACCAAATCCGGGGAAAATACGGGGTCACGATCACGAGTTATTTCCCCGACAAAGCGGCGGTCGAGAAACTGGAACGGGAGAAAGGTTTTTACTCGTTCCGGCAGTCGGTGGAAAACCGGAAAGAGTGCTGCGGCATCCGGAAGGTGGAGCCGTTGTCGAGGGCCCTTTCCGAGTTGGACGCGTGGATCACCGGCCTGCGGCGCGAGCAGGCGGTGACCCGAACGGACTTGCCGAAAATAGAGACGGACACCGCGCACAACAACATGGCGAAAATCAACCCCATAGCGGATTGGACCCACGCGCAATTATGGGAGTACGTCAAAGGGAACAAAGTGCCGTACAATAAGCTTCACGACCAGGGTTTCCCGTCCATCGGGTGTGCTCCCTGCACGCGCGCTGTTAAGCCCGGGGAGGATGTTCGGGCGGGACGCTGGTGGTGGGAGATGCCGGAGCATAAGGAGTGCGGTTTGCATGTAAAACCCGGGCCAAAGAAGGCCTAACTATACGGATCAGAAGGAGAGACAAAAAGAGATGAAACAAGCAATCGCGGTGATGATGATAGTCGGTGCTGCAGCGTTCTTTTCGTCCGGTTGTTCCGCTACAATGCGCGGCACGAAGGCGAAGGAGACGGACCTTCTGAAGAACCAGGTGGCCTCTTTGGAATCCCAGGTCGGCTCTCTCAACCAGAGAGTGGAAGAGATTTCCCAGAAGCAGGAGACGATTGAAATTCAGCAGCAGTCCCGGCAGTCGGCGCGCGCGGAGACTAGCTCTGCGGCGTCCGCAAAGACCCTTTCTCCGAAGAAGATCCAAACTGCGCTGAAAACCGCCGGCTACTACAACGGCCCGGTGGACGGGAAGATCGGCGCGCGGACGAGGGAGTCGGTCAAGGTTTTCCAGAAGGCGAATGGCTTGAGTCCGGACGGTGTTGTCGGAAAGAAGACCGCGGCCGCGTTGGCCAAGGTACTGGAAACGGAATCGAACCAATAATATGGCCGATTTGATTGCTCCGCACGGAGGCAATCTCGTCGAACGGTTCGTGACCGGCGAGCGACGGGCGAATCTGCTCGCGCGTGCCGCTCGCCTGCCGACGATAGTGCTCGACGAATGGGAGATGTCCGATATCGAGCTCTTCGCGATAGGGGCTCTATCACCGCTGGAAGGTTTCCTGCGCGAGGCGGACTACGATTCGGTCGTTGACCGGATGCGCCTGGTGGACGGGACCGTGTGGCCGCTGCCGATCACCCTGTCGGTGACCGACAAGCAGGCGGACATCTGGCGCGAGGGGCTCGACATCGCGCTGAAGTCCCCAGACGGAAAGGTGCTGGCGATCCTGCATGAAACGGAACTCTACCCGTTCAACAAAATGGTGGAATCGAAGCTTGTCTTCAGGACAACCGACCCGTCGCATCCGGGCGTGGCCCGGCTTATGACGAAAGGGATGTACAACCTGGGCGGAAAGGTGTCCGTGCTGAATGTCCCGCAGTGGAATGATTTTTTGACGTACCGGCTGACGCCGGCGCAGACCCGCGCCGAGTGCATGCGGCGCGGCTGGAAGAGCGTGGTCGGCTTCCAAACCAACAACCCGATTCACCGGGCGCATGAGTATCTGCTGAGATGCGCGTTGGAGATCGTGGACGGGCTGATGATCCATTCTCTGGTGGGCCAGGCGAAGGAGGAGGATCTGCCGGCCCCCTTGAGGATGAAATGCTACCTGTCGCTGATCGAGGGGTATCTGCCGCCCGACCGGGTGACCCTGGTTGTTAACCCGGCGGCGATGCGCTACGCAGGCCCGAGAGAAGCGGTGTTCCACGCGATCATCCGGCAGAACTACGGGTGCAGCCACTTCATCGTGGGCCGGGACCACGCGAGCGTGGGGAAATTTTACGGGGCGTCGGATGCCCAAAGGATTTTCGACAATTTCTCTCGGACGGAACTCGCGGTGACGCCTCTGTGCTTCGACAACGCGTTTTTCTGCCGGGTGTGTCAGGGGATGGCAACGGCCAAAACATGCCCCCACCCGGCTGCGGAACGGGTTTCGTTGAGCGGGACGGCGGTGCGCCAGATGTTGGCGGAAGGGAAGGCTCCTCCTCCCGAGTTTACGCGGCCTGAAGTGGCCGATGTCTTGAGGGAAGCGTATGTCGGTAGTTCTTGAGAACGTCACAAAAAAATACACCCATAACGGGTCCTCGCTGCCTGTTCTTGAGGGAATCAACTTCTCCATCGAGGATGGTGAGTTTGTCTGCCTTGTAGGCCCTTCCGGCTGCGGGAAGTCTACCCTCATCTATCTGATTGCCGGTTTGGAGAAACCGTCTTCCGGCCGGGTGCTTGCCGATGGGGTTCAGGTCACCGGCCCGGGCCAAGAGAGGGTTGTTGTTTTCCAGGAGGCGGCCCTGTTCCCTTGGCTGACTGTCCAGAAGAACGTCGAGTTCGGACTCAAGATGCTGAAGGTTCCTCAAGAGGAACGCACAGCGAGAGCGACCGAATACCTGCGGATGGTCCATCTGACTCGGTTTGCAAACGCGTACCCGCACCAACTTTCCGGAGGCATGAAGCAGCGGGTGGCCATCGCCAGGGCCCTGGCAATGGACCCCAAGGTTCTTCTCATGGATGAGCCGTTTGCTGCGCTGGACGCCCAAACGAGGCGGCTGCTTCAGCTCGAGTTGGTTGAAATCTGGAAAGAAACGAAAAAGACGATCTTTTTTGTTACCCATAACGTACGGGAGGCAACCGCGCTGGGCGATAAAGTGCTGGAGATTTCCGCGCGGCCGGGCCGGATCAAAAAAGGATACGCAATCCATCTGCCCAAACCGCGTAGAGAAAGCGATCCGCATTTGATTGTCATTCAACAGAGAATCCTCCTGAGTCTTCAGGAGGAAATTGCTAAGGTTGTTAAAGATGAAGACATGGATTACCTGGTTGAGAAGGATAACGCTGTGGGTGCTGGCGATCGCGCTGTGGGAAACTCTATCTAGAGTTTCTCCCTGGATCCCCTCGGCCCTCGAAATCTTAAAACTGGTTTGGAAAGACCTCAATAACGAGAGTTTTCTTTTCGCGCTAGCCGGGTCTTTGCGCCGGATGGCGATTGGCTACTCTTTCGTTTTCACTCTCGGGATAGGCACGGGTTTGCTGCTAGGGCGGTTTCGGGTGATAGACGACCTGCTTGGGACGCTTGCCGTGGCACTCCATTCGATGCCCGGCGCGGCCTGGGTGCCTCTTTCCATCCTGCTTTTTGGGTTTACCGAAGCGGCTGTGATTTTTTCGATCGTGCTTGGCGCCACCGGCATCGTGATGGTCCACACGAGCAACGGGATTAAGGATGTTCCGCCCCTGATTCTCCGGGCTGCCCGGACAATGGGGGCCAGAGGCACTTCCATGTTTTGGCACGTCATTGTGCCCGCGGCGATCCCCCGGATTGTGGACGGCCTCCGGCTGGCATGGGCTTTCGGATGGAGAGCGCTGATGGCAGGGGAGCTCCTGATATCGTCGATCCACGGGATGGGTAGGCTCTTGAGCGAGGTGGCGAAGAAACAGCAGATACACGAACTCCTGGCGCTAATGGTTATCATCGCTGCTATCGGAATGGCGGTGGATGGGCTGATCTTCCGGCGGATGGAGGATACCGTCCGGACCCGATGGGGGACCGCTTAAGAGGGGCGAGGGGCATGGGGCAGGAGAAATCGGGGACATTTAAGATCACGGCGGCCGCACTCGAGAAGATGGTCGAGCATTGTCGGCGCGATTACCCGAACGAGGCCTGCGGCTATTTGACCGGCAGGGAAGGGACAGCCGTGAAAACTCTTCCGATGACAAATGTACATGCCTCTCCCACCAGCTACGAGCTGGACGGGACGGAGCAGGCGGCTGTCCAGAAACAGATGCGGGCGGAGGGGCTGGAACACGTGGCGATTTACCATTCGCACGTGGCGACCCAGGCTTATCCCTCCCGGCGGGACATTGACCGGGCGACCGCCATACAGGATTTTTTCGACGGGTATTACGTGCTGGTGACGCTGAAGGACCCGACGCCCGGCGTACGGGCTTTTAAGGTCCAGGATTTTGGCGTCCAAGAAATTCAGTGGCAGGAGATCTGATGGCGAAGATTCTCAAAATAGGGACTAGGGGATCGAAGCTGGCGCTTGCGCAGGCCAACAGCGTCAAAAGCGCGTTGGAGAAAGCGCATGCCGGTTTGTTCTGCGGGCTGACGGTGATCAAGACGACCGGAGACGACCCGGCTTCCTATAAACAGGGTGAGGTCGCTCTAAAAGGGCTTTTTGTGAAAGAGATTGAGGAGGCCCTTCTGAAGAAAGAGATCGATCTGGCGGTCCACTCGGTCAAGGATCTCGAGGCGGACTTTCCGGCCGGGTTGACGTTCGGTGCGATTTTGGAACGGGAGGACCCGAGGGACGCTTTGGTGATGGCAGCCGGGCAGACCCTTCAGTCTCTTCCGGCCGGCACGAAAATCGCCGCCGGTTCGGTGCGGCGCCAGGCGCAGTTGAAGCGTTTGCGGCGGGACCTCGAATTTGTCCCAGTGCGGGGCAACGTGGATACCCGGCTGAAGAAGCTGGAAGCTCAGGAATTCGGAGCTCTGGTGCTGGCGGCCTGCGGCCTGATCCGGCTCGGGCTAAAGGAAAGGATCACCGAATACCTTCACCCCTCGCAGGTTGTGCCCTGCCCGGGCCAAGGGGCGCTGGGGATCGAAGTCCGGCAGGAGGATAAGGAGATGGTGTTGCTCGCGGCGGCGCTCGACCATCCCGATTCCCATTGGGAGGTAAAGGCGGAGCGGGCGTTCCTGAGAGCGCTGGGCGGCAGCTGCGATATTCCTCTGGGTGCTTTGGCGGTAGTGGAGGGCGAGAACCTCACGATCTTCGGGACGGTCCTCTCGCCTGATGGGCAGAAAGCAATCCGTAACGAGTTGTCGGGTTCAAAGCAATCGGCGGAACGTTTAGGAAAAGAATTGGCCAGCCATTTCCGGGCTGCCGGATCCGACCGGCTTTTGTATGGGGTATGGGGCAAGAGACAGGAGACAGGGGAATGGAGCGCCAGAAAATGAATGGGAAAGAAAAAATTTCCCGCCCCGTGCCCCCCGTCCCTCGCCCCGGAACCGTTTATTTTGTCGGGGCGGGTCCGGGGGATCCGGCATTGATAACGCGCAAGGGGGCCGGGCTTTTGAAGAAGGCCGACTGTGTTGTTTATGACCGGCTGGTGGAGCCGTCTCTTCTGAAGCTGACCGGACCCCGATGCCGGAAAATTTACGTCGGCAAAGAGGCGGATGAAGGAGGCCACGGCCAGCCGAGCATCAACCGGATTCTGCGCCGGGAGGCGAAGAGGCTCGGCATGGTCGTGCGGTTGAAAGGGGGAGACCCGACCGTTTTCAGCCGGATCTCGGAGGAATTGGAAGATCTTGCCCGGGCCGGCATTCCGTTTGAGATTGTGCCGGGGGTCAGTTCCGTTTGGGCGGCGGCCGCCGCGGCCGGAATTCCGCTGACCGACCGTCGTTTCAGTTCGAGCGTGGCGATTGTGACCGGCCATCAGGCGGCCGGTAAAGAGAAGAAGGTCCGGTGGGAACTCCTGGCGAAGGGGATGGATACGCTGGTGATCTTGATGGGGCGCGCCGCCTTGCCGGCGATTGCCAAAGCTCTTTTAAAAGCGGGCCGGTCCGGCTTCACTCCGGTGGCGTTGATCCGTTGGGCCACCACTCCGGAACAGGAGGTTCTATTCACCTCATTGTCACGGGTAGATGCCGATTTGGCCCGGAGACCTGATTTTGGCCCTCCGGTAGTTGCTATAGTGGGTGAAGTGGTTCAATTAGCCTATAAATTGAACAAAAATAGGTTAAAAGTGGCTGGAGAATCCCTAAAAGGAAGAAAAATACTGGTAACTAGGCCGTCTATGGATAGCAAAGAGCTCACCAACCGGCTTCAGGAGCTTGGAGCCTCATGCGCCCATCTGCCGACGATTGAGATCAGGCGGGTCTCCCTTTCTGGCGGCCGGGAGAAAGAGCTTCTTCGGAAACTCCCGGGATTTGATTGGATCCTCTTTACGAGCCACCATGGGGTCGAGGCTTTGGAGCGGGTGCTTGGGCACGCCGGAAAGGATTTCTCCAGCCTGAAGGCGAAGGTCTGCGCGATCGGTCCCCGGACCGCGCAGGCGGTGAAAGCGGCCGGAGGCAGTGCGGATCTGGTGCCGGCCGATTTTTCAAAGAAGGGGATTGCCGCGGAGATGGGCCGCCTGCCGGTTTCCGGGAAAAGGATGCTGATTCCCCGCTCTCAATTGGGGAGTGGGGACGATTTCGCGGAAAGCCTGCGCCGCAGGGGAGCGCTGGTGGAGGAGGTGACTCTCTATGAAACGGTGATGCCAGCGATTAGGTCGTCCCGGATCAAAAAAGCGATTTCTCATGTGGATGCGATAACATTCACTTCTGCCTCGACGGTGACCGGTTTTTTCCGAGCGCTGCGGCGGGCAAAGGTGCCTGTGAAAAAAGCGTTGAACGGGGCAAAAGCGGTGGCGATAGGCCCCTCCACCGCGGAAGCGCTGAAGGAGAACGGCATCAAGAGATACTGGATGCCGCGCAAAAGCTGGACACTCGACGGGCTGGTTGAAGCGGTCGAAAAGGCGCTGGCAAACTGATGGGCAAGACACTCTCTTTTCCGAATTACCGCCCGAGACGCTTGAGACGGACCGCCGCGCTGAGAAGGCTGATCGCCGAGACGACACTTTCCCCATCGCGGCTGGTCGCGCCGATTTTCGTCTCCGCCACCGCCAAGCGCAGGCAAGAGATCAAGGCGATGCCGGGCCAGTACCGGTTGTCTGTCGCGGAGGCGGCGGCAGAAGCGAAGAGTCTCCGGCAGCTTGGGATCGGCGCGGTTCTTCTTTTCGGGCTGCCGCTCAGGAAAGACCCCGAGGGGACCGGCGCTTACGCCCCCGCCGGGGTGATCCAGCAGGCGGTCAGGGCGGTCAAGAAATCGGCGCCGGACATGGTTGTGATCACCGACGTCTGTTTGTGCGAATACACGAGCCATGGGCATTGCGGTATTCTGCGCGGCGCGGAGGTGGACAACGATGCCACTCTTCCCGTGCTGGCGCAGACAGCCGTGTCTCACGCCAGGGCCGGGGCCGACATCGTCGCCCCCTCGGCGATGATGGATGGTCAGGTGGCCGCGATCCGGAGGGCGTTGAACCAGGAGGGGCTACCGCACACGGCGGTCATGAGCTACTCCGTGAAATATGCCTCGGGCCTTTACGGCCCGTTCCGGGAGGCGGTGGAATCGTCCCCGAAAACAGGGGATCGTCGCGGCTACCAGATGGACCCACCGAACGCCGATGAAGCTCTCAGGGAAACGGCGCTGGATATCGAAGAAGGGGCGGACATCATCATGGTCAAGCCGGCGAGTGCCTACCTCGATATCGTGAAAGCGGTAAAAGAGAAATTTTCATGGCCGACCGCCGTTTATCAGGTGAGCGGCGAATATTCGCTCATCAAGGCGGCAGCCCTCAAAGGGTGGATTGATGAAGAGAGGGTTGCCATGGAACTGGCGATGGGTATGCGGCGCGCTGGAGCGGATCTCATCATCACTTATTACGCGAAGGAATTGGCCGGCTGGCTTTCGAAAAGAAGGAGTTGAGTGAAATGGCTACGAATGAGAAGCATCCCAAGATTGACGAACTGATCGCCCCGGCAGCGCAGGCGGCGGAGATATCCCGCTTCGAGCAGGAGATCATACGGCTCGAACAGCAGAAGCTGGATCCGGATGATTTTAAGAAATTTCGTCTCGAAAACGGCGTTTACGGGATCCGCGGAACGATGGACGAGCATATGATCCGGATCAAGGTCCGGTTCGGCTGCCTCACCGCGGAGCAGCTCGAAGCGGTCGCCGACGTGGTCGAGCAGTACGCGACGCCGAAGGTGGCGCACGTCACGACCCGCCAGGCGATCCAGATGCACAAGGTGAAGCGCCCGACGGTGCCCGAGGTCCTGAAGCGGATTTCGAAGGCGGGGCTCACGACGCGCGAGGCCTGCGGCAACACGGTCCGCAACGTCTCGGCCTGCCCGTTTGCAGGCATCTCCGCCGAGGAGGCGTTCGACGTTGTCCCTTACGCCGACGCGGTGAGCCGCTATTTCCTGCGGCACCCGGTCTGCCAGAACCTGCCGCGCAAGTTCAAGATCGCGTTCGAGGGCTGCCCGACGGACCACGCCCGCGTTCCGATACACGATTATGGTGTGGTGGCCAAGGTTAGGGAGGTCGGCGGCAAAAAGATACGCGGGTTCGACGTCTACGTGGGAGGAGGCCTCGGGGCGGTGCCGTTCGCGCCGCATCTGCTGGAAGAGTTTATACCGGAAAACAGGCTGATCCCTTCGATTGAAACGGTGATCCGGCTCTTCGACCGGTACGGCGAAAGGAAAAACAGGGCCACCGCCCGGATCAAGTTTCTCATCAAGAAATGGGGTTTTGAGGAGTTCAAGAAGCAGTACACAGAAGAGATAAAGGTCACGCTGATGACTAGCCCCGGACAGACGCAGTGGGAGATTCCGGTCTACGAACAGGACCCGCCGCCGAAACCGCCGGCGGGCACGCTGCTGGTAATGCCGGTTAAGGATGCGAACTACGAACGGTGGTGCAAAACGAATTTGTTCAAGCAGAAACAGGCTGGCTATGTCGCGGTGCAGATCCGCTGTCTCTTGGGAGACATCGGGGTCAAAGAGATGCGCGGCGTCGCGGCGCTTGCCAGAAAATACAGCGGCGGACAGGTCCGCACCGTGATTGCGCAGAACTTGCTGCTTCCCTGGGTGCCGCAGGAGGCAGTGCCGGCGGTCTATCAGGGGTTGGTCCAGCTCGGGATCGCCTACACCGATGCCGGCTATTTGGCTGACATCACCCGTTGTCCGGGCGCCGACACCTGCCAGATTGCGATCACCCATTCGCGAGGTCTGGCGGCAGAGATGGGCGCTCTATTCACCAATGGAGGCAAGGCATTCCTTGAGGATGAAGCGCTGAAAAACCTGACAATCAAGATCAGTGGTTGTCAAAATTCCTGCGGTCAGCACCATATCGCGGACCTCGGGTTCCATGGTTCCTCGAGCGAGCTGAACGGCCATGCTGTGCCGCACTACATCGTGATGGTCGGCGGGCGGACGGCGGAAGGGGTTGCCGAGTTTGGCCAACGGCTTGGGATGGTGCCGGCCAAGCGGGTGCCGGAAGCGGCCAAGAGGTTGCTCACCCTTTACCGAGACGAGCGCCAGCCGAATGAGAGATTTCGGGAATGGGTCAACCGAGCCGGCGCCGCCCGGTTGAGGCAGGAGCTGGACCCGTTTCGGTCTCTGCCGCCTTTCGAGCAGGCCCGCGAGATGTATGAGGATCTCGGATCGATCGGCGAGTTCAAGCTGGAAGTTGGAAAAGGGGAGTGCGCGTCGTAAATGTTTGAGGCGGGGGGCGAGAGACGCGGGGCACGGGAAAACCGGTGACGAACGCGGCCTGTTGGTGCGAAGCGCAGAAATACTTGGTCGGTGGGGTGAATTCCCCAGTCCGCTCTTTCCGGGCGGTGGGGGGCAGACCATTTTTCGTGGATCATGGGCGCGGGCCGTACCTCTGGGATGTCGAGGGAAAGCGCTATCTCGATTACGTCTGTTCCTGGGGGGCGCAGATCCTCGGCCACCGGCATCCCCACATCTTGAAGGCGGCCAGAAAAGCCCTTGGGAGAGGGACGACCTTCGGGACGCCGACTCCGCGCGAGACGGCGCTGGCCAAAGAGATATCGAGGGCAGTCCCCTCAATGCAGCAGGTCCGGTTTGTCTCTTCTGGGACAGAGGCGGCAATGAGCGCTATTCGTTTGGCCCGGGGGGCGACCGGCAGGAACAAGGTGATAAAGTTTGAGGGGGCTTACCACGGCCATTCCGACGCTCTTTTAACAAAGGCTGGTTCCGGCATGGTTACGTTGGGCATCCCCTCGTCGCCGGGTGTGCCGGCAAGTGTCACGGAACATACGATCACCGTTCCGTTCAACGATCCGGAGGCGGCGGAACGGGCTGTGCATAAACACAGGGCGGATCTCGCCTGTCTGCTGGCGGAGCCGGTCATGGCGAACGTGGGGGTGATTCCTCCCGAGGAGGGGTTCCTGGCTTTCTTGAGGAAGATCACCCGCAGGGCGAAGGCGTTGCTCATTTTCGACGAGGTGATCACCGGGTTCCGGGTGGCGTGGGGAGGGGCCCAGGCCCTATACCAGGTTGAGCCGGATCTGACCCTATTAGGGAAGGTGATCGGCGGGGGGTTCCCGGTCGGAGCTTACGGCGGATCGAAGAAACTGATGCGTCATGTCGCCCCGCTGGGGCCGGTTTACCAGGCAGGCACTTTATCCGGCCACCCGGTGGCGATGGCCGCCGGCCTGGCCGCGCTGGAAATCCTCAAACAGCCGAAAACTTACGAAAAGCTTGAGGAGAAAGGCCGGAGGTTGAGGGAAGGGCTGGTGTACGACTGCTGGCGCCGGCAGATCCCGGCGGTGGCGCAGCAGGTCGGTTCTCTGCTGACCCTTTTCTTTTCCGAGAAGCCGGTGCGCAACGCCGGTGACGCGCGGGCGGCCGACTCCCGCCGGTATTCCGGGTATTTCCAGAGGATGCTCCGGAAAGGGATCTATCTCCCTCCATCGGCATTTGAGGCCTGGTTTGTATCCGCGGCTCACGGCGACAAGGAATTGGAATCCACATTGAGCGCCCACAGAGCGGCTTTAAAAGGTTTGTGACGAGAGGATCTCATGGCAAAGAAAGCGTTGGCGAAGTCAATCCTTGAGCTTATCGGGGAAACGCCGCTTGTTCAGCTGAATAAAGTGGTCACCCTGAAAATGGCGCGCGTGCTGGGCAAACTCGAGGCGATGAACCCGGGAGGGTCGGTGAAAGACCGGATTGCGCTGGCGATGGTCGAGGATGCGGAAAAAAGGGGCCTGCTCCAGCCGGGAGGGACGATCATTGAATCCACTAGCGGCAATACCGGAATCGGTCTAGCGATGATCGCGGCGGTGAAGGGGTACAAGCTGATCCTGACGCTTCCCGAAGGGATGAGCACCGAGAGGGTTTCCCTGCTGGAACGGTACGGCGCAGAGGTGGTGATGACCTCGGCGCTTGACGGCATGGCCGGCGCCGTCAAGAAAGCCAAAGAGATCGTCGCCGCCACGCCTGGCGCTTTCATGCCGCTTCAGTTTGCTAATCCCGCCAACCCCAGAGTTCATCGCCAGACAACTGCTCAGGAAATACTGCACGCCACCGAAGGGGAGATCCACGCGTTCGTGGCGGGGGTCGGAACCGGCGGCACGATCACCGGGGTGGGCGAAGTCCTCAAAAAGAAGAACCCGGAGATCCTTGTTGCGGCGGTGGAGCCGGTTTCCTCCGCGGTTCTTTCGGGCAAGCCGGCCGGCATGCACAGAATTCAGGGGATCGGTGCCGGTTTTGTCCCTGAGGTGCTGGACCGCTCGGTGATCGACGAGATCATCACGGTGAGGGACATGGAGGCGTACAACATGGCCCGCATGCTTGCGAAAGAGGAAGGGCTGCTGGTTGGGATCTCGGCCGGAGCTAACGTTTTCGCGGCGCTCAAGGTCGCCGAACGGCTCGGTCCCGGCAAAACAGTGGTGACGATCCTGTGCGATACCGGCGAGAGGTATCTTTCTCTTGACCCGTACTTCGAGGAGTTCTGATGGCGGCCCTGAAACGCTCTTCCAGCCTGGATTACGCGCTGAAGGCCCTGGTGGACATGGCGCTCCACCAGGGGATTGGCCCGGTCACGGTGAAATCTATTGCCAAACGGCAGGAGATCCCGGTCCGCTACCTGGAACAGCTCTTTAACCGTCTGCGGAGGCGGGGCATCGTGGCGGCCGAACGGGGTCCCCGCGGGGGGTACCGCCTCGGCCGTCCGGCGGCAGAAATTTCGGTGAACGAGATTTTTGAAAGCTTAGAGCAGGAACCGGCGGGCGCTTCTGCCAAAACGAGAAAAAGGGTGGACCCGGCGGCCTCTTTATGGAAACAGGTGGAATCAGCCGTTCAAACAACCCTCGAAGCGACAACCCTACAGTCCCTCATCGATCAGGTCGGCGAGAGCGTTCTCTCCGACGTGAAGCACCCCTTCACCTTCCATATTTAGGTCGCAGGAACCAGTCCGCATTCCTTGAAAAACCCGTTTTCCGACGGAGAATCTCTAGATTTTGGTTCATCTAAAAAAGTTTTTGCCCCCCTTGTATTTTGCACAAAAGATCAGGTATGGTTAGGTTTGAGAGTGGAGTGAAGGTAGTGTAGGTGGTAAGTTGGTTAGGGTAGCAGATGGTGATGATAGTGAGGTTGGTTGTTGGAGGAAGAAGGTAAGCGCAATTAGCCAGCGCGCCCTGTACCAATAGCAAACCCGGCGAAAGCCGCGGGACGCAAAACTACAGGACCCCTTGAGGGTAGCCAGCTGCCAGGGCCGTAAGACGGCCTAGCTTCCCACACGAGCTAGGCCGTCGGCTTTTGGGGGCGGTTCTCTGTTTGAGAGCCGCCCCCATTTTTTGTTTTGCCTCCGCCTGTTTTTCAAGAATCTCTTCGGCCGGTCTTGCATTTTCTCCTCTCCGTCGAGTAATCTTACTTTTAGAGGCGGTCGTGACCGCCTGTACCCTGTATCAAGGCAAACTCGCTGAAAGGCGAGGACGCAAAGCTAAAGGGTCCCGCATTCCTCTACAACGATGGAATGGCGGGACAGCCAGTTGCCAGGGTCAACTAAACGGCTTTGTGCCCTCATGCAGGGGTACGAAGCCGTTTCTTATTTTGGGTAACAGAAGGTAAAACCGGAAGGGGGCTCCCCGGCTCCATGCGTTTTTTTTCGGCTTCTTTTTTGAGGGTTTGGTTAACGCTGATCGCGGTGGCGGCCTCCGGCATTCTCGGGATGGTTGCGTGGGCGGAGATGTCCCCCTCCTCGGCTGCCGTCGGCACCGCTTCGTTTTACGGGGCTGGCGAACCGCTCAATGAGAACACCGCGATGAACCTTCCGTTTGACAGCCGGCTTCTGGAATGCGCTTCATGGGAATACCCGTTAGGGTCCGTCCTGGAGGTCACCAGCACGCGCACCGGCAGAACGGTGATTGTCCGCTGCACCGACCGGGGTCCTGCCAAAAGGTTAAAGCGCATCATTGACCTGACCGCCTACGCATTTGCCATGATTGACGACCCAGGCCGCGGGCTGACCCCGGTCCGGGTCCGCCGAGTCAAGTAACAGGCCGCATAGATTTTCGTCCCTCCCTGTGTTATTCTGTTTCCCGACGACGATCATGACCAAAAATACCTTGCGGCAGCAGCTTCTCCGCCGGCTTCGTCGGCAGCCGGAAGGGGCCCGCCGGAGAAAGTCCCTGACGATTGCGCGTAAACTGCGGCGCTTGCCGGTCTACAAAAAAGCGAGGGCGGTAATGTGCTATGCCGCCATTTCCGGAGAGGTGGAGACCCGGCAGATCATCCGGAAAGCTCTTTTAGACGGCAAGCGGGTGGCCGTCCCGGTGACGGTGGCTTCGAAGAAGAGACTTATCGCCGTTGAGGTTTCTGATCCCAAGAGGGATCTTCAAGGGAAGGGGCCTCTTGGTATTCCGGAACCGCATCCTAAAAAGCGTTTGTCTTTTGCGCGGAAAAAACTGGACCTTGTTCTTGTGCCGGGGGTGGCGTTTGACGCCCACGGCCGGCGGCTGGGACGGGGCGGCGGGTATTACGACAGATTCTTGAGCACACTGCCTGGCGGTGTGCCGAAGATCGGGTTGGCTTTCCGTTTTCAGGTGGTGGATGACCTGCCCTTTGAGAAGCACGATAAACCGGTTTCGCTCGTTTTAACGGATTGAGAAAAACAGGGTTCCCATGAAAACTCTTCTTGTCGGAGATATTGTCGGCTCGCCCGGCCGCGATGCGGTCAAGGCCCTCGTGCCGATCCTGAAAGCCAAGCACAAACTGGATTTTGTGATCTCCAACTGCGAGAACGTGGCCGGCGGCGCGGGGGTGACCCCGAAGACCGCCGACGACCTGCTTTCCTCCGGGTCGGACATGCTCACTAGCGGCCAGCACATTTGGCGCTACCGGGAGATCGGGCCTTACATGGACGCCGAGCCCCGGCTCCTGAAGCCGGCCAACTATCCTGCCGCAACCCCGGGTTTCGGTTCCTACGTTTACACCTCAAAAAAAGGGGTAAAGGTCGGCGTGGTTAACCTGCTCGGCCGGGTCTTCATGGGGGTGGATGCGCTGGATGACCCGTTTAGGATCGGCCTGCATCTGGTGGAGGAGATCCGCAAGATTACCCCGATTATCTTTGTGGACATGCATGCCGAGGCCACCTCCGAAAAGATAGTGATGGGTTGGTATTTGGACGGCAAGGTGAGCGCCGTGATCGGCACCCACACCCATATCCAGACCGCGGACGAAAGGGTCCTTCCGAAGGGGACCGCTTATATTACGGATCTCGGCATGACCGGCCCTTACGACTCGGTTATCGGCCGGCAGGTCGAGCCGGTTTTAGAGAAGTTTTTGACCGGCATGCCCAACCGGTTTGATGTCGCGGAAAACAACGTGAAACTCTGCGGCGTGATCGTCGACGTCGATGAGAATACGGGCAAAGCCCTTTCGATTGAACGGGTGCAGGAGCAGTTCCGCTGATGACACTCAACGAGAACGTCGTGGATAAGGTTTTTCAGCTGTGGCAGGCGCGGGTGGAGACGGCCTCGCGCCGCCTCCGGCGCTCCCCGGCGCGGGCCTTTTTCACCGTGCGGGATTTGCCGGCCGCGGACAGGCCGCGCGAGCGGATGTCCGCTCTTGGGGCGGAATCCCTCTCTCAGCAGGAGCTTTTAGCCTGCCTGCTCGGGCGGGGCATCGCCGGCGAGTCGGTCCTTGTGACGGCTCAGCGCCTGCTCAACCAGTTCGGCTCTCTCCACGGAATCGCCGACGCGTCGATCGAACAGCTTTCTCAGGTACGCGGGGTGGGATTCGCAAAAGCAGCCCAGTTGAAAGCCGCCTGTGAAATCGGCCGACGGCTGAGGATCTCCTCCGAGGCGATGGGCAAGCCGGTCCGCACGGCGGACCAGGCGATCCTCGTCGCCCAGCGCGCTTTGAGCGGCAAGAAGAAAGAATATTTTATCCTCCTGATTTTGGATGCCCGCCACAGGGTCTCGAAAACGGTGGAGGTTTCGGTCGGCTCTTTGGATACCAGTATTGTCCATCCCCGGGAAACTTTCCGGGAGGCGATTGTAGCCTCTGCGGCGGCGATCATCCTGGCCCACAACCATCCCTCCGGAGATCCGGCCCCCAGCCCGGAGGATTTGGAGCTCACCCACCGTCTGATTGAGGCGGGCAGGCTGATAGGAATCCCTGTTTTGGATCATATCATCGTCGGCGCGGTGAAATCGGTGAGCCTCAAAGCCGGAGGGTTTTGGCCGCGGGAGGACGAAGAGGACCAATCCGGTGCGTGAGTACAACCTGCGCAACCCGTTCTCCGGACGGGTCCTTCGGGAGAAGCCGGATCCCTCTTCCGACGATGCGGCCTTCTCTCAGGAAGAATCGGCCCGCCGCACGCTCACCGTCTCGCAGTTGGCGCAAAGAATCGCCGGCATCTTCGACGACCATTTCGCCTCCGGCATCTGGGTGGAGGGGGAGCTCTCCGACCCGAAGGTGTACCCTTCCGGCCATCTCTGGTTCGACCTGAAAGACGCGGGGGCTTCGGTCAAATCGGTGATGTGGAGCATGGATGCGAAGCGGCTGAAGTTCCAGCCGGAGCAGGGGCTGCAGGTGGTCTGCTTCGGCAAAGTGGAATATTACGCGCCGCGCGGCGAAGTGAAATTCATCGTCCGCTCCATCGAGCCGAAAGGGATTGGGGCGCTGCAGCTGGCCTTCGAGCAGCTCACCAAGCGCTTGCAGGAGGAAGGGCTCTTCAGCGAGGAGCGCAAGCGGTCGCTGCCCCTGTTCCCGGAGAGGATAGGCCTCGTCACCTCGCCGCGCGGGGCCGCGATTGACGACATGCTCAAGGTTTTGGACCATCGGGTGGAGGCGGTGCTTTTTCCGACCCGCGTGCAGGGGGACGGGGCGGCCGAAGCGGTCGCGCGCGGCATCAGGGAACTCAACGAGCTGGGCGGCCTCGACCTTCTTATCGTCGGTCGGGGCGGCGGCTCGCTCGAGGACCTCTGGGCTTTCAACGAGGAGCAGGTGGCCCGGGCAATCTTCCAATCCAAACTGCCGGTCATCTCGGCAGTCGGCCATGAAAAAGATGTGACGGTCTCCGACCTGGTGGCCGACGTGCGGGCCGCAACCCCGACCAAAGCGGCTGAGATGGTGGTTTTCCAGCGGCGGGCCTGCTTCGACCGGCTCGCCGCCGTCCTCGACAACACCGCTTTTACCCAGCCCGAAGAATGGCTTCAGGAGATCCAGGAACAGATCGAAGAAATTCAGGAAGGGATGATCGAGGGTCTGCGGGAGCCGGTGCTTTCCGCGGCGCATCGCTTGAGCCTGCTCCACAGGGACCTTCTGGCCTGTTCGCCGAGGTCGGTTATCCTTCAGCAGGCGGAGAAGCTTCACAGCCTGCGGGGTTCGCTGGATACCGGGATGGCCCGGTCGCTGGAGCAGATCGCCTCCCGCTTCACCGCGCTGACCGGCCGCCTAAACGATTTAAGCCCGCTGAAAGTTCTTGAGAGGGGGTATTCTATTACCTTCGGTCCCGACAGGAAGATTCTCAAAGAGGCCGAAAGAGTCAAGCCCGGGGACCTAATCCAGACCACACTTCACAAAGGCTCGGTCAAAAGCCGGGTCGAATCGATCGGAGATGAGCGCTATGGCTACAAAAGCAAAAGGGACGTTTGAAGTATCGCTGTTGAAGCTGGAAGAGATTGTCGAGGAGATGCAATCGGCCGACCTGCCGCTCGAAACCCGCCTGAAGCGGTTCGAAGAGGGTGTTGTGCTGGTGCGCGAGTGCGCCAAGGCTCTCGAGGGGGCGGCCAAAAAGGTGGAAGTCCTTGTGAAATCCTCTGGCGGCAAGCTGGAGACCCGGCTTTTCGACGAGGTCCGCCAGCGCCTGCGGGAGACTGACTCCGGCGATTACGAAGCGGAAACGGAAGAGAAGGACTAATGGTCAAGGTTCGCTTCGCGCCGTCGCCGACCGGCTTCCTGCACGTCGGCTCCGCCCGGACGGCCCTCTTTAACTGGCTTTTCGCCCGCCATGAGGGGGGCCAGTTCCTACTCCGCATCGAGGATACCGACGCGGTCCGCTCAAAGAACGAGTTCCTCGACGAGATCATCTCCTCACTGAAGTGGCTGGGTCTCCACTGGGACGGAGAGGTCGCGTTCCAGAGCAAGAGGCTCGATCTTTACCGGGAAGCATCCGACAAACTGCTGAAGGCCGACAAGGCCTACCTCGACGGCAAGGCGATGATCCTGAAGATTGCTCCGGGCGAGCTGGTCACTTTCGAGGACGCGGTGCACGGGAATATTTCGATCAACACGCTCGAGATCAAGGACCAGGTGTTGATGAAGTCGGACGGCATGCCGACCTACAGCTTCGCCTGCGCTGTGGACGACTCCGCTTTCGGGATCACGCATGTGATCCGGGGGGACGACCACATCTCGAACACCCCGAAGCAGATATTGATCTACCGGGCGCTGGGGTTGACCCCGCCGACGTTCTGCCATATCCCGCTGATCCTCGGCACCGACCGGTCCCGCCTCTCGAAGAGGCACGGGGCCACCAACCTGAACGAATACAGAAAACAGGGGTTCCTGCCCGAGGCGATGATTAACTTCCTCTCTCTGCTCGGCTGGGCGCCCGGCGGCGACCGGGAGATCCTTTCCGTCGAGGAGCTCGTCAAAGAATTCACGCTGGACCGGATCGGGAAAACAGGCGCCGTCTTCGATCTCGCGAAGCTGACCTGGATGAACAACCAGTACATGGCCAAGACTCCGCTGGAAACCCTGCTGCCGCTTATGCATGAGGCGATGAAGGAGCGGGGCTGGTGGGATTTTTCGGCAGGCTCAGGACAAGCGTTAGCTTTGGACCCGGCCTGGGTCGGAAAAGTGATAGAGACCTACAAGAGCCGCTCCGAGACGGTCGAGGACATGGTCCGGCAGACCGAGGGGATTTTCACGGACAACATTCCGTTCGATGAGCAGGCTGTCGCCTCCCGCTTGAAACAGCCCGGCGTTGCCGAGAGGCTGAAGGCCTACGCCGACCGGCTCGAGAAAATCTCCGCGTGGGAGGCCGCTTCCGCGGAGGCGGCCTGCCGGGAACTCGCCGCGGAGCTCAAGATCAAACCGGCCGAGCTGATTCACCCGACCCGCGTTGCCGTTACCGGCCGCTCGGTCGGTCCCTCGCTGTTTCACGTCCTCGAAGTGGCCGGCAAAGAGAAGACGATCAAGAGGCTCCGAGCCGCGGCCGGCACCCTCTGCGCGGTCTAAATAGTTATCTCCCCGACCGGCATTCGATTAGTCCCCTCATTTTAGAGAAGGCCAACTCTTCGTACAATCAAATTGACAATATAATGTAATAATATTGACAAATTAGTATATAATTGACAATATAAGAATTATATATTGATAATAATCAGATAAATTGACAGTCTATAAATTTAAATTGACAAAATATAACTTATTATAATTGGAGATAATTATGGGGAATAAAAGACCCAATCCAGAAATAATCCGAGAGTTTATCCTCGAAAATCTCGAAATCCATCCTGAAAAAGCAGCTCTCAGGACCGCCGAGAAATTCAAAATCTCCAGGCAGGCTGTGAATGTTCACTTTAAAAAGCTGGAGGAAGAAGGCCTGCTTTTGTCCGAAGGGAAAACCCGCAATAAAAAGTACCTCCTGAAGAAGATCTTGGACAAGGTTTTCACCATCCCGGTCACGGAGGGTTTAGCTGAGGACAAGGTTTGGAGGCAGGATATTGAACCGCATTTCAAGGGTTTGAAGCCGAATATCTTGCAGATCTGTCAGCATGGCTTCACGGAGATATTCAACAACGTTATCGATCACTCCGAAGCCAAACAATGCGTCGTCTCCTTGGAAGCAACGGCGAAGAGGGTAAAGCTGTCTGTTTCCGATGATGGTGTCGGTATTTTCGAGAAGATCAGGAAAGAGTGCCATTTGGAGGATCACCGCCATGCGATATTGGAACTCGCCAAGGGCAAGCTGACCACCGACCCGCAAAAACACACGGGAGAGGGAATCTTTTTCACGACCTGGATGTTCGATAAATTCTCGATTCTTTCCGGAAAGCTGTTCTTTTCACACTTTGGAGAAGATGATTGGCTCATCGAGGACGCGAAGCAAGAATATAAAGGGACGGCCGTTTTTATGAGCATATACAGGGATTCTCAGAGGACGGTTCAGGGGACATTCGAAAAGTTCGCTTCGGAAGCGGATGATTTTGGTTTCACCAAAACGCATGTGCTGGTGAGTCTTGCCATTTACGGGGACGAAAACCTGGTTTCCCGGTCGCAGGCGAAACGGCTCCTTGCCCGGTTTGACCGCTTCAAGGAGGTATTCCTGGATTTCGAAGGGGTCAGCTTCATCGGCCACGCCTTCGCCGATGAGATATTCCGGGTTTTTAAACAGAGCCATCCAGATGTCAAAATCACCTGGATTCGAGCCAACGAGGCCGTTGAAGGGGTCATCCATGCGAAGCTGAAGGAGTTATCCGAAAGCTGACACAGTTGTTTCTCTTTACGCGGTTTAGTCGACCGGCACCATTTGTTTGACGGAGCCGTCGGCGTCCGACCCTGAACCGCTTTCGCTTGAGGTTGAAGAGGAGGAGGTCTCCTGCTGTGATGACCCGCCGCGCCGCCTCTCGGGCCGGATCTTCTGGATGATCACCGTCGGCGGGGTGACGTAAAGTTTCCTCTGGGCGTTTATTTCTTGGCGCAGTTGCTGGCTCTCGTAACGCAGCTGCTGGTTCTCATGGTCGAGCAACTGGATCTTCTGCTGGAGTCCGGAAATCTGCTGTTTGAGCTGGTCGATCTCTTTGTCCGCCCGCTTGTCCCGCGCCAGATCGATCTCTTCCCGGGTCAGCCATTCCCCGTTGTATTTCACCATTCCCTTGGACCGCTGGTCCGCTTCGAAAGAGGCCTTGTCCTTCTTACGATGTTCCTCCGCCTGGTGCTGCTGCTTCCACTCCGCCAGCAGTTGTTTATTTTTCTCCGGAGACTCTTGAATGATCCCAGCAATCTCGGGACGCTGGATCGTCATATAACCGCCCCAAGAGAACTGCACTTTAACAGACGATTTTTCTTCCTTGACGATAATGCAGTCCAACGTGCGGCCGTTGCCAAAAGTAATCACATCAGCCTGGCACAGGGAAGAGGGCAATCCGGTTGCTGCGAAAAAAACGGAAAAAAAGACAGCTTTACTGATACGCATAGCATAGGCTCCTCTCACTCCCTATTTTACCTGCTCAAGGGGATTTCCTTCGCTATAATAAGGTTTTTAACAATCAGCGCTCTTCAGCTTATTGCCCTGTGGTGTAACGGTAGCACAGCAGATTCTGGATCTGCTTGTCCTGGTTCGAATCCAGGCGGGGCAACCATTTGTACTCGCGAAAGGCCATACGACCTGCCGCCGGTCAGCATAAAGTAGTCTTCTCGGTACCTAGTACAGATGCCCGATTCCGACGCTTGACACTGAAATGGAATCTTGGTAGGGTTTAGCCATGTTGCGCAGAGAACTATCGATCGCTGTTATTTGTATTGTTTTAGGCACTGGGGGATGCCGGTCCATCGGGCAGCCTGCCGATGAAAGCATGATTGACCGAGAAGTGGTCCGGAAGCAAGCCCCCAACCCGCCACCCGCGGAGATGACCCAAGAGGAACCACGTCCTGGTTTTGAGCAAGAGCCGAGCGGGTCACAAACCCAATAGTATGATGCAACTCATGGAGCCAATTGAATAGCAGAAAACGCGCGGAAAATCTAGGCATCGCCCTTTTTTGCATTGTAGCGTTGTTGGCCGGGTCCGAAAGGGTTGCGTTATCGGATACGCCAGGCCGAGTCGGCAAGAACCGCGGCGAGGTTGCTGGGAAAACGGTCCGGCACGGTTCAATTTCTCCCGAAGAATTCATTACCAGCCCCTTCAGCAAGTTTTTCAAGGAAGGAGATTATCCCCGCGCACTGGAGGCCGTTCAGGTCCTGGCCAAGGAATATCCCGGAGATCCTTTAATCAGCCGCTATCGTGCCATGACGCTGGATCGCCTGGGCCGGCACGACGAAGCGATCGCCATTTACCAGGAATTGTTGAAAGATAATCCCAACCATGTCCCCACCCACTGGTTCCTCGGTCAGTCCTATTTCGGGAAAGGGGATGAGCAAGCTGCCCGCGAAGAATGGAAATGGGTGGTAGAGAATAGCCCTTTGGAAGAATACCGCCGATGGGCACAGGAGCAGTTGGAGGCGTTGCACCCTCAGAAAGAGATCAGTGTGCCCAAACGATACTATCTCTTCGGCAGCGCCGGCGTGGAGTATGACAGCAACCCGCACCTGAAGCCGGTCAAAAAGAGTCTGACGGCTCCCGGCAACGAGCAGCAGGCGGCCCGTTTTTCGCTTAATCTGGGGCTCGGATACCGGTTGATCGTACGACCGGATTTCCGTTTCGATGTGATCTATACAGGCCGGCAGAGTTTTCATGACGGAAGTGCGCAGGATCTGGATTTCACTTCACAGGAAGTAGCCCTGGATCTGAAGAAACGGGTAGACCTTTGGAGTCGGGACGTCGTGCTCGGCGCCCGATACGAGTTCCTGGCAGGATTTCTCCGAAGCAACCTTTTCTCCATCATCAACCGGTTCCTGTTCAGCTCGGATATCCGGTTGACGCCGCAGACCCGCACGTATCTTTACAACCAATTTTCCGCTTTAGAGTTCGGCCCGGACGGATTCAATCCGGACCAGACTTCGCGGGACGGTTTCTCCAATGATCTTGGGATCACACAGTATTTCTATACGGCGGACTTCCGCCGCTATTTTTTTGTAGGGCAGGAGTTGAACCTGGACTGGACGCGCGGATCCAATTTTAAGCGGCGCGGTTCTTTTACCCGCGCGGGGATTCATACGCCAATGCCGTTTTTAACCAGAACGGATTTGGACCTCTCCGGCGGGTGGAACTATGGCAAATATCCGACCTTCACCTCCTTAAGCAGTCTCGATACCCGACGGCGGCAGGATTCCAGTTGGCACTTCTATGCGGGCCTCACCCATTACTGGACGCCTCGCTGGGCCACCCGCGGTTTTTACCGCTTTGTAAATGCCGATAATCGAAACGACTTTTTCGATTACGCACGGCATATTGCAGGAATCCAGGTCCTTTTTTCGATGTAAATCATTAATTTTATTTGATTAATGTAAGTTAATATTATTATTAAGTAGATTGACAAAGTATTTTATAACTGTTATAATTAGGTTATTCCATCGAGAAAGGCACACCTTCACTAGAAGAGATGGTCTGGTGGACGCGCTGAAGTAGAAAATCCCAGCGTGCGGAGCAATCCGGGGTCGCAAAGTCACGGGTCCAGAAGAGAGGATCGCCGGACTACCGAAATTATTGGTAGTCCGGCGATTTTTATTTCAAAAGGAGAAACGATGCGACGAATAGCATATGCGGTGCTGATCACGGTTTTTGCCCTGAGGCCAACACTCGCGATTGCGGCACTACCTGCCGGGATGGTCAACGACGGCGAACTGTTGGTCGACCAGGCGTTACTCGGTTCAGACGGCGGCAATAATATTCTTCCTTATACCGGGGCGGATTTCTTGCCGGTTGGAGCCGGATCTGGGGGGAACGGCGGCCCAAACCTAGATCCCTTCCTAGATACCGAAGCGATACTCGATTTGTTGTCTGAACTCTCTCCAAATGAAATTAGCGGGGGTGAAGAGCAGGTCATTGGAGGTACAGGAGGTGGAGATGCGGGTAGCGGCGATGTAGGGGATGGAGGAGACGGTGATGTAGGAGATGGGGATGTAGGCGAGGGGGATGTAGGCGAGGGGGATGGAGGAGATGGTGATGTAGGAGATGGCGGGCAGGAAGAGCTGCCCCCACCGGATTTTGGTCCGGCGCACCTTTCGCTCCATGAAGCGCTTGAGAATGTGCTCAACGCCTTATTTGGGCAGCAGAATGTGGATCGCGGATTGCAAGAAGGCTCCTACGTAACCGCCCACGATCAATTTCATAGTGATCATGAAGCAGCGGCTGCGGTCCTCGCCCAAAGTCAGCAAGCGGCCCTGGACACTCTTCATGAAGGGATTTCAGATCTCGCCGCAGAGCACGACCAGTTTGACCATGACCAGCTTCAGAACCTGACTGCCCAGCACGATGCTTTTGACCACGAGAGGTTGGATGATTTGCTGGCTGCGGAGGAGGTTTTCTCTCATGACGACCTGGACGCGTTGATCAGCGACCATCAAGCGTTCGATCATACGGCATTGAACAACGTGACCACTCAGCACACGGTTTTTCACCCCACCTTCGATGGTTTGTCAGCTGATTTAGCCGCGATGCAGGCGAATGCAGAAAAGAAGTCCAGCAAGTCGAGCGATTTGAAGCTAACCTCTGAGCAGCACACCCTGTTCCACGACGTTCTTGCAACCAACGGGGCATCGGGCAGCAAGATCCATGCCGATGTGGATGCCGATAAGAATCTGACAGGATCGCAGAAGGGTACCCTTCAGGGGTATATCAACAGCTATCAGGCCCAGGAGGTGGCGGAGCACGTCACCGTGCATAATCAGTTGGACCCATTGGCCGCTCAGCATAACGGGTTACACCAGGAATTGGATCCGATGCAGGCCCAGCACGACGCGCAGCACGCCCAATTGGACCCAGTGCAGGAACAACATACTCAGCTGCATGAACAGCTGGATCCGTCGGCCGAGGCGCACACCGAACTGCATCAGGATACGGGCGAACTGGAAGTTCAACACGAAGAGTTACATAACGCACAAGCCGCGGAAGCCGCCACTTTTAACAACGACCAGGAAGCTCAGCATGAGGTGTTCCATGAAGAGCAGGCGGCCGATGCCAACGCATTTCAGTCAGAACAGCAGGTTCAGCAGGACGCGCTCTTAGCGGATCAGGCCGCACAGGAGACAAGCTTTCATACAGAGACCGGGTTGCCGGATCCCGCTCCTCCTGAGCCGGCTGTGAATCCGGTTTCCGAACCCGCGACCCCGGAGTACGACGATTGATAGGAAAATTAGAACTGGAAGCTTCCGAGTGGATCTGCGAAAGCGGAAAAGTGAACCGGGTGTGGATTCGTGAATCTTTTGATCAGACGGCCGCGCGTGCCTACTTGCTCGGATAACCCGCCGAACTTCCACGCTGGATAAAGCTGGTAAGCGAGTTTCTCAAAGGTTTTTGCCCGGTAGTACCGGATCTTGCCCTGATCAATCACGCTATACCCTCCGCGCGGATCTACGAAGGCGCACACCGTATGGGCGTAGCCGTTTTCACCGAAAATGCTGAAGAGATAAGCCTCAATCCCATTTCGGATGAGAGCGGCCTGGGCCAGCAGGGCGTAATCCTCGCAGTCTCCTTTTCGGCGCGCCGCGAACTCTTCCGGCAATTGCCAATGCTCCGCTTCGCCAAAAAGGTCCAAGTCGCTTTCGAACAGAAACTCCTGACGGAGGAATTGAGCCACAGCTTCGGGGGTCTTGTATTGTTTGGAGAGCTGGTCCAGGCTCAGCGCCGGGTGTTCTTCTGCCCCCGCTGGGAGCGGAAAAGTCATCGCTAAAAATCCTGCCAAGATTAACCACCGTATGCGCATTGCCGATCTCCTGTCTTGCGAGCTGATCGGCAAGCCACAATAGGTGGCCCATGGTCCTAGGAATTCTCCCCGTAAGCATTAAAAATCCCACGACTCGAGGAGCCGCGGGATGGGATCGTTTCCAGACCAGCTTTGTGCACTAGAGATTCTGGTAGCCCCGCTGTCCGCCATTTTAGGACCGGTAGCTTTGCGTCCCACCCTTCCGAGTGGTTTGCCGTTTTCAGCTCTGTACAATCTATCACAAAGATCCGTATAAACTATACCCGATTTCCGCTGAAAAAATCAAGGCAGCGATAGAGAGTCAACCCGGGCAAACCGCCAGCCATGTCTTTGGATGACAAGATTCGGAATATATTAACAGCGCCTGAGCGATAGAGGCATCTCTTCCGTATGCAGTGGATAAACTGAAGAGTTGGAGATAAGATAGGAGCGTACTGCCGGGTCCATGCGGGGTAACCATTTGTCTTGCGTTAACGAATCCCGCCGGAGAAAATGGTTCACATGAGAAGACTCTGGCTCTATGGATGTAGCGTCTTCCTGGCAGGGTTTATTTTCTCCGGTTCCGCCCGCGGCGACACCACCGAGCTCGTTACCTATTCCCCAAACGTCAGCACCGCCCGCTTCCACCGCGCACATGCCGATTCGGCAACGATTGGCGAGAACTATAATCCAGAATCCCTTCCAGACAAGCAGGTCCCTGCAGGGAATCTCTTGGTGGCAGGTAATACACACACGAGGTCTCTCTCCGTTGGCGTCCGCTCTCCTAAAACTCCCTCCAGCATGGATCGTGAGGCGTTCCCCGGGATCGGGGATGTGTTGATTGAAAAGAGAGTCCGGATCGGAGGATCGCAGCCGTTCATATTCCCCTCGAGCACTAATGAGGAGGGGCCTGTGCGGTTGGATGTGCAGGGAGGCCTGGTGGTCGGTGGGACATCTCCTGCAATGATGTTTTTTGTGAATCGGGGGACCAACGAGGCCTGGGAGGTTCGGTTGAAGGACCGTTATTTAATCTTTGCGCCGTCGAAAATCTTGATGGAGCGGGAAAAGAAAGAGAAAAAGGAAGAAGAGCCTCCGAACCGCACGTATCCATTAATTCTGGCCCCGGAAGGGAAGGTTGGGATCAATGTTGAGAAACCCCGCTATAACCTGGATATCGGGGGATCAGCGAATGTGAATGGATACTTGAGCGTCTATGGAGCATTGGGTGTCTACGGTAACGTGTATGTAAGGGACAACGTGGAGGTCAACGGCGCCATTTTATCTCAAGGAAGGCAATTGCTCGCCGACTACGTGTTTCATCCGGGTTATCCCCTTGAATCGATCGAGGAACACGCGGCCTATATGTGGGAAAATGGCCATTTGAAAGCGCTTCCGGTGGTTTCTCCAGACGCCGGAGGTTTTGAGGTTGTAGACATCGTGCAGCAGCAGCGCGGTATCCTCGAGGAATTAGAAAAAGCCCACATTTATATCGATCAGTTAAACAAACGGCTCGCGCAGCAGCAGCGGGAGATCGATGCGTTGAAGGCCAAGGGAAAATAACTCACATGAGAAGGCTCTGGCTTTACGGATTAGGCGCCTTTCTGGCAGGGTTTGTTTTCTCCGGTTCCGCCCGCGGCGACACCACTGAACTCGTTACCTATTACACGACCACCATCCCTACCCGTTTCCACCGCGCACATGCCGACTCGGTAACGATCGGCAACGACTACAAGCCGGAATCTCTACCAGATAACCGGGTCCCCGCAGGGAATCTCCTGGTGGAAGGCAACACACACACGAGTTCTCTTTCCGTCGGCATCCGCCCCGAGGAACCCCCCTATTATTTCGCGGATCAGCCGCCATTCCCCGGGATCGGGGATGTTTTTATTCCAGGGAAAGTTCGGATCGGAGAATCGCAGCTATTTGCTCCTTACGCTGAGCGAGAGGGTGTGCGATTGGATGTGGTGGGAAGCATGATGGTCGGTGGGCCGTCTTCTGCAGTTCTGCGCCTTGAGAATTCGGAGTCCCTCAAAGCCTGGAAGATTAAGTTTCTGTATAAGAGGTTTTTAACCTTTCAGCCATTTGGGATACTGACGGATCCGGAAGAGTTTCAGACCAACGCCGGCTATCCCCTGGTTCTGATCCCGCCGGTGCGTTTCCAATATCCGAAGGTTATGCAGGTTGGGATCAACATCGCGGTGTCCCGCTTTACAGCCGCCTGGGATACCCCGGATATCCTGAATGTCGTAGGATCAGCGAATGTAGATGGACAATTGAACGTCCAGAGAAAATTGGGTATCTACGATGGTCCTATGCATGTCATGGGGAACGTGACGGTTAAAGGCGCCATTTTCTCTCGAGGGCAACAACTGGGCGCTGACTACGTGTTCCGTCCCGGCTATCCCCTTGAATCGATCGAGGAACACGCGGCCTATATGTGGGAAAATGGCCATTTGAAAGCGCTTCCGGTGGTTTCTCCAGACGCCGGAGGTTTTGAGGTTGTAGACATCGTGCAGCAGCAGCGCGGTATTCTCGAGGAATTGGAAAAAGCCCACATTTACATCGATCAGATGAACAAACGGCTCGCGCAGCAGCAACGGGAGATCGACGCGTTGAAGGCCAAGCGGTAGCGGCTTCAGTGCTGTCCGAACAATTCTACGCGGGGCTTCCGGCGATCGATGCCTTCGCCGACCTTATCGATCCCGCCCGGTATGCCGAACTGCCCGATGACTGGAGTGTTGTCATCGCCGATGTCCGGGGATCCACGCAGGCGATCCGGGAAGGCCGTTATAAGGAAGTCAACGTGGTCGGGGTGTCTGTGATCACATCGGTCGTCAACGCCGCGAAGCCGGTCGAGATCCCGTACCTGTTCGGGGGGGATGGGGCCTCTCTCTGCGTGCCGGAGAGCCGCCTTCCCGGCGTCCGGGAAGCTCTGTCCGCGACAAAACGGATGGCCCTCGAAGCCTACGGGTTGGAACTGCGGACCGGGGTTGTGCCGGTGCCGGTGATCCGGCAGGTGGGGCACCGGGTGCTGGTGGCCCGGCAGAGGCTCTCGCCCAAGTGTTCGGTGGCGGTGTTCGCGGGGGAGGGGATCCTATTCGCCGAGGAGCGGGTCAAGAACCCGGCGACACAGGATCTCCATGAGATAAAGGGGGAAAACCCCGGCGTGCAGGCAGACTCCACCGGCCTCGAATGCCGGTGGAGGCCGATACCGAGCCCGCGTGGCGATACCGTCTCCCTGATTGTGAAGGCGGTCGCCGGTTCCGCGCGGGAGAGGGCGGACATCTACCGGGAACTGTTTGCCGTGATCGAGAGAGTCTACGGCGTCGACGAGGCCCGGCGCCCGGTCTCTTTGAAAGGGCTGAAGCTGACGATCACCGGAAGAGGTTTTTGGCCCGAGGTGAAGCTGAAGAGCTTCGGGAAGTCACGGAGCGAACAGCTGGCATGCTGGCTGAACGTCTGGGCGCTGACCTGCCTGGTGGCCGATTATAACGGGGCTCACCTTCACTTTTTGGACGGCTCCGACGGCGGCTACGCGATGGCGGCCGTTCAGATGAAGGAACAGCTGAAGCGGCGGGCCGCCCTGTCCGCCGGACACTGATGGTATAATAACAAAAAGCCTGCTATGCCTATTACCGCCGAATTGGAAGCCATGACGCAAACTGCCGCCGTTTTGGAACAGGATGAGTTCCTTTTTGCCGAGGCCCCGCGGCTTGCCGTCAAGTGGCCCACTCTGCTGAGCGTGATATTCTTTCATGCCGCCCTGTTCTTCGCGCCGGTAACGTTCAGCTGGCGGGCCTTCTGGCTGTGCGCGGCGCTCCACTGGGTCACGGTCGGCCTCGGCATCACGCTCGGCTACCACCGCCTGCTCACGCACCGGAGCTTCAAGGCCCCGAAATGGTTCGAATATTTTCTGACCGTCTGCGGCGCGTTGGCACTGCAGAGCGGCCCGATGAAATGGGTAGCCACCCACCGGATCCACCACGCCTACACCGACCGCCCGCAGGATCCCCACAGCCCCAACAGGGGTTTCTGGTGGTCGCACATGTTTTGGCTCTTTGCCTACGATGAGGTGTTGGACCATCCCACCAAGCACTGGCGCTACGCGCCGGAGATCGCCAACGACCCGGTGCACCGCTTCATCAGCAAAACAAACAGCCTTCAGCAGATCCTCTTAGGACTGCTCCTTCTCGCCTGGGGCGGGTGGCCCTTTGTCATCTGGGGCGTCGCCGTCCGGGTTGTCTTAGGCTGGCACACCACCTGGTTTGTCAACTCGGCCGCCCACATCTGGGGCTACCGCACCTATGACACGGGCGAAAGCTCGACAAATAACTGGTGGGTCGCTCTGTTGACGTTCGGCGAGGGCTGGCACAACAATCACCACGCTTACCCGACCTCCGCCGCCCACGGCCTGCGCTGGTGGGAGCTGGACATGACCTACCTGACCGTCCGCTTTCTCGCGCTGGCCGGGGTCGTTGGGGATATCCGCCTGCCGCGCGGTAGTCCCACCAGGCTCCCCTCCGCCGCCTAACCCGGCGCGGCGCTTAACCCCCATTTCATCTGGAGTTCATTTTCCTGTAACATTCCGCGCGCATACTTGGTCCATTAAAACAAAGGAGGGTCTCTCATGGATAGCCAGCTTTCCGGGAAAACATCGAATGTCGCGGATTGGAAACATACGGCCTCCATCATCACGTCGTTGGGTTTGCTCTCCGGCGAGATACTGCTGTATCTCGATGTGCATAGAAAGGCGACAGCCGGCCAGCTTTCCAAGGAATTGGGCTGGGCCGTGCCGATGGTCATGATGGCGATCGGGACCCTTATCCGGCAAGGGCTTGTTTTGGCCCGCCCCTCAAACCTGGAGATCATGATCCATACGGTCAGCTGATCCCGGAGCGCCGGCAATTTCCCTTCATTAATCCCCGCATCCGCCTTGCGTTGGCAGTAGCGGCGTAGTTTGCGTGTCAAATTAGCCATCCCTCGCGCGCCGGCAGGAACAGGCATATAATGTGAGTTTGCCGGACCAACCTTCCAACGAAAGGGGATACTTCATGTGGAATAAAGCTGCCGGAATCGCGCTGCTCCTCCCCATTCTCACCTTGCAAGCCGGGCTGTTACGCGCCGAAGAGATGCCGGTTGTCAGCGAGGTCCAGAAAGAAAACATCAAGAGGCTTATGGCCGTAACGGGCGCCGGGAATCTTTCGATGCAGGTAATGGACATGATGATGAAATCCCTGAGAACAAATACACCCCAGGTCCCCGGACCCTTTTGGGATGAGTTCATGAGAGACATCCACGAAGAGGAGCTCCTGGACAAGGTCATCCCGATCTACGCGAAATATTACACCGACGATGAAATTAAAGAGCTGATCGCCTTTTACGAAACCCCGCTGGGCCGGAAAATCGTCAGCGTGACGCCGATGATTATGCGGGAAAGCATGATTTCCGGCCAGGAGTGGGGGCAGCAGCTCGGCAAAAAGGCAATTGACCGGCTGAGAGAAAAAGGGTACATCAAACCTGCCGCTGAAACCGGGACCGCGCCGCAGAAAACAGAAGCCGCCCAATAAAAGGAGATGAAGATGAAACGGCTTATTTACTGGAGCATACTGTTCACCTTTTTGGCCGCCGCCTGCCCGGCCTTCGCGGCGCGGGGCAGCCGCGGCATGCCGGCCTTCAAGGGGGATTGGCACCCGGTGGTCGGCTCGGGCGCGGTCTACCAGATGAAACAGAAGAACCAGCCGGCGATGGACTGGGAAGTCGCTGTGGTCGGCAAAGAGGAGGGGGGCTACTGGGTGGAGACGCGGATGGCTACTCCGGAGCAGATGGTGATGAAAATGCTCATCGTCCCCCCGGGAGGCATCAAGCGAACCATCATGAAGGCGGGCACAGAGCCGGCGATCGAAATGCCGGTGATGCGGGGCCATTCCGCCCCCGAGACCAATCTGAAGGAATCGGCCAAGCTGATCGGCAGGGAGCAGGTTTCCACGCCGGCCGGCAATTTCGCCTGCGACCATTACCAATCCCAGGAAGGGAAAATCACGACCGACGTCTGGATCGCGGAGCAGGTCTCCCCTTACGGACTCGTCAAAATGGAGTCGAAGGACACCACGATGGTCCTCAGCAAGATCGTGAAAGGGGCCACGACCAAAATCACCGAGACCCCACAGAAATTCGAGATGCCGAAAGGAATGCCCAACCTCTCCGACCTTATGAGGTCCGTCGCCCAGGAGAATCAATAATCGAAAGGCATAGCGCGGACCGGACCAAAAGAAAGCAGAGGCATCCGTACCACTCCCCCTGGAAACAGGGGGTTTTCCCTTTTGGAGGGGATACAAATGACTCAGAGAGCTTTCAATCGGGTTGCAGGCGGCATCTTCCTGGCCATCGCGTTCATGCATGTCCTTCGGCTGGTTTTCCGGTGGGAGGCGGTGATCGGCGGCTGGCATGTCCCTTTCTGGCTTAGCGGCGCGGGGGTTCTTATCGCCGGCTTTCTTGCCTGCATTGCTTTTACCCGAAAACCTTAAGAGAGTAACCGTGCCGGGTATGCGGGCAGGTTAGAATAGGGGGAAGGGGGGACCTGGATGAAGCACCTATTACTGGCTGGAGTTTGTTTCTGCATTCTGGGGGTGGCCGTGAGCACCGCGAAAGCGATGGACCAGAACATTTATTCCTTCACGATGAAGACGATAGACGGCCAGGAGAAATCGCTGGCCGACTACCAGGGCAAAGCCCTGCTCGTGGTGAACACCGCTTCCCATTGCGGCTACACGCCGCAGTACGCCTCGATGGAAAAGCTCTACGGGCAGTATAAAGACAAAGGCTTCGAGATACTGGCCTTCCCGGCCAACAATTTCGGGGCGCAGGAACCGGGCACCAACCAAGAGATCCAGATGTTCTGCACAACCAACTTCGGCACCACGTTCCCGCTCTTCTCCAAAATCAGCGTGAAAGGGGAGGACAGCCACCCCCTGTACAAATACCTGACGGGCATCTCCGGCTTTGAAGGCCCGATCACCTGGAACTTCAACAAGTTCCTGATCGCCCCTGACGGGTCGGTGGTTGCCCGCTTCGATTCCGGCACCGACCCGCTGGATGCCGCGCTGGTCAGAAAATTGAAGGAAGTCCTGCCGAAGGGGTAGGGTGGCGGTTCGAATCCTAACCGGGGAGAAATTATCATAACTCATTCAAACGCAAGCCCCTTCCTGTGGTCTTGGGAAGGGGCTTGTTGTATACTCAGAATGAAATGAGCGCCAAAATACAGCTAGATAAAGAAAAGATCGCGGAATTCTGCCGACGACACCACATCCGCAAGCTGGCCTTGTTCGGCTCCGTTCTTCGGGACGACTTTCGGCCGGACAGCGACGTGGATGTGCTGGTAGAGTTCGAGCCAGGGCATGTGCCCGGCTGGGAATTCTTTGATTGGGAAGATGAGCTTTCCAAAATTATCGGTCGAAAAGCCGACCTGAATACCGCTGGTTTCTTGAGCCGATTCTTTAGAGACCGGGTATTGGCCGAGGCGGAAGTCCAATATGACCGAGCAGCTTAAAGACGAAGATCGTGTTCGCCACATGCTTGAGGCTGCTCTTAAAGCAAGCGAGTTCTCCAAGGGACGGACTCGGGGCGACTTGGACACGGACGAACAGCTCACTTTGTCATTGGTTCATTTGTTGGAGATCGTTGGCGAAGCGGCCGGGAAAATTTCTCAGGATTTCCGCCATGAACATCCGGAGATTCCTTGGAATCGGATTAGCGGCATCCGCAATCGCTTGGTCCATGGTTATTTCGACATCGACTTGGACATTGTCTGGGAGACTGTCACGACACGGCTCCTGGAACTTATCGCTCAGCTCAAGAAGCTCGCAGCATAAGCTCTTCCTCCGACTTTTTTAGCAGCACCCCAATCTCTAAGATTTCGGCTCTGAAGCTCTCGGTGGGGTTGCGAAACGCGTCTAAGAGGGGGAGCCATTTGTCTTTAACTTAGAGAGAAACCATGTTCTTAGTTGAAGCGGAATTGAAACGGGGGATTCCCGCCCGATGGGTGATAGATCTCCGGGAGCGCTGGGTCAACACCGGCAAGGAACGGAAGCTGAAGCGCTTGTGCCGGAGCGCCAGCCGCTATGTGATAGCCGGGTCGAAGCCGCTGAGGGTGCTGTGGCTGCTGAGGACCGAGAAGAGGGCCGCGGCGGATCTGATCAAGGGCCATTTTGGCCGGATCTGGAAGATCAAAATCTTCCGGGTGAGTGAGCAGACGATCGGCCGGGCTCTCCGCGGCCGGTAAGCCGCAACAGTACCTTGGTAGAATGACATCAACAACGGGTGGCTGAGTTGCCTGATCGGCATGGCGCTGGCGTGGCCCGCTGAGTTTGTGATCTTCCGGATTCGTCAGTAGATTGATCACCGAAAGGGAGCGACAACATGACTAAAGCAGACGGGGTGTTTGAGGGAGGCGGGGTGAAGGGGATCGCGCTGGTGGGGGCGGTCTCCCGCCTGGAAGAAGAAGGTGTGAAATTCCAGCGGGTGGCCGGCACGTCGGCCGGGGCGATCACCGCGGCCCTCTACGCCGCCGGTTATTCCGCCGCGGAGATGAAGCAGGCGATCTGGAGCAAGGATTTCAACGAGTTCGCCGACATCCGGCCGTTCCAGACGACAAAATGGTACCAGGGCTTGGGGAAGAAGTTGGTGCTTTTGGCGCAGGTCCCGATCCGGCAGTTGGGGTACGGAGTTTACCCGACAACCGCGGTTTACCGGTGGATTAAACAGCTGTTGGAGAAGAAAGGGGTACGGACCTTCTCCGACTGTAAAACTTTCCTGCGGATATTTGCCTCGGACGTGACGAACCAGCAGCTGCTGACGTTCGACCCCACAAAGACGCCGGATGTTGAGGTGGCGGAGGCGGTCCGGATGTCGATGGCGATCCCGATCTTCTTCAAGGCCCACAACTGGAAGACCGCTCAGGGGCCGGCACAGGTGGTGGACGGCGGCCTGCTGAAAAACTACCCGATTGATACATTCGACGACCAGCCGGGCGTGATGACGGTCGGTTTGAAGATGGTCTCGGAGGGTGAGGTGGCCCCCGCGGAGCCGGCAAGGAATTTTGGGGCCTTTTTGTTCCGGACGCTGAACACGATGCGGGCCGCGAATGAGAAGATCCACGTGGAGGACGCTTATTGGGCGCGGACCGTGCCGATCAACACGGGGAGCATCTCGGTCGTCAAGTTCAGCCTGACCGAGGCGGAGAAAACGTTCCTCTACGAGTCTGGACGGAAGGCGACAGAGGAGGCGATCCACGAAGGCTTGCTCAGGGCAGAGGGCCGTAAGGGGCTTCTTAAGAAGACCGCCGGTGTTCCGTAAGCAGGGAAGTTCTGCTCGCTGTCATTGCGAGCCCTTTGAGAATCCTCAGGATAAACTCCGCGCGGCGCCATCTCATGCGAAGACAGGGAAAACCGTCATTGCGAGCGGAGCGAAGCAATCTCATGCAAAATCCACTTACGGTTAACCAGTTTACAGGTTGGCGAGTGAGTGGGTTAACGGGCAAACTCGCAAACAGACCAACCGCCCAACGCTCCATTTCAGGACGAGATTGCCGCGTCAGCCCTTTGGGGCTCCTCGCAATGACAGCGCAACCGATTGAGCCAGAAGATTCAAATAATCCACCCAGTTGTAAGCCCCCGCCACCTTCATCTTGAAGCGGAACATCGTGTCTGTGCGGTAGATCCGGATGCGGCGGATACGGTAAGGTTCCCGAGAAGAGTTTTCCATGCCCATCACATTGATGTAGGCCCGTTCGTAGCAGGCTTCTTTAAGGATTGTCTCAGTTTGGCTGTTGAAGGAGCCGGCGTGGCCGAACGGGTAAGAAAAGGAGGTTACCTCCCGGCTGATTTTCTGCTCGAGTTCTCTCTTGGAACGGACCGCTTCCTCTTTGGCGGCTGAGGGATCCAGCGCGGCGATATTGCGGTGCGTCATGGTGTGAGAGCCGATCTCCACGCCGGCGCGGCTCATCTGGACAACCTGCTCCCAGGTCAGCGGCTGGGGCGAATAGCCCTGAGAGAATTGTGAGTCCATGGATAGCCGGCCTTCGACGAAGTCAACCACCGGGAAAATGATGCTGCGCAGCCGGTGCCGCTGGGTGACAGGGAAAGCATGGTGATAGACGCCGGCGTAGCCGTCATCGAAACAGAGCGTGTGTTTGGCGCGGCGGCTGGCCAGGTAGGCCAGCTGTTTGCCGAACAGTTCCGGAGGAACGTTGAGCTTCAACGGGTCGGCGGAAGAGGGGATTTGGTCCACCGAGTGGTAAACAAGGACCGCCGGCTTAAGCCGGTTAAAGGGATAAGCCAGCAGGAAGAGGACCAGGCTGATGGAGTCTTTCAGCAGGGTCATTTTATTCGGCGGGCCCGGACGACGGCGTTGATCCCCAGAAACCGGCTGCGCACGAAGTTCATTCTCCGGGCAAGCTTGAGCGAGCGGTCCGGCGAAATTTTGCTCAGCAGAGTCAGCCTGAAAATGTGGAATCTCACCGCCTCCACGGCGAAACCGTTTTGATCCAGCAGGCGGTTCAGCCGCCGCGGCGAAAGATACCCCGGCGAGTAGTCCGGGCTGATGTGCTTCTCTACCGGCAGGTTCAGCCGCTGCAGAAAACGGATCACCCGGCGGAGGGATTGGTCAAGCAGATTCAGCCAGCTGGATTTGTTTGGAAAAGTGACGATGAGACGCCCGTCCGGCTTCAGCACTCGGGACATTTCTTTAATTGCCGGCTCGACATCCGCTAGGTATTCCAGCACGCCGCTGCAAAGAACCGAGTCAAACGAGCTGTCCTTGAAAGGAAGCTGGACGATCCCTCCCACCATGAAGTTTGAGAGGGGGAACCCGCGGCCCTGCGCCAGCGCAGCCATTTTTTCGGAGAGGTCAACCCCGTAGGTCTTGCACTTGAGCTGGCTTAACCGGTCGGTAAAGACACCCGGGCCGCAGCCGATGTCCAGCACGGCGCCGCCGGGGGCGTCAAACAGCTCAAAGACGATCCGCTTGCGTTCGCTGAAGATGAAGGATCTTAAGTCATTTTGCCGATCGTAAGCGGCCAAGTAGTCGTCCGCGGTTTGATCGAAGTATTCTTTGGTTTTCATACGGTAATTGTATCGCTGTGGCTGGTGTTTCGGGAGAATTCGGAAAGAGGCTTCGATAGAAACAACTAAACGGGCGGGGTGTTCCGGAGGTCTCACCCGCCCGTTTAGGCGCTGCCTTTCACCATCTTCTTTCACCTCTTATCAGCAGGAGCGGTTCACTCCACTCCTCCTGCTACTTCTAGTATACACCCTCAGCCTGGGCCAATGGGGAATAAATCGATATTTTAGGTTAACTTTTTGCCTCCGCATTGAAAAGAGATTACAATAGGGAAATGCGCAGCCACGCTGAGGTCATCAAAAGCATAGAGGGGTTCGTCGAGGAGAACCTTTCCCTGCTCAAGAGAGTTTCCGAGAGCTGGCAGTCGTCCGATATTCTGCCGGACATGGTGACGGAGGACTGGCACGACAAGATCCGGCAGCTGCGCGACCAAGCGCGCGGTGTTCCGGATGAGGTGCTGATTGTCCTGATCGGCAATACGGTAACCGAAGAGGCGCTTCCCGCTTACCAGACGATGCTGAACCGGCATGAAGGCATTCAGGATGACACCGGCATCTCAGACAGTCCCTGGGCCCGATGGACCCGCGGATGGACCGCCGAGGAGAACCGGCACGGGGAAATCTTAAGCCGGTACCTGTACCTGTCCGGCCGGGTGGACATGCGCGCGTTCGAAGCAACCACACAGCACCTGCTTCGCAACGGGTTCGACCCGAAGACCGGCAATGACCCGTATAAAGGAATGATTTACACCTCGTTCCAGGAGCGGGCGACAAAAATCTCTCATGGGAATACCGCCCGGTTGGCCAACCAGCACGGCGATCAAATCCTCGGAAGCATCTGTGCGCTGGTTACCGGCGATGAATCGCGGCACGAGGAAGCCTATAAGCGGTTCGCGGGCAAGCTGATCGAGCAGGACCCTTCCGAGGGGGTGTTGGCCTTTGCCCAGATGATGAAAAATACGGTTACAATGCCGGCGCGCCAGATGGCGGACGGCGCAACGCCGGATCTCTATAGCCAGTTTGCCGTGGTGGCTCAGCGGATCGGAGTTTATACGATCCGTGATTACGCGGACATCATCGACTATCTCGTCGGCTGTTGGAAGATCGCTGATTTCTCCGGGCTGACCGGCGAAGCCGCGAAAGCGCAAGACTATTTGTGCGGTCTTGCTCAGCGCTACAGGGGGTTGGCTGAACGGGAAGAAGCGAAACACGCTAAACAGGCCAAGAAGCCTTTCCCTTGGATTTTTAACCGGTCTGCTTGAATCCCTCGCCTGCTTTGCGTAGACCTTCCGGTGACTTCAAGCGGGAAGCAGGTAGATTTTGTCGCCGCGGCGGGCTCTTGCAGAAACCTTGATTCCCACCTTGGCCCCTTTTTTGGCTTCCTGGATCGGCTGATGGTTGATCTGCATTGAGGCGATGACCTGCTTTAGATTCGTCGTGTGGCCGTGAATCCAGATTTTATCCCCCACCTTTAGGCTGCCTTGGGTGATTTTGAGGACCGCCACAACCGGAAGCCGGAAAAAAGCAACCACATCACCGATCTGTTTATCCGAAGGGCCCGGAGAAGGGGCCTGTTTTTTGGAAGCCACTTTTTTCTTGGGGGCCGCTTTCGAAACTTTCCTGACGGGTTTCTTTTTGGCGGCCGGTTTCTTCTTCTCCGTGGAGCCGATCAATTTGGCGAATAATTTCCTGAACATGCTATTGAAATTAACTCCGAAAGGGGTCTCCGGTCAAGAAATATCCGGAGGGGTTTCTTGCTACAATAATTCCGGAGGATTTCATGGAAGAGAGCGCAATGTCCCGGCAGCTTATCCTGTTCGATGGAGTCTGCGTTTTTTGTTCGTTCTGGGTCCGGTTCCTCATTAAGAGGGATCCTGAAAAACGGTTCCGGTTCGCCACGCTGCAGTCCGAAACGGGGCGAAAGATTTTAAAAACGATCGGCCTTTCTCCTGACGAGTTGGACACTATGGTTTTTATCGATAGGGGCAGGCTTTTCTTGAGGTCGTCGGCCGCTTTGCGCATCGCCAGGAGCATGCGGGGGTTGTGGCCGGCACTCTTTGTTTTTATTATTATCCCGGTTCCGGTCAGGGATTTGTTGTACCGGCTCGTTGCGAAAAACCGCTACCGTTTGTTTGGGAAGATGGAGTTTTGCATGGTGCCGACCCCCGATCTGAAAGAGCGTTTTTTGGACTGAATGGCCGCCTATACCTGCCCTATGCATCCTGATGTGTGCCGGCAGATGCCTGGTGCTTGCCCGGTCTGCGGGATGGCTCTGGAAGCGGTTGACGCGGCCGCCGCAGAAGGCGCAAATCCTGAGCTGTTTGATATGACCCGCCGGTTTTGGGTGAGCACGGTCTTGACCCTTCCTGTTTTCCTGTTGGCGATGTCCGAGATGATCCCCGGCGGTCCTCTCAAGGAGGTTATCCGCGGCCGGGTTGCCGTTCTCCTTCAATTTCTGCTGAGCACGCCGGTTGTCTTCTGGGGCGGGTGGCCGTTTTTCCAGAGAGGGTTTACCTCGATCCTCCGGCGGAGCCCGAACATGTTTACGCTGATCATGCTCGGGACGTCGGCGGCCTATGGCTACAGTGTCGCCGCAGTTTTCATGCCGTCGGTTTTTCCGGCCGCCTTCCGGGCGCACAGCGGTGGTCCAGGAGTTTACTTCGAAGCCGCGGCGGTGATTACCACCTTGGTCCTGCTTGGGCAAGTGCTTGAGTTGAGGGCGCGCCACCGCGCCGGCCTGGCGATCCGGGAACTGCTGGATCTTGCCCCGAAAACAGCCTGCATCATCCGGGAAGGCGGGGTGGAGGAACAGATCCCGCTGGGTCAGGTGAAGCCCGGTGACTGCTTGCGGGTGCGGCCGGGAGAAAAAGTGCCGGCGGACGGCGTTGTTTTGGAAGGGACAAGCCCAGTGGATGAGTCGATGGTCAGCGGCGAGCCGGTGCCGGTGGGAAAAAGCCCCGGCGCGAAGGTGACCGGCGCGACGGTTAACGGGACCGGCTCGCTGGTGATCCGGGCGGAACGGGTGGGCGGCGATACCCTGTTGGCGCAGATTGTCCATCTGGTGAGCGAGGCGCAGAAAAGCCGGGCCCCGATCCAGCGCCTTGCGGATGTTGTCTCCGGTTATTTCGTGCCGCTTGTTCTGCTTGCTGCCGCCGCCGCATTTATTGTCTGGCTGCTGGCGGGTCCTGAGCCGAGGATGGCCTACGCACTCGTCAACGCGGTCTCGGTCCTGATTGTGTCATGCCCTTGCGCACTGGGCCTGGCCACGCCGATGTCGATCATGGTGGGGGTGGGCAGGGGAGCCCAGGCCGGCGTGCTTATTAGGAAAGCCGAGGCGCTCGAGACCCTGGAGAGAGTGGATACGCTGATCGTGGACAAGACAGGGACGCTTACCGAGGGCAAACCGAAACTGACAGCTGTTTACCCTGCGGCGCTGTTCACCGAATCTGAACTTTTGTGTTTGGCGGCAAGCCTGGAGCTGGCCAGCGAGCATCCGCTGTCCCAGGCGGTTGTTTCTGGGGCGAGAGCCAAAGGGATTTCGTTGTCGGAGGCCGGAAACTTCCGCTCGCTGACCGGCAGAGGGATAACGGGCACGGTGGGCGGCCGGTCTGTTGCCGTCGGCAATCGCCGGCTGATGGAAGAGCTCAACGTTGAGATCGGCCCTCTTTTGGAGCAGGCGGAACGGGCGGCCGAAAACGGGCAGACCGTCGTTTTTACGGCCGTGGATAACCGGCCGGCCGGATTATTCGCTGCGGAAGACACACTGAAGGCATCAACCCGTGAAGCGGTGGATATTCTCCGCCGGGAAAGGGTCCGGATTATCATGGCCACTGGTGATGGTCTCAAGACTGCGGAAGCTGTGGGAAAACAATTGGGACTCGATGCCGTCTATGCCAATGTTACCCCGGCGGGGAAGCGGGATTTGGCGAAGCGCCTCCAGTCGGAAGGGCATCTGGTGGCCATGGCGGGCGACGGCATCAATGATGCGCCGGCGTTGGCTCAGGCCGACGTTGGAATTGCCATGGGCGGCGGGACCGACGTGGCAATGCAGAGCGCGGACATCACGCTGGTCAAGGGAGACCTTCGGGGCATCGCGCGGGCCAGGAGGTTGAGCCGGGCGACGATGCGCAACATCCGGCAGAATCTTTTCTTCGCTTTTATCTACAACCTGCTCGGGGTCCCCGTAGCGGCGGGCCTGCTGTATCCGTTCTTCGGGATACTGCTGAGCCCGATGCTGGCCGGCGCGACCATGAGCTTCAGCTCCGTGTCGGTAATCGGCAACGCCCTGCGGCTTCGCCGCGTCAAACTCTGGCCTAGTTAAGAAGAGACCGGGATTTACCTGCCGCGTCGGTGTAAGTGATGAAAGGGGTTTCATCCCCACCGGAATAGTTCAGCCCGATCACCATCCGGTCGCTGCCGTTTTTATCTTTGAAAACCAGCACCGGCGATTCGTTCGGCCCGGCCAGCCGCAGGAGAAGCCGCAGTTGAGTGCTGTTATCGGAAAGCCCGATGAGCGGAAGCCCCTGCTCGCCGGAATTCGTGTAAGTAGCCATCTGCAGGCGGTGTTTGCCGTCCTGGGCGTAGATCCAGAGCTGGTCTGCTTGAATGACCCGGGACGCGGCGGCTGCGGAAGGCACGGAGAATATCCATTGGCCGGCGAGTCCGCCCAGATAGCCGGTGAGGAACACCAGGAAAAGATGAAAAGCGTTTTTTCTCACGAAGCACCTCCTCTTTTACCGCCAGAATAGCATTTCCAAGATGTCCATAACAGGCTGATTGGTCCAGCCGCGTGAACACCGTTCTAAGAAACCAAATCCAGCGTTGCAGAGCAGGCGTTCTGGTCGAAGGAGGCCTCGTCCCGCCAGCGGCGTTCCCCCACGCGTGTTATCCCGGGGTCACCCACCTCGGCCAGCCGGTACGCGAAGAAGGCCAGTTGAGCCGGGGTTGCGGTCAGGTAATAACGGCCGGCGTAAGGCCCTTTTATTTCCGTGAGAGGGATGGCGGAGAGTATTCGCCGGACATTTTTTTCAGCGGACGGAAGATCCTCGACATAAAGCCGGATGTAGTAGGCGGATCCGGCCTGCGGCCGGAAATCTGTTTTTCCGGTTCGAACGGGGACGACGGCGGAGTGGACCGGTGACCGGTTGGCGGCAGAAAAGGGCACGTGCGAAGAAACGTGAGCGCTGGAAAAAAGCGGCACAGCAAGAAAAACAACGGCGGCTGCCGCCGCAGGGAAGATAAACAAAAGCTTTTTTGGTTTTCTTTCAGGGACGCCCGCGAGCCGGCTGTCGGCGGATTCCCAGCATGTCCCGCAGTCTAATAGATGGGAATAAACCAGTTGAGTTTCCGGCAAGGAAAGCCGGCCAAGAGCATAGGAAGAAAGCCGCGGGAGGATTTCATGGCAGGAAGCGGTCCGTGTCAAAGATGCCGTCATAGAGGTGCAGCTCCTTTTCGCTGAAGCGGGACAAATATGCCGCTTTCATGGTTGCTGGAGAAGACAATACGGCCTCTAAAATGACGGGCTGCCTATCGGGGAAGGACAATATATCACGCCTTAAGAAAATAGCAACCCCCTCGTTCGCAGCAACATAAGCGTTAGCCGGTTAGCGAGTTTGTGGGTTGACTGGCCGATCGGCGAAGGGAACAGTTTTTCGAAGCGGCGTTTTCCTCTGCATTGCGATTTAAAACGGAGCCGACGCCTGCCCGCCGATGCTTTGTGGCGGGGGACGACTTTGGAACTGCGCCTGAGGGACCCGTGGCCGACTTTCTCACGCAGTTCCGGGACTGGTGCTTCTCCGGAGAACCAGCCCAATTGGCCTACCAGGTCCCAGCCCTCCCGCTGCCCGCTTAAACAACCTCAGTGTACCCCGACAGCCGTTTGCGTAGCAGGTTGCTGCACAAAACAGAAAAACTCGCACAAGCTGTGCGGGAATTGGATTCTTCCGTAGTCTTATATTATCTTCTTCCTGTGTTTATTCGTAACTTCTTGTTGGGAAACGAGTTATTATATTACATTCATTCGCGCGACTGGCCCAGCGGAAACAGCCCTTGACAGAACGTTCACTATACTATATACTTTCTATTGATGGAGAAAATAGATAGTTTAGTGAACATATCCAATGGGCGAGCTAAGACAACCTTGGAGGCGGATCTGCTCAAGGCACTGCCGGAACTCGTTCCTTCTTTCAGGATTATAAAGACGAAGGTTGACCCGAAAGCAGGTACCGCCCGAGCAGACTTAGCGGTGGAGGTGACTACCCCGCTTGGCCGAAAGCGGTGGCTATGGATTGAAGTCAAGCCAAGCCCAACTCCCGGCACGGTCCGGGAGTCTCTTCGACAATTGAAAGCAGGACTGCGTAAAGAGCCGGCGGGCTACCCGGTATTGGCCTCGTTCTTCGTGACTCCACGAGTCCGGGAAATCTGCCGTGAAGAAGGAGCAGGATACTTGGACCTAGCCGGCAACTGCTACCTCCGGATGGATAACCTCTATGTGGAGAAGGTTGTCGAGAAAAACCCGTTTCCAAGACCAGGGCGGCCCGCATCCCTGTTTTCCCCGGTTTCCAGCCGGATTCTCCGGGCCATGCTTGAAGAACCCAAACGCGCATGGACCCTGAGAAAATTATCAGAGACCGCCCAGGTGAGTCTTGGCCAGACGTCCAAGGTATGCCGTCGCCTTTCAGAAGAGGAGTACGCCGGCAGGACTGAGAAAGGCATCCAACTCACCCAACCGGGCAAATTGCTGGATGCCTGGCGGGAACAGTACACCTTGGAGAAAAGCACCCGAAAGGCCTACTACAGTTTTGAACGCGTACCCGAGCAGCTCATGGCGAAGGTCGCGGCGGTGGGAAAAGAAAAAGGGTGGCGCTACGCGATGACTTCTTTTTCAGCCGCGTCTCTCATCGCGCCGTTTGTTCGGGGGGTTGGGGTAACGACCTGGTACGTCAATGATGCCGCGGCGATTGGACTGTGGGTGAAAGCGCTGGATCTGCGTCCCGTTGAGTCCGGACCGAACGCGCGGATCTACATCCCCTACGACCCTGGGATTTTTTACAGGACCCAGGCCATCAACGACGTGACCCTTGTCGGTAACATTCAGCTTTACCTGGATCTCTACGCCAATCCCGCTCGCGGGAGAGAACAGGCCGAGTTCCTTCGCGAACAGAAGATCGGTTTTTAAGGGTGCCGCCTGAACGGACCGCCCAAACGTACAACCCAGGAATTACAGCCGCCTCCAAAAGCGTGCTCCTGGAAGTGATGACTACCCTTCGGGCGTATCAAGATGCGCTTGTCCTGGTGGGTGGTTGGGTGCCGTATCTTCTTTTGGAGAAACACTGCCTGCCCGACAACACATTCCTCCACGTCGGTTCTATCGACATTGATGTGGCTGTGGATCCCGCCAAGCTCAGCGAGCAGCAGTACGCCACGATTGTGGAACTCTTGAAGGAGCGAAGCTATCGCCCAGCGCCGGACATCCGTGGCAACCCCATCCCATACGTCTTTGAGCGAGAGGTCGTCTCTCCGGTGGATCAGAAACTCTACAGGATCCGGGTGGATTTTCTCACGCATCAGCAGGATTCCCGGGCTGGCCAACATCGCCACCTGCCGGTGCAGGATGACCTGTTGGCTCGCAAGACCAAGGGGTGTGAAGCGGCATTTCAACACAAGGTAACCTTTGACCTGTCAGGGACGCTCCCCGAAGGCGGCCAGATCACCGTGCCGATCCATATAGCGGACCTCGTCGGCTGCCTCACCATGAAAGGGATCGTCTTAGGAGAACGTTATCGAGAGAAGGATGCATACGACATTTACGCCCTCGTCGGCAATTACCAGAATGGGCCCCGTGACGTCGCAGACACCCTGCGCTTACATCTCAGTGATCCGTTGACCAAAGAAGCCGTCTCCAGAATCCACGCGGCATTCGCAACCCGTGAAACCAACGGCCCCGCCTGGGTCGCCACATTCCTCCAGCCGGATTCTGAGTCCGAGAGGGACCAGTTTATCACCGATGCCTTCATGACCGTCCACGAACTGGACGTGTTGCTGTTGAATGAAGGAAAGGCTTAACCGTGAAAACCAGAAAGAATGACACGAGAGACGCCGAATGGCGGCGGGTCTGTTCTGCCATGACCCGAGACAACGGCAGGATCAATGTTCCCCGCGCCTTTCTCCCCATCCTGACCCTCTTTTTTCATCATGTCTCGGATGCGATGGCCGGCGACGACCGCCCGGATCATGGTCTGGCCAAGATGAGGCAGGGTCGAGAGCATTACCGGCTCCCCTTCTATTTCATCTATGGGAAACTCAAGAGAGCCGAAGAAAGAATGAGCGAGGCTCGGCATCGTCGGGCAGTTCAGGTGTTTAGCCGATACCTCGAACTTTTAGAGGAGCGAGAAAGGCAATTCAGGGAAAGAATCAGGAAGGGAGCGAAAGCGAATAGATCTGCGTGAAAGGGAGAGAAGCATGCCGAGGAAGCAGAAATCCAACGTAGATGTGTGGCTTCAGCGGGAGACGCTCCACGTGCGTAGGGCGCTCGAAAGCGCCTCCCGGTATTTTGACACGGACGACAATTTGACGGTGAACACCCTTGAAGCCGTCTACGGCCGAGAAAGTAGCTTCGGCACTCTGGTTGGAACGAGAGGGTCGCCAGAAGCGGCCGACCATTTTCAGTTTGAACCCCCTGCCGCCAAGCGATACGGCCTGAACGTTTCAAAGGAAAATGATCAGCGTTTCGACATTGAGCGGGCTTCTTCCGCGGCGGCAAGATACCTAAAGGACCTCCACAAGATGTTCGGTCAGAAGACCGAGTTGCCGGGCGGGAGGATTACCACTGCGGTCAAAAATCTCTCAGAGCGTAAAAAGTTTGTCTTTGGAGCTTACAACGCCGGCGAGGGCCGTATCGCCGGCGCTCAGCGTCTTGCCGAACAGGCCGGGAAGAACCCCCGGCTATGGAGTGACGTCCAAGAATTCATTGCTGAAGCCGGAACCACTCAAGCCAAGGAGCGGGAAACAAAGGAATATGTCGAGGATGTTTTCCGCTACGAAGCGGAATTCGCCAGCAAGTCGCTGGCCGATAAGAGCAAAAAGCAAAAGAAACCCGGGAGAAAACAGGCCTGGTGTACGGAGGGGCGCTGGAGGACGATCGACGACAGGCCTGTGTTCATATGCGCCTGAAGAGATTCGGGATTGGAGGGATTTGCGTCGCTTCGTGCCTCGCTTTCTGCGTTGTTCTCCTGCATGAGCACCGAACCCGGGCTAAGGCGCACAAACTGTTCGGCAACATGACCTACCTCACCGATAGTCCGTATATCGTTGAGAAGGTCACCCTGATTGACGGTCATCGCGTAACCTGGAACGGCCGCCTCCATCATTCTATGCACTACGAGGGTCGATATGTCTATGGCGATTTCAATCGTGACGGATTCAAAGACGCGGCAGTGGTTATCGCCCAAAACGAAAGCGCTACTGGGCATTGTCTTGAGCTCGCCTTTTTGATCAATGACGGGGGACAGCTGGTTCATCGGGTTTCCCACTATCTGGGGGATCGAGTCATCGTCAATTCGGTAAAGGGGTATCACGGCAAGGTCATCATCGACCTGTTTGTTCACCAAGAAGGTGATTGTATGGCCGGCCCCACCAAGCGCGTCAGGAACGTCTACGATTACCTGAACCCCGATCCGGACCTCGTCCCCTACGCCCACGGCTGGATTCGGTGAGCTAAGTTTAAAAACGGGGCCGACGGGACGATTTTGGAACCGCGCCTGACGGGCCTGTAGCCGAGTTTCTCACGCAGTTCCGGGACTGGTGCTTCAGCGGCGAACTAACCCAACTGGCCTACCAGATCCCAGGCCTCCCGCTACCCGCTTAATTGATTCCCAGTTTACCACGTCGGCATCCGCCAGCCGGAGTTTCACTAAAATAGCCGGTTTCATCATCAATTGAAACCGCCGACCTTAGTGAACAGACGTAACCTAGCGACATCGATCTTATATTGTCCTCAACCCACCCCGTTATAGATGAGAGACATAACGCCATATAGACAAACGGTTTGTTATATTACATTCATGTAATTTTTATATTGCACGCTAGATCCTCCTGTGCTACGATGACGCTACCGTGGAAAAACAGAAATCTTGGATAACAAAGGCAACGCAGTATCTCCAATCCAGCCTCACCCCTGTTCCGCATGAGCTCAATGAGCTGGACTGGAAAGAAACCATTTCGAAGGATAACGAGCGAACCGCTCAGCATATTGCGGCGTTTGCCAACCAGCGAGGTGGAGGATTTTTTGCATTCGGGGTAACTCCTGCAGGTCAGGTGCAGGGGGTAACTTCTGAGGAAGTCCATCGCATCATCGGGAAACTGGGTAATCTCGTAAGAGACGCGTTGGAGCCGCCCCAAAAGATCGACCATTACGTGGGCCAGATAGAAGGGAAAGAGGTACTATTCGTTTACGTCCCGGAATCAGCACACAAACCTGTTCATTTGCGTGGCAGAGGAATAGAGCACTCCTACACGCGGTCTGGCGGTCAGACCCGGAAGATGAGTCCACATGAAATTGCAAACGCTGTTCTTACCTCCAGGCATGTGCGCTATGAAGAGCTTGAGGCATTGCCCTGCGAGGAATCCGAGATTCTCAAGTTGCTGGACTGTGAAAAGCTCTTCAAACTCTTACGGCTTCCGGGTGCTGATACGAAAGAGTCTATCATCGAACAGCTCGTGAATCAGAAAGCGGTCTATCGCAGCAACGGGAATTTCTCGATCACCAATCTAGGCGCTATTACCGCCGCCAAGGATTTGGCCCGATTCCCGGGCAAGGAGAGATTCCCGGTGCGGGTGATCAGATACAAGGGGACTTCCAAGATTGAGGGAGAGAGCGAAAGAGAGTTTTCGCAGGGTTACGGGGTGGGTTTCCAGGAATTAGTCCGTTACATTATGAGCCAACTCCCTACGAGCGAAGTGATCAAGGACGCCATCCGGCAAAATGCCCCTATTTATCCAGAGATAACCATCCGAGAGCTGGCAGCAAACGCTCTGATCCACAGGGATTTTTCTATGACGGGCACAAATCCGATGATTGAAATCTTCTCGGACCGGATGGAGATTACGAATCCGGGTTCGCTATTGCCTTCCCTCAAGGTAGAGCGGCTAATTGACATGGCTCCCGAATCTCGGAATGAACTTTTCGCAAAGCTGATGCGACGCATGGGTATTTGTGAGGAACGAGGCAGTGGCATCGATAGAGCCCTTTTCGAGATCGAGGTCTATGGGTTGCCCCCCGTCAAGTTCATCAACAGCTCCAACTCATTCAAGGCGGTTCTCTATAGCCCGAAGAGCTTTAAGCAGATGACCCCGGAGGAACGCCTGGACGCATGCCTCCAACATTGCTGCATCCGGCATTACGTCGCCAACAACCCCATGACGAACGCCTCCTTGCGGAAGCGGCTCGGCTTGAGGGACGCCCAATACTCCGTCGCGTGGAGAGTCATCGATATGGCGATGGCGAGGAAATGGGTCAAACCCCGTGATCCGAGAAACAAATCGAAGAAATACGCTGCCTACATTCCGTACTGGGCATAGACAGTGTGGCAGGAAATGATACAGCGGAAATGCACGAAATGAGTCAATGTATCATTTCCGGGTTCGGCCGGATCGGAAATGCTTCATTTGATGCATTTCCTGGCAGGGACCCATTATCCCAGGGCGGAAGATAATGGGCAGATCAAATAACGCAACGCGCTTCAATCCAATGGGTTGTAGCCCAGGCCATTATCTCGCAGAGGAGTCTAATGCCTAAAGGACGATCTAAAGCGGGTCCCGCCAAGAAGAACAACGGAGCGAACTTGGGGTTTGAGGAAAAACTCTGGGCTGCGGCGGACAAGATGCGAGGCCACATGGACCCCGGGGAGTACAAGCATGTCGCGTTGGGGCTCATTTTCCTCAAGTACATCTCGGACGCCTTCGAGCAGCGCCGGGAGGAGATGGCTAAAGAGAAGGGAGCCGATCCGGAAGATCGGGACGAGTACCTGGCCGAAAACATCTTCTGGGTGCCGAAGCAGGCCCGTTGGAAGAACCTCCAGGCCAACGCCAAGCAGTCGACCATCGGGAAACTGATCGACGACGCGATGGTGGCCATTGAGAAGGAGAACCCGTCGCTTAAAGGCGTCCTGCCCAAGGATTACGCCCGGCAATCGTTGGACAAGCACCGTCTGGGAGAAATGATTGATCTCATCGGCACGATTGGGTTGGGGGACAAGGAGAGTCGGTCTAAGGATGTACTCGGTCGGGTCTATGAGTATTTCCTCGGCCGGTTCGCCGGCGCCGAGGGCAAAGGCGGAGGGGAGTTCTATACGCCCCGATCCATCGTTCAGCTGCTGGTCGAGATGATCGAGCCGTTCAAGGGCCGTGTTTTTGACCCCTGCTGCGGATCCGGCGGCATGTTCGTCCAGTCGGAGAAATTCGTCGAGGCCCATGGCGGCCGGCTGACGGATCTTTCCGTCTATGGCCAGGAGTCGAACCAGACCACCTGGCGGCTGTGCAAGATGAACCTCGCCATCCGGGGCGTCGAGGGGAACATCTCCTGGAACAGCGCAGGGTCTTTCCATAACGACGTGCACAAGGACCTGAAGGCCGATTTCATCCTGGCCAATCCTCCCTTCAACGACAGCGACTGGGGCGGAGAGCGATTGCGGGACGATGTCCGCTGGAAGTACGGCGCGCCGCCAGGCAACGCCAACTTCGCCTGGGTGCAGCATTTCATCCATCATCTGGCTCCCAACGGCATCACCGGCTTCGTCCTGGCCAACGGCTCCATGTCCTCGAACCAGTCCGGAGAGGGAGAGATCCGTCAAAAGATCATCGAAGCGGACCTGGTGGACTGCATGATCGCCCTACCTGGGCAGCTCTTTTACACGACGCCGATTCCGGCCTGCCTCTGGTTTGTCACTCGGAACAAGAAGAGCGGGAAGTTCCGCGACCGCCGCGGGCAGACCCTGTTCATCGATGCCCGGAAGGTGGGCTACCTGGTAGACCGGACCCACCGGGAGCTCTCCGATGAGGAGATCCAGCGGATCGCTGGCACTTATCACCTTTGGCGTGGTGAGAAGGGGACCGGCGAGTATAAGGATGTGCCCGGCTTCTGCAAGAGCACCTCGACCGAGGAAATCCGAAAACACGGCCACGTCCTCACCCCCGGCCGCTACGTCGGCGCCGAAGCGATCGAGGATGACGGCGAGCCGCTCGAAGAGAAGATGAAGCGGCTGGCAGCCAAGCTGGAGGAGCAGTTCGCCGAGTCAGCGAAATTGGAGCTGGCGATCCGCAAGAATTTGAAAGGTTTTGGGTATGGCAGGTAGCAAGAAGACCTCGAAAGCCTCTGCGCACGAAAGCGATTTGGCGCGCGGCTCGCGTGGGCGGATGAGAGCTGGCGCTTCCTTCCCGGTACCTCCGTCGCGTGCTGCGCTGCCTCCCGACTACGCCCAGATGCTCAGTGAGATCAAGCAGCGCATCCAGCAAGAGCGCCTTCGTGTCGTCCTCGCCGCCAACGCGGCGATGGTACTGCTCTACTGGGACATCGGCCGGATGATCCTGGATCGCCAGCAGCGCGAGGGCTGGGGGGCCAAGGTCATCGATCGCCTCTCCGCAGACCTGCGTCAAGCCACCCCTGAGATGCAAGGGCTTTCGCCGCGAAACCTAAAGTACATGCGCACTTTTGCCGCTGCATGGCCCGACCGCAAGATGGTGCAACGGGTCGTTGCACAATTGCCCTGGCGCCAGAACATCGCCCTGCTCGAACGTCTCGACGACGAGAAGGCGCGGCTGTGGTACGCCGAGCAAACGCTGCAGCACGGATGGTCGCAGCCCATTCTATGTTTGCAGATCGATGGCCGAGCCCACGAACGCCACGGGAAAGCCCTCACCAACTTCAAGGCAACGCTGCCGCCTGCGGACTCGGACATGGCGGGGCAGGTTTTCAAGGATCCGTATCTCTTCGACTTCCTTGGCACGGCCGATCCTCGACGCGAACGTGAAGTTGAACAAGCGCTCGTCGATCATATCCAGCGTTTCCTGCTCGAACTCGGCAGCGGTTTCGCATTCGTCGGCAGACAGGTACCGCTCGAAGTCGGCGACCAGGATTTCCAGATCGATCTGCTCTTCTACCACCTGAAACTACGCTGCTACGTCGTTGTCGAGCTCAAAGCCGTATCCTTCGATCCTGCCTTTGTCGGACAGTTGAATCTCTATCTCTCCGCGGTCGACGATCTCCTGCGCCATCCTGCCGATAAGCCGACGATCGGGCTGCTTCTGTGTCGAGCAAAGAACAAGGTTGTCGTTGAGTACGCGCTGCGTGACCTGAAAAAACCGATCGGAGTCGCTCATTGGGAGACGCGGCTGGTCGAGAAGCTTCCGGCCAACCTGAAAGGCAGTCTGCCCACGGTAGAGGAAATCGAGGCAGAGCTTGCGCACAAAGAGAAAGAACAGTGAAGCGATTCGCAGTTGTACCCAAGAAGCAATTTGGGGCCAGGGAGAATCTAAAAGGGTTGGGGTATGACAGGTAGGTGGCAGACACGCCGGTTTGATGAGGTGGTCCAGATCAACCCATCAGTTCGACTCGAACGGGGCGAATCCTATCCTTTTGTAGATATGCAGGCAGTTCAGCCGTCGTCCAGAGACGTTGGACCAAGTGAACAGCGTGCATTCTCTGGCGGTGGATCTCGCTTCAGGGTTGGTGACACGCTGATGGCTCGGATTACTCCTTGCCTGGAGAACGGAAAGATTGCTCGGTTTTGTGGCCCAGACGGGCAGACGGTCGGCCATGGTTCTACAGAATTCATCGTGATTCGAGGAAAAGATGGCGTAACAGACAACAATTTTGCCTATTATCTCACCCGCTCCGAGATTGTTCACAGCTACGCCATTTCCCAAATGACAGGAAGCTCAGGACGCCGACGCGTTCCAGTCGAAGCGCTTGGCCGCTTGCAGGTAGAGGTTCCGCCGCTTGATGAGCAAC
>CAYJVR010000005.1:0-122249 GCA_964373715.1 uncultured Planctomycetia bacterium | reverse complement strand
CTCCGGTCCGCCCTGTTATGGAAGTGAGGAGTGAGCCGACGGTTGTTGAGGCCGGGCAACTGCCGGTGAGGCAGACAATCAGCGAGTTGGTGAGCGGTACGTCCGGTCGGTCCATTCCTGTTGAGACAGCGGTCCCGACGGTCGTCGAGCCAGTTGGTGCCGGTCTGGCGCCGGCTCGCAGCCTGGGTGCTGGAACCGGCGCTGTTCCGGTGGAGCCATCCGGCACAAAGCTGCCCTCGATGGTGGAAGCTTCGGTCCGCCCGGTGACGGATATGAAGAGTGAATCGCCGGTTGTTCAGGACGAGCCATTATCAGCGGAGCGGACGATCAGCCAGTTGGTGAGTGGTCCAGCCGGTCGGTCCGTTCCTGTTGAGACAGCGATCCCGACGGTCGTCGAGCCGGTTGGTGCCGGTCTGGCGCCGGCTCGCAGCCTGGGTGCTGGAACCGGCGCCGTTCCAGTAGAGCCATCCGGCAAAGAGCTGCCCTCCGTGGTGCAGAAGCCGTTGGGCCAGGTTTTGAAGGCTGCTATTGAGCCGTCTTCAGAGCAGACTATTGCCGGACCGGCTATTTTGGAAAAGGTGATTCGGGAAGACCAGGCAGCCGGGGAGATGCCGGAGATTGCCGGCCTCGATGAGAAGACGCCGCGGCAGGTTCGGGCTCAAGAAAAGGAGATGACCCGCGATGCTTTGGCAGAGTGGCTCCACGAAGCTCTTAAAGAAGCGATTGGGGCCCTTCCGTGGGATCATACCCTTGACGACGAGAGGAAATATTTCGACGCGGTTTACGAATTGATGGTACAGCGGTTCGGCGAGCCGTCTCGTGAGACATTGCCCTATTCCGCGGCGATGGGCGGAGTCTTTTTGCCGGTTTCCACCGAGGTGCCGTTTGGCCATTTTGCCAGCACGATGCGGGCTGCCCCTAGAGTTCACCGCGAGTTGGTCAGCTCCGCCCACGAACTGGCGGTGCTGGTACAGCTGCTCTCCGAGCGGGGAGATAGGCTTTCCTTCCTCAAGCACAACGGTTTCCAGAAAGCACTGAATGCCTTGCGGAAGAGCTTTGATGAGCCTGTTGCCGATGGAGAAGCAGGGGAGGTCTCCGGAGTAGGGACATCCCTCTCCGCCAAGTTCGATATCGCGCTGGCCAACCTTCAGGGTCCCAAGGCCCGCGTACTGGCCGAAGCTCTCGTGAATCCGGAAACGATCCAGAACTTAAACTGTGTTTGCGCTGCCGTCCAGCATTGGCTGGAGATCAAGCAGAAGGGCAAGCCGTTGTCGGCAGATCAGCTGTCGTTGCTGGTCCGCTACACAGCGCTCGGGATGCTGGCGGAGGGGTATGAGAGCATCTCCAACGGCCGGAAACTTTTCTATGATTTGACCGACCGCTTAAGCGGCAAGAGCATCCCGGCGGTTTCCGTCTCAGTCAGCCTCATACCGAAGATTATTTCGGCGGTGTCGAACGGAGAGTACAGTGTCCAGGCCCTCATGGTCAACGATTTGAACCAGCTTCAGTCCGCGGGCCCGGCCATCACCTTCGTGCGGGCCAAGGCGGAGAGCGGTGGTTACGGCCATGTGGTTGTCACCCATTCCGCCGGTTTGGCCGGTGTGGAGATCGTAGAGTCCGACCGCAGCGCCGGCACTGTCCCGGCCGAGCAGTTCATCTCCCAGTGGCCTCAAGGACAGAGGCTCATCTTCGCGGAGCGGCAGGTTATCCCGGTTGTCCTTAAACTGGGGGCACAGCCGATCAGCGCGGGGATCATCAGCGTCTCGGCCCGCGGAGAGCCGGTCTTCCTCTTCGGCGCCGCCGCCGTCAACAGATTTCAGCCGGTGGATGTCCGGTTGGAGGAGTCCCTCTCCTCGGTTGAGGTAACGCCGCGCAACGCCAGGGAACTGATGATCAAGCTGGCCGATAAGCATCTGTTGAAACCTGAAGGGGGCAAACTGAGCCGGGAGCAGATCACTGCCTTTATGCAAGAGGTCCGGGAGAAGGTTTTCCGTCCCGAAACCTACGGACGTGGTCCGCTGCTTTCGCAGAAGGATGCCCGGTACGTGACCGTGCAGGAAGGGGACGCCACGAGGGTTTATATCGAGATGGCCAACGGACAGCGGCACTTGGCCTGGGACTGCTTCCAGTCGGCCAAGGAGCTTTACGACGTCTTGTCCGGCTATCCCGGGGTGAAGAACTTAAGGCTCTTCATGGGACGCGCGAAAGGTTTCGCCCGGGACGTCTTCGTGCAGTTTGAAGTTGACGGCAAGACCTTCCGGCTGAGCACGGTCCCGTCGCTGGGTTCGGTGACCGAGAAGGGTGTCGAAACGGACCAGTGGACCGATGAACAGGAGGTTTCACCCCGCACGGCCCATCTCGGCGCCCAACTGCTCAGGGCCGGCATCTATGCTTTGTCCCGCGGCCTGAGGCCGATGAGCGCCAAAATGCTGGATAACGGCGGGGTCCGGTACCGGTTCCTCGGCATCGAGCCCAGCGCCGATCCGAACGCCCCGAAGGGGATCGAGTTCACGGTGCTCACGCGCGACGTCACGGCCGAGGGTGTCAGCAACAATACGGTCGCCCAAATCACGGTGCCGCTGTCGCAGGTTTATGAGAGGAAAGACGGGAAGTCGGAATTGCAGGAAGCTCTCGTGGGGGTCAGCACCGCCGCTGAGCTGAAGGAGAAGCTGGAGCAGGTCAAGATCAAGTTCCAGCCTCGCGGCGCGATGGATGACGACACAGTGAAAATGCTGGTGGACGCGCTGGGTGTGCCCATGGATCAGGAACCGGTCACCTCCGACCAGTTCGCCCGAAGGGCGAGCATTAACGCGGGTTACGCGGATTTGACCGGGTTTATGCAGCTGTTGACCCGCCCGGAATCCGTGACACACTTCATTGTGATTCCGGAGGAGGTCTATCACCGGATGCCCGAAGGTTCCATAGAATTGCTGGCCCGTTTGCCGGCGGAGGTTTCCAAGAAAATCTATCTTTACGGTTCCCTGTGGGCTGGATTAAAAGAGAGGAATCCGGATCTGAATGTGATCGCCGATATGGACCATCTGGTGGATAGCTTGGGCACAATCGCCGCCGGAGGGGCCGAGGTCCGGGTGATGGGCTTGTATGGAGAGCACCGGACATTCAAGGCTCTTGAGGAGCGATTCGCGACATTAATAGGCGGCAGGCAGTTCAGGCTGATTGCCGTGCCGTTTGAGGCCAAAACAGCGCTGGAGTTCTTCAGTCAATTGGGCAGCATGCTGGGTGTGCCGGTGGCGATTCTGCCCAAGGACCTGCTTACCCTGATCGAGGAGTCGCTCGAGACGGACATTCAAGCGTAATGTCGTCATGTGCCAAAGGATTTTTTGTAAAGGTACACATAGTTAGTAAGAGATCATTTTAGATTTTTTATAGACAGCGTAGGGTTACTATGTTATACTTAATATGATCAAAGTTTAGATTTTAAAAGAGGGATCTACGCATCATTCCGGCAATTGACGATCTCTTGGCTCGTATTATGGTGCGCCCCGCATAGCGGGGAGCAGTTTTTTTGTCTTGAAACATAGGCTGTTTTATTAATAATTTTATTGTCTTTTTAATTCGGCTTTATCGTTTCAGACAGAAAAAAGGTTATATGATGACAGCTCTGTTCCCCGATAAAGGCAAACCCGTCGTAAGACGGGAACCTCATAGAACAGAAGAATCCCGGTCTCAGCGTGGAGTTGAAAATCTTTCCGCTGTGAAGACCGGGATTTTGCTTCCTGCCGCCGGTTCCCGTCTGAAGCCGATCCTTCGCGGCATTTCCGCTCTCACCGTCTTCGCTTTTACGCTGACTTCCATCCTTCCCGCCGGTTATGCCCAGCAGGATCAGACCCTGCGCAACGAACAGCCGGAGGAATCCTCGGATGTTGTCGGCCGGTTGGCGGAACTCTTGAGAGCCGGCAATGAGGTCAATCCGGCTTTCAGCCGTTTAAGTCGGGCAATTCCAGCCGGCGCGGTTGAGGTCCAGAGAGGAGGCGTCACCATTTGGGAAACCCGGGGTGCCGTTGTAGAGGAGGCCGCTCTTCCTACACGGGCGCAGGAACAGCCGGCGGCTCTCTCGCTGACTCCCGTTGTCCGGGAACCGGCGATCCTCTCTGCCGGATTGGAGGAAACTCCTCGGCGGGGAATGAACCGCCGCGATTTTTTGAAAGCGGGATCTTTTGCGGCGCTGATGTTCGGTCTCTTTGGAATCAGAAAAGTTCAGGCCCAGCCGCCGCCGGTTCAGCCGGTGGTGAATCCGGGCCCGACCGTTCCTTTTCGTATGGAAACCGGCTATGTGGCCCAGCCCAACACCTGGGTTTTGGACCGGCAAAGCGGACAGGTTTTCCCGCCGGCCCCATCCTCTTTGCAGACGGCGCGCGGGATGGAGGGTGTCCGCCCGGTAGGACGCACCTTCACCGATAGGTGGGAGCAGTGGCTTGGGGACGGGACAAAGCTGATCAGCCGCCTGCTCGGCTGGGAGAATGGAATACCGAGAGAGGACGAAGTCTGGAACAGCTGGCAATCGGGCCAGTTTAGCGCCGGCCCGAACGACCGGGAGACTCTGCGCAGCTACATCGTATGGGGCCCGTGGCTGACGCCCAAAGAATGGTGGCCGCTCATCTTCCAGGGGATGCGCAAGGCCGCCGGTATCGGCCGGCAGGAGGTGGCCGACAAGCCTCACTCCCGGATCTACATCGATCCTTACGGGGTGATGAGCCCTTACCGGCCATGGACCCTGGAGGGATTGGCTGAGTTTATCCAGCAGGCCCGGGAGCAAGGGATCGAGGTGGTCCCGATCATGGGGGACCCGATCATGGCCGCCTTTCCGACCGCCGCCACCTTTATGACCCGTCAGCTGGCCGCCACCGGCATTCTCATCCCGGACAAGGATGGAGTTATCAAGGTTGCCTATGACATCGAACCGGACGACCTGGACGACTACCGGAAAGGAACGGATGCGGAGAAGAAGGTCTACTGGGAGAACATCATCAAAATCGCTGAGGAAACTCAGAGGCTTTTAAGCCACCGCTTCCAGCCGATGGCCTCGTCCGACCGCCGTGATGTGGAGGTGACCCTATTTGTTCCGTCCTATTTCCCCCAGTTCGCGGAGCGGATGGGGCTGAAGATTCCACCCGGGACCCGGTTGGTGACCATGGCCTATTCCAATAAGACCAGAGGTACGGGCCGGGAGATCAAGGTGAAGGACCCGATCAGCGGCAGGACGCTGACCAAAAGAGATTTGGGGGTGGCGGATCAGGCGATCATGACCCGCGATGCCTTCCTGCGGGATGCGGCGCGTCCCGCGGACCGGAAACATTTTCCGCAAAGTTCCTACGGCATTGCCGTCGATATCGGTCCGACCCGAGATCCCACAGTGACCTTGTGGCAGGATTCTGAGGCTCCGTTCACCGGTAAGATCGGGGACCGGACGCAGGATGCCGGCACCGCGTTGGCGGGGGCGCTTAACGGCCGGGCGGGTTCCAACAACGAAAGGGTCTTCCACACACATTCCGTTTTGGACATCATTTGGCTCTTAAAGCAGGGTGGACCCGATCCGGATGTGGCCGCCGGGCGTGAACTGACCGAATATTTAAACCGTGGGATCTCCATTTTTGGCGAAACGGCCTCCTTCTCCTCCGGACAGATCCAGGCGGAAGAGAGGGCTCCGTTCGGGGTCCTGCCCAACGGCAGATCGCCCGAAACAAAGACGGAACGTTTCTACCGCCTGCTGGCGCAGAGAGGCATTTCCGGCGCGGTCGGCACCGGCGCTATTTTGGCCCACTTGAAAACCCTGCGGGACACGATCAGCCGTTTGGTGGTGGCTGTGGATCCGGAAGCTTTCCTCTTCGGACCTGACATCGGCGGACTTTACACCCTCATGGGGTTGGTCTACGCGGAAGGGTTTGGGGATGAGGCCCGGATTCAGAAAATGAGCAGGACGATCGTGGATCCCTCCGCTGTTGGGTACAAGGTCACGCTGAACGCCGGGGAGAAGGTCGAAAGTTTGCAGCTCACCGCTGAAGCCACCATCCAGGGGATGGTGTACGTCGCGGGAACTCTTTTCGTCAAAGGAACTGTTGTGCCGGCGGGTGTTTCATACCGGGAAACGACCGCGACCGGGCGAGCGGATGGCAGCGTCAAGGTTCATGGAACTCGCCTGCGGGACGGCACCATTCGGCCGGACGGTACCTTGCTCGACAACGGCACGATTGTGGCAGGCCGTGCTGTGGTGGATGATCCGGATGTTCTGGCCGACAGCAAGGATTCTCGCAGAAAAGGGAATGATTCCCGGCAGACCCAGCTTCCTTCAAACGGTTACGACATTTACTGGACCACGCAAATCGAGAACATCGGCGCCAGGAAGTTTGCCGGGTTTGTTCAGCTTTTTCCTCACACCGGGTACGGTGAAGCGCACGATCTGAATACCGAACCGGTTTTGCTGAATCCGGGCGAGAAGAAGGCTTACACGATCCGCCTGCAGGTGGGCCGCGACGACTACGGCTATTTTGTGGAGGAGGAAGAGCGGAGCAAGACCGATCCGTTTGTCAGAAAAGGCCGTTTGCTTCGGCATGTTCCTGTTTCGGAAGGGGCCTTCCTCATCAATACCTCTGCCCGCGAGGGGCAGTCGGAGATTGCCCATGCCGTCGGGTTGCCTACCCTTGATACGGATGCTTTAAATAAGGCGCTCCGGGATTCCCGCCTCCGGCGGAAATTAACGGATCAGGCCGCCGAAGAGATCCGGGCGAACAATCTCTCCGCCCTTTCCCCTTATGCGTTGGACCGGCCGCTGGGTGTCCGGGTGAGTCTAGCGAGGAACGCCGATCCGAATGCCATGGTGCAGGCGGTCCGGGAGCTCATCCAAAACGCCGTGGCGCTCAAGAATTCTCACGGCGTGACTCATGTTGTTGTAGAGAGCGCCGATTTAAGCGCTCTGGTGGATCACGTGGTGGATATCCGCCGCCGTTTCCGCCTCATTGATCAAGCGGAAGAGCAGGAAACCCGCGCGATTGCCGAGTTGGCCGGTGATCCGGCCGCTGTGCAGCTGCGCCGCCTCTTGAATGAAGCTCAGGCAAACGGGATTAAGATCAGTTTTGTGGTGGACGGCAACCAGGCCAGGCTGCCTGGCCCTGATTTGCCCGCAGACGATCCGAGAGGATCAAAGGCTTACTTCCGGATATTGAAGAATATCATGGAGGATATTCTCTTGGGGGTAAACACGGCCCATTTTCTGGCCATCGCCAATCCAAATACTTTAAGACCCGAGGATCTCGGCTGGGTTGTGCGTCTCTACGGCAATGCGCAGTCCCCGCTGATATTTATCGGTAACCAGGACGCGATGGTGCCGGTGAACGGCCTTCGGGTGTCCCAAGCGCATGATGTCACCTCTGAGAGGGATGCGAACGCCGTTGTTCAGGCTCTGGAGGCGGACCGCGGCATTGTGGCGAGGGAAAACCGTCCGCTTAATCTGGCGATCCTGACGATCAATCAGTGTGTCCAGTGCGGCCAACTCGCTGCGCCGACCGCGGAAGCCTTTGTGACCCGGCTGATTGGTCCGGCCGCGGCCAGCGGCCCATCGGAGGGGGGACTCGTCACCCCTCAGTGGCTCTCCGAACAAATTAAACAGCAGCAGCGTTACGCCGCCCCTGTCGCGCGTGATCTGGTGGCGAAGGTTTTGAACCTTACCAAGATCAGCTCGGTTACGACCGGCCACCTCTCTTTGCAGTCCCAGAGGATAGCCCCCGATCCGACCCGGTCGTTCAACATGCGGGTGAGGTTCTTCAACAAGGAGGAAGGGGTCCTTCATTCGGATGAGTATCCGATCACCTCGCTGCAGCAAAACTCGGCGCAGCCGACCAGTCTCATCATCAAGAATGTGCCGCGCGGCCGGTATTCGTTCACCGTTGAGGTGGCGTCGGGCCAGTCCGAGCGGCCGTTGCCGGGCGAGCGGGCCTTAGACGACACTCCGTTTGTTGTCATTCAGGGACAGCCGGCTTTTAAGGAGATCAATCCGGGTGTCGAGAACTGGATCACCGCCGGGAATAACCGACTTCGTTTGACCGAAGAGCAGCCGGTCACCGTGACGGTCGTCGGCAGGCCGAGATTCCTGGAAGAACACTGGACCGCCACGACCGAATCCGGAACAGTCCTTCATTTCGGGCGGGAGAGGACCCGGCAAAAGCTGGTTTATTGGGTCGATAACGGCGCCGTCACCGAACTGGTGAGCGATGTTCCTCAGCGCGTGGCTGAAGCTCCTCTCGTGATCGTCGGGATTCCGGTCAAGCTTCAGTTGGACGGTTCCACCGGGCGCATGGCCCTGGAGGTGCAGGGGACCAAAGTGGACTTCTGGACCCTGTTGGACCAGAAGCTTGTCTCCTACTGGGACCAGTCGATTATCGTTCGAGAGGACAATCAGCGGGTTCGGCTGACCATCTCTCCCGACCGGCTGGTGCCGACTATCGAGGTGCTGGCCCCCGCGGTTCCGGATCCAGCCCGCGCAACGAGCATTCCGACCGCCGTGCGGAACACGACCGCCGAGCAGGTGACACCCCATTCGAAATACTCCGAATATGTCGGGGAAGGGCTTGCTTGGGGTTCTTTGGCCGGCGTATTAGGAACCGTGGCCCGAGGAGGTCAGAAGGCTTACTGGAGATTGCGGACCGCTCTGCGGGACGCCCGCGTGCGTAGCCAGGAATCTCAGCAGCAGGCCGCGGCGAATCAGAGAGCCGCCGCTCGGGCTCAGTCCCTCGGGCAGCCGGCGCCGGCTCCCCGGCCGGTCGGCGAGAGGATTCCCGAATCTCCTGTCGGTATCGGTTCGAGAATATACAGGTTCTTGCGCTCTACCGTAACGGCTGTTTTGGCGCTTGTTCTGTTAACGCAGGTTCCGGCTGTCGGCTACCTCTTGTTGAACGGCGGGTTTTTGACCGCCGGGGCGGCCTTGATGAAGCTGGCCGGCATCGCCGTTCTGGTCAACTGGGGACGCGCGGCATTGCAATCGCTGGCGCCTCGGACGTACGAACGGCTTACCGGTTGGGCCTATGCCGTCATTGAAACCTTTGCCAGGGCCGGCACCGTCATCAAATTCGGCACCGTGGCGATGGCCCTCTGGATTCTTATCGTCTCCGGTTTAACCTTGACGATTCCGGGCGTCGGCACGCTGGCGATTCCCTCCTTAATCTCGATGGGCGGCGCTCTGCTGGCGCTGCAGCCGCTGGCTTTTCTGGCGTTGATACCGGCCCCCGTTCTGATAGCGATTGCGGTCGTTGCCGCCGTGATCTTCATCGGTTGGTTGATTTATCAGGCATACCGGGCATGGAGCGCCGCGGATCAGGAAGGAACAGGAGCGCGTTTCCTCAATGCGATGGCGACGGTTGCCCCCTGGTTTTTCCGGGCCGGGGTTGTCTTGGGGATCGGGCTCCTCTTCGGTGCAACCTGGCCGGGGTTGGCCGCCGTGTCGGTATTCTATCTTCTGAAGCTGACCGCTCTTTATCTGGCCACAAGCTACTTGGGATATCTCTTGATCGGCAACCTGTTGCTGACGGCGATTCCGGGCATTCCGATCCTGACGATACCCCGCATGTTTGAAAACGCCCTGGGCTTGCAGGGGAACCGTGATTATCAGACGGCAAAAATGAGTCTGGCCCAGCGGACATGGATGTTTTTGGACACCGCTTTCAACAGGACTCCGCTCGTTGCCCTGGTCGGATTTGGCGGTGTTGCGTTCCTGAAGTTCCTGCCGGCAATCATCGGGCTGATCCCGGTAGCCGGCCCGAAGATTGCCGCTGTCTTAATGGTCATCATGACCTCTCCGATAACGGGCAACATCGCCGGTATTGTCATCGGGGCCGGATTGCTTCTGATCGGAGGCTTCTGGCTCTGGCGCACGGTCGCCCGGCCGCTCAGAAATGCGTTGGCGCCTGGAGAGGAGGAGGAGAGTATCCCCGATTACCTAAGAAACCGGGCCGACAACGATATGGTGACTGCCCAACTGGGCCTTCCCGAAGGGGCGAATGCGGATGCCAATACACAGCAGTTGACCCAGGATGTTTATCTTTTGGCGATCCAGCAGGCTGTTGCCGCGGGAGAACTTTCTCCTCAGGAAGGGGCGCGGCTCGAACAGCAGGCCCGCCAGATGGCCGGCCTGCCGGCGGTTCCGCCGGTTGTTCCTCCCGCCGGGGGGGCTGGTACCGAGGAGCACAGGAATATTCTCGAAAAACATGTTGTTCGGATTCATGCCGCGAGAGAGGCCGACGCCTTCATCGCTGCCAACAAAGGGGCTTTTGGTTTGCCCGGAGGGCCGGCTGTCCCGGCGAATCCCGGAGACGCGCCGAACCTCGCCGCGCTGATCACCGCTCGTCGCGCAGAAGGGCTTCAAACGGTTGCCGTTGCCGCTGATTTTGTACGCGATGTTCGGAATGGATTACCGGCCGGATCCCCGCAGCGCCGGGAAGCCGAGCAGCTGCTTGCCTCCTCTCAGCAGATCCAAGCTCGTGTGGCAAGCCCTAATATTGGAACTTTGGAGGCGATGGCGTCGCAACTATCCCAGATGGGCTCTTTGGTGACCCAGGCCCAGAATCTGGCGACGGCCGGCGGTCTGGCGATTTCGGCCGGTCCGGTGCTGGCTCAACTGCAGGCCGCTCCAGCCCGTTTGCGGGCGCCCGGCGTTCTGATGAATGGGCTCGCGTTCAAGTGGCAGCCGCTCGATTTGATCGTTCAGCAGGATGTGGGCGCGAAGTTCGCCCATGAGGGATATCCGGGTGAGCAGAGGACGGCCGAACCCTGGTACGGCATGTCCTTGCGGGAGCAGGTGAGGGAACTCCGTCGCAGCGCTTCCGGAGGGGGTGTGGCGACATTTCCGGGTATCTTTGTCTTCCCCTCGTGGGAGGTCGGGCATTTCAACCTTGGTTTCCAGGTGGGAGCGACGCCGATTGTCTTCGGTTCACAGTTCATCCAGTACCAGGCCTCGATGTTTATTCGCTGGATGTTGGCGCACCTGCCGGCCAGCCAGGTGCGCTCTTACGGGGCTTTCGTCCGGTCCGACATGGATCCGCAGATGGTCCCGTTTGCTTCCGAGGTGCAAGGCCGCTGGCTGACCGGGCACCTGATGATGTTCATCATGTACGGTCTTTTGGGGCATTACTTCCATTGGGACCCGGACCTCCTGAAGCCGAAATCCTTTGAGAAGATTTTCGGCAGCATGCAGGACGCGCTGGATGTCATGGGGAATTCTCCTGATCCGGCCGGACAGATGGCCGCCCTTTACTCCAGGTTCCATCCGTTCAAGAACCTCACGTACGGAATCGGCGAGCAGCCGGAGTTTGACCGTTTAGAGGTGAGAGAATGGAACGACAGGCACGACGGTCTCGGGATCTCCGATGACGAGGTGTTGGGCGGCTATCATCTCGAGCCCGGCGTCAAGGTGATCCGCCTTCACGGTGAAATGAACGCGGTCGGTCTTCACACCTGGATCAATTTTGAATCGGGGGTGGATGGACAAACCCGCATATCGGACCATCCCAGCAAGTTTGACGCTTGGTTCGGCCCATCGCTGGTCCAGACGCCGAAATCCGCCCGCATGGGTTTGGCCTTGGCCATCCTGCACGGGATTTACCGGGTTGCTCCGGAGATGGACGGGCAGGGGAATGTCGTTCTGCGCGGTGTGACCCCGTGGCAGCAGGGATCGGCGGCTGAAGTGATGCAGGCGCATGATGCGGTGTCGGCCGCCAGGAGAAATCAGTCCCAGCTTGCCCGAAACGCTTATCTGGATATGGCAAGGTGGCGGCGCAGTGACCGCGTGAGAGGCCCTCGGTCCGGATTGGAAGAGGGGACGGAAGCCGCCTCCGCGCCGGCGGCAGCCGGAAATTGGAACACTAACGGCTTTTTCCATATGGGACCCCGGCTGGGATGGGACGCCAATGCCTGGAGAGGCGGGCAGATCCGGCAGGCCCTCTACCGGATTTCCGATATTCTTACGTTGAGACGGTGGGCCGAAGGCTGGCCTGATGCGGATAGACCGGAACCGATCCGGGTTCGTGCCAAGAACAGCTTTATTGCCGGTTTGTGGGGAGCCGCCGCCGGATTCCTGGCCGGCGGGCCGGTTGGCGCGGCAATCGGGTTCGTGACAGGAGCGATCGTTGGGGCTGTTCCTGTAGCCCGGGCGGTTGTCTCCCGGGCATGGTATTACACCTCTCCTCCTTTGTGGATCGGCATTGCTCTTTTCTTTACTGGTGGGGTTGGCTGGCTTGGATTGCTGGGTTTCTTCGCCCTCTCCCGTTTTGCTCTGGAGCCGTTCTTCCGGACTCCGGTGCCGATCTCCTTTTGGAAAAACAGGGCCGATCCGATTATTTCGAGCTACCGGTACGATTACGATCCGGAACATGTGCAGGACCTCGTGGAGCGGGCCACCGGAACGATTGGACAAATTGCGCAGGCGGATGCCAACGGCTCCGAGAGGGATTTCCTGCAGAGAGGTGTGACGGCCCTGCAGGAGATTCCGAATCTGCTGCAGTGGACGATCGAATTAGGCCGCGGCGCCAGCCCAGCCCGTTACGACGAAAACCCCAATATACCGGAATCGGAATGGGAAGATATTTATGTCGGTTTGATCAGCGGCATCTTCAGGCAGGTTCCCCAGGCGGACCGTCAGGCGGCGCAGTACGTGATGGTCCGGATCGTGGAAGGGCACCGGGCGGCCGCCGGCCAGCCGCCGGACCTTATCACCGCGCTGAACTATGGTTCGCATGATCCCGGTGTTCCGAGTTTGGGCAATAAGCAGAGGATCATGATGTGGTTTCGGGATCATCACGGCCATGCCACGCCGCATTACCTCTTGAATAATCTGCTTCCTGCCAGTCTCCGGGACCGGGTGAATGAACGGCGCCGGTCGTGGGGATGGAGCTCTCCGGCCACCGCGATGGGGGGCATACGGATCTCTTCGACGCATGACAACCCGGTCCAGGCCTATCTGGATTCCGGCTCGACCGAGCCGTACGTGGAGTGGCTTCTGCGCCAAGAGAGCCATCTTCAGCCGGACACCGATTCGGTCGTCCGGACGATGGCTCAGCGCGGCAGGGGAGGGGTCTCCTCTTTGCGGGGCGGGCTGTTTATCTCGCCGGAGATGCGCTATTCCGGCATGTTCAATCCCGGGATAAGGCCGCACCGGTTCCCGATCGTTGACGGCATACTTTATCACCTCAGCCACGCGTTGGATTCTCTGGGACCGGTCGGCCGTTTCCTGAACCGCGTTTTGGGAACCGCCGCGAGCGCTGGGATTGGGTGGTGGGCCGCCACGGGCGGTTTCACGCTGTTGAAGGGAGCTCTCGTTGGCCTGGGTCTGGCGACCCCCTTGGCTCTTTTAATTACGGCGGCGGCGACCGGACTGGTCCTTTTCCTTGCCCTGCGGGCCGCGGTCAGCTCCTGGCACAGCTTTGACGGGAAGGACGGCTACCGGCTGGATCAATGGGTGGATGAGGGATGGCGCGGGGACGGCATCCGGAGCCTCTCCCTGATCCCCGGTTTCGCGAAATGGGTCATCTATCAGGTTCTTCTCCGGCTGATCATCAGGCCTCTGGACAATGTACTCCCGACCCGGTCGTTGCTCTACAGCCTCGATGCCCGTATCCTGGCCGCTAATGCGGGACAGCCGGTCACGATGTTCCAGGGGATGATCCATGATGTGGATTGGCCCCTCTGGTTCGGTCCGCTACCTCCCGGCCTGCCTTATGGGAAGGTGACCCTTTTTGAGCGCAGCGCGACCGCGGCGGACGCGAGCGCACTTCCTATTACCGTGGCTCTGCGCCTGGCCAACGAGCCGGCGTGGACCCGGGTTCTCTCCGAGCTCAATTATCTTAACAGCGGCCGCATGACCCGTGAGGCCTATCCGAGCAGGACGCTGGCCGAGGATACCGGCGTCAATGAAATGATGTTGCTCAACCCGGCCGGACTTCCCTCCTCGCCCGCGGTCTCTCTGTGGCTGGAGAGGAAACTCCTCTACGAGATGCTCCGGATGCGGGATGACGAAGACGCGATGCAGAGGGCGATGCTCTTTGCCAAGGGGATGGGGATGGAGCGGGCGAACACGGTCCTTCGTTCGGGAGCCGCTTCCGATATCTCCGGTGTTCTGGCGGATGTGGCCCACCTCAGCAGTGACCAGCAGCTTAATTTCTTTATCTCTATCACGAGCGCGTTGGAGGCTTTTGACCGGAATGAGGTTTCCACCGCCGGCGCCAGTGGGGCGAGCGTCTACAGCTATCTATTGAGCGCCGGTACGTTGTCTCCTTTGTTCAGCCGTGTCGTGGGGGCGTATGCTCCCGCCGAAATCGAGGCACTTCTCTGGTATCTGATGTTTGCCCATATTGACCAGCACAGAGGCGGAGCATTGGCCCGGCAGATCGAGCGGATTCAGATAGACCGGGGTGCCCTCGCCGGTCCTGCCCAGATTGCGCCGGGTCAGACTTTGAACGATTTAGCGGTCATGGAGCGTCTTCTGCAGGGGACATTCATTGATCCTCGGATGGCTTTATCCGCCGTCTGGCTGGCCGAGCAGAACGGAACGGTCGGGCCGATCGCCGATACGCCGACGTTCCACTTGAGCCAGAGCCGCCGAGTTTCGGATATGAAGACGGTCACACTCGTCGGCATTCAATTCTTTCCGCCCAGTTGGGGAGGCCGCGAGGCGTTGATTACCGACGCGCAGCCGCATCTGCGCGCGATCAACAGGATTCTTCGTCAAGCGGGTAAAGACCATCTGATCATCGCTTCGAAGGATGTCCTTAATAAGTTAGAAGTGGTTCTCGCCCGGCCGATGGGGGCCGCGCCGGTCGCCGGTCTTGAAGGGGATCCCCCTGTGGATACGTTGAATCCGGACCGGCGGGAATTCTTGAAAGCGTTTTTTGCCGGCGCCGCGTTGCTGACCGCCGCTTCGCTGGTCGACCCCCCTGAGACCAACGCTCAGATTCCGCCCGATCCGACCACTCAGTCCGTCCGGGATCTGCAGGGAACCCTGCTGGCCAATCAGGCTGCCTTTGCCCAGCCCCGTCTGCGTTTCTTGCAGGCCAATCTGGAGCGGTATCGAAGGTTGCGCGGCAGCGGCGCGATCAGCCTCGAGGAGCTCCAGGAGGCGATGGCCGCCGTGGAGATGGGGCCGTTGATTGCGGCGGAGGGGCAGGTCTTGGCTCTTCTGCGCTCCTACCTGTCCGGAACGGACCCGCGCCCCGGAGAGGTGACCGATTCGATTCGGGCCCAAATTGAGGCCGCCATTCGGAGCGCGGAGGCGGTCCAGCGCTTTTTCACGGAGCAGAACGATCGGGCCCAGAGGCTGCTCCGTTTGAATTCGATCTCCCGGGAGGAGGCCGATCTGATCGGCGCTTCTTTTCAGGGTTCTGGCCACCAACTCAGGCTTTTGCAGGAGTTGGCCCGGATGTATGCGGACCTGGCCCAGATCGGCGGCTATATGCCGCTTCCGGTGGCCCGGATGTCCAGCGTAGAGATTGGAGCCAACATCCGGGATGCCGTGCCTCCTTTGCCCGGTCAGATGCCGCGGCTCACCGATGAAGAGAAAAACCGTTTGCTTCGGTCGGTCCGCCTGCACCTTTTCAACATCTTAGAGATCGAGAAGGACCGGCTGGATGTGCACATCGACATCCGGCGCCGGATTTATCAGAGGGCGGCAGACTTGTACGCGCGTCGTGCCATTTCCCTTTCTGAACGGGAAGCGGCAGCCTTCCTCAATGCTCAGGCCACCCAGTTTACTTCCCTCAAGAACGTGTTGACGGCCCAGCAGTGGATACTGCTGGTAGCCGGCGGGATCGATCACCCTCGGGGAGCCGCCGGCAGGCCGGCCAATCTTTTGCAGGCCCAACAGCGCTTGGATGCCGCGATCATCGAACAGACCGGTTCCTTGGTTCTCTTGGCCGGCGCTCGAGTCACCTATCGGCAAGCGGAGTTTAACCGCCAGGCTTGGCTGCTTGAGAGAGGAGCGACCAGCAGACAGGAACACAGCGACGCCCAATATGAACTCAGGAAGGTCCAGGTTCAGCGGCGCCTGATTTTGAAGCAGCAGCAGTTGGATGAGATCCTTCGCCAACTCGGGTTCCCGGCCTCCATACTTCAGACCACGGACACGATCTCAGGGGCGATCGATATTCAGGCCCTGATTCAGCCGGCACAGATCGGCTTGACGGAGGAATTGGAGGCGGAACAGATCGCGGAGTTGGAGATCAACGCGTGGAACATTCAGATGGAAATGTTCGATGATAAGGCCGCCGTTGCGGATTTAGAGATCGCAAAACTCAACGAAGATGCAGAGCGGATCGAGCGGCTTTTGGCCAGGAATGCGATAGGCAGGTGGGCTGGGGACGATGCGGCCGACATGCGGAACGAAACGCGGCTCTATGAGGCCCGAAAGGTGCTTGCTCTGGCGGAAAAGGCGATTGTTCGCGCGACCAATCAGGAGAGCTTCACAGCCGCGGTGGACCGATACGAATTGGCAATCGTCGAAGTGACCAACCGGGAGAGAACCCGGATCACCGCCAGGGTGGCGGTGCTGAACGAGCGGGTGCGGACGGCGAGCGCTCCTTCGGCCCCCTACAGCCGGGAAGAGATTGATTTCTTCCGGGCGCAGGCCGAAGCTTTGACTCTCCGGAAGAACGAGCTGGATGCCCGGGTTCAGCTCAATACCCGGTTCAGGGAAAACGGGTTTCCGCTGATCGATTTCGATAAGCCGACTGGATCCTCCACCTCTTCTGCTTCGCCGGAATCTTTGAAACTGGTGTTGGATGCCACCCAATTGGGGGTCGGCACGGCCCGCGTGCACGGAGATGAACGGTCGATGCTGGTGCTGCCGGGAGCCTGGTGGGTTTGGCTGGCCGGTCCTCCGGTTCTCGGAGAAGTGAACGATTGGGCTGCGGAGCACCGGATGCTCCGGATCCGGCGCGGCGAGCCGGCCGAAGGGAACTTCATTCTGCCTGAATATTTCCAGCAGGTTCGGTCTGACACCGGAGCTTTGGAAGGTCCGCAGAGAGGGGGAACGGTAGGCAAGCGGCTCTATGTGACCTCCTGGGGGCTGAAGCCGTATCAGCTCAGGTCCGGCTATTACCGTGTGGAGGCGCTGGAGGGGGGCATCACACTTGATTCGAATACCGAGGCGATCCGGTTGGGAACCGTGATCCGGCCTGATCCGGCCGATCCAACCAGGCAGTTGCCTTCGACGCACGGCCTGATCGGATTCGCCGCCTATGCGGTTCGGATGATGCCGACCGCCACCGGCGGAACGCGCCGGGAATACGCGCCGATCGGTGTCGTGGTCCAGCAAATTCCTCTGGAGGCCTACAACCGGCGGGTGGAAGGCCGTGAAGCACCGATCCGTCTCTCCTCAATCGGGCCCGGCGCTGACGGCAGGCCCTCTTACGGCGAATTTTTCACGGGCGGTTTGGTGACATACGGTGACCAGGGTGTGGCCCAGTACGGCCGTCAGGACAATGCCGGCCAGCGCCTTGTTCCTGTTTTTGAGCGGGTCGGCGCCCGGACCGTTCCGGTTATCAAAGAGGTCCGGATTGTTTATGACGAGCAGGCCCAGTTGTTGATCGTCTCCTTTAGAAACCATGACCATGCGCTTCCGCAGGCCCCGGCTCCCATTCAGCCCATTCAGCAGCCGCAGGCTCAAGAAGAAATTGAAGGACAGGGGTGGTCGCTTCTCACCATCGGCGGATTGGCGGTTGCCGGTTTGGCGACATTGGGTTTGGGCTGGATCATCGGCCGGAGGATTCTGCGCCGCGGACAAGGCGAGGGAACCGGCACCTCGGCGCAATCGCCGGTAACCACGACCGATACGACCGCCGCGGATCAAACAGCCGCTCCGCCGGTTGAATCTTCCGGCACGGATGAACCGCCGGCTCCTCCGGTTGAACCTGACGATACCACTCCGCCTGGTACCACTCCCGGCGCCGGTTTGGAGGAGCTGGCGCGGACAACAGAAACCGTCGCCACCGTGCCTCTTCTTCAGCAGTTGTCGGTGGAACTGCGGGGAGCGGCGATCATTCCTGGTCAGGTTGGAGAGCTCAGCCGGGCGCTGGGCCAAATGGCCCACGGCCCTGATCTGGATCTTGGGATTGAAGCCGGCGCTCTGCGGAGCGAAATTCAGACCGGTCTTGAAGCGGACGCCGTTCCGGCGGTCCAGGCGATACGGGCTGATTTCCGGCCTGCGGATGCGGTGGAGCTGACGGGTCTTTTGTTCGATGAGACGCTCTATGAAAGCACGGACGCGGGATATATTGCCTGGGCGCCGTTTGTCGCGAAGTCGGGCGCCTCTGTGGCGGTTCTTACGCAAAAGGCGGCTGTGGCGGAAGGGTTAAAGAAACTCTTCCGTGAAACAGGCTTGTCTGCGGATAGCTATGCCGTGGTCTCCCTGGAGGAGTTTGCCGGAGACCGCCAACAAGCCCTGGCTGCGTTAGAGAACCTCCTCGTGGGGGCCTCCTCTTTCCCGGTGGTGCAGCCGACAGTAGGGTTCGAGATGATGAAGCGTGTTCTGGAGCAGATGGGATTTGTCGTTATCAGCGAAAATTTCAAAGTAGACCTTCAGAAGGTGCAGTCCTACCTGGACAGCTTGGCGTAACGCCGAGGTTGGGGGAAGGATGGGTATGAAACGGCTTGGTATCGGAAGAAAAATTCTTGTGGGGGTGTTGGTCTTAAGCGTCAGCTTAGGCCAGAGCACCCCCGTTTTTGCTTTGAGAACCACCCAGGTGGCTGAGCAGACCGACAGCGGTTTGCAGGATCTGGTCAACCAGCTCCGGCCGGCTCCCGCGCAGCAGATGGTCGCTCCGATCGATTCCCTGGGCGGTCTCGAAGAGAATTCGAACGGGAGACGCTGGGGGATTTTTTCCGCGACGGCTCTTGCTCTTTTGTTCGGAGGAATTCTTTGGTTTACCTACCTGCCGACAGGGAATCCTCCTCCGGCCGATAATCCCAAGGGCAACGTCGTTTTTCAGGACCCGGGACGACTCAAACCGCCGGAGCCGCCGAAGAAGGCGGTCCCTCTTCCGGCGGTGGACCCTCTGCTTGCCGCTGTGCACAGTGGAGTGATCGACGATACCGCATTGAGAAACCTCCAGATCAAGATGCTGGAGGAGCAATCCAAACGGGCCGATGTTCCTCTGGAATTGAACCGTCAATGGGCGGTCTGGATCCAGCTTCAGCTCGCTAAAGGGTACGCCAGCCGGGCCGACTCCGAGTACGCGAACCTTGCGCTGGAGCGGACGCCGGTCGCCTCTCAGGAAAAGCAGGTCCTTTCGATTCAGCAGAAGTTCTTGACCGCTCCGCTGAAGAACCGGGCCGCGCTGTACGGCGAACTGCAGAGGGCAATCGACGACCAGCTGAGCGCGGAGATCGGTTATTGGGAGCACAAGCTGAAGCTGGATACCTGGTCCGACCGAGCCGACATCAAGTTTAGGGAGGGGATTGTCGGGTCGGTGAAGGCCCGCGAGGAATCGCTGGCGAGATTCCGCGAGAAGATCGGGATCCACGTCGACCAGCTCAAAGAGATGAGGCTCCTCTATGCCGACCTCGGAAAGCTGGGCTCTTACCTGCCGCTTCCCGGAATCCAACCGGAAGGGGTTTCTTTGCTCGACATCCGAGAGATGGTGCCGGTCATTGCTCCGCCGGCAAAGGCGCTCACGAAAGAGGAAAAGGAGGGGGTCATCGCTTCGGCCCGGGATCGTATCGACCGGCTTCTCGATCTTGAATCTCAGATGACCGAAGCCGACGATACGATCGCCAGCCTCTATTATTACTGGACGGCCCGGCAGAACAAGTTGGGCTACATCGCCGGCAGGGCATTTGATTCCGCCGAGTACCACGAGAAACTCAACAGCGTTCGGGCGGCCGGCCGAAAAGTTTTGGCGGCCCAGCGGACCCTCGTCAAGGCGACGACTCCCGATGGCCAGCTGTTTGCTCAGTTGGCGTTGGATGACGCGAACCGGAAACATCTGGAGGCGATGATCGGGCAGGCCAAGTTCCGTGTCGACCAGCTTGCGGTACAGGTTGGGAAAACCACGTCTGCCAAACTGCTTCCCGTCTGGATTGGGTCCGACGATAAGGTGGCCCTCGCGATCGCCCAGATCGATGCAGACGGCCTCAAGACGGTTCAGGAGGTTTTCGGATCTCTGACCGAATTGGGGATGCCGACCTTTCCGCTTGCTGTGCAGGAGCCCCGCTCCAGCCTGCTCAATTTCCAGGCGCTTGTTCCTCCGGTGGTGATCGGGTTGCCGACTCCCGCCGATGAGGCGGAGGCGCGTAAACTGTACGAAAAGCTCCTGAAAGTTCCCGGCCAGTTGAAGCAGCAGCGGGTGGCCGTCATTCAAGCCGAGGCCGACAAGCTTTCCGAGGAGGCGCACAAGGAGTACGGTCTTTACCAGGCGGCTCATCCGGAATTAGCGAAGAGGAAGGGGTACATGTCCGGCATCAGCTATGAGAACTGGATCGACGTCATGCACGGCTCGGATGTGAAAAAGGCCCAATCGAATGTTCGGAAGAAACTCATTGTTTTAGTTGATATGGAGGAAAGCGGCAAGGGTTTTCTGGAGGCGCGAAAAGCGTACGAGCAGGCCCTTTTCGATCAGATCGATGCCGAGTTGACCCGGGTCGGCATCCGCCTCGAATATCGGGAGGACCGCCTGGCTTTGTATCAAAGGAAGAGCAACATTTTCTTCAACCATATCCCAACTTGGATGGAACTGGTGGCGGCCGACCGATCGATCCAGACCCAGCTCAATGACCAGAAGAAGTTTTACCAGGAATTGCAGAAGGCAGGAATCCCTTTGCCGGCGTTGGGAGCGGCGGTATCGACCCACCCCTCGGCCGACAGCCTGCAGCTGCTGTTGGGCGACAAGGGCAGCACGCCGTTGTCGGGTGTCGTCTGGGTGCAGAAAGGGGAGAAACAGATTGCCATCCCGGTGATTTCCGGCGAAGGGCAGTGGATGTGGCTCTCCCGCCCCCGCTACCTGCCGGAGGGCGGAGACCGGAAGATCTCAACGACTCGGGTGATCATCCCGAAAGGACTCCCGGGAGAGGGCCGGTCGATTCCCAAAGAAAGGCTGCTGGCGGTGGCCGCTTTTACGGAGTTCGGGCCTAAGGAGTATGTCATTGCCGTCCAGGGAGATTGGCGGTACGAGGAGCAGAGCGGCTACTACTGGGTCGTCGGCGGCACGGGGATCTATTCGGTCGGCCCGGAGGCAATCCGTCTGGGGCTTCTCGCCAAAGGAGACCCCAAGGATCCGGCCAAACTCCTGCCCCCCACGCAGGGGTTTGTGGGATACGTCACCTATCAGGTGAGACCGGTCCGGGGGCCGAAAGGGGAGACCATTCTGGAGCCTGTGCCGGTCGGAGTGACCACCCGGCACGTTTCTCTCGAGGTTTACAACCAGAAGGGGAAAGACGGCAAGGAAGCGCCGATTCCGCTGGCTTCTCTCGTGTTTGACGAGGAGGGGAGGATGCAGTTCGGCCGGTTGTATGTCGGCGGCCCGGTGACATACGGTCCGAAGGGAGAAACGTACTTCGGAGGCAAAAAGAACGAACCCGGAGAGAAGCTGCCCATCCTTTATGAAAGAACCAGCGCCCGCATTCTTCTGGCACAGCCGGAAATTCGGATCGTGTTTGATGAAGTTATGGGCAGACCGATCCTTTCGATGACGCACCACCCGGTGGAGTCTCTGCCTCAGGCAGGAAAGGAGGAAGATTTGCCGGTGGCCACGGTGGCGGAAGGGTTGCGCCGTCTGCCCGGAGAGTTGGAGGGAGCGGTGCTTCTTCAAACAGGCGGGCTAAGCCGGGATCTGAGGGAATTGTCGGTCGGGCCGGATTCGAATATTTCAATGGCGGCTGCGATCTTGTGGGCGGATATTCAGCAGCGGACGGCGGCCGAGGCGATCCCTGCGGTGCGCCAGGTCCAGGTCGGATTCCCTTCCGCTGATGTGGAAACGCCGAGAGTTTTCCTGTTTGATGAGACCCAGTACCCCGGCCAGGATGCCGGATACGTCGCATGGGCTCCGTTCGTCGCAAAGTCCGGAGTTCCGGTGGCGGTGTTGACCAACCGATTGACGGTGGCGGAAGGTTTGAACCGTTTGTTCAGGGAATCTGGATTGCGGGAAGATCAGTACCGGGTGGTGTCGGTCGAAGCGTACGGCGGAGACCGGGAGGCGGCGTTAAGAAGCCTTGAGGAGTCGTTTAGCGGAATGGCCGGTTTTGTTCCGATCCATCCGTCGGTCGGATTCGAGGTGATGAAGAAGATTTTGGAAGAGATGGGATTCGTTCTTTACGCTGCCGAATTCAAGGTTGATTTTCAGAAGGTGCAGGCTTACCTGGACAGCTTGGCGTGACGGGGGAGAGATGACTCAGCGCCCTCTTTTCTTAAAAATTGTTTCTTCCTCGCTCATCGCCGCTTTCAGCCTGGCTCAGGACCCTTTTGTCTTTGCCTCATCGGAAACGTCGGATACCTTAAGGGGTATCCAGGTGGGGGAGCAGGGGGCCGGCCTCGAGGAACTCAACGCTTCTTTGAAAGGCTCTCTGGCAGCCCGGAAAGTCCAGGCCGATATTCCGGCTCTGGGAGCCGACGCCCAAAGCTGGGCTTACCGGGATTTTATTTTGGTCCAGGATCCCCGCGGGAAGAAAGCGGTTCTGCTCTCCTTCGGACAACAATCACAGAATTCCGAAGAACAGCTTGCCCGGGACAATGTGGAGAGAGACCGCCGGATTGCCGGTGATCTGGCCCAAGGGATCTCCGAAGGATCCTTCATTCAATATCTTCGTACGCCGCCTCTCCAATCAGGGCAGCTTTCCGAGCGTCCTTTCAGGGAGCTCCTTGAGGACTTTTTTGCCGACCGGAATGCGGTGTCCCGGTGGCTGCGGGAGAACTCTTACTTTGGAACACTGGAAGAAGGCCGTTTGGAGGCGGCGGTGAACCGTCTCCTCGACATGCGCGCGGGTGTCTTAAACGACAAGGGATGGGCCGCTTTCTCGGGGAAGTCCGAAGAGGAGAAGATGAGGAATTTCCTCCAGACTCTTTTCGAGGAGCGCTTTTTCAAGCTTGTTCAGAGGACCTACATGAACCGCTTGGTTTCTCTGGGGAATTTCCAGAGGGACGCTCAAATTGAAAAGGCCGAACGCTGGTCTAAACGGTTCTCCGAAAATCTGGCTGGGCGCCTCCAAAAGGCTGTTTCCCAGGAGGGGATGACCTCCCGAAAACTCAGGGAGCAGCTTTATTTTTATCTCGATGAACTTGAGAAGGAGCTGCGCCCGGGCTCTTTCTCGGAAGGGGCGTTTGACCGGTTTAAGGAAAAGCTGCGCCAGCGTTGGGGGACCCGCTTGAGGATGGATACCCTCACCGAAATGATCTTTGAGAGTTTCTATCCGGAACTTGTCGCGGTTATCGAGAAGCGGCTGTCTCAAGAAGCGGGCGATGCGGTCAACCTGAATTGGAAGAATTCCGATACGAAGCGGCGGATCAAACAGCTGCAGACGGAGGTTGTCCCGGTCGGCGTCAGTGAGGCCGCCGTTGAGAAGGCAAAAGAGTTAAAGAAGGCCGGCTATGAGACGGCTGTTGTTCTGATGGGAAGCCACCAACAGGGGTACGGCGAGGATGTTTTCGGCACCTCTTCCAAGAAGTTCCACATCATTGAGACCCGTCTTTCGCCGGATTCCCCCCGCCTATTCTCTGTGACCGGGGCGCCGGTCGAGCAGATCTTCGACGGGCTTCCTGCGGGGGTGGCCGCTCTCTTGAAATCGGAGAAGATTGCCTCTGTGGTGCGGCCGGTCCTTGCCAACCGGATAGAAACCGAATTTGAGCTGGAAGGGAAGGAAACGGAAGCGCTGGCGCGGCAGCAGTTGGAAACCGTTTCCTCCTCGGGGGCCCTTCAAGAGCCGCAGGAATCTTTCCTGCTCCGGTGGGCTCCCGTTATGAGGCGGTTGGGGTATGCGGCGGCGGTCATGGCGGGGCTCTTCGGGCTTGGAGCGATGACTGCCAACGCGCCGGCCATAGGAGCCGATTCTCTGAATGGCGGGGTTCCGAATGACCTTCAGCTCGGAGTGCTTGGAGATCCTTTGGATAACATGGATATCCAATTGGGAAGCGCGGTGGAACTTCCTCAGAATCGCGGGGAACAGGCCGTTGTTGCGCCTGTTGTGCTGGGTGCCGGCGATAATTCCCTGGCGGTTGCGCAGGATGTCTTGAATCTGGCTGTGGTTGAGAAAGAGCAAAAGCAAGAGCCAACGAAGGAAAAGGAAAAAGAGAAAAAAGAGGGAAAGACCATTGTCCAAGGAGGCAATGGGCCTCTGCCGGGTCCATTGGCGGGCCCGGGAATCGGTCCGGGGGGAGTTCCTCCGCCCGAAATTATCGTCACATGGCGGCCTACCGGCCAGGATAATCGACCGATTGCGCTGAAGTTTGATGCGGTGCCCGATCCTTCCGGGTTTTTGAAAACCAGATACGACGGAACAACCGCCTACATTCTGCCGCACGAGAGAACCTACGGCCAGCTTGTCGCTATGGATCCGGTAACAGGCCAGTACCAGACAGTAGCGCACCTCCGCAGCGACGGCAGTATTGGGTCCGCGGGAGTGGACAGGGACGACCCGCCGGCGGATATGGTCAAACTTTTGCCGGCCCCTCCGCCCGACCACCTGAAGAATTGGCGGCCCACGATGGAGGAGGGCCGTCCGGTCAATCTCTCATCGCTTAAAACGAAAACGGGGCACAACGGTTTGCTGACAATAACGTTGAATGACGGCCGCACCGGCTACCTCATGCCTCACCGGAGCGCCTACGGACAGGTGGTGGCCGTGGATCCGGCCACCAACGATTACGCCACGGTGGCCTATCTGAACCGGGCCGGGGCTCTTTCGGCGGTTGCCGGGGGCGATTCGAGCATTACCCCGGCGATCCTGCGGAATTTGCCGCCGCCGGAAAAAGCGGCCGCCAACTGGCGTCCCACGGTGGATGGGGTACAGCAAATCAAGCTTAAAAACTTGGAGACCGAGGTGGGTCCCAACGGAATCTTGAAAACGATGTATCACGGGCAGTCCGCCTATGTTGCCCCTTACGCCGGCAGATACGGCCAACTGGTTGCGATCAATCCGATTTGGAATCAATACGAAACGGTAGCGTTTATTCTGCGGGATGGGAGTGTCGAGGGGGTTGGAAGCAATCAGGCGCCGCTGGCGCAAAGCCTGGTGTCGCTGCTTCCGCCGCCTCCGGAGAATCCTCTCAAGGGTTGGCGGCCCACGGCGGAAGGCGCGCCCATCAAGCTTTCCTTTGCGGCGGAGGAAAAGGCCAACGGGCTTCTCGCCACAACCTATCAGGGGCAGACTGCCTATCTTTTGCCGGACCAGATGAGGTATGGGCAGCTGGTTGTCTTGGATCCGTTCCAGAATGAATACATCACGGCCGCTTATCTGATGAGGGACGGAAAAATTACGCCGGCCGGCCGGGATGCGTCAATCCTTTCTCCCGTTCTTCTCGAGCATCTCCCGGTTCCTCCGGCGAATCCTTACGACGGATGGCGGCCGAATGTTCAGGGGAAGCCGATTGAGATTAAGAACATCAAGACGGAGGTGAGCCCCAACGGAATTCTCACCGCCCCGGTGGATGGACGGACCGCTTATGTTCTGCCGCATCCCGCCGAGAGCGGCCAACTGGTCGCGCTGGATGCCGATTCGAAGAAATATGTCGGCGTCGGTTTGATTGATCAGACCGGCTTGGTCCGGAAAATAGCCGGCGACAGCTCCACGGTGTCCGCGGCCATGCTTGCCAATCTGCCTCAAGCACCCGCGGCCAATGGGCTTGCGGAGGAGAGGCCTGCCGATAAGGGAGCCGGGCAGGTTCCATTTGTCCAGACTCAGGATAAGACTTATGCCGCCAGCCAGATTTTGCCGGCTTACGAAAAGATGACCGCCTTGCAGGAGCAAGCGGTGGTGTCCCAAATCCAGAAGGCGAGGGACCTCGCCGGACAACTTCAGAAGGTGGCGCCGGCCGACAGGCCGGTTTTGGAGAAACAACTCCGGGCGGAGACGGCCCGGGTTTTTCTGACGGCAAAGGACAATCAGAAGGCGTTGGCCGTTTTTCTCGACCGCGTGGTCGCTCAACTGGAACCACTGGCCCCGCAGGATCCGTATTTCCAGTCGACCCGAGGGTTCTTCCAAGAGTCTCAGCAGAAGGCGGAGATCCAGATGAAGATGCTGGAAGAGCAGGAACTGCTCTCCCAGGATTTTCTCCAGAACGGCCGCCTGCTTTTGCCTCAGAGGGGAGGTCTTCTCTCGGGGCCGGCCGCGCAGGATGTGCCGTTTGTGACGGTCTCCGCTGGAAAATTAGAGCCTGCCGCGCAAAAAGAACTTCAAGGAAGAATCCAGGCCCGTTTGGCCCGGTTGTGGGAACTGCGGGGAGATCTTCTGAAGATAGACCAACAGAGGTATCAGCGGGAGGCGGCCTATGCCGCTCAGGCGGCTCAGGACCATCCTGGAGTCGGGCAGGCGCAAAGGAGATTGAACGAGGCGTTGGACCGTCAGCGATTGGCGGTTGATCTGTCGGAACAACAAGCGGCTCAGCGCGATTGGCGAAGCGCCGACACCCAGAAGAGAGTCGCCCAGCAGGAGAGAGATGGGTTGGCGCGTCAGGCGAAGCTGCTGCCGCTGCAGATTCCCGTGCTTCAGGCGCTCCAGGGAGAAACTCAGGCCCGCCGGGCCCTTGTATTGGTTCCTCCAGATGACAAGGCGGCTCAGGCCAAAGCGCAGAAGGAGATTAATGCTGCCTGCCTCCTTGTGGCGCAGGCGCAGCTTGCTCAGGCCAAAGCGCAGGCGAGCATTCCGATGCCGGCGCAGGGGGATGCGAAACGGGTTCATCTGGCGCAGCAGCAGGAACAGCAAGAGGTGAAGCGCTGGGAGGACCGGCTCGCGAATCTTCAGGGGCTCGACAGCATTGGGCTGCCGCTGCCTCCGTCGGTGACGGTGCCTGGAGAGGACCTTTTAGGCAGCGGCACCGCTTTCCGCGGAGCGGCGCTCAGCCTGTTGGAGGTCCAGCAGGCGTATGTCAACATGAATCTCGCTTATCAGGAACTGTCGGCGCAGCCGGGCCGGGTGAGGGAGGCCGAGACCGAAGTTGTGGCGGCACAGATCGCGATCCGTGGAGCGCTTGTGGATATGATGCAGGCGGAGTTTGCGCTTCGGCAGGCTCTGCAGGCGGAGGCGAACATGCAGTTTCAGCTGAATCAGGCCAAACAAGCCCATGTGGATGCTCTGCGTATGCCGGTCGGCAACAATCCATCGGCCAAGAGAAAAGCGATGCTTGACGCGATGGAAGGTGTGAATTATTTCACCCGGCAGTTGGGCAGCGCGCAGCAAGGGGTAGTTTACCAGCAAAACCGCTTAGCCAAAGCGAGCGAGGGTCTTCAGTACCAGCAGGCCCGTCTGGAAAAAGGCAGAAAAGGGGTTGATTATCAGACCAAACAAACCGCCCGCTACCGGGATCAGGCGGCGGCGGCCCAGAGCGGTTACCAGCAGAGTGCCTTTACCCATGTGGCCGGAAGGATCATGATCAACGAGAATTCTCCCGGGTTGTTCGGCTGGGAAGGGCTGATGCCTTCGGTTTTCCCGGGTGTGGCGGCGCCGGTTCCAGACGCGATGAAGATCGAAGCGGTTTCCTCCTCTTTTCAGGCGCGGGGAAAGGGGCGTCTTCAGCAGGAGGCGGACCAGCTCGCTCTTCAGATCGCGCAGGGGCGCGCGGATCTCGCCGCCCAGGGTGCTTCCCCCGATTATTCCAGAATGCGGGAATCGCTCCGTTACCTTGAACGGGTGTGGGAGGTCCAGATCGGCATGAAGAAGGCTCAAGTCCAGCTTCTTGATGCCAAGACGGTCGATCAGGCTAAAATTGCCCAAGCCGCCGTCAACAAGGCGGTTTTACTCGAGGAACAGCGCCGGATAGAGCTGATGGAATTTCTTTTGAGGGATTTGCGCCGGGGGCCTCCGACCCTTCCTGTTTTGCGCGGAGCGGTCGGTGTGGATCTCTCCGGTTTGATCGGGCAGGGGTTGGGCGCGCATGCCAAGGTATTGGAGGCGGAGCGGGATAGGCTAAAAATCCACCTGGCGCAAGATAAGGAAAGAGACAAGAATGGGGAGCCGTTGGTCTCCCCGAGTCTCTTCCCGGTGTCTCTGCCCGCGGCGCAAAACGTGCTTGACCCGTTCGGCCCGGGCGCGAACCTCCTCGGTTATGTCAGGGTCCACGGAAAAGATGGGGAGATTGTGCCGGTGATGACCGCCAGCACGCAGCAGGTCTGGCTCGTGGATCCGGTTTTTGAATCGGGCGATAGATGGGCCAAGGGTTTGCGCTTCGTCGAGAAGGGCGGAATTCTTCTTCCCGTTGAGCGGACCGTCAAGATTTCCGGGCGCGCTCCTTATGCCGAAGGCCGTCAAACCTATTCGGTTTACACGATCGGCCCGGTCGGGGACTTGGTCACCGGTCCTTACCGGGTGGTTTCGGACGGCCTGACAGTTGACACCCGCGGGGCTCGTCTGGGGCTTGTTATCCGGACCGATCCGAACGATGCCAAGAGAGCCCTTGCTCCGACGCATGGGTTGGTTGCCTACCTGACCTATCAGGGAGAGTCTCTGATTGGCGTGATCACTCGGGAGATTCCGATTGCGACCTACAACAAAAAAGTGGATGGAACGGATGGTCCACTTCCTTTTGAGCCGGAAGGTGTGGATGGCGCCGGCAGAACGATTTTCGGGACACTTTATCGGGGAGGCTTGGTTACTTACGGGCCCAAGGGGGAGGCCGCGTTGGGCGGCAAGAAAGACGAAACCGGCCCTCGCCTTCCCGCTGTTTTCGAATGGGTTGGCGCCCGGCAGATTCCCGTTGTTAAGGAACTCCGAGTGGTTTACAACGAGGAGATGGGACGGTTGGAGGTGACCTTCCGTAGCCATGACGTGGCCATTGTTCCGCCGGTTCCCGTTCCTGTCCAGGTTGTTCTGCCCAGAGACGGCGCGGTGGTTCCGGTTGCCGAGGAGGCTCAGATTTCCTCTCTCGATATCCCTTGGTGGAGTTGGGCGTTGGGGGGAGCCGCCTTCGGTGGTTTGGCCGCATACGTTTTGTACCGTATTAACCGTCAAGACCGGTCCTCCCCTTCCGCCGGTTTGGAAGATCTTCAACGGATTTCGGTTGAGGAATTTTTAGAAACACTTACCCCCGATCAGATGGCTCGGATTCCTTCCGGGGCAAACACCGTCTGGGTGAGAGAGATCCCCTCTTCGGTGAATGTTTATTCCCAGAGTTCTTTGGTGTCCAGCTTGGAGAGAAAATTCGGCGGAGAGCTTCCGGATGATCTGCGCGCGCTGATCCGCGTGGTGGCCATTCCGCTGCAGCCTTCGGAGGAGTATCAAAAGCCGGGCGTTATCTTCAAGGATTTAGGGATGGATCAGACTGTGGCTAATCCGCTGGATCTTCCTCTGATGGAGATTTGGCTGGACGATGTGCAGAGGGTCAATCCCGCCGCCGTTATTTTGCTGGCCCTGCGCGGCTATGAAGACGCGGGCGTCAAGCTTCTGGGCCTGATGACTTTTCAGGATCTGAAGGGCAAAACTTACCTGGCGGTCTTCGCCTAAGCTCCCCGGGTTGTTGTTTTTGTGCATTTTTCTGCCAATTCAGCGAGTTTCAGATCAGAAGTCCATACAATATAAATAGTTCCGGAAACTACATTCCGGCTTTTTACTGGTATAATTTTATAAAAGGGGCATGACTATGGTTTCCCATCAGAAACGGGTCGTTATCAGTTTATTCCTAGGAGGTTATATCCTCTTTTCGGGAAAGAGGGTTGTTGCCGCCGAACAGCCGGTTTCCCCCAAGGCTATACTGGTAGACGACTTCGAGACAGGAGCTACCCAAGGTCTTTTCGCTGAGCGGAATAACCGGCTCGACGCTTTTCAGGGGACCTGGGCCCGCCGCCCTTCCTATACTGTCATCACCAAGGTGTCGGATACCCGTCCGGACAAGAAAGGCCGGGTCCTGCGTTTGGAGTTCTCCAAATCGGGCGGCTGGTGCGGCTGGTACACCTTGCTGAACGGCATTGACGTTTCCAGGCACAACGCCTTGACTTTCTGGGTGAAGGGGGAGAACGGGGGCGAGCGCTTCGACATCGGCATGGCAGACGACAATATGCAGGACCTGGAGATTGACTCGGTCTATGCCGGCTCCATCATGTCTTTCCTCCCGCAAGGGGTGACGACCGAATGGCAGCAGGTAAAGGTCCCTCTCGCCGGATTGCGTTCCGACATCAACATGAAGCGGATGGGGTCGCTCGTCCTCTGGTTCCGCTATGAAGGCAAAGGGGCGATCCAGATTGACGACATCGCGTTCGATTACGACGCAGAAGTGGAAAACATTCAAAAGGAGAACAGCCCTAAGGCCGATAAGGATACCCGCTACAAGCGCTATACCTGGGTCTGGAAATACGACCCGGTCAACAGCAAAGAGATCAGAAAGGAGCTGCTCAATTTCTGCGAAGCAACCGCGATCGAGGCGATGTACATCTATCTGGGCGAGGACCCGATCAACAAGACTCCCCAGTCTTACCAGGACGGTTTGGCCGAATTCATCCGGGAGGCCCATTCCCGCGGCATCGAGGTGGAGGCCCTTCAGGGCAACCCCCTCTGGGCGCTGAAGGCGAACCACCACCAAGTGCTCAACTGGGTGGGGGGCTATCTGGAGTTCAACAAGGTGAGGCCGAAAGAGGAAAAGATTGACGGGGTGTCGCTCGACATCGAGCCGTACCTCACCTCCGATTGGGAGACAGGCGACCGGGAGAAACTGAAAGCCGATTTCCTCGAAGTGCTGGTCGATCTCCGGCAGATGATTGATAAGGAGAAGGGGGACCACCACTTTTACTTCGGCGTGGCGATCCCCGTTTTTTACAAGAACTCCCCCGAGCTTGAGGAGGGAATACTCAAGCAGGTGGACTACGCCGCGCTGATGGATTACTACGACACCACCACCGACATCGTTGAGAACGCCCGTTTCCACATAGACATGGCCAACCGGGCCGGTAAGAAGATCGTGATCGGCGTCGAGACGCAGGATCTGATCCAAATGAACCAGGGCAAGCGCCGCAACACCTTCTACGAAGAGGGCTGGGCCGAGATGGAGCAGGAGCTGAAGAAGGTGGCCGAAACCTACATGAAGGCCCCCGGTTTCGGCGGGCTGGCGATCCACTGCTACGACAGCTACCGCCTCCTCCAGAAAGGGCGCAATGTGCCGACCCGGGAACGTTCCGAGAAGATTCCGAAACTTTTTGCCGCCAAGACCAAGGCGCCGGTGGTGGTCGATGCGGAGTTGGCCGATTGGGCTGATGCGGAGTGGATCACCCTCAATAAAAAACAGCAGGTTGTCTACGGTGTCGGCGCTTGGGCTGGCCCCCATGACGTTTCTTTCAAGTTTGCGCTGAAATGGGAGCCGGACGCAGTTCTGATGGCGGTGGAGACTACGGACAACGCCATCGTCCAGGAAAAGGCCAGCGCCGACATGTGGGAGGGGGACCATCTCGAAGTGTGGTTCGACGCCGATCTCTACGGGGATTATAAGGAGGCGGTGAACTCCACCGATGATTTCCAGTTCGGGTTCAGCCCGGGCAATTTCCAAGCGATCCCCCCGGAGATCTACGTTTGGGTCCCCTCGGTGGACGCCAAGATACTGGAGCAGGCCAAGATCGCCGCCAAGAAAACCCAGAATGGTTACAACCTTGAAGTCCGGATCCCGGTTGCGCTGCTCTTCCAGAACATCACAAAGAAGGTGGGTGTCGAGCCCGCCGCGGCGGGGGATGCCCCCCTGCCTGGAAAGATATCGAAAGAGCAGTATGCGCTGCAGGGAGGGGTCCTCAACACGAAGAAACTTCAGGCCGGTTTCCGGTTCGGGATGATGTTTGACGGATCAGACACCGATGAGGCGAGACAGCCTCAGAAATGTCTCGTCTCCACTTCTCCGGAGCGCCAGTGGGGAGATCCCACCTCTTTTAATATTGTGGAGCTGAAAGAATGAGACAAGAGACGCGGGACAGGGGGCAGGAGGGATGGGGCGAGGGAGACAGGGGGCGCGGGGCATGGGCCACGGGATAGGAAAAATACTCTGGATGAGCGGATTGAGTTTTCTTCTTGCGTGCCCCCTGTCTCCCGCCCCCCGCCCCGCTGAAGCGGCGGAGGCCGAGGGAGTTCCGGTTGCGCCGGCCCCCGCGGTTGCCGCCTCTGTGGCGCCTCCCAGGGGAACTTTTCCCAATATCACACAGGTGTCGATAGACGGCGGGGTTCCTTTAAGAGATGTGCCGCCGCTGCCGGAAGGGACTGAGCTTTTTTGGGGGGAGCTGCAGTTCGCCCAACGCGGCCGGATCGGCGGGTACGCGATGAAGCCGTGCAAATACGGTGTTTTCTTTGACAGGAAAATCTACCGGACCGACAAATCGGGCGAGGGTATGTATTTCCGGTATTTGAAGACCCCGTTCCCTGCTTTTACCGGCGGTTACGTGGTGATTTTGGCCGATGTCAGCCAATATTTGACGATGACCTTTTGGATCAAGGGAAAAAAGGGGGGTGAGACCTTTGAGGTCGGCATGAACGACACGATCTCGAACAAGAGAGAAGACGCGGTCATTGCCGGGTCCATCTACCGGTACCTGCCCAACGGCGTTACCACCGAGTGGCAGAAGGTGGTGGTCCCTCTGGAAGATTTTTTCGGGGCCGACCTGAATAAGGTGTACACGATCGTTTTTAATTTCAACGAAGACGGCGAGGGTGCTTTCTGGGTGTCGGACATTGAGTTCCATAAAGACCTGCTGGTGGACCGGGAATCGCAGATCATGGAGAAGGGGGAGCTCCTGCTGGACGATTTTGACCACTGCGACTTGAATCTTCTCGGCAGGAAGGCGAACGCCTACAAGAGGCTTCCTTCGGTGTGCGAGTTCAGCCGCGTGGCCGAGCCGCACTTTGGCGATAAGGGCAGGTCTTTGAGGCTTGGTGTGGACAAATCCACGACCGGCTGGTGCGGCTACTACACGCTGTTGAACCAGATTGACGGGGCTTATTTTGACTTGACCCCCTACAAAAGCGTATCATTCTGGGTGCGCGGCGAAAAGGGGGGGGAGTTTTTTGAGGTCGGCATGGCCGACAAGTCGTGGCTGACGATAGGCGACTCCGTCAAGGCGGGGACGGTGGACAAGTACCTGCCGAACGGAGTGACGGCCGATTGGCAAGAAGTAGTGATACCGCTGTCCGATTTTGGTAAGCTAGATTGGACTCAGATGGGATCATTTGTGATCAACTTCCCCAGGCCGGGGAAGGGGGCTTTGTTTATCGATAACCTGCGGTTTATCCGCAAGAGTCAAGAGGATATGCTCAAGGATTGGGGAGAATAAACGCCATGAGAAAAGAATCGGTTCGGTTTTTCGGCATTGTTTTTTCTATCGCGGGTTTTCTCTTGTGGGGGATCGGGTCCGCCCATGCGATGCAGGTCATAGACGATTTTGAAGGTTCCGCCAACAAAATGGGCGGTCGGTCAAACACCTACGTTCAGGAGCCCTCGCGGGCCTTGGCTCTTCGGGTCAAAGAACAGGTTCATGAAGGGGCCGGAGCGCTGATGGTGAAGTATGATAAAAAGGCCAAGGGAGGGCCGTACGATTCCGGCGGGTGGTGCGGCTACTACACTCTGCTGAAAGCCGGGTCCCGCTATTTCGACGCCACTACGTTCCAGACGATTACGCTGTGGGTCAAAGGGATGACGGGCGGCGAGAATTTTGTGCTTGGTGTCGCGGATAGGCATTGGGACGAAGTCGGTGATTCGGTGAAGTCGGAAGAGATCGGCAAATATCTGCCGGCGGGCAAGCTGACCACCGAGTGGCAGAAGGCCACGGTTCCTTTAAGTACATTCCTTGTGGATCTCAAAGAGTTGGCTTCGATTGCCATCTGTTTTGAAGGGTCGGTTCTCCCCGGCGGCGCGGGGACCGGCACGATTTATGTGGACGATGTCACACTCGAGTAAGGAGGAGAGTACGATGAACGCTCAGTTCGTGAAAAGCTCAAAAAGCAATGTTGTCGGATGGGCGCTCGGCGCCGCGCTGATCGGGGGGATCGTTTCTTCGGCGACATTTGCGGCCGCTGAGTCCGTGGCGGCTCCTGCGGCGGGGCAGGTCGTGGCTCCCGCCGGTTCGGCGAAGGTCTCCGCGTCAACGCTCGCTCCGTCGGCTCAGCCGAAGCTGGTTGTGGACGATTTTGAGGGGTCTGAGATCAAGAACAAAATGGACAACAGGGCCAACGTTTTCATCAAGGCCCCATCTAAGGCTATGGTCAGCAGGAGGGAGGAGACGGTCGAGGGAAGGCGGACCCAGGTCCTCCTGCTCCGGTATGAGAAGCAGAATCAGGGAGGGCCGTATGATTCCGGCGGGTGGTGCGGCTACTACACGCTGTTAAAATCTCCGGGCGCTTTGGTTGCCCCGACTGCGGAAAACCCGAACCCCGGCCCCGTGGAGGAGCAGTTCCTCGACGCGACGGACTACAAGGCGGTTACCTTCTGGGTCCGCGGCGAGAATGGGGATGAAAACTTCGTTGTCGGCGTTTCGGACAGGCACTGGGACCGGGTCGGAGATTCCGTCAAATCCCAGGAAATCGGCAAATATCTGCCTAAGGGTAAGATCACAAAGGAATGGCAGAAAGCAACCATTCCTTTGGATGAGTACTTCATTGACCATTCCCAGCTGGCGGCAATTTCGATCGTTTTTGAGGGGGATCTGTTCACGGATGCCGGGCATGCCGGGACGGTTTATCTTGACGACCTCTCTCTGGAGTGACGATCTCTAAAACGGGACAGCGGAGTTGGTTTTTCGGCCTGCTGCGGGTTGTTGCCGCGGCGGCGGTTCTTTTTCCCCCTGCCGCCGTCAATTCTGCGCCGGCTGTCCTGGAGGGGCCCTCCCGTGCGATGTGGGTTTGGGATGCCGCTGTTTTAGTAAGAGCGGACTCCCGGGCCCAGCTCCTTGATTTCTGCCGCGTCCACCGTATTGATACCCTCTACATGGCGGCCTATAACCTCAAGGCCCCCATGGACCAGGTCTATCGGGATTTCAACCGCCAGGCCCATTCGTCCGGTTTGATGGTCTATGCGCTGGCGGGTGATCCCCGATGGGGGATGACCCGCTACCATCCTATCCCCATGCAATGGGTCGAATCGGTCCGCCAGCTTAATGCCGCTGTTTCCTCCCAGGAACGTTTCGACGGCATCCACACCGATATCGAAGTCTACCTCCTGTCAAAATCCTGGAATGAGAGGCCGGCCGAACTTCTGGGCGGATTCCTTGATCTCAACGCAAAAATAGCTGAACTCCTGCAGCTTGATCCGAAGCCTCTGCATTTTGGCGCGGATATCCCTTTTTGGTTTGACGACGACCCGAACTACCGTATTCTCTGGCATGGGCAGATTAAAGCGGCTTCCCAACACGTGCTGGATATGGTGGATTCCGTGACGGTTCTTGCCTACCGGAATTTTGCCGAAGGCCCCGACGGAACGATCCAACTGGTCCAGAAGGAGATTGATTACGCGGAGGCGACCGGCAAAACGGTTGTCGTTGGACAGGAAACCCAGGATGGGCTTTTCCCGGCCTACGTCACGTTCGGGGGGCAGACCTATGCGGATTTGACGCGGGAGATCAAGAAGGTCAACATTGCTTTCGGCCACAAGTCTAGTTTCGGCGGGATAGCCATCCATCATTACGAAAGTTATCGTAAACTGGCCAAGGATTGAGGTGCCGCATGAGTGAATCCGTGCGAAGAGACGGGAGACAGGGGGCGGGGGGCAAGGGAAGAAAGAACCGGTTCGTTCTTCTTGCGGGATTGTTTTTCTTGCTCATGTCTTTTGTCGCGTGTCCTTCTTATGCTGACGTGGTCTATTACAAGTCCGGCGAGAACTTGAAAGGGTTGGTGATCGAAGAACATCATGACCGGATCGTTGTCAGCACTGAGGCGGGAGAATGGACGATCCTCCGCAAAGATATCCAGGAGGTTTTCTACGACGATCCGGAGCGCAATTATCTGTTTATGGGCAACCAGGCGATCGAGGAAAAGAATTTCACGACGGCCCAAATGTTCTACAGGCGCGCTCTGCAGATTCAGCCGGGTTTTTTCAACGCGGAAGATTCGCTGAACCGGCTAGCCGATCTCAAGCGCAAGGCGCAAGCGGCCGAAGATTATCCTGATCCAGTGGGGGTGCTCCAGAACCGTTGGGGGCTCACCGTTCAAATCAAGGTGGACCGGCCGGAGGTCCAGGCTGTTAAGCCCAATTCGTTGGCGGCCAGGTCCGGCATAGCGGTCGGCGACTCTTTAGTGACCGCTTGGGGATACTCGCTTTCTTTCATGACGGTTGAGGAGCTGGCAAAGACTCTTCTGGGGCCTGCCGGTTCTCCCGTCAGGGTGACTATCGGGCGCAAAGTCCTTCTTTCCAAATCGGATAAAAAGGCCAAATGGCCCGGCATGGAACTCACGATGGAGCCTTTGGGGTTAACGGTGAAGGAGGAGGATCCGAAAGGGGCCTCCGTGAAGGCGGGTCTTCTTATGCAGGACAGGATTGTCGAGATCAACGGCTTTCCTACACGGTATATGCCGTTAGCCGAAGCACGCAAGCTTTTCAAAGAGGCGAAGGGGGATGTTCCCCTCGTCATTCGCCGCGATATTATGGTCAAGAGGGAATGATCGTATCCATTCCTAAGGGAAGTTTGTCTGTTCGTCCGTGGAACGGCAGTTATTTTGATAAGGAGGAATAAAGGCATGGGGGGTAAATTCCGGCGTGCGCAGTTTATCACCGATGTATCGCTCCAGGTGCGATACATGGTCGTCACCTTCCTGCTCCTGCTTGTTTTCTTCGGCATATCGCTCGGCATCGTCTATAACACCGGCTGGGTTCATCTGGTCGAAAGGCTCTCCCAGGTCTATCCTCAGGGGCGTCTTGTTGAAATCCTCCGTTTGATTTATGTGCGCCTGTCGATCGGGTTCCTGCTCATCCTGCCGGTGGCGATCCTCATCACGCTGTTTCTTTCCCACACGGTCGCAGGTCCGCTGGTGCGTATTAAGCGCTACTTGAGGCTCATGGCGAAAGGGGAGTTCGATTTGGCGCCCCTGGTGCTTCGTCCCTACGACGAGCTGAAGGATGTCGCCCAGTTGATCAACGAGGTGACGGCCCAGTTGGGCCCGCGCATCCGTGAGAGGAAAGACCTGATTAAGTCGCTTCAAGAGACGGTGTCTGCTCTGCGGGCGGATCTCCAGAAGCTCCCTTCGGCGGGGCAGGAGCTCCACAGAAAGGTCAGTTATCTGGCGGATACGCTGAAACTTTTGGAGTGAAAAGAGGGCGCATAGAGTGGAACGCATAGCCTATAGGAAAGGGGTCTTCGGCATCTTCTTTTCGATGGCGCTGACCATTGCCTTGTGCGCGTTGCCGGCGCGGGCCGAGGAGAGGCTGGAACCCAGAGACACCGATTCGGACGGGAAACCGGATGAGTGGAGGGTTTATGAGGGGGACCGGCTTATCCGTGTGGATAGGGATAGGAACCGCGACGGCGCGCCTGAGATCCATATCTTTATGGAGGCGGATAAGCCGGTGAGGGCCGAGGTGGACCGGAACAATGACGGTAAGCCGGATATGTTCCGGTCCTATGTCAATGGGAAGCCGGATAAGGAGCATTTTGATCTGGGTTTTGACGGTAAGCCGGATGCCTGGGTTTTCTACAAGGATGGTTTGAAAGACCTGGTGATCCGGGATAAAAACTTTGATGGAAAACCCGACACATGGTTCTACTACGGGGAATCGGGTGCAAAGGCGATCGGCGGGAAGGCGGATGAGAATTTCGATGGAGTTGTGGACAAGACTTTCGGTTCAGTTCCTGAAAAGGAGTCCCGCGTCCCTTGGTAAAAAGCCTAAAAGGCCTTGACCGAAGGCTTCCTTTCGTGATATAAGAATCTTTACCCCAGCAGCTTCCAAAACCCAGAGCTGGTCAATCAGAAGAGATAAAAAAGGAGGAGTTTTTTTTAGCCATGGAAGTGATCATTAAGGACTCATATGAGGATGTTTCGAAGCTTTCGGCCGAGATAATCGCTGATATTATCCGCCGTAAACCGCGCGCTATCATTGGGTTAGCAACAGGTTCAACCCCCTTAGGGACCTACAAGGAACTCATCCGGCTGCATAAAGAGGAAGGTCTTGATTTCTCCCGGACGGTCACTTTCAACCTGGATGAATATGTCGGCCTCACGCATGATCATCCCCAGAGCTACCATTTTTTCATGTGGGAAAACCTTTTCAAGCACATTAACGTGAACTCCAAGAACGTTCATATTCCGGATGGGACTGCCAAAGATATTCCCGGTTTTTGCCGCTGGTATGAGGAGCAGATCGTCAAGTCTGGCGGTTTGGATGTTCAACTTTTGGGTATTGGTTCCAACGGGCACATTGCATTCAACGAGCCCGGTTCTTCGCTCGGTTCGAGAACCCGCGTCAAGACGCTCGATGAGAAGACCCGGCAGGATAATGCCCGGTTCTTTCGGAACCTCAATGAGGTCCCGAAATATGCAATCACGATGGGAATTGGGACTATTATGGACGCTCGGCAGCTGGTCCTTGTTGCCAACGGCGCTGGAAAGGCTGAAGCGATCCAGAAAACGGTTGAGGGGCCGATCACCGCGATGGTGCCGGCGACGATTGTCCAGCTGCATCCGAAGGCGACCATCACTATCGATAAGGCCGCATCTACTAAGCTGACACGCGAGTATCCGGCCGAGCCGCGCGTGCTTGTTTTGTCGTAAACCCGATAAAGGGAAACCTGTTCACAAAAAGTGGGCCGCCCGGAGAGGTTTTCTCCGGCGGCCCACTTGGAATTTGGAGGCTTGAATGAATCTTCCGGATCATGATCTTCTCAAAGCTCTTGAAAAGGCCCGTTCTTCTTCCGATCTGGTAAAGGGTGTTTCCAAGGCGAAGGCTTCTTATTCTCTTCTTACTTCCACGCCGGCGCGGCTGAAAAAGGCCGGCTATAAGCCGTTGACGGCCGCCCAACTCAAGCAGCTAAAAGCACTGGGCAATACCGCCGAGAACTGGAAAGAGGTCTGGGCGGGCGCCGGCTTTGACCCGAAGAGGGTAAACCGCTGCCATTTCGCCGGGCCGGTCCTTCTGTCTTCTTTTGCCGGGACGGTGGCGGTTGAGGGCACTGTTTTCCCGACCGGCTTGTCCCACGTCACGCTGGCGCACTGCGTCGTCGGCAAAAACGCGTTTGTCCGCAACGTCCGCTTAGTCAACCGCAGCGTGATCGGAGAGGGGGCCGTTCTTTTCGATGTCGGTGTCCTGACGATTGACGGGACGGAGAATTTTGCCAACGGCCTCGAGGTTTTGATCGCCATTGAAACGGGCGGCCGCGAGGTCCAGCTTTTCGCCGAGCTCACGATTGATGACGCATGGGTCCTCACCCGTTCCCGCGGTGATAAGACCTTGCTGGAGAACTATGCCAAGGGGATCGAGGCGTACGTCAAGGAGGTTTCCTCCCCCTGCAACGTGATCGGCCCTTCGGCCACGATCCTGCACACCCCTAAGGTGGTGGGTGTCTTTTTGGGAGAGTCAGCCCATATCGACAGCGCCCAGCTGGTGGCTCACGCCACGGTCTTAAGCAGCTCGGACGAGTCGACCGAGATCTCTCAGGGCGCGATCGTCAAGCACAGCATCCTTCAGTGGGGTTCCGAGGTTTCGAGCGGGGCGATTGTGGATTCCTCCCATCTGACGGAATACTCGCATGTCGAACGGCACGGCAAGGTGACCCATTCCATCCTCGGGCCGAACACCGGTGTTGCCGAAGGGGAGGTGACGAGCGCGCTGTTGGGGCCGTTCGTCGGGTTTCACCACCAGGCCCTCTTAATCGCCGCTCTCTGGCCGGAAGGAAAGGGAAACGTCGGCTATGGGGCCAACGTCGGTTCCAACCATACGGCGAAAGCGCCCGATCAGGAGATTTGGCCGGGGGAGGGGACCTTCTTCGGTTTGGGCGTGAACATAAAATTCCCCACCGATTTGACCGGCTCCCCCTATACGATCATCGCCAGCGGCGCCACGATGCTGCCGCAGAAGGTGGAATTCCCGTTTTCTCTCATCAACACGCCGGCTGCGGCCTATCCGGGTGTTTCCCCCGCTTATATGGAGATTATGCCGGGGTGGGTTCTCTCGGACAATATCTACATGGTTAAGCGCAATGAGGGCAAGTACCAGAAGCGCAACAAGGCCAAGAGGTCCACGTTCGACTTTGAAGTTTTCCGGCCCGAGATCGTAGACATGATGGTCGGCGCGCGCCGCCGCTTGGAGGTCAAGGCCCAGAAAGATTATTACACCTCGAACGAGATCGAGGGTCTCGGGAAAAATGTGCTTCTCGAGTTCGCCAGGAAGAAAGGGGTCGAGGCGTATACCTTCTATATCCGGTATTACGTGCTTCTTGGTTTGAAGAGGGAGCTTCAGGTTTTGGCTTCCAAGAATTCCTCGAACCTCAAAGAGGCGGCTAAGCAGCTTTTAAGCGCCGCGGGTTCCAACGCCCGGTGGGAACATGAAAGAACGTTGCTGAAGCAGGAATTCCCGCAGGCGGAGCCGGTCGCCCTGCTCGAGGAGTTGAGCACAATGCAGGAGAAGATCGCTCAGGACGTCCAGATTTCCAAGGAGAAGGACGACAAGCGCGGCGCCGAAGTGATCGAGGATTATACCCAGGCGCATAAGGCGGCGTCCAAGGATTCTTTCATCAAGGAGACCTGGGCCGTCACGGAACAGATGAAGAATGAGATCCATCAGCTGCTTTCAGCGCTTGGCAAGTCCAATTCCGGCAGTAAACAATATGCCGGCCAGGGGGCTTCAGCTTAAGGGTGTTTCCGGGGAGCGAATGAGGCTCATAAAAGCGATCAGGCGGCGGCAGAGGATCTTTTTCTTTGCCGCCGCTATTTTTTTATCCGCTGTTCCTCTTGTCCGCGCGGCCTCCTTTGAAGAGCCCGACGGTCAATTGGCCGTTTTGCGGCAGAAGCTGGGTCCCAACCGCGGCATTTCACTCGTTGTCTGGAATCCGAAGCCTATCGTGAACAACCAGTATTTTTTCCCTCTCGCTGTCCGGGCCGGCATTGATACCGTTTGGATCTGCGGATATCCGTTCCGGCAGATGAACAGGCAGGAGAAGCAGGCGGTTCTCCTGCAGGCTTCTGAAGCGGGTTTGAGGACGATCGGGTTTATTGACGGCAATTACGATTGGCCGAAGAACTGGGAATTCGTGGATTATCATTACAAGGACCTGATTTCCCAGCTGGGACAGCTTGATTTGGGAAGCTTGGGGGTTGCGTTCGCCGTGAATGTGGAGCCTTACGCGCTGCCTCCCGAGGAGCGCAAGGCCGGCAAGACTTGGGACGGGAATTTATCCTCTTACGTGGAGATGATGGAAAAGGTTGTTTTGCCTCCGTTGGAAACCTTCGCCAAGAATCGACTGCGGCCTGATGGGAAACCGGTGGTTAATGGCCCTGTTTTGGTTCGTTTTGAGCCGTGGTGGTTTGAAAACGGGCAGGTGACCGCCAGCGGTGTCAGGGTGTTCGGGTTAAGGCCGATCAGAAACACGGAAATTGCCTCCATGACATACCGAAATGTTCCGGACGATATAGCCTCCGTTTCCCAGATTGTCCGGAACCGGGCGAAGCAGGAGGGGACATCTTTTTACATCGGCGTCGAGACGATCCCCTTCGCTGTCTCGAAGACCCCCTCGTTTTCCGGAAAGGAGGAGATGATCGGAGAGATTCTCAGGGATACCTTGAAGATGTTTTCGGCGGCTGAGATGGAACGGCTCCGAGGTGTTTTTATCCACACCAAAGATCCTGACGAGGCCTACAGGGTTCTTTCGGTCCTTGTCCATACGCAAAAGAATGCTCCTCGGCCTAAGTCGGTCAGGCCGCCGCGCATCATCACAAATTGAAGCCTAGGTCTCTTTTTCTCATCGGCTTCTTTTTCTGCACAGCGTCTCTTCTTTGGGCCGCCGAACCCGCCGCTCCCAGTGCCTCTGAACTGAACAACCAAGCGATCTTTGCGGCGAAAGCCGGCCGTCTTGAGGAGGCGATTTCTCTTCTGAGAAAAGCCTTCTCGATTGATTCCAGCGATACCCGGATCAGGAAAAACCTTTCCTTGGCGTTAACTGATTTTGCCGTCAGCTGTGTTGACAGAGGCGGGGAGGTCAGCCGCGCTTTTGATCTTTTGGAGGAGGCTGTTGAGGTTGACGCCGATAACGGGCTGGCCTGGATCCGCTTGGGGGATTTCTACTACCTGGAGAGGAACAACTTCGGCCTGGCGATTTCGGCCTGGCAAAAGGCGTATGGGCTGGTTCCCGAGGCACAGTGGCAGACTGTGGCTGCCCGGATCGCCCAGGCGCAGCGGGACGAGTCGGTTGAACGGCTGTTTTCGGTCGAGGCGACCGATCACTTTCAGGTCCGTTTTCCCAGCCCGGAGTACAGGGCTAAGGCTCTTCATATCGGTTCTGTCTTGGAAAGAGAATACCGCTACCTTTCGCAGGAGTTAGGAGAGATACCCACGCGCGTGACGGTCATTCTTTATAGGGTAGGGGAGTTCCAGAAAGTGAATTCCCGGTTTGACTGGGCGGTCGGTTTCTATGACGGCCGTATCCGGATGCGGGTGGAGGATGTGCATACCCCCCGGGAAGCGACCATACTGACCCATGAGCTGGCCCACGCCTTTCTTCATAAAATCTACGGGGCCCGGTTGCCGGTTTGGGTCCATGAAGGGTTTGCCCAGCATAAGGAACCCAAGCGGAGGCTGAGTGAGCGCGAAGAGGAGATTATGAAAGGGTTAAAAACCCAGGAGCTGTGGGTTCCTTTAAAGTGGCTCGATGCCCACTTCCAGCAGCCTGTCGATTTGGCCGATGTGGAGCGCGCATATCTGGAGGCCCGTCTTGTTTTGGAGGAGCTGCTGCGCAAACAGGGAATGGAGTCCTTTAAAAAATTCCTGAAGGCGTTATCCGTTGGAGAACCAGTATCCTCCGCGTTTGACCAGAGTTTCGCCCCTTTGCGGTGGTCTCATGTGGACCAGGGAAGGTTTGAATGAGCATCTCTTTAGGCCTACGGATATTTACAGTTAGCGCAATTTTTCTTGACAGGGTATAAGAGGGAATATTAGACTCAAAAAAGATCCGGCGCATTGAGAAAGCATGACCTTCTGGGTGATTGGCTCCCTGATATCCAGCAACCAGGTAGGGGGGGTATGCTCGCTGTGTTGATAAATACAAGTCCGCGGTCCAAAGCAAGGCCGTTCTCTTCTGCTTGTTCAAAGTTTTTCTTCGGTGTCCTTACCGGTGCGTAAGCGGGAATTCTCCCTCTGTTTGCTTGGCCGACAGATTCTTCGCGGCACTATTCGGTCTGAGTTAAGGGGGAGATCCTAAAGTGGTAGAGCACCAGCCGGTGGGCACCCCTCTTCCAGTCCCCGTCCCCCCGTCACGCTGGAAAAGGCGGATCGTTTACATCAGCGGCTCTCTGTTGTGGGTAGCCACTATTTTCGTTCTCGCTTACTTTAACGGAAATATGTCGAAGCAGTTGGCTCAAACACGGGAGAAGAAGAGGCTGCTCTCCGAAGAGTACGCTTCATTGGGTTATCAGTCGGAAATGCTCCAGCAGGACTACAATGAACTGAACCAGAAATTCACGGAATTAAAGGCGGTTCATTCCCGGATTCAGAAGGAGCAGTCGATTTTAAACCAGGCGAAAAAGACGCTTCTTGAAGAGAGAGACAGCTTGTCTTCGCAGTTGAAGAGGGTGCAGGTGGAGAAGCAGTCCATGGCCGATGAGAAGAAAAGGCTCAGTGCCGTCATTGAGCAGTTAACCCGGCAGAACAATCTTTTGCTTTCCCAGAGGGACGCGATCCAGGGCCAGTTGGTCACGGAAAAGGCCCTGCGGAAGGTTACTGAAAAAGAGGATAAAACCAGGACCGAATTGAAAAAGTGAATGCCCGGCTCAAGCAGTCGGAGAAAGAGCATGTGAGCCTGATTTTCAGAAAATCAGTTGCGGTTCCCGTTCTTTTTTTAATTATCGCGTTTGTTCCGCCGGTCCGCACAACGGCGGCTTTTGAGGCGGCTTCCCCGGTTTTCGGAGGAGCGGGTCTTCCGAGTGAGCGAGAGAAGGAAAAGGCCATTTCCCGGGTGAGGGCACTCTTTAAGCCGGATCCCGGAACCTGGGTTGTGGTGAGCGACGAGAAAGTCCGGAATATCCCCGTTCTCCGGGATGTGGCGTCCCAGCGCACCCATATCCTGCTGAACGACGGCTCATGGACCTCCGCCCTGATTGAGTTGGCCGAACAGCCTCAGGTAAAGCAGATCCATTATTACGGTCCTGCCGAAGAGATCAATTACGCCCGCCGTTGGGCGGTTCCCCTTCTGGGGATAACGGAATCGCAGTTTACCGGCCATCCGGAAGCCGGGGATTTGGTCTCTCTCTTGAAAGAGTTCCTCCAGCAGTTGTCGGACGGTTCCCGCCAAGCGGAGATTGACTGGACCCGCTTCGCGCAAGTCTTCGGTTCCGAAACGTCCGTGGAAGCGGTCCCGGCCAGGGCACAGGATGTTGCTCTGGAGCCTGTTTTAGAGAACCCAGGGGCTGTTGTCACGCGCGCTGCTTCGAAGATGGAAGAAAGTATTCTCAAGGCAAAGGAGGAACAAGTCCGCCGGCAGGTCGGAATATTGACAGATACGCTGGCGGCTCTTCGGAAACAGTTCGATGTTGAACAGAAAGAAAACCTGAAGCTCAGAGAAAATGTCGAAAGCTTGCAGAGGAAGCTCGTTCTTACCGAGAAAGGAGTCGAAACCAGAGTCGTTGAACTCCGGCAGATGCAGGACCTTAATGCATCGCTGGTGAAGGAAAAAGAGAAACAAAAAGAGGAACTGGTAAGCCTTCAAAAACAGCTGCAGACAATATGGGATTGGGACGGCCGGGCTAAGTTTGAAAAAGAGCTGCTGGCGCTGAAGGAGGAGATCCAGGAGAAAAAAGAGGGTTTGGCCATCAAGGAAGAGGAGATTGAAGAACTCTATGCCCAACGGAAGAAATCTGCGGGACTGATTGCCTCGTTGGAGAAGGAAGTTTGGGAACGGCAGCAGGAGTTGACCCGTTTTCAGGAAGATTTGAAAGAGACGCAGAGTAAGGGGAAGGTTTCTTCGCAGGATCTCACAGCGGCACAGGTTGCGATGAAGGAATTGTCAGATAAGCTTGCGTCGGCGCAGTCCGAGCTCCAGGAACGGCAGAAGGAGATTCTTTCCAAGGAGGAGCAGCTGAAGGCCAAGGAAAAGAATCTCCAGAAAGCGCAGACCGCTTACCAGCAGAGCCTTGAGGAGCGTGAGGTATTTAAGACCGGTTATGAAGAGCGGATCAAAACCCTGACCGGCCAGCTTCAGAATAGTGAGTCGGCACTTAACGATCTCAAAAGAGAGATGTCCAGACCGGCGGAATTTCCGAAAGAGCCGGGTACGCGGGAAGAGATGCCGTCAGTTCCCGTTGATAGTGAGGTTCCTTCAGGACCGGGTTCGAAAGCAATCGGGGCTATTTCAACAAGCCCCTCTCCGGGGCAAACGTCGGCTGTGAAGGTCCGCCGGGTTGATAAGAAAGGTGGTTTCTTGGTTCTTTCCGTGGAAAATGCGCCGTGGGCGAAAGCCGGCGAGAATATGTTGCTCAGCGTCAAAGATAAGGTGTTTGCCGAGGTGGAGCTGGGCGACATAGACCAGGATGGGTTAGCTATGGCCTACATCACGAAAAAGATGAACCATAAGCTCGTAGTCCGCAAGGGGAATGTCCTCTCCGCTCAGCCCCTTTCCGCAAAGGGGGCATCGCTTGATTCTCTTGAATTGTCCAAGCAGAATACGGTTGCTCAAACCGCAGAGCGGTGAAGCCAGCCGCTAAAGCCACCCCCGATGAGCCAGTTCTTCCCGGATTTCCGTGAAGGATTTGAAGGCCACCGCTGCGATCTTTTGCGTCCGGCACCAGCTCCCCAGCTCATCTTTGGCGAATGTCACAGATGCCTCCAGCGCGGCGCACCGGTCGGTCACCCCGTTTCCGATGAAGACAGTGGTGTATCCCTGCCGGTTCCATTCCCGGATCGGGTCCCCCTTGCAGTGGCCACATGCCGAACAGGCGGCGGAAGGGTAAGGGTATTCCACTTCCCAGGAGCCGTTGATCTGGTGAAGCCGGTTAGCCAGGTAAGGGACAGGCCAGAGCCCGTGCCTGCCCATGACCGTTTCGACGCACAGATCGAAGCCGCCGCTGAGGATAATCACCGGGACCCCCAGAGTGCGCATCTCCTGAAAGAATGCGGGAAAACCAGGGTCCAGCTCCACGCGGGTCTTGAGCAGCTGCTTGATCTGTTCCATGTCTGCCTGAATGGAGCCCATCTCCCGCTGGAGTCCCTCCCTGATCGTCATTTCTCCGGAGACCACCTTCGCCTGGACCTCGCGCCACCGGGGGGAGCCGTACTGGTCGAGGATTTCCACTAACGTGTCGTTCCGCGTGATCGTTCCGTCAAAATCGCAGGAGATAAGGATGTTCGGTTTCATCAGTTTTTCTCACTAAAGACCGCTTATTATCCTTGACGGAGAGGCTCTGGTCAAGGCTTTCCAGGTGAGGCCCAGCGACGGAAGGTGTGTCCTTGGGTCGCTTGTCCGTCCCTGCGAGCCGGACTGCGCTCGACGAACTTGCTCGCTCTCCCTTCGGGAGCCGTGCCCGCTCGCTTCGTTCGACGTCCCTCGGACACACACTTCCGTCCCCGTTCCTCACTCTCGCCTTCGAAACCCTCCCCCCGCCCCTTTTTTTTAGGCTGGACATTGTTTATGTAGCTGCTTAAGCACGGGTGACGTTGGGAAGATTCCCGGAAGGGTGTCGGATAGCGCACCGTCAGAAGGCTGAGCGGGCAGGGTGTCCGCCAACGATCGTTGGCGGACGAGCGAGGCCGATGCCGGAGCGAGGAGCCCTCGCTGGGGGCGACGAGCGGTGCGTCAGCCGATACCCTTCCAGGAGTCCAGTGTTCGGTTGAGATTGTATGGAAGCGGTGGTAGACTAAAAGCTTTCATCAACCGAGGAGAGTCTGTTTGTGTCCGATCGAATTCACGGTTTGAAAAAGCTTTTCGTTCTTCTTTCGGCAGCCGTCGTTTTCTTTTTCCTCCTCTTTCCCCTTGCCCCCTGTCTCCTGTCCCCTGCAAGCGCTGAAGTGACGATTGATTTTTGGGAATTTTCCGTGGGCGAAGAACTCATGCGCTCTCTGCTGGACAAGTTCGAGCGGCAGAACCCCGGCATCAGGGTCCGTTTTCAGCAGCTTTCCTGGGATTTCGGGCTCGACAAGCTGATCACCTCGATCGCAGCCGGGAACGCCCCGGATTTGGCCGAACTCGGCACGGATATGGTGCCTCAGTTCGCCTCTTCCGGAGTTCTGCGGGACGTTACCGATCAGGTGGCCCCGATTAAGGATCAGTACCTTTTGTGGGACCCGGTCACCTACAAGGACAGGATCTACGGTGTTCCCTGGATGGCAGGGACACGGCTCTTTTTTTACAACAGGAATCTCTTTGCCCAGGCCGGCCTTGACTCCGATAAGCCTCCCACCACATGGGAGGAGTTGCTCAATGCCGCCAAGGCGGTGGATGCTCTGGGTCCCGATATTTACGGGTTCGGCATCCATGTGAGTGAGCCGTATTCCCCTTGGCAGGAGTTCCTGCCGTTTGCCTGGGGCAATGGGGCGAATGTGCTCGATCCGGAATGGACGAAATGCGTTCTGGATGAACCGCCGATGGTGGAGGCGCTCAAGTTCTACGCTTCGTTAAAGCCTTACTCGCTGGTTCACCATCAGGAACAGGTTAACCAGTTTTTTGCCGAAGGGAAGGTGGGGATTCAAATCTCCGGTTCCTGGAATTTCGCGCTGATTCCGCGGATGAACCCCACCTTGAACTACGGCGTCGGCCTCCTGCCGAAACCCTCCGCCGCACGCGGCACCCCGGCGTCGTTTGCCGGCGGGGAGATGATCGTGGTGCTCAAGGGGTCAAAGTATCCGGAGGCCGCCTTAAAGCTTTCGCTCTTCCTTATACAGGAGGAGCAGGCGATGTCCATCGTGGAGGCCCAGCGGAACATCGTTCCAACGGTCAAGGCAGCGATGGAACATCCTTATTACAGGAGCCACCCAGAACACCGGATGATGTTCGAGCAGCTTCGCTACGCGGTAGCTCCGCCCGCCCATCCGAACTGGACCCAGATCCAGGAGAAGATTACGCGGGCGATTGAAGAGGTGATCTTAAACGATAGGGATCCGGAGGCAATGCTCAAGAAGGCCTCGGCCGAGATTACCCCTCTGCTCCAGGAGCAGAAGATGGAGGGGCGGATCAGCGATGTCGTGGTGTTCGGCTGTTTCCTCTTGGGGTTGGCCGGGGTGTTTGTCGCCTACGCCATCATCCGCCGGCGTAAGGTCGGGATGGTCAAGCGGAAGAGCTTGAGTTTGTACAACACCGCGATCGACCTTACCTTTTTGGCGCCGTGGCTGATCACCTTCTTCGGGTTTAACCTGATCCCTCTGCTTCATTCCTTCGTGCTGAGTTTCTCCCGGTATAACCTTCTGAGCTCCGAAATGGCTTTCGTGGGGCTCGGTAATTTCTGGTATGTAATCCGAGACCCGGCCTTCCTTCAGGCCCTCGGGAATACGATCCTTTTCGCTGTCGGCACGATACCATTCACGATGATGCTGGCCCTCTTCGCGGCGGTGCTGATCAATGTCAAGGTGCCGTTCAAACAGCTTTACCAGGCAGGCATGTTCCTTCCGGTGGCTACGTCCGTGATCGTCATCGCGACGATCTTTACTTACCTCTACGCGCCGGACGGCTTGATCAACAAGTTTCTGCAAATGTTCCACCTGCCGGTTCCGAACCCAAGTTGGCTCTTGAACACGAAGTGGGCGTTGCCGGCGATCATGATTATGAACATCTGGGCGAGTTTCGGCTACTACATGGTTTTGTTCCTGGCCGGCCTGCAGACGATCCCGGTCGAGTTGTACGAGGCGGCCTCGATTGACGGGGCCAACGAATGGCAAAAGTTCCGCCACATCACGCTGCCCCAGCTGCGGCCGATTGTTCTGCTGGCCGTGGTGATCAACACGATCCATACCTTTCAGGTTTTCCCGGAGATTTTCGCCATGACCCGGGGCGGTCCTCTGGGGGCGACCACGACGGTTGTCTGGTACCTGTATCAGGCCGGGTTCCAGCGTTTCGACATGGGGCAGGCGGCGGCGGTTGGGTATCTGTTGTTTATGATCACGATGTGTTTCTCGTGGGTCCAGATGCGCCTGTTCAAATACGAGGAGCCGGCCTGATGAACGCCGGGGAGGTTTTCCGAAATGCGTGAGCGGCTGGCGATTAGCGTGGCGATCAGTATTCTCACGGTGATGCTCGTCTTGACCTTGCTGCCGCTGGTCCTGATGTTCTACACCTCGATGAAGCCGACCGGGACCCTGTTCCAGCGGATTGAAGAGGTGCTTGTGGCTGACTTTGAGATCGGGAGCACGAACTCCATCGGCGGCCCGATTATGGTCAGCGCGGAGGGCACCTCAAAGGTGCAGATCTCTTTTTATCCGGCGGAGCCGGTCTTGCGGCAGAACCGCCGGATGGTGATCCGTTATGAGAAGGGGGACGGCCCAGCCCGGTGGGTCACACGCGTCGGGCAGGATATGCGGAAATTTTCTTACCTTGAGTTCAAGGTCAAGGGGGAGATCGGCGGGGAGGATTTCACGCTTGAGCTGGCGGACGTGAAGGGCCGCAGCGCCAGCCTTGGGATCCAGCGGTTTCTGCGCGGCGGGTTGAAGACCTCCTGGGAGACGGTCCGGATCCCGATGAAGGCCTTCAACCTCTCGATGCTCAGTCCCAACCTGCCGGAGCGGCAGGCGGAAGAGCTCGCCTTAAGCTTCAATGAGGGGGCCGGAACGGTCTATCTGGATGATATCCGGTTTGTCTTCAGGAAATGGACGCTGAACAACTACTGGGATGTGCTGGTCAGCGGCCCGTTCGGCCGGTATTCCGTCAACTCTTTCGGCATAGCGCTGGCGGTCACCTTAGGCAACCTTCTTTTCTCGACGATGGTGGGATATGCTTTCGCCCGCCGGAACTTTCCGTTCAAGAAGCTGATGTTCTTCATGATTGTCGGTTCGATCGCGATCCCGCCGCAGGTGCTGATGGTGCCGGTCTTCATCCTGATGAAGCACCTGGGGTGGCTGAACACCTACTGGGCGCTGATTGTGCCGAACCTGGTGGCCCCGTTTAACATCTTCCTCATGCGGCAGTACATCTCCAAGTTGCCTTTGGCGGTTGAGGAGGCGGCCCGGATTGACGGGGCTTCCGAATTCCAGATTTTCACGCGCGTGATCGTCCCGCTCTCCCAGCCGGCTTTGGCCGTTGTCGGGATCAACACCTTCATGGGTTCCTGGAACACATTCCTTTACCCGTTCCTTCTGACCAACACGGTCGAGATGCGCACGCTGCCGGTCGGCTTGGCCCTCTACAAGTCGCTTCACGGCGTGGATTGGGTCCATCTGATGGCCGGCTCGGCGATCACCTCCCTTCCTGTCATTGTTGTTTTCCTCTGCTTCCAGCGCTACATCATCGAGGGGCTCACCCGCGGTTCCACCGTCGGCTGATGACGATGCGGGGCCGAGGGGAAAGTTTCTCAGGCCCGCTTGCGGCCCCTGCGCGGCCGCCGCGCTCAACGCCGTCCCTCACTCTCGTCCGCCACAGAACTTTGGCGGACGATCCGTGCCCGTTCGGTCCGGCGATGGCCTTCGAAACCATCCCCTCGCCCCCTCCCGCGGTTTGTAAGCAGCTTCCGACGGGGATGTCTCTGCCGGACATCCCCTCGCGTCAGTTGCTTATTGCGATTGAGAGGTGGTATAGGGCAGCCGCGGGTGACGCCGGAGGAGAGGCCTCCGCCGCCGCGCCCGCAGTCCGCCACGCTTTTATAGCGGACGAGGACGGACGGCGGAGCAGTCCGCAGGCGGCAGGACCCAAGGCGGAGAAGAACTCATGAAGAGGTGGTTTCTCGGTAAGGTTGTCACGCCGGAGCAGGTCATCGAGGACGGCGCCGTCGGTATCGACGGAGACATGATCTTTTACGCGGGGGAGGCCGGCCGCGCAGACCAAGATCCGAAAGATCCTTCTGAAACCGTTTCCGGATGGATCACGCCCGGCATGATTGACCTCCACATCCACGGGGCCGGAGGGCGGGACCTGATGGAAGGGACCCCTGAAGCGGTGCAGGCGGTCTCCCGGACGCTCGCCGCGCACGGCACCACCTCGTTTCTCGCCACATCGGTCGTCTGCCGGGAATTGAAGCAGAACCGCCACCTCGAAATCGCCGCGGAGCTCTGCAACGGCCGCGGCGCCGAAGGGGCCGAGATACTGGGCCTCCACGTCGAGGGGCCGTACGTGAACCCCGCCCGCGCGGGGCTGATCCGGCATGATCGGATCTGGTTGCCCGATCGGAAGAACCTGTCGGACCTGCTCGGGCTCGGCAAGGGGGCGTTCCGTATGTTCACGATGGCGCCGGAGTTGCCCGGCGCGCTCGATTTGCTGCCGGTGCTCGAAGACGCGGGCGCGGTCGGATCGCTCGGGCATACCGACGCCACGTTCGATGAGGCGAAGGCCGGTTTCAAGAAGGGGATCCGCCATGTCACCCATCTGTACAACGCGATGCGGGGGCTCCATCACCGGGAGCCGGGCGCTCTCGGCGCTGTGCTGACCGATCACGGGGTGACGGTGCAGCTGATCACCGACGGCGTACACGTCCACCCGGAGGTGCTGCGCTGGACCGGCCGCGTGCTGAAGCCGGAGGCGCTGGTGTTGATCACCGACGCGCTGCCGGCCGCGGGGCTTCCGGACGGCATCTATGCGTACGACGGCCGCGAGTATGAATCGAAGGACGGTTCCGCTTGGCAACTCAAGGGAGGGTCGGAACGCGGCAGTCTTTTCGGCACCACGCTGCTGCTTGACGGGATGCTGCGCCGCGCGATCGGGTTTATGGGGATCACGTTCCCGGAGGCGATCCGGATGGCGACGCTGAACCCCGCCCGCACACTTGGCCTTGAGAAGTTCAGGGGCCGGCTGGCGCCCGGAGCACTGGCCGATCTGGTATTATGGGACTCAAAGTACCAGGTTACGGAAACCATCATCAGAGGAAAAACCGCGTGGAAGCAAGGGGCTGTCCGTTGCGGTTTCTAACCAACATTAAACTTTGAACTTTAAACATTAAACTTGTCCATGCCCACACTGGTGAAACTCGGCATCAGCTATTATGGCAACAGGATTCCCTGGCGGGTCCGGGAGGATCTGAAGGTCATCCGGGATGCCGGCTGCAACTACATCGTTTTGACCTTCAGCGAGGAGGACCTGGAGTTCTACCAGGGGGCCTTCGCAGAGATCATCAAGGGGTGCCATGAGTTCGGCCTGGAAGTTTGGATGGATCCCTGGGCGGTGGGGCAGGTCTTTGGGGGGGAGACCTACTCCAGCCTTGTGGCCAAAAATCTTTCGCTGAGACAGATCAGTTCCCTCGGGGAGTCGTTGGCCATAGCCTGCCCGAACCATCCGGTTTTCCGGGATTACCTCCTGAAATGGATCCGGACCTGCAAAAAACTGGGGGCAGATGTTCTTTTCTGGGATGAGCCCCATTTCATGATCTATCCGGAGCCGGAGGGGCAGGACCAAATCCCCAAGCTCTGGGCCTGCCGCTGCTCGCTCTGCCGGGAGAAATTCAAAAAGAGGCATGGACTACCGATGCCGGACCGGATGACCCCTCAGGTCAGGTCATTTAAAGAAGAGTGCCTGGTGGAGACGACCCATTTTCTCTGCGACGCGACTGTTCAGCAAGGGCTGAAGGCGTCCGTCTGCCTGCTTCCTTTTGAGAATTCCTCGACGGTAAACGATTGGGAGAAAGTAGCGCAGATCCCGACACTGTGGTCCATAGGCACGGACCCGTACTGGAGGCCGCACCAGAGCGATGTCGGGCCGTTTGTGGACCGCTTCGCCAAACGGATCAAGAAATTGGCGGACCAGTACGGGAAGGAGCCGCACCTCTGGATACTCAACTTCAATATTCCCAGCGGGGAAGAGGAGAAGATCCGTCTTGCGATCGAGACCGGCTACTCGGCGGGGATCCGCAATTTCGCCGCCTGGAGCTACTACGGGGCCGCGTACATCTCGATCCGGGCGGAGGACCCGCAGACGGTTTGGAAGACTTTAGGCGAGTGCTATCAGGAATTGCTCAAGAGGGGGTAAAGACATCCGTGTTAGCCGGTTAGCGAGTTTGCGGGTTAGTGGGTTAGCGCGTTTAACCGGCTAACTCGCAAACAGGCCAACTGGCCAACGCTTTGTTTCAGGACGAGATTGCCGCGTCGGCCCTTTGTGTTTTCCCGCAATGACACCGGAAGGCATTTATGCCAGGTTTTTGATTGACAAGCGGGCTTTTGCAGGAGATGATAAAACTCCTGTAAAGCCAGGTAAAAAGAACCACACTTGCCATTCACTAAGCGTTATAAAGAAAAAGAAGGGGTCCTTCCTTGATTCGAGGCGTTGAAACAGACGAGCATTCGTTGACTGAACGGGAGCGGAAGAACGTTTCCATTTTGGAGGCGATCAAACGCTACGGCCCGATCTCCCGCACCGACATTTCCAAATTGACCAAGCTGAACATCGTTACGGTTTCCAACTACGTCAACAACTTCATCGAGCAGGGGATCGTGATTGAGAAGGGGCTCGACATCTCTTCCGGCGGCCGCAGGCCGACGATCGTTGTCCTGAACCCGAAATCGGCCTATGTGATCGGGGTGGATCTCGGAGTGTTTACGATCAGGGCGGTCCTTTCCGATTTGGAAGGGGCCATCATCGCGCAGTCCAAGGCGCTGCGGCCCCGCGACACGGCCGATAATGTGGTGAAAACCATTATCGACCAAGTGGAGCAGGTGGTAAAGTCCTCGAATCTCGATGTGAAGAAGGTGCGAGGCATCCAGATCGGTGCCTCCGGAGTGATTGACCGGGAGGTCGGCACCATCCGTTGCACCGAAGGGGTCGCCTCGATCTACGTGCCGATAACGGCCCTTCTTCAGGAGCAGTTCAAAATACCGGTCAAGCTGGACCATGACGTGACGACCGCCGCCTACGGCGAATGGTCGCTCGGTGCCGGTACCGATGTGGACATCATGCTTTTTATGTTTTCCGGCGTCGGGTGCGGCATGATCATCAACGGGGAGATTTACCACGGCAGCAGCGGCACTGCCGGCGAGGTGTCGATCAAGGAGCAGGCTGATGTAACCGATGTCTGGATCGGCAATATCTCCGCGTTAAAGCCATGGGCTTCGCATCTCGGGATTCCGGATGAGGCCAGAGAGATGATCAAGGCCGGGGCCGTTTCGAAATTGTCGGATGTCTCCAAAGGGAAACCTGAAGCGATTACCCTGGAAACTGTTATTCAGGCCGGGAAGGACGGCGATAAGCTGGCTTTGGATGTCATCCAGAAGGCCGGTGAGCGGCTTGGGGTCAGGATCGCTTTCCTGATCAACCTCTTGAACCCGGGTGCGGTCGTCATCGGCGGCGGTGTTGAGGCTGCCGGCCCTGCTCTGATTGAAGCGGTCAAGAAGATGATCCGCATGTATTCTTTTGAAGAGATGGCTAACGCCGTGAAGATCGTGCCGGCCCGCCTCGGTGAGAACTGCGTCGCCGTGGGAGCCGCCTCGTTGGTTATCCGCGACGTTTTCGCCGGTTTATAAATAAACCCGCCGCCAGATATCACACGCGTAAAACAAAAAACAAACAAGGAAAAAGATGAAATACGGACACTTTAGCAAAGACGGGCGGGAATTCATCGTCACCAACCCGAATACGCCGCGTCCCTGGTTTAATTACCTCTTTAACGACATCTACCACTGCCTCATCTCTCAGACGGGGGGAGGTTTTTCTTACTTAAGAGACCCGAAGTATTACCGGCTCCACCGGTGGGACCACCTGAGCAACGACCGGTCCGGCCGCTATCTTTTCATCAAAGAGCCTGCCCGGAAATCCGGCGGGAAGGAAAAGGTTTGGAGCCTCAACTGGCAGCCCAGCCGGCAGAAACTGGACCAGTGGGAGTGCCGGCACGGTTTCGGCTACACGAAGATATCCGCTTCCGCCAACGGCGTGAAGGGCTCGGTGACCTATTTCGTGGCGAAGGACACTCCGGTCGAGATCTGGCTCGTCTCCCTCACGAACGCTTCGAAGGCCAGGAAGAGGCTCCAGGTCTACCCGTTTGTCGAGCTGGTCTGCGGCGATGTGGCCCTGGAGACCCATTACCGGAACATCCTCTGCCTCTACAACGATTCTTTTTACGACAAAAACCTGCAGACGGTTGTCGCCTTCAAGCAGCCGTTCAAGACCTGGCACAAGCCGGGGTACGGCTTCCTCTCCTCCAGCTTGAAGGTGGACAGCTACGAATGCCGCAGGGAGGCGTTTATCGGCCAGTACGGCGATATCAGCGATCCGGCGGGGCTGAAGGCCAAGAAACTTTCGAACCATACGGTCCGCGGCGAGGATATGGTGGCTGTCCTGCAGAGCACCGTGGCGCTCAATCCCGGAGAGACGAAGGAATTTGTGGTTATCTCCGGCATCACCGATAACCGCAACGATGTGCCGACCCTGGTCAAACGGTTCAAATCGGTGGAGACCTGCAAGGAGGAGATCGAGGGGATCAAGGCTTATTGGAAACACCAGCTCGAGCAGGTCTGGATCGAGACTCCGGATCCCAAGATGAACCTCATGGTCAACCTGTGGGGCAAATACCAGCTTTACGCGATCACCCATTGGCGCGGGACCTCCCATTACCACGGGGCGGAGGGGGGCCAGGGGTACAGGGATACGGCGCAGGATGTGGAGGGTTTGCTCAGCGCTGATCTGAACACCGCCCGGGCGAAGCTGGAAAGGCTTGTTTTCTACCAGTATGAGAGCGGTCATGCCGTTTCCGGTTTTTCCGAAGTGGAAGGGACATGGGAGAACCAGGGAGTAGGCGGCGTCATCAAAAAGGCTGACGTGGCGGTCTGGCTGCCGTACAGCATTGTCGCCTACGTCAAAGAGACGGGCGATACCGAGTTCCTGAACAAGGTGATCCCGTTCCATGACAAGGGGGAGGCCTCCGTTTACGAGCACGCGCTGCGCGCCGTCCGGTACATCTATCACGCCCGCGGCCAGCACGGCCTGCCGCTGATCGGCCACGCCGATTGGAATGATGCCTACGATCATGTCGGCATCAAGGGCCAGGGAGAGTCGGTCTGGCTGGGGATGGCCCTAGTGCGCGCCTGCAAGCATATGAAGGAATTAGCGGAGTTCCTGGGGGACACCGCGGTGGCGCATGAGATGCACTCCAAAGCGGATGAGTTGACCAAGATCATCAATGAGATTGGATGGGACGGCGCCTGGTACCTGGCCGCTTTCAACGACGACGGCCGCCGGATCGGTTCCCAGGAGAATAAAGAGGGCAAGGTGCCGCTTAACTCCCAGACCTGGGCGATTTTGAGCGGGGTTGTCCCTCCGGAGAGGCTCTCCAGCATCCTGGATAAGATCGATAACTATCTCGATACTCCTTACGGGCCGGCCCTGTTCCTGCCCAGCTACACCGAGTACAACCCGGGGATCGGGCGCGTCACCTCTTTCTGTCCGGGCACCAAGGAGAACGCGGCGGTTTTCTCCCATGCCTGCGCGTTTAAGGTGGTTGCCGACTGCACGATCAAACGGGCGGAGAGCGCGTACGACACCTTCTCGAAGCTTTTGCCGATTTCGAAGGCCAAGGAGGATCACGACAAGTACAAGGTGGAGCCGTACGTCTGGGCGGAGTACATCATCGGGCCCGGTTCGGCCGACCGGTTCGGGGAGGGGGCTTTTACCTGGAACACCGGAACCACCCCCTGGATGTACGTGGGGGCCACCGAGTGGATCTTAGGGGCCAGGCGCGATTTTCATGGGCTTTTGGTGGACCCCTGCATCCCGAAAAGCTGGAAAGAGGCGAAGATCCGCCGGCCTTTCCGGGGCTCTGTTTACGAGATCACGATTAAGAACCCGGACGGGGTTTCTCACGGCGTCAAGCAGTTGATCGTGGACGGCAAGGTTTTGAAAGGCAACTTGATTCCTCCCCATGAGGACGGTCGGGTTCACCGGGTGGAGGCGGTTTTAGGAAAGATTGGATCTAACTCCAAGCACCCTTCTCAGGGCGGGACCGGCAAGGCGGCCGTTTCTTCTTTGTCGTAAAGATCTGCCCGCTGTTTTTAAAGAGGGTCCTTCCCAATAATGCCCTTGTTGCTCGGTTTATATTTCTCTTTCTGCGGATTCCCCTTGTTAATTCCAGGTTGTCTGTCATAAGATATTGTAATTAAATGGGTTACATTGATGTATTAATAGGTAGTAAATTTAATTCTATACCTTGACTTTTTTAAAGGCTACACCGTATACTTCTATGTACGATGACTAAATCAGCCCAATCCATCAATCCCCGAATGGAGTGGGGGAAACGAATTCCCGCCTTTGTCTTAGGGATAACCCTCTGCGCCGGCTTGCCTCTGGACGGAACTTCTTTCGCCGCTGAAGACTCTTCTCCTAAGAAAACCTTTTGGGAACAGCACGGCAAGATCGAGGATCCCTCCGCCGCTTCGCAGATCACCGTTCAAGCGCCGATTCAGGCTCCCAAGGAACAGATCCCCCTGACGTTGGATACCCTGCGGATTCCTGTCCAGTACGGAAGCATCAAGGAGACCTACAGCGCCCGGGAACCTTTGATTATCCACATTCAGGATGCTCACGCCAATTATGAGGCGCAGAAGAACCTGGCCGGCATGCTGGAGCACCTGGTCGCCATCCACGGCCTTGCGCTGATCCTCGTGGAGGGAGGTTCCCGAAACGACTCCTTGTCCTATATGCGGGCCTATGCCCCGCTTGAGAAACGGAAACAGGTAGCGGAGGAGTTTTTAAAGAGCGGCAAGATTTCCGGCGAGAACTATCTGGACCTGACCACCGATTATCCGTTCACCGTTTACGGTGTTGAGAAACCGGAGCTTTACGACCAGAACATGGAGGCCTTCTTTACGGTCGAGAAGGTGCAAGGCAATGCCCGGCAGGCGATCAAGGGGTTCCAGCAGGCGGTGGCCCTCTTGAAGGAAAAGCTTTATCCGAAAGAGGTGAAGGACCTCGAGAACAGGGAACTGGAAGTCCAGGCCGGCCGGGTTCCTCTCTCGAAACATTATGAGATGCTCGCGGAGGAGGCCGGCACGCTTAAGGTGGAGATGAAGCAGGAGGAGTTTCCGAACCTGCAAAGGTTTCTTACCGCCACCAAGCTGGAAGGGGAGCTGGATTTTAAAAAGATTGAAACGGAGCGGGTGAAGTTTCTCGACGCGCTGTCCAAAAATCTTTCACAGGCGGAGGCGGATCGTCTGCTCAAACAGAGTTTAGAGCTCAAACAGGGGTTGATCAGCCCGTCCACCTTTTACGGCTATTTGAAGGTTTACGTGAAGCCTGAACAAGCGGCTGAGTATCCTGTTTTAATGAAGTACATCGCTTATCTCGGCGTTTTCGAAGAGATAGACCACGCGTCTCTCTTCAACGAGGTGGAGAAACTCAGCGACCGGGTCAAGGGGGCTTATTTCAAGACGAAAGAACAGAAATCTCTGGCCCTTACGGCGAAAGATGTGGGAGTTTTGGCCGACCTTTTGGAGCTTAAGCTGACGCCCGAGACCTACGATTATTACGCGAGCCACAAGGATGAGTTCAAGCCGGACAAGTGGGCCGACACCCTCCGCTCTTTGGGCGAGAAGCAGAACCCTCCTTTTACCTTCACGCTTATCCCGGGGCCGCTCTCCGCCGCCAGACCGGCGATGGGCTCTTTCTATGAAGTGGCCCGGAAACGGGATATAGCCATGGTGGAGAACGCGCTTGCCCGGATACAGGAATTCAAGGTGCCGGTGGCGGTCCTGATCGCCGGTGGTTTCCATACCCCCGTTTTCGAAAGGATCTTCAAGGACAAGAAAGTTTCCTACGCTGTCATCGCCCCCAAGGTGGGAAAGGTGACCGCGGAGGATACGGAAAAGTACCACCGTGTCCTCAAGGAAACCTACGTTCCTATGTCGGAGCCGTACCGGAAGAAGCTCGGCATCCCGGCAGTGCCCGGGCCGGATCTGCGGGCTGAGAATAAAGAAGACCGCCAGTCCAAGGGGTCTGTGGCGGGCGAAATGCGGCCAGTGGCTTTCATCGAGGCGGCCGGGGTTGATGTCGGCACACCTTCAAAGAATTAGCCGTCGGGTCATTCACTAAAAAAGCATTCATTTAAAAATGAGTCCAAACGAGAAGTTAAATCATTTAATAGGGAGAATTAAATCGATGCGGTCTCATAAGTTTTCCGGTTATCGTCAATCGTTTGCTTTCGTCACCATGCTGTCCGTTGTTCTGACGCAGGTTGCCCCGGTGTGGGCGTTGCGCCCCGGCCAGACTTCGGAAGCCCCCGGTGTTTTGGCCGGGTTGGAAGAGGCGTTACGGACGATAGCCGCTCCCTTTACCGGAACTGGCAGCTTGAAGAATGTTGTCGGCCGTTTTTCGGCCGATCCGATCTGGTCTGAAACCATGCCCGGCTGGAATCCTCAGTCTCCTTTGGATAATGAGGCGGAGGCGGTCCGCCGGTTGGAATTGCTTTTTTCAAAATACGGCAAAGAGGTCTCGAACACCAAGATGTGGGACCAGATCATGGCGGCCCTTTTAGCGCCGGGTAACCCGGCGGTTCAGCAGGCCGTTGCCGGCGCCGATATGGGGGATCCGCAATGCGTTTCCTGCGCCGCGTACGTGACCCGGAACCACCAGGGATCATCTCTTGCGATGGATCCGGCGGGGTTGGTTTTTGATCAATCGTACATGGCGGCCCGCCACGCGGTTCACACCGGCTCGGTCCGGCCGCTCGGTCCGGACGGATCGGCGCAATTAGACTTGAATGAGATCGCTTCGATGGGAGCGGCGCGAGGCGGCGCTTCTCAGGGAGTTGTTTTCAGCGACACCGGGGCGGCTGTCTTCCGTCAGGCGATTGATCTGATCCGGCAGAACCAGGGGAAGGTGCAGGCGGTGACCGTGGCTGTGGAGCGGAACATTGATAACGAAGCGCATCCTCACTTTGTCACGCTGGCGATTGACGGCACCGGGCGGATCTCCCTTCTTGACCGGGATCGTGTTTTTTCCGTCAACGCGACCCCTACGGAAATCTCTTTTGTCGGAGAGGACAACAGGACGTTCAGCATCAGCGAGTTTGTCCGGAGCAATCAGCCGGTCCAGACCGCGCTGGTGTGGACCTCGCTGAACGATTCGGCGTTGGCGAAGATCCTTCCGGGCCGGGCCCGTTTGGCCGATGCCGAGGCGTTGGAACAGATCGTCGGATGCTGCGGCGTCAACTCCGTTTTCGGCCAGTATGGAGGGATTCGCGCAATTCTGGACGCGGTATTGCGCCTCAAGTACCGGGCTCCGGACAACACCGGTTTGTTGGTGTGGACGGAGGAGGGACCGCGCGTGGTGAAGGCGGGCATGGACATCCAGGGGCAGGGAGATGGTGAGCCGGGTACTCTGATTCAGTATCTTTACAATTATCCGATCTACCCAGAGACATTTCCCCATGCCGATAAGACGATGTCAGGAAACCCCTATCAACCACAGCATGATCTGCTACAGCAAATACAGGAGAGCATCAACAGAGGCCGCCTGGTCTGGGCCCGTTCGCGTCAACAAGGGATTTCTCCCCAGCAGAAGGAACAGTACCGGCAGGAGGCAGCCGGGGCTTGGTCAGAAGCGCGGCGCCGAGAAAGAGAGTGGCTACTGCCTTCGGCGGTTCACGAGGCGCGTCTACAAGGTTTTAAGCTTTTGAGTGAAGAGGGGCTGATGGAATTCGTGCCCACTTCAGAACAAATTGGAACAGGCCGCTGGCCTCTTTACGATCTGACAAGGACGACACTCGGAGATCTTTTTGAAGGACGAGCCAGCGTTCAAGTCGGGCGAGTCGGCGGTGTCTGGGCCGGCGATCAGGTCTTGATTCGGCATAACGACCTTCCGGATCTTGTTCGGGAAATCGGCCGTCTGTTTGATTTGACACCCGAATTTGTCCAGTTGTTTCTCCGGGCAGAACTCTCCCACGCTCTCCAGGAAGCTAAAGGTTTGATTCCCGGTAAGACACAGGAGATCATGCGAGTTTATGACCTCCTCTCCAGTCGGGCGCTCTCCGGGCAGCTGACGCCAAAGGAGCATGAACGATGGGATGAGGTGATGGACTTTCTTGTGGGCCGCTGGCTTGTGGTTCCACCCGATTACAATGTGGATCCGACCCGCCATGTTTTCCGAATGCAGGGGGGCTTGATCGGCCTGTTTCAGGCTCATCCGGAGTGGTTGTCCGAGGTGAAGCGGCGGTTTGAAGAGCGGGTACCGGGTCGCGGGAAGAATTGGTTTGACTTCTGGAAGCGTGAACGGAACCTGAATATGCCCGGGCATGCCTTTGCCGCTTTGGTCGACTGGTTTCATGACTGGGCCCATACCCAGAAGGTGGATATCGTCGAGAACGGTCAAGTGATCCAGGCTCCCCTCCTGCCGGATAAGGTCTACCAGAGGATTCTCCAGATCCGTCAGCAGCAGGTGGATACAGGGGTTTCCAATCCCACCCAGCCGCAGCGGGGGACTTATCGCCGGGGTTACAGCCTTGGGGCGGTCACCGAGTTCACGGTACGGCTCCTGGGAGAGATGGTGGTCGGGCACGGCCGTTGGGCGATGACCGGCGACCCGAGCCGATGGAATGCACATCCCCACAACACGAAGAGCAGGGTCGTTGTCCACAACGGCCAGGTCAAGGGGACGATCAACAGCGCCTTGAGGAAGGAACATATGGAAGCGTTCCAGCAGTCGGGACCGGAAGCGCAGTATTTCAAAGATTTCGAGGGGTATTACTGGGCAGAGGAGACAACACCGACTGGGACAAAAGCCCGCTACAGCATTGTCACGGACACCCGGACGATTGTGGTCCATTGGGACTATGTGGCGAAGCAGTTTGAGATGGATAAGGCGGCCGGCCGGGTAGAAGCGGATGGCCTGATGGTGAAACTCAATCTCCTTGGCCAGTTAAACCAGGACCGCAACGAGTTCAACAGGGCCCAGGTCTGGAACAGAGTGGTGGAGAATTTGCGCGCTCAGGGCCGACGCGAGATCAATCCGGATGAAGTGGCTTTCCGTGTAGCAACCCTGGAGATGGAGGACGGTTCAGAGCTTGGGGTGAATGCGACAAGTTTACACAGCCCCTTGATGACTTACGTGGTCAGCCATGACCGGCCGGTCGATATCGTGATGGTCGGTGAACGGATTCTTGTGACGTCGGACTATGCGGCCGGGATAGCCCTTTTCCCTGCGCCGGAGGTGGCTGAGGCGGCGAGGAAACTGTCCGAGATGCAGCAGCAGTTGTTGAAAACCCTGGAGCATTTGCGGGAGCTTCGCCAGTTACCTCCCAGCCAAGGAGGGATCAATGCGCAGCAGTATGCCCAGGAGGTCACCCATGCGCTGCGGGAATATGAGCAGAGGGCGGATCCGATCCGAAAACAATACAAGGTGGATGTTTACCATCTTAAAGAGCTGAACAAATTTGCCCGGGTGACCCGGCGGCTGGATGAGCAGGGCGCTGCCCGCCTGAATGTGGACGTCACCCACCTCGACGGCTCTCCGCTGACCGAAAAGGAATTGACGAAGGAGGCGAAGAAGGTAGAAGAGACAGTTTCTCCAGAACTTGGGGTCAAGGGAATCTATCGGACCTTTATGGAGATGCACATAGATGAGATTCCGAAGATCCTTCTGGATCAAGCCGTTTCGTACATGGCTTTCAATCAGCAGGGCCAGCCGGTTTCGGTCAACATCCCGACGTTGAACGCGGGTTATTTGAGAGACCGTTTTGGGCAGAAATTAGAGAACTTAAGAAGGATCTTCTTGATCGGTGTGGGAAGCTCCTGGCGGGATGCCATGGTGGCCGAGCAGTTGTTCCGGGAGCTTTTACCGGGCGTGGAGATACTTGTCTACGACCCGGTCGATATTCAGAACCGGGGGATCAAGCTCAATCCGAAGACTGATTTGGCAGTCGGAATGAGCTGGTCCGGGAGCACCGCCTCCACGGTCAAACTTTTCAACCGGTTTTCCAGTGAAGGGGTGTCGATGATGTCCGTCACCGGCAAGACCGGGTCGGATATGGGCCGGCTTTCGAAAGAAAGCGCCGGGGTGATTGATGTGAAGTCCGGTCCGGAGTCTTCCGTGGCAACAACAAAGGGTTTTGAGTCTGTCCTATATTCTCTTTCCTTGTTGGGCGTTCAGATGAGCCAGTTTCGCGGCGATCCGAAGCTGGATGCGGAGCGAAAGGCCTATGTTCAAAATCTGTGGGAAGTGGTGGACCATGTGTACGGCCTGATTGTCGAACCGGGGAAGGAGGACCGGAACCGGGTCCTCGATACGCGGGAAGATGTGGAGTCTCTGGTGAATCGCGTGGCTCGTGCCTGGAAGGATCGGCAGAAGGTTCTTGTCATCGGCAGCCGGAACAATCCGATTTACATTGAGGGAGAACTCAAGGCAGAAGAAATTGCCTGGCTCGTTGGGAAGGCGGCTGATATCGGGGATGAAAGCTGGCGAAATCTCCTTTTAAGGACGGCGGACCCCAAGGTGCCCGAGGCGGAGCGTGTCGCGACGATCTTCAACATGACCGATCCTGGACGGTTGGACGAGTTTATCAGAGCCATTGATGAGGTCACCCAGGCCGGGATTCAGGTTGTGGTTCAGACCTTTGCGGAGGATAACAGGCATCTGGCGCGCCTGATCCAGCTTCAGGAACAAGGAAAGATCGACCTTGTGATTGTTCCAAGGGTTCGTTTGACTCTCCAGGGTTTGGTAGACGCACCGCTGTACTTTCGGTTTTCGCTGGCATTGGCACGGGCCCATGGAATCACCGATTCGCAGATCGACAACTCGCGAAACTTAGCGAAGTCTGTTGTGGTCAGCGGCGCCCGTTCCCGCGAAGAGCTGATTCAGGCTTCTGCCGCCCGGTATGTGACGACACAGGAACAAGCCGGGCAGGTGGAAGGGTCTCAGGCCTCATTCAGAAACTATCAGCGCGGTCTCGCTCGAGCCTGGCCGGCTCTTCAGACCCCCCGGCAGCAGTCGATCTCGCGTCTGCCCCTCTTGCTCAATATGGCGTTGGAGAGATGGACTGGGCCAGAAGGGGTTCTGGTCCATCCGGAAGATAAGACGCGAGCTGGGCAGCTTCTCCAGCGGTTCAGCAAAGCGGCAGGGGCTCCTGAGCCCAGAGCGAGGGTTGTCATCGTGACCGATGAAGAGGCCACGCAGTATGCCGCTGGGGCAGCCGTAGGGCCCTTTGGCTGGACAGAGCCTGTCGTCTCCGGTGTTCGATCGGAGTTGTATACGAAAGGTGTCCGAGTCCGGATTGGAGGTTGGTATTATCGCGCTTCCTATAATTCGGCGGAAAAGAGGTACACCATCCGTTACGCACCGGACTTGAACCCTTACGCTCAAGGCAAAGAGCCGGAGACCAAAGAGGTTTCCGTCACCCAAGCGGTTCAAACGGTTTCGTTCAACGGCCGAGAGTACATTGTGGATCCCAGCTCATTTCTCCCGGATCCGAAAGAACCGGAGAAACTCCTTTCCGGCCTGCAACTTAAGGCCACCCAGCCCGAGTTGCTCTTGTCTGGGATTGAGAACATTAAGGTTTTCCGGAGCACCGATCGCGGGATTGAGGATCTGGTGGATGAAGGCACGGTGGTCTTCCTCATTTCCAGAGGCCGGAACCGAGGTCCTGCGAATGCTCAACTGCCGCAGGTGGCCTTTCCTTTTAAGCTGCGGACAGGCGCAGAGGTGCCTCGACAGCAGGATGAGAGGTCGGAGGAGCGAATGATCTCGCTGGCACAGCGTTTGCGGGATCGGGGCGTTCCCTTGGTCACGATCTCGGATGATGTCTCGGGCTTGAGAGACAGCAAGTTCAATCCGACCCGTGTGGCCCATCTTTCTCTTGAAGCGGACGTGGATGACGTGAGCGTTTACCCCTTAACCTATCTGGCTCTCTTAACGGTTGGGGCCAGGATGGGGGAGTTGCTGGGCCGCAACACGGCCGATTTCCAGAATTCTTTGCGGACAGTACCGGCTATGGTCGCCGAGGTGCTTGCGGACAGAGTCAGCGCAAAACGCCTGGAAGACCTCCTGCGGAAGTTAAGCCAATATCGGAAGGTTCATATTATCGGCGGCGGCCAGGCCTATGAGGCAGCGAAAGAGTTAGCCAGGGTTCTGTCGATGCTGGGGATCTTTGCTGAGGCGCAGTTGAACGACTCGGCGTGGCATGGCCCTCTGGCAGCAGTGGATCCGAATAAAAAGAAGTATTCGGAGAATACCGATGATCCGGCTTATCGGCTTAAGTATGGCGTGAACCCAAAATATCCACTCGACAACGATACCCTGGTTCTCTTTGTGATGACAGACAGCGACTTTGCCGACTCTACGAACACAGATGCTCAAGTGTATGACTCCAGGAATGGACGATTTCTCCTGGTTACGCTCAATGACAACGTGCAAAAGCCGGGTCCAGGTCAGACCAATCTAATTCGGCGCTCCATTATCGAGGCTGGCCCGGTAAAACTAGCTCCGATTACTGAAGAGCAGGTCAACAACCCGGAACTGCAGGATCCGGAAGGGATTTTTGCAGTTCCGAATGCGACAGATGCGTTGGGGAATTTCAATGTGGCGGCCTTTGGGGCAATTTTGGCGGAGAGGTTCGGCCATTTCCGGGATGAGGCGTTGGAGGAAGGGCCTCAGGAACCGGTTTCCACATTCCGCCCGGGTCCGGGCCCTGCCATTCCACCGACGGGGCTTATTCAGGTTCCTGCTGATTTCCTTGGAGAAAGACTTCGCGGTGCGGCATTCCGACAACTTCCGGAAGGAGCTCTGGGCGATTTGTTCGAAATGGGGTTGGGTGTTTTTGAAACCAATCAGCCGCAGGTTCGGATGTACCCGGACAGCCGAAATCCCCAACACGCTGTCATCGCCATCGCCACGTGGGACCGTAGTGGACTACTCCGGGACATCGGGACGGTGGTCTCGAATGCAGGATTGAGCATAGAGGACATTGTGTCGGACAACTATCCTCAAGAGCCGATTGAGGGGCGAATGCGAGTTGCCTATGAGCTTTTGGATATGAGGGAATCGGTCCAGAGACTTCAGGAGTTGGGTGTGGCAGATGCAATCCGTACGGCCTTAGCGGTTCCTCCGGTCGAAGCCGGCGTCCATACACAATTCGGGTCCCGATTATCGGATGAAGAAGTGGAAGGGATTATTGAAGCCTACCAAGGCTACTCCGTGCTTCAGTCGGTTCCAGGCCAGGCCCGAGTTCAAACGGTGGTCACCGAGTTTCCGGGAGATCCTCAGCGATCCAAGATGTATGTTGTCGCAGACGTTAGACCTGCTCCTGGTCAACTGGTTCAGGATGTTTTGACTGCTCTCCAGATGGAGGGTACGGTTGGTTTTGCCGAAGCGTTTCAACTGAATAACCAAGCACCACGGGTGGTTTTGGCTGTAGCGGATGTAAATACTCCAATGGCCACCCTCCATCAAAAAGGTCTGGATCAAGAAATCAAGGATCGGTTTCAAGCCGGTTTGGAGGAGAAGTACGACGTGGTGAAGGCGATCAAGGAGGCGATTGCCGGTTCTCCGTTCCTCCAAGCTGTCCAGCAGGTGGTTTCCGGCCAGTGGCAGTCGGCCGTTCCTCCGGTCCAGTTGTCGGCGGCGCAGATTTCCCAGATGGAGTCTCAGGGCAACAGTGCGGAGGATTGGAGCCGCGTCCGGGTTGTACCGTCCACAGATTTGACCAAAATTCGGGACAACCGGTTCTTCGGGGACGTGGAGATCTGGTCCATCGGAACGGGGACTGCCGAGGTTAAGCCCGGCGTGAACCTGCCGCTCGGAATTTACGACTCGACGGTCATCAACAGCAGGATCGGTTCGAACCCGTTGATCTACGGCAACTCTGTGGTGTCTAATCAGGTGGTGAAGGAGAACGTCATTATCGTGAACGGCGATGTGACCGCCTCCGGGAAGCCGACGTCGTTCGGCCTCGGTACGAAGATCGCCGTCGGCCCTGAAACGGTCGGCGTGAAGGGTGCTGGTCGGATCATCCGGCCGTTCGCCGACATGTTGTTGGACGCGGCGGCCCGTTTGGCGACTTCGGGAGTGAATGAAGGACTGCTCGCGAAGTACAACGGGGTGGAACCGGCTCAGATTCCTGCGGCGGACCGGGATGCTGTGGTGCGCAGCCGTGAGCATCAGGCCCTCCAGGCCGACTACAACGCGGCGCACGCGCAGTATGTGGCGGCCGCGGCTTCTCCGGTCGGCATCGTGGAAAAGGGAGCCCGGATCGTCAACAGCCGGGATGTGTCCAACGTGTATGTGGGCGAAGGGGCCCAGATCATCGGCGCCGCTGCCGTCCGCGACACGACGATTTTAAGCAGCAACACGGAACAGACAAAAATCACCGATGGAGCGATTGTGGAAAGCTCGGTTATCCAGTGGGGTTCCTCCGTGGAGTCTGCCGCCCAGGTGCGCGAGAGCGTTTTGCTGGAACATTCGCATGCCGAACGGGGTGGTTTTGTGACCGGTTCGGTGCTTGGTCCGAACACCGGGGTGGCGGAAGGGGAAGTCACCGCCGCGCTCGTGGGGCCGTTTGTCGGGTTCCACCATCAGGCGTTGCTCATCGCTGCGGTTTGGCCTGAAGGAAAGGGGAATATCGGCTACGGCGCCAATGTCGGATCGAACCACACAGGGAAGGAACCGGACCAGGAGATTTTGCCGGGCGAAGGGACCTTCTTCGGCTTGAGCGTGGATATCAAGTATCCGTCGAATTTCTCGGGGTCTCCTTACCTGCTGATTGCGACGAGCGTCAAAACACTGCCGCAGACGGTGGCGTTCCCGTTTGCGCTGATCAATACCCCGGGAGAAACCCTGCCCGGTCTTGCGCCTGCTTTTAACGAGATTGTGCCGGCGTGGGTTCTCATGGATAACCTGTTTGCCGTCAAGCGGAACGAAGGGAAGTATATTTCCCGGAACAAGGCGACGCGGCATCAGTTTGATTTCCGTGTTTTCCGTCAGGATACGGTTGATCTTATGAAGGACGCAAGGGCCCGTCTGCAGGCGGTCCAGGGCAAGCCGGCGCCGGTTTCCGGATATTATCTCGATACGCCGCAGACCTGGACGCCTGAGGGTGAAAATCAACAGCCGGTAACGGCTCCCGGTATTCCGGGTCTCGGCAAAAACTACATGAAAACAGATGCAGATGCCGTTCAGCTTGCCATTGACGCCTACAGCCGGTTTATCCTGCATTACGCGTTGCGCGGGGTCTATGACCGGGTAGATGCTTTGGCCAAGGCCGGCCAGTTGGCTCAGGTGGCCAACCTGTTGACGCAGGCTTCGCCGGATCCGGCATGGGAGCATCAGCGGCAGACCCTGGCGCAGGAGCGTCCGGGGATCACTTTGCGCGATGCGCTGGCCGAGTTTGTGAAGCTGGAGGAGCAGGCGGCGAAGGATATAGAGTCTTCCAAGGCGAAGGATGATTTCCGCGGAAGAAAGATTATCCCCGATTACGCCGAGATACATCCGCCGGCCGAGCAGAACGCGTTTGTCCAGGATACCTGGGCCAATTTCCGCGGCGCTCCGGCTCAGGGAGGCAAACCGGCTATCGAGGGGATACAGCCCAGAGTGATAGGGCCCAACGGCCTCGTCCCGCAGCTGCAGCAGGCCGGTTTGGAATCAATCACGGTTCTGGTGCCGACAGAGATCTTTACTCCGGTTCTTTCGACCGTTGCCGCCCGGACGAATATTTCCGGCAGCAACGTGCCGACCGGTTTGGAGTTGATGTTGGAGAGAGTATCTCTGCCGTCGGCCGATACGGCCAGTCTTTCGGTGGGTGTGATGGCCGGTACGCTGGACGGAGTCAAGGGGTTGGCGATCGGAGCGGCTTTAAGCCGTGTGAAAACAACGGACGGGCAGTTGTTGCCTGTGGCGTTCGTGGTGGACACGGTGCAGGAGAAGGCGAAGCTGATCGAGATGGGCTTCTCGGAGAACTCGATTTTCCGGATCGGCGATACGGCGGCGAACACGCCGAACCGGGATTCGGCGATAGCGGCGGCCGATTTCTACCTGAAACAGGTGTACGGGGTCGGGCAGGTGGAGGATGTGGGCGTGAACCGGTCGGTTTCGGGCACCCTGGAGCAGATTCTGTTGGCTCTGTTCAGGATCCAGCTGCTGCCGGAATCTCTGGCCCTCTGGGAATCGTTCGTGGACCGGGCGACCTTGGCTCTGCAGGCGTAAAAGTCCGGATTCCCGGTTTTTCTGGTCTATCCGAATGACAATAGATCTCTATGAAAACTTATCGTTCCAACCATATAGTTAATCAAATCAGTGCCTGGGTGCTTATCCAGGCGCTGATTTTCTCTCCTGTTCTTCCCGCCTTTGCTGAGGACCGGAAAAAAGGGGATCAGACCCTTCGCGTCCAGCAGCCTGAGGGCCAGGCCGGCTTAGATGATTTGAGGCTGCGCCTTCAAGGGCTGGCGGACGCAGCCTCCGTGGCTGGTTTGGAGGAGTTGACCGCCTCCAAATTGATTGAGGGGTGGAGCTCCTTCTCTCAGTCGGATAAGAGGCGTCTGCGCGATCAGTTGAGCCGCCTCGCAGATAAAACCGTTTTGGCCAGGCTTGCGGATTATGCCGGCAAACCAGTCAATCCTCCAGCCACGCTTTATCAGCTTGTGAGCATCGTCTTAAATCAGCCGGTGCAGTCTGTTCAGCAAATGATCGAGGCGCTTGATGTTTCCGCGTATCGCCCCCCATCGACCACGCCGATCGGGGAGTCTCAGTCCTACGCCTGGAGCCATGCGCAAATGAGACAGCTCCTGGAGAATACGGTCATCGTTGTGGCAGCCGGAGGAGGCGGGGCCCGGTTCAAGAAAAGCTTGTGGGCCGAGCTGAGGGAACAGCTGAATAGGCTGACCCGGCTAGAGAAACCGACCGTGATGATAGGCCCTTCAGGGACCAGCCCTATCGTGCAGACGCTCGAAGAGGTTTCGGAGCTCGCGCGGCTTGTGGATGCGCGCGGGGTCGAGGTGATCGTGGTGGACGCTCCGGATAGCGCGGAGGCGGTGGCCAACGATATTCGGAAGAACAGCCGTTTCGTTGATTCCAAGAGGGTTCGCATCAACGTGACGGCGCAGGGGACCTTCCCCAGTTTCCATCCTCAGACCGGGAAGATTCTTACGTCGATTGATCCGGGCACGAATAAACCCGTTATTTTGCGCAACCCCAACGGCACGTTTGGCACTTTCCAGGCGGCCTACCAGTTTGCGCAGAAGAGGAAAATCCAGCAGGGAAAATCATGGCTTGTGCTTTACGGGGACGACCCGGTCCTCAACAGCGGTGAATTCATCGCCCGAGTGCTTTCTGCCAGTGCTGATCTGGATGTAGCGCCGGTGGCCACGGCCAAGGTGTCGAGGACATCCCCGGTCGGCGGCACGCTGGTGGATGTTGTTTTGCCGTCTGGCCAGGTGATGCACCTGATTATCGAAAAGGCGGAGCGGGAGCCGGATGCGGCGAAGGGAATTGCCGGTCTGCCGGTTTTCAATCAGGTTGAAGACCAGGCCGTTGCGGCAAGCGGAACCGACCCGTTTGGTTTCAACACGGGCGTACTCAAGCTCTCTGAAAAAGCCGCCGCGCGCGCCGCCGGGCTCACTTTGCCGTTGCGACACGTGGACCGGGACAGGGATGACCTTCTCGGGCAGCAGCGGCGGAACATTGAGATGTTCGCGACCCATATCCCGACCTTTGTCGGAAGCCAGCCCGATATCCGGTTCGGCGTTTTGCAGGTGGATCAGCTCCAGTACGGGGCCGCCAAGGATTACCAGGCGGTTGTCCGGGCCACCAGAACACGGGACCAGAAGAGCCGTCAGCGGCTTCATGTTTTGACACAGCAGGCCGGCGTAACTGTGGAGGTCGAGCCGTCCGTTTATCTCGATGTGAGGCCGGGGTTCCGGGGTTTCACTGGGGGCGGCACGCTCAAATTGGTGGGTCCTATCGGTGCGGTTTTCTCGCCTCAAGGATTGACCCTTGTTCCCATCACCCAGACCGATCCGGACACGCAGCAGCCCCTTTTCGCCGATCCGGATAAAGGAAAACTGATGCTGAAGGCATCGCCGGACGGCAGACTCTTCGTGAACGGCAACACGGAGATCTGGCCCTCGGCGGTGACGGGCGGTTTGGAGGAAACTACCCTTGTGACCAAGCCGGCCAGAGGATTCGCCACGAAAGTCGCCCGCGTTACCGACGGAGGCCTTCAGGTCGCGAAGCGCCAGGTCGGCCGCTTGGTCGGTACGGCTGAGTTGAATTTCGCCTCCGGCACGGTTGCCGACTTACAGATGACGGCTGAAGCCCAGGATCAGGACCAGGCGGCCACAGCCCGGGTTCTTGAGTGGACCAGGCAAGGCCTCCTGAAGTTGGCCGCTTATCAGGATACTTCGGTTGTCCAGCGGGTTCGCGACCGATTGGAATCCGACAGCCTTCCAATTCAGCTTCGGGCCAACCACGCGATGACCATGGATTTGACGGACGAGGAATCCGCGCTTCGGCTTGACACGACGATCGGCGACGAACTGGCCGATTCCCGCTACGATGAGGCCCGTCCGGTCCTTTATGCGGTCGGCCTTTTTCAGGAGTTTGCCCAGGCGGCCGGTTTTTCCGCGCGCGAGGCGGCCCACCTGACGCTGGCGCTCTATCAGCAGATGTCCCAGGACGAAAAGGAAAAACTTCTGAATGTACTCCACTCTCCCGTGGTGGATCACGGGAACACATGGGCCTACTTCTTTAACGATGCCAGCCGTTTGCCCAGTCCCGAGATGGGTGATCTGGCCAACGTGGATACCCTGACCCTTGAGGACCGGATGGATGCCGAGCCGGATGCCGACGTGTTGGGCCGGATGCAGATGCTGCGGAATTACCGGGACAGGTGGGTTTCCTGGCTGACCGGCCAGATGCTCATTGATCTGCCGTATGACCGGCTCTCTTTCCGGCGCGCGTTGGAAAAACAGAATATCGAAGACCGCCGTCAGGCGACCTACCAGGTGATCCGGGATTTCGACCGGAACGTTGAAGCGGAAAACGCCCGCAGGGTGAGCGCCATCGTCAGGGAACAATGGCTTCCGGAGGATTTCCCGTACCCGGTTTTGCTGGCCGGACGTGAAAGCCGGGCTTTCGGCAACCAGGCTTTCCTTTTTGGAAACAGCGGTTACGCTCTTAAAACGGCGGAGGTCGTGGAGTTAACCCAACAACTTTTGGATGCGGCAAAAGGGGAGCAGTTTCTTTCCGGAATGGATGCTGTGGTTAAATCCGCTCCTGTGTGGGCTCAGCCGGAGTTGAGGAAGTCGGCTCAACGCGTGAAGGATCTCATGGCCCATGTGGGTCCGGGCACGGGCCGGATCCGCCAACAGGTGTACGGGCCCGGGAAAGTCATCTCCTTGACCCAGTTTGCCGGCGCCATCCAGCAGCTGCGGGAAAATCTCGATATCTTCTACACGCAGGCCCGGCAGGTTTTTCGCCAGTCCCAGGAGCGGGCGGTGAAGGCAAGTCGGGAAGGGGTCGGCCGGCGGCCGCGCCAGCAGGATGTGGCCGCTAAGTTTACGGAAGCCCAGCAGAGCTTGACCTCATTCTCATCCGAGGCGGGAGTATTGGCTGCCGCTATCAACAAACTGGAGGAGGCAATCCTCCGGGCTGAATCGTATGCCGCCGCCTACAGCGTTTTGATGCAGAGGCCTTCGAAGAGCGGTTCCGAAAAATTCAAAGGGAACGAGCTTGAGGAAAAGCCGGAGCAGGAGGAGGCGCTGCGGAAACTTGTCCGGTTGGGCGGGCAGAACACCTACATGAGCCCGAGCTACGACTGGGTGGCGGAAGCGACCGACATCATCGAGGCGGCTCCGCTGTTTATCTATGAGCGGACCATTGAAGTGGACGGCAAACATGTCACGGTTTTTGAGGTGGATCAGGAAGGTCTTGAGCAGACGATCCGGCAGATGGCCGATTACTGGGCGCAGAACATCGAAAAGACGATGGATTCCGAGCACCTGGCGCTGGCGCGGGAGATGGTGGTTTACAGCACTCCGGCATTGCTGGATAGGGCGCGTGTTTTGACCGAGCAGGGACTGCCGGCGGAGGCGGCCCACCGCCAGGCGATCCAGGAAGTGAATTCCTCCGAAAGAGAGCAGTTGCTGCGGCGGGTATCTTTAACAGCCGCTTGGCTGGCGCGGGAGTTTGACCGGCGGGCCGAAGAGATTGAAAGATACACCGAACAGAGGTGGGCCGAACAGCATTTTATCGACCGGCTCGAAGCTCTGCGCCTGCGCGCGGTCGGCGCTCCCGAAAGCGGAAACTATCCGGATCAGTGCCGAGAGAGCATCTCCCAGGCTCTTGCCTCTGCAAAAGATTTGCAGGCGCAGGCGGAGCGGTTGGCGCCGGTCGCGATGATGAGGCGCCGGCCTCTGCCGGCATTCCACTTATTGACTACCGAGGCCCCGGGCCTGGTTGAAGGATTCATCCAGACGGTCCTCGAAGAGGAGATGGCTCTCAAGAACGTTGTCCGGTCCAAAAATCTGGATGGGGAGGTCCGCCGCCGGACCCAAGCTTATGCCCAGCGGATTCAGCAGCTGGGGTGGCAGGTTATTCAGGAATTCGGTTACGAGCCGATTGCCGAACAGTACCAGGTCCAGGGGATGAACCGGGAGCAGGCGATTCAACAGGTCATTTCCGATCATCTGGCGATTCAGGAGGAGGTGGCGCGGTTTGCTGTGTTAGTGGAGGCGGCCGAGGCGGACGCCGTTGCCGCCGGCGGTTCTTTCCAGTTTGATCCGGCCCATCCGGATACGGACTGGGTGGAGAACCTCTTAAAAGATCAGGGAACCCGGGCTGCTTTTGAGCAGGAGGCGGTCCCGAAGGTGTGGGAGAGGAACCAGCTTGATCCGGACCTTGCCGACCGTGTGGCGCAACTGACCAAGGGCGGAACCCCGCAGCCGCAGGCAGTTGCCCAGGCGATACGGGAATCGGAGCTTTACCGCCGGGAACTCGAGAGCACCGTCCGGTGGGCGGCGCGGCACCGGGTATTGGACCAGTTGGACCGGCAAAGACCCCAGCTTCAACTGCAGGACAGGGCGCGCCGCTGGTACAGGAACCACTCCGGCTTAAGCCGTACCACGGCCCGCCGCGAGACGATCGCCGCGAACAAGCTTCAGGCCTCGATGGGGGATCCCCGTTATGCCTATTCAAGCGGCACCTTGCTCGAGAAGAAAGACGGTTCTTTCCGTCCGACCGGGGGGCGCAAGCGCTACCACCTGATCTACGCCCCCAGCCGCGTCAACCTGGGCAAAGGGGAGCGTTCCTCGGTCGAGGTGTGGCCGCAGTGGGTTGGCGTCACCGATGTTCTCGCCGCCGCGCACGCCAAAAGGTTTTACGAGCTGATGAACTTCAACCCGCAGATCCGGCACATCAAGGAGGCGGAGAACCTGAAGGTGTCGGAAAACCAGTGGACCGCGATGATTCGGGCGGTGCGCAACGTGCAGGCCTATTTCGTCAGCCGGCTCGGCGTCGGAGACATTGAGGACCTCGCGTTCCAGTTCAACCAGCGGGGCGGCCTGCCGGTCGCCGCGATCAAGGAAGGGGAGTCTTATTCGGCCGGACCGACGACCGGCTACTGCATCCCGAAAGACTTGCTGTTCAAATTGTTTGTGGCCTCTCTGCAGGATTCCCGGAAACTGACCCAGATCGGCATTGCCAAACACCTTCAGCCCGCGGTGATGGGGATGATGGTCCATCTGGCTGCCTCTCAGGGTGAATTCGAGACGGCGGGAGAGTGGGAGCGTTGGGCCGCCGGAGAACTGTTGTCGCCGGAAGCTCTGCAGGCCCGCTTTTCGCCGGCCGACGCCACCGCGCTTCAGAAAGCGTTTGCCGCTTATGTTGAGGTGACCGGCGGGGCGGTGGTTTATCACCTGACGAAACTGTCGCAGATTTTGCAGACGACCGGTGTTCCCAGCCCGTTGCTGGCGCGCGGTCAGAGCCTACACGCCGCCCTATGGAGCAACTGGGCCGACCGCCGGCTGACCCTTCCGGCCGAAGAGGTGAACCGGTCCGTTGTTTTCAGCATGACGAGGGATATCCCGGAATCGGTCGCCGAATCCCGCCGGCTTAACCCGAGCGTGGCGGTGGCGCAGGAAACAGGGATCAGGGTCCACTTTTTCGGGACCTACAAGGGGGATGAGGACGAAGCCCCGCCCCCGGATGTCCGGTATTCCTGGACGATGAGGGCCTTTATGATTTTAAGCGGCCACGGCAAAGAGGTGGCCCTTTCTCTCGACGCGGAAGGCCAGCTTCTTGCCCGGCTGAGTTGGGAAGGGTTCCGTCCGGATTCAACAGATCCTGAAGATCTGAAAGTGACCCGTTATCTCGCGCAGCAGTTTGTCGGCCGGGATGAATTCCGGCTGCCGGAAGACGGCGAGATCGTCGAAAGGCTGAAGGCCTCTTTCCCGCCGCACACCACGGTGGGGGATATCACCATGACCGTTGTTTCCGGAGTCTCTTCCGAAGACCTTCTGGGTTTCAGCGCTGAAACCGCTTCCTTGCTCGGAGATGAAGCAACATCGGTTCAGGAGAGATTACAGGCTAAGGGGATTTCCCCCGAGCAGATGCGGGCCAATGCCCAGTTGCGGCGCCAGTTTCCCGAAAAGTGGGTCCCGCTGAACGATCTGACCGGGGCTGAAAAAGCGCTTGTCCGGGAAGCCATCGGCGGTAAAATCCATCCGCTGGTGCTGCGCCTGCGCGGGCCGGGGGATGATTTTCTCCGGGACCTGCAGGGGCAGGATGTGGCAGTCTTCTCCGTGACCCATCCGGAGATCATGACTCTGGATCCTGCACACCTCAGGGATTTGATGCTGACGGGGCGGCCCAACAGCGCTTTGTCCGCGCTCGATTTCGTTGCCCAGGGAAGACACCGGGTCTGGTTTGACCGGGAGATCATGCTCTGGTATGCCGCGGGGCGGGGAGTGGACTCAAACGGGGACCCGATCACCGACTGGGCGCAGAGGGATGGGAAAGGCCGCCGGTCCGTCTACCGGGCGTTCGGCTGGGGAGCTCAGGAGTACCGGCCTCTACTCGGAACCAATCTGAGAGAAGAGGTTGTGCGGCAGGAACGGCGTGCCGCCGCTTTGTACGAAACACTTGCCAGGGTGGCCGATGCGCCGGATCAGGATCTATCCGCCGCGGTCCAGAGCTTCCGGACCCGGTATAAAGACCTTTTGGATCCGGCCGTGATCTCCACCGAGGCTGATTTGGCCCGTTACTATGAGCAGCAGGTTCTCTTGAACCGCCGGTTCAAGGCAAGGGACCGGGTGATCCGTGAAGCCCTTGAAGATATCGCCACCGGCCTGCCGCCGGAGAAGTTCGGCATGATCCACTGGCTGTCGGCGGGAGGAATATTCCTCATGAACGGCGCTCCGCGCGAAAAGCAGGAGCAGGTTCTCGATGTGATCCGCCGCGCGCAGCAGCGGATGGGCGGCCTTGAAGAGAACGAACTCATAGGCCTTCTCATCAAGCCCCAATTGACCGCGGCGGCGATCCAGCTGACCGAACGCAAGGGAGAGATGTTCTCGGTCAAGGCGAGCGAAGAGGTGGTTCAGCGGGGTGTTGCCAGGCGCAAGGGTCTCGCGCTGCAGGCCGCCAAACAGGCCGCTTTGCGGGCGAGGGAAGAAGGTTTCCGTTCAGCGGCGCAGCCTCTCCAGCAGGCCGATCACGTCTTCAGCACCTTGAGTTCAGCGCGTGAAGAGGTGCGGGGGATTTTAAGTGATCTTCAGGCGGAAGGGCAGGTCAACCCGCAAGCGGTTCATCGCCGTGTCGGACTCATTATGGGCAGGACGGCGCAGGTCCTTCTCCGTTTGACGCAAGACTTGATCACCGATCAGGAGGAGCGCCGCGACATCGAGCAGGCGATCCGGTCTTTGACGCAGGGGCGGGAGTTGGATTTTAAGGCCTGGCAGAGGTTCGGCGGGACGTATGAGGACGCCGGAATTTTGGCCCGGTTCTTCGAGCTGGCCGGCGAGGCGGGACGGGAGAGAGTATCGGCGGCGATGGAGCTGCTTTACATGACTCTTGCTCTCGATAAGACGGCCGATTTCCTCGTCCTTCCCGCGCAGGATGTAGACGAAAGGCTCCTTTTCCGGGCCGCCGCCGGTTTCTTCGCCGAGACGATGGATGACCATTTTTACGAATACAACCCCTGGGCATTCGATCCGAAGAGGGGGTCGGCATTCGGCGATTTCTACGATGATCTGGGAACCGTCAAACCGGAAAAAGCCGAAGCCCTTTATGAAATGTCTTGGAGCCACCACCGGGTTCTGTACAATTATTTCCGTTATCTGTTCCTGAATAAGACCGGTTTCCGGAATCTTCCCGATCAGGAGAGAGAGCTTCTGCTCGGCAGCGCGTGGCTTGGCGCGAGCGCGTCTGAAGACTCGACGGCTATTGTGGCGATCGGCGCCGGGGCCCCCGGCCGTTATGAGCGTTTATGGCGGGTTTATAACCAGTTCCGGGAGATGGCTTTCGTCCGGAATGACGGTTTTGCCATGCCGGTCGTTTTTGAGAATTTCGATCCGAATGTGCAGGGAATATTGGATGCCTCCAAACGGGTCAACCATGTCTTCTTGAGCCCGATCGGCCGGACCCATTATTCCCGGGCCCTGATGGAGGCGGGAGAGTTGGGCGAGAATATTTTGATCACCCGGGACGGTGTTGTGACGACCCCCGGGGGAGCGAAGGGGCAGGTCCTGCAGATTAACGACGCCCAATTCTGGCTGACGCCCGGCCGGTACCGTGAAGCGCTGATCCGTTTCAAAGGGATGAGCTCGGAGGAAGCGGACCAGCAGATTGCCCAGGATGCCGACTCCGGCCGCATCACCGCGAAGGGGATCCGGGTGGCGGCCCGGTTCAGCCGGCCGGTCATCGCCGGTTCGGTGGTCATGATGCATCACCACTATTTGAGCCACGCGCTGGATCTGGCCGGCTATCCGACGACCGACAAGTCGCCGGTTCTTTTTGAGATCACCTACGATAAGGCCTTGTATCCGCAGATCTACAATCCCTCTTCCGAGACGAACGTCAGTCTTCCGCCGGAGGTGGACTGGCTGGCGAAGGACACCGATGAGATGACCGAAGCGGCCGCCAAGCAGAGTATTGCCGAGATGCTCCGGCCGTTCGCACAGGAGCACGAGATCATCGTCGCCAAAGGCTCGGCCGAATCCGGGGCCCGGAATTTCCAGAGGTTCGATATTCTCGTGAACGGGCAGGTGGATGAACAGGTCTTGAAATCAGCCGTTGATTTTGTCTATGAGGTGTCCAAGGGGCAGAATGTGACGATCCAGCGGGCGATCATCGTGACCCCGATTTCCTGGATGGATCCGGCCGCCGTTGACGGCTTCGTGGAGCGTCAGGTCCGCGATTGGTCGGTCCCGGTCAACCTGGAACGGCATCCGAAGAGCTGGGTGTACGGGACTCTGCGCGTCATCAACTCGGTCGGCATGCCGGCCGACCCCGGGCAGCTGTCCGATCCCAACTTATGGGCGGCTTCCCATCCGATCAGTTTAAACAGCCTTCAGGTGGCGACCAACGTCGGGCGCCAGGGAACACTCGAGATGCTGACGCCGGAGATGGTCCGGCCGGAATTCCGGGACACCTTTGTCCGGGATTTGGAGCAGGCCGGGCGCAATGGGATGGCGGCGATGGCCCGGTACGGCAAGAGGTATTGGGACGATGTTTATGTTCCGGCCTACACGGCGATGTACGGTACCGCTCCTCAGGAGTTGGATGCCACCGGTGTTCCAAAATGGTGGCCGAGATACCTGATGTCTGATTTCCTTCCGGAGCCGGTCTGGGGGAGAAACGGCCAGGAGGTCCCGGGTGCCCGTGTTGTGGATGTTATCCCGGGGGATCCGGCCGCCGGCACGCAGGCCAAATTTACTTTGCAGGACATGCAGGGGAAGATCTTTGATGGGCAAATCCTCTGGTTTAAGTTCTGGCTTCTGGAGCCGAACGTCGGTATAGGCCTGTGGCCGAACTACTGGAGACGCGAAGAGGTCAGAGAACGGGCCAGGGCTAAGTCGGAGAATCAACCCGTGAACTGGTCCAACATAGGCGTAAGCGACCGGATTGTTTTGAGCAACTATCTCGCCGCCGGTGAAGCGTTCCTTAGGGCCAAGTTCGGGGATGATTACTTCGGTCCTGGGGGACCTCACCGGGGCGGATCTGATCCATACGTGCCGCCGTCTCCGAAGCCGGCCGCGCCAGCCGCTTCTGCCGCGCCGAAAGCGAATCCGCTTCAGGAGGGTTTGACCGCCGTCCGGGAAGCGGGGACCCAGCAGATTGGTCCCGCTCAAGCCAGCCGGGTGCTGATCGAAGGGGCATTGGCCGCGTTCGGTCCTGTGGAAACTCTCCGCTCTCAGGATCCGGAATCGCTGGTCGAGAGGATCGATCAATGGCTCGCCGATCCGGGCCGCGCCGGGCAATTCCCGCAGGGAGAGGGAATCGGCGTGACGCAGCAGCAGGTCGGCCAATGGCTTCAGGATACGGTCTACCGGCGCCGGGTTGCGGAACTGACGGTAGACAGGGTTCTTTCCGAGCCGCTGGCTCCTTCCATAGATGTCCTTCCGGAACCGGTCTCGCCTGCCGCAATTGAAACGATGATGCCGAATTTACTGACATTCGGTGTTGTCACCGGGAAACGTGCTTTGATGAGCCACCACATCTATCCGTGGGCCGGCGGGGTTGGCCAGGCGCCTGCAAACGTGGTAGGCGTCCACGAAAGTTGGCTGAGGTCCAACGGCACGGCCGGCCGCGTGGTTATTTGGAACGCCCAGTCGGGACGGTTTTTGGAGGCTGCTGTGGAACAGCCGGTCTCCTTGACGCACGCTTACGTTGTTGAGCTTCCGAGAGGTGCGGAAATTCGCTTGCACGCGGAGTTGGCGGACCGTTTGGAGGGAGCGGGCATCCAGATGATCAACCCAACTAACCGGTCTTACCTACGTGCCGATGATAAGCGTTGGTTGGCGCAGAATCTGTCCGCCGGTTTAACGGAAACGAACGTCCAGTATATCGGTCATCGCTCGTCTCTGCGCGACCGGTTAAAAACAGTCGCGGAAGCGAGCCCTTACGGCGTCATTATTAAACCTGTTCTGGGGACGGAGGGGGAGGGGGTGGAATGGTTCGCTTCTTCCGATGACCTGGGACAGAAAGCGCACGGTGAAGTTTTGCTGAAGTCGGGCAGAGGGGGAGGGATTCTGGTCAGCCCCTTCCGAGGCAATGTGATGTACCAGGGCAGGCCGGTGGCGTTACGGTTTAACGTGATAGGAGGCAAGGTCACCTCTGCCAGCGCCGTAGTGGGCCAAGCCGGCAGTAAGATTGCCTCTCTCGGAAGAGGGGGCGAAGTGATCCCTCTCGAAGAGGTTTTGTCCGATCTGCGCGGGCCGCAGGGGCAGCCTGTTGTTATGACTCAGGCGGCGTGGAAGGTCCTGGGCCAGCGCGCTCAGGACGTAGGCCGCAAGGTGGACATCGGCGCCGTCGGATTGGATCTCGTGATGGAGTTTGATGGAAATGACATCCGGGGGGTTGTGATCGAGGCCAACGCCCGGCCGGGTTTTTTGATCTTTGGTGAGCAGGCGGAGTTCCCTGAGGATGGTCCGATTCAGAGCCATCCTGTGCCGGCCGCGGATTCCCATTTTTGGGCTACGCTTTCATTGCCGGGACGTTCTTGGTCCCCTGCCGGAGAAAGTTTGCGCCGGGTTCTGGTCGTCAGCAGCGATGCCCTTGAGACGGAGTATCTCGCTCGGACCATCGCTCGTCGCCATCCCTGGGTCCAGGTGGATTTTGTCTCGAACACGTCCGCCGGTTCCCAGTATCTGCGCTCGGTTTCGGCCGGGGAGGCGCCTCTTCCCGACATGATCCTTACGACAGCTTCCGCCGATACGGGGAATCGCACCGATTCTATCGAGCTGCTGTCGGTAGCGACCCAGATGGATATCCCGTTTTCCTCGGGTCTTCCGATAGATGAAGCGAATTTGAGCATGACGATGACCATGATGCGCGGCATGCAGGAGACCTTCACCCTCAGTCAGTGGCAAGAGATTCTGGCCGATCCGGTCCGTTCCGGTTTCCGGAGCGCTTTGACCCGTTTCGTGCCGATCGAGCGGCTCAACGAGGAGATCAACCGGGTCCGGGCGGTGGTGAACGAGGCGGTTTCCCGGACAGTGCAGATCGGGGACAATCCGGCGGAGCCGCTGTTCCGGCCGGACGTGCAGGTGGCCCTGTCGTTCGGTCCGGGCCGGGTCCGTTTCTTCATGGGCCATTCGGATCTGCGCGGTCTCGGCGGGCAGACAATCAACGCGGCGACCCATTACGGGTTTTGGGCGCTGACGCAGGTTTTTGACGATCCGCAGGAACGTGTGGTGGCCGACAACATCGATCCGGAGTATGACGCGTTCGAGTTCCGGTTGAGCGATCCGGATGTTTCGGCGCCAGCCGGCATCCAATCGGTCCGGCCTCACTGGCTGGCTTGGGCGGAGGCCCACTCGAACGTTTACAAATGGGAGGGCCTGCTCAAGGCGGTGCCGGCCCTGATCCGGACCGATTTCATGGACCCTCAGGGCCAGCGCCGGCAGGAACTGCAGGGCAAGGGGATCCGGTTCCTTTTGGCCGACAGCAACCTGCCTTCGGGGAAAGGACTTTCCTCCTCTTCCGCTCTGCCGGCCGTCTTCATCCGGGGGATCCAGCAGTTTCTGCCCTGGCAGAATAGGCTCTACGGCAAAGCGCTTAACGACATCGATTACGTCGCCTACGTGGGCGGCGACCGGGCCGGCACCGCCGACATGACGGCGATCAACACCGGCCGGGTCGGGGAGGTTTCCGTGCTCGGATCGTTCCCGGAGAAGCTAGGAGAGACCGTCCGCCTGCCGGCCGACTTCCGGTTTTTCGTGGTCGATTCCGGAGTCAAGCGTTTGGACGACCCGTCCCAGCCTCCGGCAGTGAAGAATTTCGCCGCTTACATCAAGTCAATGACCGGCATGAGCCAGGCGTTGGCGTCGGTCTGGATCCGTCATGTCGCCAGGACTCAGAGCCCGTTCGTTTTAGCAGAGCCGATGCTGATGACGGAACCGGCGGGCCATCCGTTCGGGCTTTTGAGAGAGTTGACCGGGATGGGAGTGATCGCCACACCGCACTATTCGGGTGACGTGACGGAGGCCGCCGTGGAAATCGGACAGCCGTTCGTGACCGGCCTGCTCACGGAGATCCCGAACGATCTGACGCTGGGTCAGCTGCGCGAACGGATCACCGAACCGGACTTGCGGGAGCTGTTCGACAACCTGTTCGCAGGTTTCACGCCGTTGGGAGCGCATCAGATTCCGGCCGACGCTCCCGACAAGGAGGAACAACTGCGGCAGATGCGCTTGAATTCGGTAATTCCACTGCGTCAGTTGACCTCCTACGGGTTTTCTGAGATCGAAAGAGGACTGGAGTATGTCCGGGCGGCTCAGCGGGGGGATAGCCGCAGGCTGATCCGGCTGATGAGGGAAGCCCAGGACGGAGATCGGGCGGCTTGGACGCTGGGAGAGAACAGCACGCTGGTTCCCACCGTCTGGGGAGAAGCGAATCCGAAGGAGGCTTTCTTCCGGTCGACCCCTGAAGTGGATGTGATGGCCGACCAGTTCCAGCAGGCGATGGAGGCGCAGTTCGGCGAGAATTCTGCCGCGGCCCGGATCATGGCGGCTGGCTTGGGCGGCGCGGTGGCGGTCGGGGTGACCGTCGAGGCGTACGAGGCGGCAAAGGGATGGTTTGCCGCTTACGATGGCGGACGGGAGGTGATCGACGTGATCCCCGGCGGCGGCGCCGCGGGGGTCAGTATCCGCACCCCCGTTACCGAACCGGCCGGCCTCGAAGCCAAGCCGGTCGTGGAAACTTCGGCGGTGGTCGGGCTTCCTCCGGTGCTTGCGGCGGCCGCGAACAGGGCGGATGCCGCCGTTCTTCCGAATGCCGCCGATCTGATGATCGGCAAAGCCTCTTTGCCGTCAGCTTCGACAACTTCGCTGTCTGTGGGAGTCATCGCAGGTCCGGTGGCGGATGCGCAGGGACTGCCGACCGGTTTGGCCTACGGTGCGGCGCTGAGCCGGCTGACGACACCGGACGGGCAGGCGGTGCCTGTAGTCTTCGTCGTCGATACGGCCGACCAGAAGGGGAAGCTGATGGCGATGGGCTTCACGGAAGGATCGGTCTTCCTCGTCGGGGACGAAGCGACTCTGACCCGGGAAGCGGCGGTTGCCGCGGCCGGCCAGTGGCTGACCGACGTGCTGAAGGTGGGGCAGGTGGAAAAGCTGGGGGTCGACCGCCCGGTGACTCAGACAATCCAGTGGATTCTGCAGAACCTGTTCGGCATCGAGCTGACCGGAGAGTCTTTGTCCCTCTGGGAATCGTTCATCGACCGGGCGACGCTGGCTCTGCAGGCGTAACGGACCGGTTCTCTTTTTTATAGGAGTGGGTTGAATGAAGAGAAAGTATCCTTCCCGGTTGTGCGGATGGTCGCTCATTCACGCTCTTTTGCTGACTTCCGTTGCGCCATCGACCGGTTTGGGAGGGCAGCCTGCGCCTCTGCCGAAAGAGACGCTCCGTGTTCAGCAGCCTTCCGGTTCTTCCGTTCTTCCAGAGTTGCGGCAGGATTTGACCGGCGGCTTGAAGGGAACACCCGGACAAACGCAGTCCTCCGGCATGGAGGAGCTTCCTCCTTCTCCGGTCGTCAGCTGGCTTACTCAGGAGGTGGGCCAGGGATGGAAGCGCTTCACCTACAAACTTGAAAATGAGCAGATGTGGCCCGGCGGTTTGGTCCGTAACGATGTTCCTCTTATCCGGATCCATCCCACCGCCTATGTTTCACCGACGAGCTTTGTAGCCGGCGCGGCCTCCCGTTTGGGAGAGGGAGCCGTCCTCATCAGCGGCAGTGCCGTTACCGATTCCGTGGTTCTTGCTGGGGCCCGTTTGTCGGCCGTTGTTGCCGACCGAACCTTTGTCCATCGTGATGTATCCGCGGATCATGCTGTGTTCCAGCCGGCTTATGACAAGGACGATTGGTCTTATTCCGACCAGACCTCCAAGGATCCGACCCTTTCGGTGGAGAACCACGAGGTGGTTTATGAGGGGGGCACCTATCTGGCCGAAGTGGGCGAGAAGGCCTCCGTCCGGTCCACGGTGGTCAACGGATCGTCGGTAGGGGCCCAGAGCGATCTTTCCGATAGCGCGCTGGTCATCACCCGGCTCGGACCGGAATCACGCTCGAACCGCGTGAAGTGGAATTTAACGACTGCCGTCGGAGGAAAACTCGAAGCGGCGGGGATCCAGCACCTTCCGGACAGGACCATTCCGGCGGCCACCGAGATTTCGGAATCGGCGATTCTGGGTGTTCCGGCAGATCTTTATCCGGGGACCCAATTTTCGATCCGGAACCTCGGCTATACCGAGCTGATCGCTTTGAACAGGATTCCCCTGGTCTCTTACCAGGAGGGCCGGCTGGCGGTCCGTTGGTACGACAAGCCGGTTCCGCCTCTGATGCTTCTGGGGGACGGGGCGATCTTCTCGATCTTTGCCGGCTCTCCCAGCCCTTCGAGTATTAAAACGAACGGCCAGCCCACGCCCGGCCTGATCAGCAGGATTTCCGGCGCTCCGGGGGAGCAGGTCAGCCAGCATGGGCGGATCGTCAGCGATCCTTTGGCGGTGGTGGCCGGTTTCACCAAGATCATTGGCCGCCTGCTTGGGTTTCCGGACATCTCCGATCCTCAGGCGGTGCAAATGGAGCAGGAGGTGACCCATCTTGGGGCTCTCTCCGTTTCAGGCGTCGATGAGCAGATGTTCGGCCTGGCCGGTCCGGAAGTGTGGGGCCAGCTTTTTCCGGGAGAGGCGCGGGGCCAGCTTTCCCGCGGAGTCGGAGTCGCTCCCTGGATATTCGTTTATTCGCCGGAAACGATCTTTACGCTGATGGGGTGGCTTTCGGAAGGGTTGCCGGAAGGGAAGAAGGAGCAGTATGACGATCTTCCCAAACTGCTCCTCGAAAGCGGGCTTGCGCTGGCCCGGTGGCACCTGAACCAGGAGGAGGCTAAAGCGGAGAAGCAGAGGGATCTCCGGCTCGTAGCCCGATACACCCATTTCGTCGAGGGTTTTGAGATGGTGCTTCGGTCAGGAGCTTGGGACGGCCCGTGGGTCCAGACCGGCTCCGGGCTGCGGATGCCGGCCCATTGGCATGCGGCGGGGGACCAGTGGCAGAGCGACCGGCTTTCACTGGCCCGGCTTCGCGAAATTCATCAGATGATCCATCCGGTGGAGGGGGCCCCTTACCGCCAATTTTCGGTCGCCCAACTAATGACCGTTCCCAGCACGGTCGGCTGGCAATCCTGGGAACGGTTCAATCCTTACTACGCGGTGCCCGAAGATTTCCGGACGGAGCCGGTTCCTCCTCAACTACCCGCTGTGCCTGCTGAAGAAGCGCTGAAGCTCTCCGCGTGGCGGATCATCGGGCAGGACGAGCGGTACTACTACACGCTGGAAGGGGGAAGGATCGGCCGGGAAGTCAATCTCCAGGCGATCGCTCACTCGGCGGTGGTCGGCCCAGGCACGGTGCTGACCGGCCGGCAGACCACGGTCGGGGAAGAGAGCCGCCTTTTCCACGTGGTGGCTGATGAGGCCCGCTTCGGCGCAAAGGTCACGCTCAATTTCGTCAAGGCCTCCCGGGCCGTTTTTGGAGACAGGGTGAAGCTCAGCTGGGCGAAGGTGAACGGTGGTGGACCGGCCGCAGAAGCCCGCGTTGGCGCAGGGACCACTGGCCTCTTCGTTGGCATTTCCGGCGGCAGCCAAGTTGGTCCGAACAACACCCTCAATCCATTTGCGCTGATCATCGATTCGACGACCGCCCCCTCCAACGTTGTCGGCGGCCGGTTGGTGAATACCCGGCTTCATCCGGGCTACATGAACATGCACCTGTCGACCACCCTCCTGAATGTCCAGCACGAGCCGGTTATTTTTGAGGTAAAAGGTAAGAAGCACGACGTCGGCGCCGGCGGGTTGAACGCGGCCGGAGGGGCCGTCCTCGGCGTCGAGAAAGGCCAGCCGGTCCGTTTTAGCTCCGCTTATCCGCTTTCGAACACCACGATCGGCGAAGCCGCCCAAATCGGCGCCTTCAGCGTACTCAAAGACGAGGTAGAGAGAAATGCCGTTCTGCTGCCGTTAACCTTCAGTGCTTTTTCCAACCTACCGGTGATCGATCCGAAGGATGATCCCCGGTTCGGCCATCCCGGCCGTTTCAACGACCGGCTCGGCGGCGCGCTCGATATGCCGGGAATATTCCTGAGGAACTTCATCTACCGGACGAAGAAAGGGATCCGGGATGACCTCCTTTCGCAAGGGGTTTCCGATGAGCAGGTGCGTGCGCACCGGCGGTTGAGTGACTCCGATTACATGGTGGAAGCGATTATCTTGGGAATGCTCCGGGAGGTGATGGAGAGGTTGCGTCCGATCGATCCGGCCGCTTTCGGATCCCTCAGAGAACCGGTCGAGCGTTTGAGTCGTATCCTCGAAGAGGATTTGGCCCAGATCGATCGGGAAAACCAGGTGGCGCTGGGAGCCAGAGACCCTGAGGTTCAGGCGGAAATCCTGAGTCTGATCCGCAGCATTGACGATTCACTGACGGGCTTACTGGATGTTTCTCGGGGGAAGATTCTCGGAAAGATCTCCCCGTCCGGCCATTCGGGCAGTCAGTTGCTGGAGGGAATCCGGCGTTTCGTCCGGAACCTGGACGGCCGCTGGAGGATGCGCAACCAAACCTTTACCGAGATCCGCTGGCGCTACGTCGGCTTCGACGAGCAGGGCCGGGCGCGGGACACCTGGGTGCCGGAACCGGTTCCTCCGGCCTCTCTTGCGTCGGCCGATAACACTCCGCAGCCCTCTCCTGTTGGAGAGGAGTTTTCTCCGGCGGCGGTTCCCGCGGCGGGAGCGGCGGCTCCTCTGGCTCAATGGCGGAAGATTTTGGACGACCCGGAAGGGTCCGGATTACTGGATGTTTTGCGCCGCCGGTATGGGAATGATCTGGAGATTCTTCAGGACCGGTTGGAGGCGTACCGGCGCTTGATCCAGGGGGCCGTTGCCTCCGGTTTTGATCCGGAGAAGAAAGTGGTCATCACAGTCGCTTCGCCGGGACGGGACCGGGTCTTCATGGGCCACACCGATTTCCCCGGTCTCGGCGGGCCGACGATCGATGCCGGCACGCAGGAGGAGATCCTGGCTGTTCTGCAGGCGACCGACGACCGGACCGTTTATTTCACGAATCCCGATCCGGCGTACCAGGGGGTCTCCTTTATTTTGACCGGCCCCGATCCGGTCCATCAGGGACATCTCAAAGAACGGATGTCCGCGGAGCAAGCCGGCCGGTATCCTTTTTCCGAGATTCAGGATGTGGCGCGCAACAGGGATTTGCTCATGGAAAGCGGCGGTTGGCCCTGGCCCGTTTCGGAATGGGACAGTTATCCGCGCGCAGCTCTTGCGTATTTGTTGGCCGATGCGCCCGATGCCGAAGCCAAAATCGGTTCCCAGGGGTTCCGTTTCCACGTGGCCAGCACCGGGAAACTCAAACTGTCCACCGGCATGGGGTCGAGCTCCTCATCGGCGCTGAATCTCGCGATGTACTACGGCCTCAATCAGCTGTTTGGCCTTGGATTGACCCCCGAAAAGATGGGGCGGGTCGACTTCAGCGAGCAGCTGCTCGGCAAGAAAAAGGGTGGCGGCGATTCCATGGCGATCGTGAACGCGCGCAAGGGCAAGGTGGTGGTGACCGGCTCCTACCCGGAACGGTTCATCCAGATGGTCGATTTCCCTTCTGGACTTGCGGTGCTGATGGCCGAAAGTTCGATCCCACGGTTGACCACGCCGGAAGGCCTGGAGTGGCTGAAGAGGAAGCTTGGGTCCGATGACAAAGCGCATACGGCCCAGGTATGGGCCTCCGAGACTCTCTACCGGTTCAGCGGCCGCGCGTATGAAAGGGCGGTCAAGGATCTGCTTGAAGCGCTCACCGTGCCGTTCCGGTACCAAAGCGCAGGAATCAACGATGGGGAAGCGGCGGCGGTCCGCAGGGCCCTCATGGCCGACACCCCCAACGGATTGATGCGGGAACTGGCCGCCGGCGGCGCGATTGAGCGGGAGTTGGCGGAACTGGCTGGGTGGGAGAACCGCCGCAAGCGGTACAACTTGATTTACCGTCTGATGCGCCTTCTGCCCGAAAGCGTCCGGGGTGGCGTCCCGATGGAGATCCGGAAAACGGCGCTTTATGGAATCGCCGAGGTGGAGCGGGGGGCCGCCTACGTCCGTGAACTGGAGGCGGCCGTCGCCGCGGATCGCCGCAATGCGAATGCCGAGAAGAAGGCGCATATCGCGCGCGTGCTGGAACTGGTCCGCGCCGCCCACGACGGGGACCGGGCCGCCGAGGATTACCGCCAGCAAGAATTGGATGTTCCCGTCGGAGATCCGCGGAAGCACGGCATAGTTTTTCCGCCGACCGCTTGGGCCGCCGCTGAACGCAACGGCGTTTTTGACGGAATGTTGGATCTTCTCTCGCACCAGCAAGCCGAGCTGGCGGATGTTCCCGGCGGGTTCGAGCGTTCTCTGCCCGATCTCGATGAGATTGCCGACGAAGCGAACCGGCGTTTCAAGGGCAAGGTAGCGATGCGGGTGGCCGCCGCCGGTCTAGGCGGCTCGATGGCGCTCCATGTAGACGCGACCGATGGGGAAGAGATCGTTGCTCAGGTGAAAGACTGGCTGGCCGGGCTCGGATGGAAAGTCCGGGAAGTGAAGCCCGGCGCGGCTCCCGAGATCATTGCCCCGCCGAAGCCGAAGAAGTCGGCCGGACTGGAGGAATGGGTCGGCCAGGTGGACTGGGAATCCTGGGCCGACATCACGAATCCGGACAAGAACTTGATCCAATCTTTCTCAGGCATTCGGGCGCTGGCGGGGCAGGCGGTGTCGTTGCCGGTCGAGGCACCCTTGCCGGATACAGGGCTTTCCCCTGCGTATAAACTGGTTTTTGGCCGCTACGGTTATCTTTTCGGCAGGCATCAGATCCAGAAGTTTCAGCAGGATCAGCCGGATAAAAATGAGTTCACGATCGTGCTCGGCAGGGACCCGAGGCCCTCCGGGAAAGCGATCATGGAGGCCCAGATGCGCGGCATCCTGGTGGCAGCACAAGAACTTGGCGTGAAAGTCCGGTTCATTGACGGCGGCATTTTGCCCACGCCGTTCGTTGAGGCGCTCGTCCGCCAAACCGGCGCCGATGGAGGCATCATCAGTACCGCGAGCCATAACCCGCTTGTTTGGAACGGTGTGAAATATCCGACCGCCGCGAAGGAGCCGGGCGAAGCCCTTCTTGAAGCTGGCGTTCTTCTGCCGGCTTCTCAAATGTCGGGTATTGTTTCCTCTTTTCAGAAATGGGGACGGGATGTCGGGCAGACGCCGGCGCTCGCGAATGATTTTGTCGCCGCATTGAACGCTGCTGATCCGGCCGGAACCATCCGCGCCGCTTCTGCGGGCAGCATTCTCAAGCATGTTGTGGCCGAAGCTCGGAAGATGTGGGGTTTGGAAAACCCAACGGTTTACCGCCGGTTTAAACGTCAGGCCAAAGGGATTAAGATCGTCGTCGATCCGAACGGAGGCGCTGCCTCCGGGTGGTATGCTGATTTCCTGAACGAGATGGGTTTCACCGTGATTGAGATCAATAATACGGTGGGCCAGCCGAGACACCTGATTGAACCGATCCGGACGATTGATTTCGATGCGCTCGGCGATGCTGAAAAGGCGCTGAAAGAGAACAAGGCCCATTTCGCGATCATTACCGACTACGACGCCGACCGCGCCAACACCCTCTTGCGGGATCCTGAGACGAACGAAGTCATCGAGCCCCGTCCGCAGGAGGTGGCCGCGATGAACGTGGCGCTCGCGCTCGCGCACGCTCGCGCGACCGCCTCAGCTGATGACAAGCGGCCGCTGGCGGTTGTGGTGCACGGCGCCACCTCCCGCAGGGTTTTGGAAATCTCCCGCGCATTCGGTGCGAAAATCTTTGTGGTCGATGTCGGCGAAGTGAACGTGCTGGAGAAGATGCGTGCGGTCGAGAAGGAAGGATACCGGGTTGTTATCGGTGTCGAAGGGGCCAACGGCGGTTCGGTTTTCCGCGGGCTCCACCCTGTTTTCCAGGGGGACACGAGCCGCAACGGCGCGATGACCGGCCTCTTCGTCGGCATGGTGGCGATGGACCCGCTGACCGGCTGGATTTGGCTTGAAGCTCGCAACAGCGCTGTGCCGGCCGGCGTGCCGCAAGTCCATGTCCCGGAGGCGGCGAATCTCGTTGAACTTCTGAAGAGCTTGCCGGGGGAACGGGGTAAGGGGGCGTGGCATTTTGAGACGCCGCTTGCAAAGCAGGGGTCCCAGGGAGAAGTGCCCGAGGCGCTCGTGATCCCGTTCAAAAGGTCTCTCCAGAACCTTTGGTATTCCCATTACTGGCCGGTTTTGCGCGATACCGGCATTACGCTGTCTGATGGGACCGTTCAGCGTTTCACGAACTTCCGGATCGTTCACCACGCGGAGACGAAAGAGTCTCCCGCCTACGGGCCTGGCGACGTTTCCGACGCGGGACTGAATCAGTACGGCATGGAAGGTTGGACGCTGGAATTGGATCTGGCGGAATACCAGGGGCAAGCGGGCTTCATCTGGACCCGGGGTTCTTTGACCGAGGGGTTTTTGCGTGTTTCGGCTGAAGGGCAGGGGGAGAAGGCGGCCGAGCTGGCGAAAAGCCTGCTCGCCCTTTTCCAGCTTGACCTTTACCCAACGGCGCTGACGATGGCGAAGGCAACTGCAATGCCGGGCTTGGCCCCGCTCGTCGGCCGCCCTCTTCCCGTGAGCCAGAGGGCATGGGCGGACCTGCCGCTTCCTGATGAGGTGCGCCAGGCGGTCATTGATGTGGCCGCCGAATATCAGCCGGGGACCCTCTCCATGTGGGCTCCCGAGTCTCTGCAAAATTTTGTTTTCTATCTCATGGCGACTGCTCCGATCCGTTTGGATAAATGGCAGCAGCAAGCCTGGATCATTGTGAACCCGCGGCATCTTCCGCTGGGCCCACAAATCGGTGTTTTGCCGACGGATGCGCGCCGCAATCTTCTCACAAAAATGCTCGAAACCTCGGCCGACCTGAACGCCGTTGTCTACGCTCTTTGGAGCCGTTTGCCCGAGCATCCGATGAAGGGGGCCATTCGAGCTGATGTGGAAGATTTTGTCAGCAACTCTCACAGCCATGGCGTGACCGGCGGGCTCGAGGAGAACGTCGTTGCTCGGGGGATTTTTGCCGGTGAAACGGGAAGAATTCCGGCAACCGTGGTGGCGACCTCCGCGGAGATCGGCAAGATCCAGGCCGATGAGGTTTTCGCCCGTTGGAGCGAGAGCATCGCGGCCGGCAAAAAGTTTATCATCGGCCTGGCGACAGGATCCACCCCGAAGCCCCTGTTGTCTGAGATGGCGGCTCGCTTGAATGAGATGGATTCCGCCCAGCGCCGCGATTATCTCAACTTTCTTTCTATTGTGGCTATGGATGACATCGTTGACCCGGCGACCGGAAACAACGTCCTTCCCGGCCATGAGCGCAGCGCGGTCCGGTTTTTTAAAGAGGCTTTCTTTTCACGGATAGATGGGTTTGATTTCGAATCTTGGACGGGGAATTTGTTCATACCGAGGCCTGGGCAGGTGTCGGAACAGGTCCGGTTTATCCGGAAGATGGGCGGCGTCCGCTGGCAGCTGATGGCCACAGACCCGAACGAGGGACATGTGGCCGAAGTGGCTGCCGGAGAGCGTTACCGGGACCCGGCCGTCCAGGCGGCCAAGGACCAACCTCGTGTACTCTCACCGTTGTTTCTCCAGCACAACGCGTGGGCTTCTGGCTACCGGGGGATCACATTCACGCTGGATGACTTCGTGGATATGCTGGCCCCCGACGGGGTGGTGAGTTTCGCGATTTTCGGGGAATCCAAGAAAGATATTTTGGGCCGGTTTGTCTCCGCCAAGGCATACGATCCGGATTTGCCGATTAGCTTTCTCTGGCTGCCGGAGTTGGTGTCGAGGACAACCCTGTTGGCCGATCAATCAGCCGCTCAGTCGGTTCTTCCTCAGCTTCAGCCCGCCGGTCTCGAGGAGAAGAACGACAAGGTGCTCGCGCTCGAGTTGGGCGGAACCTTTATCAGGGGCGGCTTAGTCGACCGGAAAACGGGCAATTTCATCGTTGTCGTTCCGGATTGGCAAATCCAGTACCCGGTCCAGCCAGCGAACAGCCCGTTGAACGCGGATTCGGTGCTCCAGCAGATTGAAGACCATGGCCGCAGGATTCTCGCACAGGCGGGTTTGAACAGGGACGATGTCGGCGCCGTCTCGATGAGCGCGGCCGGAGATTTGAACGAAGCGACCGGTTTCGTCGACCTGCAGAACAACCTGCCGTTCACCGGCGTCCCTCTCGCCGACCGGATTGCCGCTCGGCTTGGTGGTGAAGTTTTGATTTCAAACGACATGACGGCCGCTACGCGCGGCGAGGCGCTGTACGGGGCCGGCAAGGGCCGCGACCAGCTCGCCTATCTGACTGTCTCCACAGGCACGAATGCCGCCAACTACGTCGTTTCCGCGGAAAAGGGGACGGACCTCCGGTTGTGGGGTTACTCCGCCCATGACGGCGACATCGTTGAGCGTCACACCTCCGGCACACACTTGGCGCGGCTCGCACGCGAGCGAATCACTGAGCCGGGCGGGGCCGAAATCCTCGCGTTGGCCGGCGGTGCTTCCGACAAGATCGAAGGGCGCCATGTTGGAGCGGCGTTCCTTCAGGGGAATCCCTTGGCTGCGGCCTTGATCGAAAATGCGGCCCGCGTTTTGGGCCGCGCGATCGTCCAGGCGTCGGAAGGCTTGCAGTCGCAGAACGAGCTTTCGAACGATCCGGATATTTTGTGGGTCCTCGGCGGCGGCGTGTCGCAGGGGATCGGCGAGCCGTTCCGCGCTCTGGTCCAGGGAATCGTAGACCAGGAGATGGCGGGTTCTACGCTCACGAAACCCATCCGCGTTGTTGTTTCTCAAATGAACGGAACGAGCCGCGGTCTGCTGGGCGCGGCCGCGAGGACGCTCGAGTCCGTCGGTTTGGAAGAGCGGATTCAGCTGCCCGAAGGGGCGCTGTCGAACAAAGTCGTTTTCTTGGGGCCAGAGGTCGCAACACCGGTGCTTTTCTCGGGGATGGCTGGTTTGCGACCGGCCCCAGGTGAACGTCTCGGATTGGTTCTTTTCGCGAGGGATGCTGTCCAGAAACAGGAGATCGAAGCGGGCTTGGAACAGTACGGGCTTGTGCCGTTGGAGCCTGTCATTGACGTGGCCGCCCAATACGGCGGGGATCTTTACGCCGCGGTGAGCGACCGCCAGCTGTCCTATATGTCACGGAATGTGGACGTCCATGTGCTGTTCACCTTCGCCGGCTTGAAAGAGCTGGGACGGTTCCTCCATATTCCGGATGTCTCTTTCCGGACCTGGCAGCAGAAGATCACCGGCAGCGCGCTCGATATCCAAGCCTAAATCCTTCCGCGGGGTCCTGCCGTCGGCAGAGCGCCCCTTCGCCGTGCTCAGACAGTCCTCAACCCTTCACTAAAACCGAAGGGAAGGGTCTGCGGAACTGCGCGCGGCTGGAAGGGGCATCTCCGCCGACGTCACCCCTGGTCTCTCTCGTCGTGCGACGTCCCTCTGACACACCTCTGGCCTCGGACCAATTCCTATCGGTGAATCTTCAAGGAGTGAGGCATGGGTTTTGAAGGCCATCGGAGGCCCGAACGGGCACGGATCCCGCAGGGAGAGTGAGGGCCGACGTTGAGTGCCGCCGGCCTCGCAGGGGCCGGCAAACGTGCCTGAAAAACTTATGCTTCACAGCGTGGGTTCGTGGCTTGTGATCTTTTCCTTCCTTTGGTAAACTGATCTTCTCTATGAAATCATTTCTCTCTTCCTTTATGGGCCTGTTGCTCTTTTTGTCTGCCGCTGTTTGCTATGGTGCGGTGGAGATGCCGGCCGCTTCCTATACCAAGGGATTGAGATGGCTGGGGCATGCCTCTTTCAAGCTGGTCCGGGGAAACGTCACGATTTACTTTGATCCCTGGCGTTTGTCCGGTTCTCCTCAGGACGCGGACCTGGTTCTGATCACCCATCCTCATTTTGATCATCTGGAGCCGGCCGATTTGGATAAGGTGCTTAAGGCGGACACGGCGATCGTGACGGTCCAGGAATGCGCGGACAAGCTGAAGGAAGCCGGGGTTTCGGCCGCCGTTCAGGTTGTCAAACCGGGGGATAAGATCACCGTAAAAGGGGTTGCGATCGAGGTGGTCGCCGCCTACAATCTCGATAAGGTTTACCATCCGAAGGAAAAACAGTGGGTCGGTTTTGTCATAGAGATCGACGACACGAGGATTTATCACGCCGGCGACACCGATTTCATCCCGGAGATGAAAGGAATAAAAACGGATGTGGCCCTCCTACCGGTCAGCGGCACTTACGTGATGACTGCCGATGAGGCGGCCGACGCGGCCAAGGCCATTTCGGCAAAGGTGACCGTCCCGATGCATTATGGGACCATCATCGGAACAGAAGTGGATGCTAAAAAACTACAAGAGCTCTGCAGTGAAATGGTCGTTGAAGTTATGGTCAAGGAAGAGATCCCCAAGAAGTAACGTTGGGCGCCTCTTTCCGGCTCTCGCCCGGGCGGTGATCCTCAGCACGGCGATTTTCCTGAGTCAGTCTGCTTTTGGCGCTGAATTGGAAGTGCAGGCCGAAGCGGACAAGGCTCAGGTTGCCCAAGGGGAACCGCTGAATTTTCGGGTGACTCTGATCGGCGCTTTAAAGGAGCAGCCCGAGGTGGAGGTGAGCCCGTTCGATGGGTTTGCCGTGGCCGGGACGCGCCAGTTACAGCAGATTTCGGTTCAGAAAGGGAAGACCGTCCAAACCTTGTCGCTGTTCTACGTGCTTGTCGGTCAAAAAACGGGGACGTACACGCTGGGTCCCGTCAAGGTGAGGTATCAGGGACAGGTTTACGAAAGCAAGCCGGTGACCGTGAAAGTTGTCCCCGGGTCTCCAGGGAAAAAACAACAACAAGAAGGTCCTCCGCCCGTCGGAAGACCTCGGCTGGAAGGAGGAGTTATCCTGTGAAAAAGCGGATAGCAGTAATTTCACTTATTTCTTCGGTTGCTTTGTCCGGATGCGCTGTTGGTTTTAAATCGGCCCGCGAAAAATCCCTCGAAGGGCAGGTGGAACAGCTTGCGGGTCGCATGGCGGAAACGGAGAGATCCCGCGAAATTCTGCTCGGCCAGATCGACAAGCTTCAGGATGAATTGCGGCTCGCGAACGATCAGAGAAGCCGCGAGGTCCGCGAGTTGACGGAGGAAAAAGAGAGAGCTGCCAGGCTCGCGGCCGAAGAGCAGGCCGAGGAATCCGGCGGGATGGTCGAGGCCCAGCGAAGGCTGGCAGAAAGCCTCAAGAAGGAATTAGGGGATGCCCGGGCGAAATTGGAGATGACGGAGCGGGGGTTGGTGCTCACCTTCCTCGATGAGATCTTTTTTGATTCGGGAAAAGCGGTGGTCAAACAGGAGGGGGCCCCGACCCTTCAGAAGGTTTCGGTCGTCCTGAAAGAAACGGTTCCGGACTCCCTTGTCGCCGTTGAAGGGCACACCGACAACGAACCGATCCGGTATTCCGGTTGGAAATCCAACTGGGAGCTCTCCTCGGCCAGGGCATTGGCGGTCGTCCATTACCTGACGGAAGACCAGGACCTCACTCCGGAGCGCCTGCGCGCGGTCGGGTTCGGCGAGTATCATCCGGTGAGTCCGAACGACACGCTGGAAGGGCGCCGGCAGAACCGCCGGGTCGAGGTGGTGATCCTGCCTCCTGCGCTGAAGAAAGAAAAGCTCAGCCGGGAAGCGAAGGCTCTGGACGAACAGTAACCCAAAATCCCCTATCGCCATGTCATTTGTTAAAGGTTTGCGCTGCCGCGAATGCAGCCGGGAATACCCGGCGAAGGCCCTTTTCGTCTGCGAGTACTGCTTCGGTTCCCTCGAGGTGGACTACGATTACGCGGCGATGAAGGGGAAATTCACCCGCGCCGCGATTGAAAGCCGACCGAGAAACATCTGGCGCTACCGGGAGCTTCTGCCGATTGACGGTGATCCGACCGTCGGTTTCCATACCGGAATGACGCCGCTGTTCAAGGCGGAGCACCTGGCGAAGGTGCTGGGGGTCAAAGAGATTTACATCAAAGACGACTCCGTCTGCCACCCGACGCTTTCCTTCAAAGACAGAGTTGTTTCCGTGGCGCTCTCCCGGGCGAAAGAACTGGGATTTGACACGGTGGCTTGCGCCTCTACCGGCAACCTGGCTAACTCCGTCGCGGCTCTTTCCGCGAAGGCCGGTTTGAAGAGGATCATCTTCATTCCGGCCGATCTCGAGGCGGCGAAGGTCATAGGCTCTCTCGTTTATGCGCCCCGCCTCATTGCCGTTGAGGGAAATTACGACGAGGTCAACCGGCTGTGCGCCGAGGTCGGCACCCGCTACAAGTGGGCTTTCGTCAACATCAACATCCGGCCTTACTACGCCGAGGGCTCCAAGACCTACGGTTTTGAAGTGGCCGAACAGCTGGGCTGGAAAGTCCCGAAACACATCGTCGTACCGGCCGCCAGCGGCTCTTTGCTGGTGAAGATATGGAAGGGATTCAAGGAACTGCACAAGCTGGGGATTATTGACCAGCCGGATTCCAAGATTTACGCTGCCCAGGCGCATGGCTGTTCTCCGATCGTGACCGCCATCGAGGAAGGCTCCGACATCATCAAGCCGGTCAAACCCAAGACGATTGCGAAATCCCTGGCGATCGGCAATCCCGCCGACGGCTACTACGCGGCGGACGCGATCCGGGAGACCGGCGGGTGGGCCGCCGCCGTCACGGACGAGGAGATAGTCGCCGGGATCAAGCTTTTGGCCCAGACAGAAGGTATCTTCACCGAGACCGCCGGCGGCGTGACGCTGGCCGCGACGAAGAAAATGATCGAGCAGAAGAAGATACCGAAGGATGAGTCAATCGTCGTCTGCATCACCGGCCAGGGGTTGAAAACCCAGGAGGCTGTTCAGGATCACGTCGGCAAGCCGATCAAAATCAAGCCGACCTTGGCTTCTTTCGAAGAACATGTGAAGGATTAATTCCAATTCGAGGAGGTTTGCATGGCTGTTACCGTTCGCGTACCGACTCCGTTGCAGAAGCTGACCGGCGATAAACCTGAGATTGCCGCCAATGGGGCCACCGTTCAAGAGATTCTCCAGGATCTCGATAAGCAGTATCCCGGTTTCAAGGAACGGTTGTGTGACCCGGGCGGAAAATTGCGGCGGTTCGTCAATATTTATATCAACGAAGAAGATATCCGGTTTCTCAAAAATGAGCAGACACCGGTCAAAGACGGGGATGAAATGTCGATCATCCCGGCCATTGCCGGCGGGTGTTCGTGATAGGCACAACGGGATACTGAAGACTACCAAGGAGCGGCAATGGCGAAAAAGATGGTCCATCTGATTTTCCCCCAGAGGTTAATCAAGAAGCCTGTTATCTACAGCATGGCGCTGAAGTACAAGGTTGCCCCGAACATCCGAAGGGCCAAGATCACCGAAACCGTGGGCGAGGTGGTTTTGGAGCTGGATGGGACCAAAGAGGTTCTCGAAAAGGGGATCCGGTATTTGACCAAGCAGGGAGTTAAAGTAGAACCGATCGTTGGGGACATCATCGAGTCTTAAAACCTCCTTCTTGTGAGTGATGAGGGTGAGCTCCTAAAGGGGATTGCGGCGCGGGATCCCGAAGCTTTCCGGACCCTGATGGACCGGTACGCGGGGCCTGTCATCAATCTCTCCTACCGTTTTCTCGGAACCCAGCATGATGCTGAAGATGTCGCCCAGGATGTCTTTCTGCGCCTTTACCGGAATCCTCCGGTTTTAGCGCCCGGCACGAAACTGTTCACCTGGCTCTACCGGGTGGCCGTGAACCGCTGTTATGACCTTTTGCGCAAGAAAGCCAGGGGAGGGGTCTCCATTTCCCTCGACGCTCCCGCGGCGGTTTTGGAAGAGGAGGGGGCCCCTCTTTCTGAGCGTTTGGAAACCCCTTCCTCCCGGAATCCCAGGGAACAGGCCGTTGAATCGGAGCTGGCCTCTGTCGTCCAGCGGGCTGTTGCCGCGCTCCCTTTCCCGCTGCGTGCTCCCCTTCTCTTGTCTGTTTTCGAGGGGTTTTCCCACGCTGAGATCAGTTGTATTCTGGGAATCAGCGCCAAAGCGGTCGAGCGCCGTTTGTCCCGCGCCCGGGAGATGCTGAAAGTCCGTCTTTCCTTCTATCGTTAATCCTTCTTGTTTAAAGCTTTACAACTCTCAAAAAAAAGAGGGGGGATTTTTGCTTTTTACGCGTCTCATTCTGTGTGAGAAAGAAAGGGGGGAGGGCAGATGAAAGAACTGAATGATGGTGAATTGGATCGTCTTCTGAAGAAGGCCTATTCGCCGGTGGAGGTCTCTTCCGATTTCACGTTGAAGCTGTGGCGGCGCCTTATCGCCCAGCCGGTGGCGCCTGTTATCCCGGTGCCCGCTTTTTTTGCCGCCGCCGCGGTTGCCGCCGGCGTCCTGATCGGGTTATTGAATTGGAGCCTCCTTCTCTCTTCAGGGAATCTCTTCCCTGGGGCGAGTGTTCTTCAGAGGGACGTCCGGTTGGACCTGTTCGGCAACGCGCCGCACGATTCACTGGCGGCTTCCTATTTAAGGCTCGCGAAGAATGGGGAATAGCATGAAGCGTATAGCGTTCACTCTTGCTCTGTTTGCCGGTATTGCCGGAGTGGTCTACCTTTCAACGATTGGTTGCTGCAGCCTGTTGGCATCGCGGCAGAGACCGTCGGCGGAGGGAAGGTTCAGCGACCGGCTCGGATTATCGGACGAGCAGAAGCGGCGGATAGCCCCCTTAGAGGCCGATTTCCTGGCCAAGAAACAGGCCGCCTGCGATTCCCTCTGCGCGAAGAGGGAAAAACTCGCGCAGTGGATGAAGGCTTCCGGGACGGATCAGGGATCGATGATTCAGCTGGTGGAGGAGATCGGCCGGGATCAGACCGGTTTGGAAAAGGCGACGCTCGAGCATCTTACGGCGTTGCGGGGATACTTGGAGCCTGCCCAGGCCCAGAGGCTCAACGTTTTGGTGGCGAGGGAACTCGAAGCCGCTTGCGAGATGACCGCCTGCGGCCAGACCGCGGGCTGTGCCGTGCATGAGCACGGGGGGAAGCAGAAACCGTGAAGCTTATCACGCTGGTTCTGGTGTTTTCTCTGGTTCTTTCGGCGCCGCCAAATCTAGCCGCGGCGCAGGAGCAGGCGGCGATTCCGGCGTTGTCTCTTCCTGATTTGATCCGGGAAACGCGGCAGGTGAATCCCGATCTGGTGGTGGCCAGGAAACGTTTGGAGGCGGCCGAAGCGAAGATTCCCCTCTCCAAGGGGCTGCCGGCCCCGAAGATCGGCGTGGAGTTCGAAGAGATTCCTCGGGGCACGGTCAAGATCAATCAGGCCACCGCCATGTACCAGCTGATTCAGATGATCCCGTTTCCCGGGAAGCTGTCCGCCCGCCACAAGGTGGCGGTCAAGGAGGCCCAGGTAGCCGCGATGGAGTTCAAAAAAGCGGAGTGGGAGGTCATGAGCGCTTTGAAGGCCGCCTACTACGATCTGTTCCTGCTCGATAAGGAACTGGGAATTCAGCGGGAGCAGGCGCTGTGGCTCAAGCAGGCTGAAGCCTCAGCCCGCAGCCGTTATACAAACGGTATTTCTTCCCAGGCGGAGTTTCTCCGGACGCAGGCAGAGGCGCTAGAGGCTGACAACGAGATTAAAGTCCTCTCCCAGCGCCGTATGGCGATGCAGGCCCACCTGAATCATTTCCTGAACCGTCCGGGCCATGAAACAGTCGGGAACCCCGCTCCTGTTGAGCTGATGGCGGTTCCCGCCGCGCTGGATGATTTGTTGGCGCAGGCGAAGGAGCATCAGCCGGCCCTGCTGGCGATGAAATACTCGGCCGAGCGGGCTGACGCGGCTCTCAAACTCTCCAAGAGGGAGCTTCTGCCGGATTTGGAAACGATGCTGGAATTGCGGGATCCGGCGATGGGCCCGGTGGGGCCGTGGGACCTCTCCCTGGCTCTCGTGCTCCCTTTCTGGTTCTGGACAAAGCAGGAGTATGGCGTCAAGGTTGCTTTGAGAGATAAAGAGTCGATGGAGGCGGCCTATCAGGCGATGCAGAACGAGGTGGCAAGGCGGATCCATGAAAACTGGCATGAATCGACGGCCTCCTATGAAAAGGCCAAACTTTATCAGGATGCTCTGATTCCGCAGGGCCGTCAGGTGGTGGAGGCATCGCTGGTTGCGTATCAGAGCGGGAAGGGGTCTTTCATGGAGTTGATCGACGCCATCCGGACCCTGAACGAGCGCAGGCGGGTTTATGAGCAGCAGCTCGTTTCTTTGGAGCAGCGGATCGTGATGCTGGAGGAGGCGGTGGGCGTTCCCTTGAGGTCATCGCATGAAAATTAACCGCCGTTTTTTTGTTGTTCTTGCGCTCCTTTTGATCGCCGGGGCGGCGGTTTTTGTTTCCAAACAGCATTTCCAGCATGTTTCGGGGGACCAAAGCCATTCCGGAAAAGAGGTCTACTATTGCCCGATGCACCCGGCGGTCACCTCTTCCAAGCCCGGGAACTGCCCGATCTGTAGCATGCGGTTGGTGAAGAGAGAGGATGATCCGGTGCCTGCCGCCGGAAAGAAAAACGGTTCGCCCGCCGCTGGAAAGAAAATGGAGGAGGTATGCCTCTTGCACAACTGCTCGATGGGGCACGACGGCGCGCCATGTCCGATGATGGTGATCGCCAAGCCCGGCGAAGAGGTGACTTGCCCGATCTGCGGGACCCACATCACTGTGGTGGAGGATTCTGCGGCCGCTGCGCCGGGGGGATACGCCGTTATTTTATTGAGCCCTCAGAAACAGCAGCTGATCGGCGTCAAGACTTCGCCGGCGGTAAAAAAACGGGTAGCCAAAACAATCCGGACTTCCGGTAAGGTCATGACGGACGAGACCCGTGTTGTCCATGTCCATCCGAAGGTGGAGGGGTGGGTTGAACAGATCTTTGCCCGTTACGAAGGGGACCCTGTCAAGAAGGGACAGCCCCTCTTTTCTTTTTATAGCCCCGATTTTGTTTCGGCGCAGCAGGAGTATCTGAGCGCGCTGAAGATGGTGAAGGAGCTTCCTGCAGGGGCAGGTGAGGAGATCATGGCCGCCGCGCAGGCCGGCCTTGAAGCGGGCCGGCAGCGTTTGCGTTGGTGGGATGTTTCGGACGAGCAGGTCAAATCTCTTGAAGAAAAAGGGGCGCCGTCCAAGACCCTCCTGATGAGCTCGCCGATTGGCGGGATTGTGCTTAAAAAGCACGTTTTTGCCGGCGAGTATATGGAGCGGGGTGCCGATTTCTATCATTTAGCAGATCTGTCCACTGTATGGGTGGATGCCGATCTTTATGAGTACGACCTTCCTCTGGTCGCGGTAGGCCAGGAGGCGGTTATTACTCTCCCGAACGATCCCTCCTTCAGGCGGCAGGGAAAGGTGGTCTATCTGTCTCCTTTTCTCAAGCCGGAGACGAGGACCGCCACCGCCAGGGTAGAGCTGGCAAATCTGGAAGGTTTTTTGCGGCCGGACATGTTCACCACTGTTGAGATTCGCGTGGATCTGGGAGAGCAGCTTGCGGTCCCTGAGGAGTCTGTTTTCGATACCGGAACCCGGCGTATCCTCTTTGTGGATAAAGGAGAGGGGATATTTGAGCCCAGGGAGGTTTTGACCGGCGCGAAGGCCGACGGCTATGTGGTTGTGAACAGCGGAGTGAAGGAAGGGGAGCCGGTCGTCACGAGCGGGAATTTCCTTATTGACTCGGAAAGCCGTCTTAAAAGCGCCTTGACTTCGATGGAAGGGGGCGGCCACTCCCATGGGCAGTGATTCCGGAGAGCCCGCTTTTCCCGGGAAATCGGCCAGGCCGGAAGGGGTGGTCGAGAAGATTATCGGGTTTTCGGCCCGCAACAAATTTCTCGTTCTAATCGTTGTCGCCGTGGCGATGGTGGGCGGCTGCTGGTCGGTCAGGAACATCCCTCTGGACGCAATCCCGGATCTCTCCGACACGCAGGTTATCATCTACTCCCGGTGGGACAGAAGCCCCGATATCATTGAGGATCAGGTCACCTACCCGATCGTCACCGCGATGCTCGGGGCGCCCAAGGTCAAAGCGATCCGGGGGTTCTCCGATTTCGGGTTCTCCTACGTTTACGTGATCTTCCAGGACGGGACGGACCTCTACTGGGCCAGAAGCCGGACGCTCGAATACTTAAGCAAGATCATTCCTCGCTTGCCTGAAGGGGTCACCACCGAGCTTGGCCCGGACGCGACCGGGGTGGGGTGGGTTTTTCAGTATGCACTGGTGGACAAAACCGGCAAGCACGACCTGCAGGAGCTCCGCTCCTTTCAGGACTGGTATCTTCGTTATCACCTGCAGTCGGTTCCCGGCGTTGCGGAAGTCGCCTCCCTCGGCGGGTTTGTCAAGCAGTACCAGGTGACGGTGGATCCCAACCGTTTGCTCTCCTATAACATCCCGCTGACCACCGTCGTGGAAGCTATCCGCAACGGCAACCAGGAGGCGGGCGGCCGGCTTCTGGAATTTTCCGGGGCGGAGTACATGGTCCGCGGCAGGGGTTACGCACGGTCGGTCGAAGATCTGGAGCAGATCGTTGTCGGCACCGACAAGGCCGGCACACCGGTTCTCGTGAAAAATCTCGGGTCCGTTTCAATCGGGCCTGAAATCCGGCGGGGCTTGGCCGACCTGGACGGGGAAGGGGATGTTGTTACCGGCACCGTGATCATGCGGTCCGGCGAAAACGCGCTGAACGTGATCAACCGGGTCAAGGCGAAGATTAGGGAGGTGGAGCCCTCTTTCCCTGAGGGGGTCGAGCTGAAGGTGGTCTACGACCGGTCCGACCTTATTCTACGGGCGATTGAAACCCTCAAGCACCAGCTGATCGAAGAGATGATTATCGTCAGCGCCGTGATCCTTATCTTCCTCTGGCATTTTCCCTCCGCTGTCATCCCGATTGTGACGATCCCTGTTTCGGTTCTCCTATCATTCATTCTGCTCCACGGCATGAACCTGACCTCGAACATCATGTCCCTTTCAGGGATCGCGATCTCGATCGGTGTCCTGGTGGACGGGGCGATCGTGGAGGTGGAAAACGCCTATAAACGGCTTGAACAATGGGTTGAGGGAGGCAGGAAGGGGGATTACCACGAGATCCGTTTGAAGGCATTAAAAGAGGTTGGCCCGTCGGTCTTTTTTTCTCTTCTCGTCATCGCGGTTGCCTTCATGCCGGTCTTCACTTTGGTGGATCAGGAAGGCCGGCTTTTCAGGCCGCTCGCCTGGGCTAAAAATCTCGCGATGGCGATCGCGGCGATTCTCGCGGTGACGCTCGATCCGGCGATGCGGATGCTCTTCACCCGGATGGAGCCGGTGCGCCTCCGAATACCGTTTATCCCCGGCAAAGTCGAGGGTTGGGTTTCGAAGGCGGTCACGGCACTTACCGTCGGGACTTACTACTCGGAGGAGAAGCACCCGATCAGCAGGAGGCTTTTCCGGGTGTATGAGCCGGCCTGCCGTTTTGTCCTGCGCCATTGGAGGGGGACGATGATCGCAGCGGTGCTGCTCGTACTGACCGCAGTCCCTGTTTATTTGAGACTTGGGTCGGAGTTTATGCCGCCGCTGGCTGAAGGGGCGATCCTCTATATGCCGACCACCCTGCCCGGGATATCGGTGGCGGAGGCGCAGAAACTGCTCCAAACCCAGGACCGGATCCTCAAGAGTTTCCCGGAGGTCGAGCGAGTTTTTGGCAAATCGGGCCGTGTCGAGAGCTCCACCGATCCGGCTCCTTTCTCGATGATGGAAACAGTGGTGACGCTTAAGCAGGAGCAGGAATGGCGCAAGGGAATGACGTATGAAAAGCTCATCGAAGAGATGGACCGGGCGCTGAAGATCCCCGGCACAACCAACGCTTGGACGATGCCGATCAAGAACCGGATTGATATGTTGACGACGGGAATTCGAACGCCGGTCGGAATTAAAGTTCTGGGTTCAAACCTGAAAAAGATCGAGGAGATCGGGACCCACTTGGAGATGATCCTGAAGGATATTCCGGGGACCCGAAGCATTTACGCCGAGCGGGTGGCCGGAGGTTTTTTTCTGGATTTTGACCTGAAGAGGGACCAGCTGGCCCGCTACGGTTTGTCGATCGCCGATGCCCAAATGGTGATTATGTCGGCCATCGGCGGGGAAACGGTCACCACCACGATTGAAGGCAGGGAACGATACTCTGTCAACGTCCGGTATGGGAGGGAACTACGGGACGATGTGGAGAAACTTCAAAGGGTACTGGTTCCCACCCCTGCAGGCCAGCAGATTCCGCTCGCCCAGTTAGCCGACATCGTTCTGCGGACAGGCCCTGCGATGATCCGGAACGAAAACGGCCTGCTTGCCGGCTATGTCTATGTCGATATGCGGGGCAGGGATATTGGCGGTTATGTGGAGGAGGCGAAAAGGATCGTATCGAAAGAACTCAAGCTGCCGCAGGGGTATGCGCTTCAGTGGAGCGGCCAGTATGAAAACATGATTCGTGTGAGGGAGCGCCTCAAGGTGGTGCTGCCCCTGACCCTCTTTTTGATCTGTCTGTTGCTTTACATGAACACCAAGTCTGCTGTGAAAACCGGCATCGTTCTGCTGGCGGTCCCTTTTTCGCTGGTTGGGGCGGTCTGGCTCTTGTGGGTTCTGGGATACAACGTTTCGATCGCGGTGTGGGTCGGGATGATCGCGCTGATGGGATTGGACGCGGAGACGGGGGTTTTTATGCTGTTGTTTCTCGATATTTCTTACCATGAGGCCGTCGGAAAGGGACAGATGCGCACGAGGAAGGACTTGGAAGAGGCGATTGTCCATGGGGCTGTTAAAAGGGTCAGGCCCAAGATGATGACAGTGATGGCGGCCTTCATGGGGCTTCTGCCGATCATGTGGTCTGCGGGCGCCGGCGCCGATATGATGAAGCGGATTGCCGCCCCGATGATCGGCGGCCTGTTCACCTCCTTCTTGATGGAGCTTCTGGTCTATCCGGCCGTTTATTTCGCTTGGAAATGGTATTTTGAAATGAAAGAGGGCAAGGCCGTCCCTCAGGCGGCCTCATAGGCAATGGCGACGCTCCAATTTTTCGGCGGGGCCGGCACGGTGACCGGATCAAAATATCTGCTTCGGATGAACAAGCACTCGGTTCTCCTGGATGCAGGGCTGTTCCAGGGACTCAAGGAACTGCGTTTGCGCAACTGGCGCCGGCCCGACTTCGACCCGACCCGGTTGGATTCCGTGGTTTTGAGCCATGCGCACATCGACCATTCGGGGGACCTTCCGCTTTTGGTCAAGATCGGGTTTCGGGGCAGGATTTTCTGCACCTCCGGCACCGCCGATTTGTTGAAAGTGATGCTGTTGGACGCGGCAAAACTTCAGGGGGAGGCGGCGGAATACGCCAACCGGCACGCTTACTCGAAGCACAAGCCGGCCCTGCCTCTTTATACGCTGAAGGATGCCAAAGCCGCGCTTCAGCGGTTGGTGCCTTCTCGCTACGGCCGGCCATTTACCGTGACGAAAGATGTGAAGGTGATTTTCAGACGGGCCGGGCATATCCTAGGTTCTGCAACGGTTGAACTCCAGATTGGCGCCGAGAAACCGACACGCTTGGTTTTCTCCGGCGATCTCGGACGATGGGACCAGCCGATTCTGAGGGATCCGGAGTTTGTTCCGAATGCGGATGTGCTTCTTGTCGAGTCCACCTACGGGGGCCGGCTCCATTCGAAAGATCCCTCCGGTGATTTGGCGCGGATCGTGAACGAAACGGTCCGGAAAAAAGGAATGCTGATTGTCCCCTCTTTTGCCGTTGGGCGGGCCCAACTGCTGATCTGGATGCTGAGGCGGCTGGAGGAGGATGGGAAGATCCCCTCGATTCCGGTTTACCTGGACAGCCCGATGGCGATCAACGTCTCCGACATTTACTGCCGCCATCCGGAGGACCACGACCTCGATATGACCGAACTGATGGACCAGAAGCGGTGCCCCCTCTGCTGTAAGCAGTACCATCTTGTTTCTACGGTGGAGGAATCCAAGGCGCTTAACCGGTTGAGCGGCCCGGCCATCATTATTGCGGGCAACGGGATGGCGACGGGCGGGCGCGTGCTGCACCATCTGCAATTGCGTCTTCCTGACCCAAAGACAACGGTACTGTTGGTCGGCTACCAGGCGGCCGGAACCCGGGGAAGGCTGCTTCAGGATGGTGCGAAGTACGTGAAGATGCACGGCCAGTTCGTGCCGGTCAAAGCCCGGGTGGAGGTGCTGGACGGGTTGTCCGCCCATGCCGACCGGGACGACATCTTGCGCTGGCTTTCAGGGTTTAAGGCGCCGCCTCGGCAGACCTACCTTGTTCACGGGGAGCCGGATCAGGCGGAGGCTTTGACGCGTGCGGTACGCGGAGAGTTGGGGTGGAATATCCGCCCCGCGGTGGATGGAGAAACGGTGGAGATCTGACAACTCGGAATTTTCTGAGACGCGTTGTTGTGTCAATGTTTTACAGAGCGTAAGATGGAGTTTGCGCTGGTGAAATTGGTTCCGATCAGAAAGATAACAGCTTAGGATTAAGGAAAGGGCGACGAGATGCCGATTATCACCGTGGATCTTTTTGAAGGACGGACCCGGGAGCAGAGGGAAGCTTTCTCGAAGGCGGTCACGGAGGCGGCGGTTCAGATCTTGAAGGCTCCGCTTGACCACACCTGGGTGGTTTTCCGCGACCATAAAAAGGGCAACTGGGCCATCGGCGGGAAGCTGTGCGACCAGTGAAAAATGTTGGCTGGTTTGCCAGTTTGTCAGTTAAAAACAACCGGCTAACCGGCGAACTCGCTAACCGGAAAACTCGTCGGCGGGTTTCTTCATGGATAACGTCAACCTGCTGACGGCGGTTCTGGCCGGGCTTGTCTCGTTCCTTTCTCCCTGCGTTTTACCGCTGATCCCGGGCTACATCTCCTTTATCTCCGGGGTTTCTTTCCAGGATCTTCAAGCGCAGCAGGCGGACGCGAGGGTCCGCCGGAAGACTTTCATCAGCAGTCTTTGGTTTGTCCTCGGCTTCTCCCTGGTTTTTGTTCTGCTCGGCGCCTCGGCGACTGCGCTGGGGCAGATTTTTCTCCAGAAACTCAGTTTGTTAAGACAGGCCGCCGGCGTTGTGATCGTCCTATTCGGCCTTCACTTGACCGGGGTTTTTCGGATCGGTTTCCTCCAGTACGAGAAGAAGATCAAGGTCAAAAGCCGCCCGCTGACCTCGGCCGGGGCTTTCGTGGTGGGGATCGCCTTTGCTTTTGGATGGACCCCTTGCATTGGCCCGATCTTGGCTGGTATCCTGGCTTTAGCCAGCACCCAGGAAACGGTGGCCCAGGGGATGGTTCTTTTAAGCGCCTATTCCTTGGGGCTTGGGGTTCCGTTTCTTCTGACGAGTGTCGGAATCCAGGCGTTTTCGAAGTTTTTCGCCCGGTTCCGGCGTTACATACGTGTTGTAGAGATACTCAGCGGTGTCCTTCTTGTAGCGGTCGGAATATTAATTTTCACCGACCGGTTGACGCTGCTGGCGAGGTATTTGGATTTTTTTAACCGGTTTTCTCTTTAGCGAAGGAGCTCTGGCATGAAAAGTTCTCGCGTGGCAGCTGTCTTTCTTTTTGTCCTCGTTTTAGCCCAAGGGATGGTTGGATGGGGAGCAGGGATCCAACCCGCGCAGTCAGCGCAGGAGCGCGGGGTCGCGCCTAATTTCCGGCTCACCGACTTAAGCGGCAGGCCGCTGGAGCTGTCCTCTTTTAAAGGGAAGGTGGTATTAATCGATTTCTGGGCCACCTGGTGTCCCCCGTGCCGGAAGATGATCCCCCATCTGAAGGAGCTGCGTTCCGCCTATCAAGGGCGGGGGTTTGAGGTGATCGGAATCAGCGTCGGTGAGGATGCCGGCACGGTCAAGTCGTTCGCCAAGTCCAACGGGATGTCCTACCCGATCGCGGTCAGCAGTGACGGGCAGACCGAGCAGGCCTATGGGGGCATCCGGGGCATCCCGACCACCTTTCTTATCGACAAGCAGGGACGCATCGCTCAGAAGTATGTCGGCTATCACGATAAGGCCTCCTTGGAAACGGAAATCAAAAAGCTTTTAGCCGAATAGCTCCAGGTCTCGCAGGTGTCGTCATGGCGAGCCGAGCACCCGCCTGAGGCGGGTCCGCCCCAGGAGGATAGCGAGGCGCGGCAATCTCATGCAAAGTCAACTTACGGGTTGACGGGTTAGTGGGTTTGCGAGTTTGCGGGTTAACTGGCGAACCGGCAAACACGCGAACTGGCGAACTGAAGCTTCTCGCAATGACAGGCAGACTCACTCGAAAATTGGTATAATAACGGGCTCCTATGTCTGATGATGCGACTCAAATGATTGAAGGTTTAAAGCGGACCCCCCTGTATGCCCAGCATGCCGCTCTTCACGCCAAATGCGGTTCTTTTGGCGGGTGGGAGCTTCCGATTTACTACACCTCGATTCTCCAGGAGCACCGGGCTGTCCGTTCGGCGGTCGGTATCTTCGATGTTTCCCACTTGGGGCACCTGGAGGCGGCTGGACCGAATGTAGAAAGCGGCCTCCAGCCTCTCTTCACGCAGGACCTCGCTAAACTCGCTCCGGGCCGCGCGATTTATTCTCCGATGCTTGACGGGCAGGGGTTCATCATCGATGAGATGATTCTTTACCGAATCGCTTCAGACCGGTTCCGGGTCGTTGTCAATGCTTCCAATGGGGACAAGGTTTTTGAGCGGTTGCGCGGCCGGGCAGGAGCGGGGGTCGAGGTGAACGATTTGCGGGAGAGGTTCGGAACGCTGGCCGTGCAGGGACCGAAGGCGGTGGATTTTGTGGATCAGACGGCGGGTGGGGGGATAAGGATGGTCCCCCGATACAGTGTTCAGGCCGGCGCGATTTTCAGCTGCCGGGTTTTCTTCGCGCGGACCGGCTACACCGGCGAGGACGGCTTTGAGCTTTTTGTGCCGGCGGAAAATCTGCCTCAGGTTTGGAACGGGCTTCTGAATGCCGGCACGTCGGCCGGCATTCAGCCAATTGGCCTGGGAGCCCGCGATACTCTGCGGCTTGAGGCCGGTTTGCCCTTAGGCGGATCTGATCTGGATGAAAAAACGACGCCGCTCGAGGCCGGTTTGGAGTGGACGATTTCTTGGGAGAAAGGGCCTTTTGAAGGGAGAGAGGCGCTTGAACAGCAGAAAAAACAGGGGATTTCGCGGAAACTGGTTGGGTTCCGGCTTACCGGCAGCGGGATCCCGCGCCACGGCTATCCGATCCTTGTGGAAGGACGCGAAGCCGGGCAGGTGACCAGCGGGACATTTTTGCCGGAGTCGGGCGCCATCGGCATGGGGTACGTTCCTCCGGAGGCCGCTGTTCCCGGCACGCGGATTGCTGTACGCATACACGGCAGAGAGGTTCCAGGAGAAACGGTCAAACTGCCGTTCTACAAATTTAAAAAACAGGGCTGATCAATCTGATGACTGACTTGAGCACGCTGAAATTTACCAAAACACACGAGTGGGTCCGGTTCGAAGGGTCGAAGGCGGTCGTTGGCATCACCGCGCACGCCCAGGAAGAGATTTCCGACGTGGTTTTCGTCGAGCTGCCGAAGGCCGGCAAGAAGGTGGTGCAGTCGGGGGAGGCGGCCGTGGTGGAATCGGTGAAGGCCGCTTTTTCGATCTATGCGCCGGTTTCGGGAACCGTGGCCCAGGTGAACGAGAAGCTGTCGAAGGATCCCGGCGCGATCAACCGCTCCCCTTATGAAGAGGGATGGATTTTCGTTTTGGATCCCGCCAGCGTGACGGAAGCCGGCGCTTTGATGACTCACGATCAGTATCACGCTTTTGTCACAGGCCAAGCGAAGCACGCCTAAAGGGAGTTTTTGATGGAATTCGTCCCGATCACTCCTGAAGATAAATCGCTGATGCTCAAGAAGATCGGCGCTTCCTCCATGGAGGCCCTTCTGGAGTGCGTTCCGAAATCTGTCCCCCGCGCGGATCTCAATCTTCCTGCGGGATTATCGGAGCCGGAGTTGCTGCGTTTGGCCGAAAGTTTGGCCGCGCAGAACGTCACCACGAAGTCGCACGCCTGTTTTCTTGGCGCCGGATCGTACGAACATTTTATCTCCAGCGTTGTCCGCTACATCTTTTCCCGCGGAGAGTTTCTTACCGCCTACACCCCGTACCAGCCGGAGGCCTCCCAGGGGACGCTCCAGGCAATGTACGAATTCCAGAGTTTGATTTGCGATCTGACCGGGATGGATGTGGCCAACGCCTCCCTCTATGAGGGGGGGTCGGCGCTGACGGAGGCCTGCATTCTGGCGCTCCGGGAAACGGAGAGGAACAAGCTTGTGGTGGCCCGTACCGTGCATCCTGAGCACCGCCAGACGCTGAAAACCTACCTCAATCAAATCGGGACCGGGATTCTCGAGATACCGTTTTCACAGGGGATTTCCGATGCCAAGAAAGCCGCCTCTCTGATTGATTCTAAGACCGCGGCGGTCGTGGTGCAGGTTCCCAACGCTTTCGGAGGCATTGAGCCGGTGCGGGAATTGGAGAAGGTCGCGCATGAGAAAGGGGCCTTCTTCATCGTGGCGGTCAACCCGATCTCGCTCGGCGTTCTCCAGTCCCCGGGTTCCTACGGGGCCGACATCGTGGTTGGTGAAGGCCAGCCGTTGGGGACCGATCTTCTCTACGGCGGGCCGTACCTGGGGTTGTTCGCCTGCCGCGAGAAATTTATCCGGAAAGTTCCGGGCCGGATTGTCGGCATGACCCGGGACACCCACGGCCGCCGAGGTTTCGTTCTCACGCTTCAGACACGCGAACAGCACATCCGCCGGGCTAAGGCCACTTCCAATATCTGCACCAACGAGGCGATGATGGCTTTATCCGCTGCCGTTTATCTGGCCTCGCTGGGCAAAGAAGGCTTCCGGGAAGTCGCGGCCCAGAACCTCCAGAAGGCCCACTACTGTTTCGATCAGATCACGAAAATTCCCGGAGTCAAATCTCTCTTCAGCGCCCCTTTCTTCAATGAGTTCGCCGTTCAACTTCCCGCCGATCCGGAGGAGGTCAACAAGAAGCTCCTCAAAGCCGGTTTCATCGGCGGGCTGCCTCTCAAGCGGTGGGAGCCGGAATTATCCAATGGATATCTGATTGCCGTGACCGAAGCCCGCTCGAAAGAGCAGATTGACGGCTTCATTTCGGCTGTGAAAAAGGCGCTCAAGTGAGCGATACCTCCATCGTGCGGGAGAGGGCAGTCACGTCTCCTCAGCCGGCGTTCCCCCATTCGCCCGGCCGTTTACTGGAGCCTCTCTTGAACCAACTCGGCAGACCGGGCCGGCGGGCCTTTGTTCTGCCGCCGCTCGATGTTCCGGAGAGGCCGGTCGAAAGCCTTCTCCCGGCCGGCCTGATTCGCAAGGAGCCGGTCTCTCTTCCGGAGGTTTCGGAGAGGGATCTCGTGAAGCATTACATGCGGCTGGCCCATTTGAACTTTTCCGGAGAGACCAACTTCTATCCGCTCGGCTCCTGTACGATGAAGTACAACCCCAAGGTGAACGAAGAGATCGCGGGGCTTGCCGGTTTCGCGAAGGTCCATCCGTATACGCCGGATGAGGGGGCGCAGGGGATATTAAAGCTTTTGTTCGAGCTGGAGGAGCAGATGAAGGAGATCCTCGGCATGGACGGCGTTACTCTTCAGCCGGCGGCCGGGGCGCACGGGGAACTGACCGCTCTTTTGATGGCTAAGGCGTACCACGAAGCGAAGGGAAAGCCCCGGCACAAGGTCGTCGTTCCCGATTCGGCCCACGGCACGAACCCGGCCAGCGCCGCCCTCTGCGGGTTCGACGTGGTGGAGGTCAAGTCCACCGGCAGGGGAAGGGCCTCGCTCAAAGAGCTCACGGCGGCCGTCGACGAAGACGTCGCTGTTTTTATGATGACCAACCCGAATACGCTCGGCCTCTTCGAGGAGGAGGTGGTCGAGATCACACAGCTGGTCCACAGCAAGGGAGGCCTGATGTACCTGGATGGGGCCAACATGAACGCGCTTTTGGGGCTGTGCCGTCCGGGAGATATGGGGTTCGACATGGTCCATGTGAACATTCACAAGACCTTTTCAATCCCGCACGGTTCCGGCGGGCCGGGCGGCGGGCCGGTTGGGGTGAAGGCGCACCTGAAGCCGTTCCTCCCCGGGCCGGTGGTTGTTCAGGAGAAAGGCTCCTATCGGCTGGTGTCGCCCGGGGCTTCCTCTATCGGCCGGGTCCGCACCTTCTTCGGCAACACCGGCGCTTTGGTCAGGGCCTATGCCTATATCAAATCGCTCGGCAAGGAGGGACTGAGGAAGGTCTCCGAAGGGGCGATCCTCAACGCAAATTATTTGAAAGCCCTCCTCCGGGGGGTCTACCCGATTCCGGTGGATGAGACCTGCATGCATGAGTTCGTTGCGTCAGCCAAAGAGATGAAGGCGGCCTACGGGATTAAGGCGATGGATATCGCCAAACGCCTTCTCGACTACGGTTTCTACGCCCCCACGATATGTTTCCCTCTCATCGTCGAAGAGGCGCTGATGATCGAACCCTCGGAGACGGAATCCAAAGAGGTCCTGGAGTCTTTTGCCGCCGCCCTTATTGCTATCGCCGAGGAGGCGAAGAGTAATCCTCAGAAGGTACGGGGGGCCCCGCACCGGATGCCGGTCACCCGGATCGATGAAGTTTTGGCGGCTAGGGAGCCCAATGTGAAGTGGCGGACTGGAGACTGATTATCGATCCCCCGAGCGATCCTGAGGCCAATATGGCTTCGGACGAAAAGATCGCCCGGCAAGTTCAGGAACGAGCCGCTCCTCCCACCCTCCGTGTTTACCGCTGGATCCGCCCGGCCGTTTCTTTGGGGCGCCGCCAGAAATCCGAGTCTCTCCCCTCCGACATCCGTCAGAAATCTTTGCCGCTGGTTTGGCGTCCTACCGGCGGGGGCGCGGTTCTTCACTCGGTCGATGAGCTGACTTACGCTGTTGCTGTTCCTCCCGCCATGATTCCGGCCGGGGTGCGTTTGAGCGCCGTTCCGGGACGGATCCATCATTTTTTCAGGGAGAGGCTTGTCCTCACCGGCGCTGTGCCGGCCGATGATCTGGCGCTTGCCGCCTCGGATTCCGGCGGTCCCTACGCCGTCTGTTTCGCGTCTCCGGTTGCCGGGGATCTCTCCTTCCGGGGAAAGAAAGCGGCCGGTTCCGCGCTGAGGGTTTGGAAGGAAGCGGTTTTAATTCAGGGGTCGATCCAGGGGATTCCCGTCAGCCATGAGGATCTTCAGGATGCGCTTGTGTCGGCCGTCGAAAGAATATTCGGCCAGGTGGAAGGAATGGGAGGAATAGAGTGGTGCCGATGGAAAATTAGTGGTGCCGAGGCGGGGAGTTGAACCCCGATGAGCTTACGCCCACTACGCCCTGAACGTAGCGCGTCTGCCAGTTCCGCCACCTCGGCGTCTGCTTCTCTTTGGCGGGTAAACAGGATAACAGAAAGCTTTCGGCCTCGTCAATGTGAGAACCCGTTTGGTAGCGGCCTCGGTTGGGCCTCAAGGCCAGTCATACCGTCATTGCGAGGAGGCCCAAAGGGCCGACGCGGCAATCTCATGCAAAATCAACCTACGGGTTGACGGGTTAGCGAGTTAGCCAGTTTACGGGTTAACTGGCCAACTGGCGAACCGGTAAACACGCGAACTGGCAAACTGAAGCTCCTCGCAATGACGGTACGAATGATTTCCCGGAGGTTAACGTGCGGTTGACCCGCCTTAATCAGCTGATTCTCGCCGACGAAACCGTTGATGGTGTTTGGCGCCTGACGAAGAGCCATCAGCTCGAATATAGAAAGAGAGGCGCAGGCCAGGAGGCGGTCTTAACCGGTGCATTGATCGCCGCCGAGCCCGAGGCCCTTGTTTTCCGAGTGGCTCAGAGAGAGGAGAGCGGGCGGATCATCAATCAGCTGTTTAGCTTGCGCGGGCGGTGGGAGGCCGATTCCCGGAACCGGCTCAACTTTCTCGTTGAAAGAGACAAAGGGCGCTCCGACCGGCTGACCTTCCAGGGAGGGTGGGAGGTGACGGCAGACCACGAGATCCTTTACCGGTACAAATTGCCGTTTCTTGGGGGAAGCCGGCTGGCCGAAAGTGCTTTGATCTTCCGCGGGCAGTGGGATTTTATCGCTGGCCGCCGGCTTGTTTACCTGCTTGATCTCAGCGGAGATTCGACGTTCCGTTTCCGCGGCGCTTTTCAGACCCCTTCTGTTTTGGCAAAAGAGGGGCAGATCCGCTATCAGGTCGGCGTCGAGGTTGAAGGGAAGAGGCGCGTTCAGACCGTCACGTTTTTCGGGAAGTGGAAACTTTCGCGGGATTTGGCAGTTGAATTTGAACTTGCCTCGGCCGGGAAAAGGAAACAGGCTATTCTGTTTGGCGCCTCTTGGAGTGTGGTTCGATCAGGAACTGTTTCTGCCCGCTTGTCTACCCGTAAAGGTCAACCGATGGGTCTGGAAGTGATCTTCTCTCGAGAGTTTTTGAGAAACGGCGGGCAGGTCTTTGTGCGCCTTTGGAAATTCTCGGAAGAAACGGCTCTCGAGGCGGGGATTCGGACTCCCTGGTAGGTTTAGGGTAGGTCTAGATAAAGTTCTTGTTTTTGAGAACGAGGATGAGGGCTTCGACCGCTTCGATCCGGAATTGCGTGCCGGCGCCTCTGCGCAGTTCGGCAACCGCTTCAGGGGTCTTCATCGCTTTTTGGTAAGGGCGGTTGCTTGTCATGGCGTCAAAGGCGTCCGCCACAGCGACGATTGCCACCAGGTCCGATATCTGGGAACGGTTTAGTCTCCGGGGATATCCGGTTCCGTCCTCCCATTCGTGATGGGCGAGGATGATGTCGAGTTCTTCCGGAGGCAGTCCCAAAGGGGCCAATATCTTCCCTCCGATCACCGGATGGTTTTCAATATTCCTGCGCTCTTCTTCCGTGAATAACCCCGGCTTCAGCAGGACGTCGTCATGTATCCCTATTTTGCCGATGTCGTGCAGTTTTGCCAGCCGGCTTAAGGTTTCAATCTCTTTCGGGGTCCTGTTCAGCACGCGTCCCATTTCCGCCGCGTATTGAGTCACCGACTCGGAGTGACCCCTCGTATAGGGGTCGCGCGCCTCCAGTGCGTGCATAAGGCTTTGTATCGCGCGCAGGTAGGATTCCCGGAGTTCGTCGCGCGCCTCCCGCAGCGTCGTCGTCATCCGGTTGAAAGCCTCGGCAGTCTCTTCGAATTCATCGCCGGTTTTCAGCAGGACACGGGCGTAGAATTCCCCTTTTTGCAGCTGGTGCATCCCGAAGACGAGCTTGTCGAGAGGGTGGGCGATCCAGCGGCCGATCAGGTTTCCCAGGATGACGGCCAGCAGGAGGCCTCCGATCAGGCTGAAGATCATGTACTGCTTGAACTTTTCCTGGAACATCTGGAGCTGTTTTCCGTACAGGTCCACGCCCAGGATGGCGACCGTTCTGCCTTCCTGGTTCCGGATCGGCGCGTAGCCGGAGATGGAAATCCCCCAAGGGTCTTTCACAGGAGCCTTGTCCGCGGTCGGCCCGCGGAAGCTGTCCAGCAGTCCGGGGATTTTTGCGGCGTTGTAGCGCAGGCCCGGTTTTGGGTTCCCTCCGCCCACATCCCCCACAAAGATCAGCGTCCCCTGTTTTTCCGAGCGGACCATCGTCCAGACGTAGCGGACGCCGGGGTTGGTCCCGAGAATCTTGCTCAGCTTTCCCTGCAGTTCCTGGTAAGCTGGAAATGCTGTGGCGGCGGCTGTCGGAGGGATTGTTTGGTGCGCGTTGCCGTCAATGGTCAGGGCCCCGGTGGCGGCGATGGCTGTGACCATCCGGCGGATCCCCTCCTGTTGTTCTTTAAAGGTGCGCGGATAGATCAGTCCGGTGATCAAAAGAATCAGCAGTATCGTGGAGATCATCAGCACCACGGTGATCTTCCGGCGGAACGTGGTTGCGCGTGGGGTTAGGTAGCTTGATGCGCCCATATCGTCCAAAGTATATACGATTTGGCTTCATCTGGTAGAAGAATAAGGGGTTAAGCCTTGTCAGCCAAACCTGGGATGTGGTATTTTTAACAGTGTGCAGGCGGCGTAGAGCCCATGGCTGATCCGGCAAACAGCGTAATTGCCCGCAATTCCACAGCGGGAAGGGATTTTCTCTTCTTAGAAACCATAGAGGCTGGGATTCAGCTCACTGGGGCGGAGGTGAAGTCTTTGCGTGCCCGCCGCGTGAACCTGAAGGATGCATTCGCCCGCGTAAGCGAGGGGGAAGTGATGCTATACGGCATGGACATTAGCCCTTATCCCCAGGCGAACGTCAGGCAGGAACCGAAGCGTCCGAGGAAGCTGCTTCTCCACAGGGCGCAGATTGAAAAGCTTGAAGGAAAGATAGCTGCTGGCGGGCTTACGCTGACGGCAACCAAGCTTTATTGGAAAAAGGCTTTGGTCAAGGTGGAGCTGGCCTTGGCCAAAGGGAAGCGCCAGTTTGACAAGCGGGAAGACATCAAACGGCGCGAGACGGACAGAGAGATTTCCAGAGCTTTGAAGTTCAACCGTCGTGAGTCTTGAGTCGTGGGTTCTGATTTCTCACGACGAATTCCTGGCGACTCACAACTGATTTTTGGGGGCGACTGGATTCGACTGAATTGACTCGATCGTGATCGCGTGCCGAGGTTGTCCGGAGGCCTCGTAAAAAACCGGGCAAAAAGATACGTGCCAAAAAAATGGTAAACGGGTTCGCTCCGGTCGTGCCGATGAGGCCGATCGTTGCCCCGATGGCACTGGCTGCGTAAAACACGCAGTCCGTCCTCCGATTGACGCCTACTAAATTGGAAGGACGCCAATAAGTGGGCTGGCCGCGGCCTATTACCTCTAGGGGCTGCGGCGAGGAGACCAACTAGGGGGTAGCTGGCTGCGTGATCCCGTCCGCGGGAGCCGTGGCTGGTGACGCTGTGCAAATCCGCGGACTACGCACGTAGGGGACGCAGTTGCAGTTTATTCAGGACGGGGGTTCGATTCCCCCCGCCTCCACCATTTTGTTCTGGAATAGTGTAATGGCTTCGTTTGATCGTCATTGCGAGCCGAGCATAGCGAGGCGCGGCAATCTCATGCAAAGTCAACCTACGGGTTGACGGGTTAGCGAGTTAGCCAGTTTACGGGTTAACTGGCCAACTGGCGAACCGGTAAACACGCGAACTGGCAAACTGAAACTCCTCGCAATGACAGAAAAGACAAGGTCCTCGCAGTGATGGGATTAAGTTAAAAAATAGGAACATGCCGAAAAAAATCTTTAGGTTTAAGCTTAATCCTTGCTCGCTCCTCCTTATGGCCCTCTTTTTTACCGGTTGCGCCCACGGCACTGCCGTCCGTTCCGGCGCTGTTCCTCCATCGCTGTCCGTTTACCGGACGACCATTAACTCCGCCGCCTATTTGCCTCTTCCCGCGGTGGTTCGGGAGCTCGGCGCCGAACAGCAGTGGGATCCGGAAACCCATGTCTGGTCCGTAACGGATGGGCCGCACCGGCTGCGTGTTTCTCTCCGGATTCCGCTGGCGGTTGTGGACGGAGTTGTACAGTCTTTGCCGTATTCTCCCGCGGTAAGGGAGGGGGAGCTTTTCATCCCGGAATTCCTGTGGACCCGGTGGCTCTCCTCCTGGGGGCCTGCCGCCGCGCAGATCTCCGCGCCGGAGAGAAGAAAGCTCAAGACGATCGTCTTGGACCCGGGCCACGGGGGCAAGGATTCGGGCGCGGTCGGCAAGGGGGGGCTCAAAGAAAAGAAGATTACTCTGGATATCGCGCTGCGCCTGCGCGATGTCCTGGAACAGGACGGATACAAGGTGATCATGACCAGGAGCGACGACCGCTTTATTTCGCTGGGGCGGCGCGCGCAGATCGCGAATGAGGCCAGCGCGGATATGTTCGTCTCGATCCACGCGAACGCTTCCCGGCGCAGGTCGAGTTCGGGGTTCGAGGTTTTTTATCTTTCCGACGCCACCGATGACCATGCGAGGGCTCTGGAGGCCGCCGAGAACGACTCTCTGCCTCTGGAGACGGGCGAACCCGTTTCCAGCGACACCGAGGTGATTGTCTGGGACCTTTTGAACACCGCTTTCCGGGCCGAATCGAGGACGTTGGCCGATGCTGTTTGCCGGGGACTGAAGGCTGTCCGCGTTCCTTCCGAGAACCGGGGGGTGAAGTCGGCCCGGTTTGCCGTTTTGAAGGGCAGCCGGATGCCCGCGGTTCTCGTGGAGGTGGGTTTCATCACGAATCCTTCCGAGAGCGGCTGGTTGAATCTGCCGGATTACCGGCAGAGGCTGGCTGATGGGATAAGACAGGGGATAGGCAGGTACGCCGCGAATGTGGAGCAGCATGGCTGAAGCGAAGAAAACAAGCTCCATCGGTGTTTTTGATTCCGGGATCGGCGGTTTGACGGTCGTCCGTGAGTTGTTGAAGGTTCTTCCTCAGGAGCAAATTGTCTATTTAGGGGATACGGCGCGCGTTCCCTACGGGAACAAGTCCCGGGAGACTGTCCAGAAGTTCTCAACGGAAAATGTCCTGTTCCTCTTGCACCGCGATGTCAAGATGATCATTATTGCCTGCCATACGGCTTCCAGCTTCGCGCAGCCGTTTTTAGGGGCCCACTTCAATCATCCGATTCTAGGCGTCATTGAGCCGGGTGTTGAGATGGCCGTCCGCGCGACCCGGAACGGGCGGATCGGCGTTATCGGCACCCATGCGACGATCGGGTCCGGCGCCTACATCCAGGCCATCGCCAAGCGTGATTCGAAACTGAAGGTTACCCAGGTGGCCTGTCCTCTCTTCGTCCCTCTTGTTGAAGAGGGGCTTGTGGCGGACCCTCTGACTTACCAGGTGGCTGAACGGTACCTCAAGCTTCTGAAATCGATGAAGGTGGATACTCTGATATTGGGGTGCACGCACTATCCTCTTCTCAAAAAGGTGCTTGGCGAGGTGATGGGGCCGGGCGTCCATTTGGTGGACTCGGCGCGCCAAGTGGCGCTTAAAGCGAGGGATGTCCTCCAGGAACTGAAGTTGGAACATCCTGTTCGCAACGGCGCATCCCCCGATCATCAATTTTGTGTGACCGACGAGCCCAGGCACTTCGATGTTCTGTCCCGCCGTTTCCTCGGCCGGAGCGTCGGCAATGTCCAAAAGGTGTAAGCCTAAGGCTGTTGTTCTTCTCTCCGGTGGACTGGATTCCGCCACCGCCCTTTATCTGGCCCGCCGAAGGGGGTATGAGTGCCACTGCCTCATTGTGGATTATGCCCAGAGGCACCGGAAGGAGGTTCATGCGGCGCGCCGGATTGCGAAGGTTGCCGGGGCCGATTTCCAGGTTGTTCGCCTTAAGTTTCCGTGGAAAGGGTCGGCTCTGACCGATGTGAAACTAGCCGTTCCTTCAAAGAGGGCGTTATCCCGCATCGGGCGGGGGATTCCTCCCACTTACGTTCCCGCCAGGAACACCATCTTTTTAAGCCTCGCGCTCGGGTTCTCGGAAGCGATCGGTGCTTCACGCCTCTTTATCGGCGCTAACGCGTTGGATTTTTCCGGCTATCCGGATTGCCGTCCGGACTATTACCGGGCCTTTCAGCAGGCGGCCCGGTTGGGAACGAAAGCGGGCGCCGAGGGCAAAACAATTCGGGTCGAGACCCCTTTAATCCGGATGAGTAAGGAAGAGATCATCCGGTTGGGCCGCCGGCTCGGCGTCCCATACGAATTGACCTGGTCCTGCTACCAGGGCCGCCGCGCTCCTTGCGGGTGCTGTGACAGCTGTATCCTGCGGCAGAAAGGTTTCCGTGAAGCAGGTTATCCTGATCCCGCCCTCTCTTAAAAGAGAGGGGGAGAGGGTGAATAAATACAAAATTAACACTTGTTATTTTTGAAATATGGTGATATACTAAAGATTAAATAAGTAGCATAGTAAGAAGGCTTTGATGGAAACCGGGTAGATGGGGTTGAGAGGCTGTTTAACGATGGCGATGGACAACATCGGGGGCGCCTATCAAAAAAGTCTACGGGATTTCGAACAAAGCCGGGTTACCGTTTGTTCCGACACCTCGCCAGTTCAATCGTTTTGCATCTCGGTCAAGACTCCTGAAAGACCGTTTCATGTTTAAAAGGAAATCTTTGATTGGTTCGCCCAGATGGCAGACAGCCTCGCCGGTTGTTCCTTCAGGGAACGGCTCGGGGCGGTTGAGTTCCCCGGGGGCTATCTGCCGGATGTGGGAGAAAAAAAGACGGACAACGGAGAATCTTTTTCAGCGCTGATTTTTCCGAAACTGTTCAGCTGACAGACAATTTAATCCATCCGAAAAGGCTTCGCTGAAGGTTCTCTTCAGCGAAGCAAAGCCGCGGGTCCCGCGTTCCTCGAAGGTATTGGGGGATGGCGGGGAAGCCGGGCTGCCGAAGATGGCCAATAAATAAATCCAAAGAGGGGAAATCCATGTTCAAAAGAGTCCTATCTCTCGCCATCAGTTTCGGCATTGCCTTCGGCCCCGTCGTTCCCGCTGGCGCCCATTCGTTGAGGGTGCCCTCCCAGACAGAGGTCCAGAACAAGGGGGATTTTGCCTCTGTGGAGGCGGTCCAGAACGCGCAGGCTCAGCAGCAGCAGGAAATTAACCAGCGCGCTCTGCCTCTGCTGCTTGTAGCGGATTCAACCAGCCTTTCTTTTTCCTCTCTTCCGGTTTACGGTAACGCTATCCCGCGAAACGGCGCTTTTCAAGCCGATTTTGCGGTCGGCAACAGCGGGGCTATTTCTTATGATGTAAGCCTTATCACCGTTTTTACCCCGGTGGGCACGACCGCCTCGACAGAATTCGCTCAGGCGGCGACCGTCCAACCTGGAGGAGGAACGTTCCGGGTCAACATGACGAGGGATCAGCTCAGAGCCATCAGCGTCACTCCCGGCCGCTATCTCGTCACTTTCTTAGTGTTGGACCAAGATGGAATAAGGGTAGGCGGGCCGGACAACGGTTTTTTCGGCAACCCTTTGACAGTCGGAAACATTCAGCCGACCTTCACGGCGTTACCCACCTATGGCAACCAGATTAGTTTGAACCAGCGTTTCTCGAGCGTCTGGACCCTGGGGAATACCGGCGACACGGCGGATCGGGTGACGATGACGATCGTGATCACTCCGGTTGGCGGCGGGCCGAATTCCTCCAAGGAGTTTACGAGGGCGGTGAACGTTGCCCCTGGCACGAGAACTTTTAATTTCAACATTACGAACGCGGATTTGGACGCGCAGGGAATCAGCGGCGGCCAGTATAACCTCTCTTTCTTGGCTTATAACGGGGCCGGACAGCAGATCGGCACCGGTTTCGTCGGTAATTTTCTGACGATCGGCAACGTCTCCCCGACGTTTACCGCCGCTCCGGTTTACACCAACGCCATCGCCACGAATGGCAACTTTTTCGCTACCTACAGCGTTGGCAATACAGGCAATGCGCCCGCCCTCGTCACGCTGGTGACGGTGATCACGCCGGTCGGTTCGCTGGACCCGACCGCCTCGAAGGAGTTTGATCTTGGGGTGACGGTGAACCCGGGTGGTGGGTCGTTCAACCAGCTGATTACGAACAGCCAGTTGGACACAGC